>DFZL01000011.1 GCA_002382705.1 Geobacter sp. UBA4057
CGGATTCAGACCGAAGAAATCAGCCTCTAACTCCGGCTTGACTCGAACCGATACTCCGCGCCAAGATTTAATCGGTTTTCTGAAAAACCGGGCATCGAGTGGCAATTAACCCGAAAAGAGGAGCAAAAAAATGAAAGGGACAGCCATAATCGGCGCAGGTGCCCTTGGCGCAATCTACGGCTCCATGCTCTACGAGCGGCATCCCGGCTCTGTCCGCTTCATTGCAGACGGGAGGCGCTATGACTACCTGAAAGAGAGGGGGGTCACGGTCAACGGGAAAAAGTACGCGGTGCCTGTTGCAAAACCGGACGATGGCGGTCCGGTAGATCTGATAATAGTTGCGGTCAAGTACCACGATCTCGATCAGGCCATGACAGACATGAAAAAGAGCGTCGGAGAAGAGAGCGTAATCCTGTCGGTAATGAACGGCATTGACAGCGAGGAGCGGCTCGGTGCGATCTTCGGGAAGGGAAAAATCATCTACGGACTGACACTGGGGATTGATGCGGTCCGCGAGCGGGATGGCGTTACCTATGACAATCTGGGGCGCATTCTGCTGGGGGAGGCGAAAAACGATGAGGTATCCGATCGTGTCCGACGGACAAGCGAGCTGCTGGCCGGGGCCGGAATCATCAACGAGATACCGGAGGACATGATCCGCGCTCTCTGGTTCAAATTCATGATAAATGTCGGGGTCAACCAGGTTTCGGCCGTCATGGGGGCCACGTACGGCGCAATCCGGTCTTCAGAAGAGGCTCTGGAAATGACTGAAGCGGCGATGAGAGAGGTCATTGCAGTCGCCCGCGCGTTGCATATCAATCTCTCTTCTGATGACATACCTGAGTGGCGCAAGGTTCTTGCGACGCTGGGGGAGAACGGGAAGACATCTATGCTGCAAGATGTGGAGGCGGGGCGCAAGACCGAAGTTGAGATGCTGTCGGGCAAGTTGATTCAGCTTGGTGAGAGCCTGGGCATTCCGACACCGGTGAACCGGAGGTTGTTCACTGAGATCACGCGAATTGAATCCGGGTGCAGATCCTTAAAACAGCGCTGACTCATCCTGACTTTCCGATGGAAATAGGCAGGAATGGCAAGTGTTATTTCTTTTGAAAAATTTCACAAAAAGCGGAAAAACAGCGAGGGGTGCGTCAAGCACCCCCCTACCACGATCAATGCTGTTCATGAGACCGGCACCCGGCAGCGGATGCGCCTCATATTGTCCGGTTTTTTCAACCGGATGGTCAGCAGACCGTTTTTAAGGTCTGCCGCGACACTTTTCTCATCTATTTCGTACGGCAACCGGACAGTCCGGGAAAAAGCGCCGTACCTGCATTCCGAAATACAGCGTCCATCACCCCCTTTCCGTTCGTTGACCATCTTCTTCTCCCCTTTTATCGTCAACTCTCTCCCGGCGACCTCGACCGAGAAGTCGTCTCGTCCAAGGCCAGGGAGTTCTGCCCTGATCACCAGTTCATCGTCGAGCTCATCCATATCGAGCGATGGAGCGGAAAACTGAATCGAAGCCGGAAAAACATCAGCCGTTAATCTCTCGGGCGAATTTTCATCTTTTTTCCTTGGCGAAATTTTAGAAAGCAAATTGCCCGCTTTGTCATAAACCCGCTCCAGCGCCTCTCTCCACTTGTCAGGCAACAGGTTTGACATCGCTGATCACCTCGCTTTAAAACTTTTTCAGGCGGCCTGCACCGCAATCTTTTTCGGTTTCGCAACCTCCGCTTTCGGGACCCTGAGCGTCAGGATGCCGTTTGCATACTCTGCGCGAGCCTTTTCATGATCAAGGCTTTCCGGGATCGTGAACTGCCTGTAGTAGCTGGCGAGTTCGAACTCCCTGTAAGCCTCCGTACCAGGAAGCTCATTCCTGGCTGGCGCGGATATGGTAAGTATCCCCTTCTCCACATTTACATCCAGAGCCTCTTTCGAAGCGCCCGGCATATCAGCTGTAAGCACGAGCCCCTCCTCGGTCTCGATTATGTTTACCGCAGGGCGTATAAATTTGTCGTTAGATCTTGTCTCTTCGCGTGGCTGAAGGTTCTTTTCGTCATTTCTTCCCGTAAGGCTGTTGGCTCCCATAATTTTTTACCCCCTTTCCTGAAACAGACATTTTATCATGCAAGTTTTATTTCGATCTTTTTCGGCTTCGCATGTTCGGCCTTTGCCAGCGTTATCCGCATCACGCCATCCCTGCAGCTTGCGTTGATCTTCTCCGGATCAATGTCCACCGGCAATTCCACTGTACGGGAGAATCTGCCGGAGCCAAGCTCGGAGCGGTGAACGATCTGCCCCTCTCTCTCGACAAACGGTTTTCTTTCGCCGCTTATGGTGACTGTGTTCCGAAGAACGGTCAGATCGATATCCTTCGGGTCAACTCCGGGGAGAAGAGCTTCGATAAAGAGATGACCTTCGTCCTCGCTGAAATTTACCAGAGGGAAACGGCGTCCCGTCACGGGCGAAAGGAATGTCTGTCCCAATGGCCGGCTGTAACCGGCGCCTCGGAAAGCTTCATCAATCTCCCTTCTCAAATTGTCCAGTTCCTTGAATACATCCCAGGTTGCCATTTGGTTTGCCTCCTTTCATTTTGCAGGTGATTTGCAAGTAAAAAATAATTACTCTTTTCCATCTGTCAAGGGTGGGTGCCGTTTACTGGCTGATGATTCCCCGGTATCCGCGACAATTTGACATTGCATTTGCCGCTCTTTTTCACTAGGTTATTGCTTTCTTATATTTGCTGCCTGCAAAAACTGTCATGCCAGAGCCACGCACTCATATGGTTTTCAAAAGCTGGATTCCCGATTACACACTTCGGGAATGACAGCCCTCTTTAATTCAGGAATGACAGGCTTTTAAAATTCGGGAATGACAAGACAAATCGGGCAGCACCGTTTTTGATACGTAATCCTTGTTTCCAGAGAGTAAATCTATCCAATGAGCGCGCTGCTTTCATTCTATATTGACGACAAAACTGTCCAGGCGGTTGAATTATCCATAAAAGACGGGATAATTTCGTCCCTTGGCCAGGCCGTGATTTTCCCGATGGAGGGGCTTGACGCATTCCTGGCCTCTTCCAGAGTCAGAAACTGCATATTGTGCTGCAATCCGGAGTCATTCAATCATTACATCTTCAATCTCCCCCCCGCAACCTCAAGCCATTACGAACAGATCATAAGTGGCGAGTTGAAGAAACTTCATCCTGAAGAGGCATCATCCCACCCCTGTTTTTTCTACGGTATAACCGAAGAAACCGCCATTGAAGGGGTGATTTCGAGAAAACTCTCCGTCTTCAGCTACCCGTCGGATAAAATCTCCGGATACATCTCAAGCTTTGTATATCACGGAAAAAGAGTTCTGAACCTTTACGCCGCTCCCTACGCCATCATCAGGGGAGCCTCCGGCATCCGCGCCGAGGAAAGCGCCAGACCCAGACTTGTCGTGGCCTCGCTCCCTGATGAGAAACTCCTGATGCTGATGATGAACGGAGAGCTCGTTTTCATCAGGACGATTCCTTCATCAAGCCAGATTCTGACCCCGGACGATATTCAGAACATAAACATGACTATCGATTACTCTTTCCAAACCTTGAGAATCAGGACTTCCGAGGTCATTCTCCTGAATATCCCGCTTCCTCCAGAATCATGGCAGCAGCCTTCCGCGCCGATATCCAGGGGAACTATCCCCAGCCTTTCCCATATTCCCGAGACCTGGCATGAAAGCTATCTGGCCCCGCTCGCCGCCACGGTTCACCATGTCGAAGCCCCAACTCTCGGAGACCTCGCCCCGCCTGATTATCTCAAGTTTCTGAAAGGGGAAAGGATATTCAGAAGGACAACCGCCGCAATGCTTCTAGCCTCGATTTTCCTTGCCGGAATGACAATCACCGAAAGGCTCGCCATTGCAGAGCTGGAAGCTTCCGTATCGAGGCTGAGGGGGGGGCTTGCGCCTTACACCGGCAAACTTGACGGCTACAGGAAGCTCGACTCGGAAATAGAGAAGTATTCCAGGCATATACAGTATCTGAACATGGCTGGCGCAAGGACTGGCCAGGCATCATCACTGGCCGGGCTTTCATCTCTGAACGGTTCCGGCTGCAGTTTGAGGCTTGTTAAAACAGAAAGTTCGGATAACTTCATAAAGGTTCATATCGAAGGTGGAATAAAATCGGAAGGGTATGAAGACGCACAGAAGATATATGAAGAGAGCGCCGCGCTTCTTTCGCGGACCCCCGGTTACTCCGTGCTCTCCGGCTCTGTTGATGTCAACGCGAAAACATTCTCGCTAGATGCCCGCTTTGACAGCGCCCGGGCAGGTGACAGATGAGAAACCGCTATCATGCTTCTGCAACCCAGTTCAAAAGAAATTTTATACTGGCGTCACTGCTCTTCCTTGCGGTTTCAACCGCTTTTTCACTCATGGAGCGCGAGCGGAGAAAAATCTCAAGGCTTGAGAAGGAGCTGGCCAGCGTAGACACCGGGCTAGCAAGGCTTCATGTGGCCGTGGAAAACCATCGCTTAGCCATTGCCAGCCTTAAAAGCCTGTTCAGGGAAAAGGGCGGCGCAATGACCCAGGAAAGGGAGATATACTCGAAGGTTGATCAGATGAGCCGGATTTACAAGCCTGACGAGTTGGTTGTCGGAGCTGTTGAAAAAAAGGGGGATGAGGCTTTTCTTAAATTCACCATGACATTCAGAAATGGCGATTTCAGTTCGATCCTCAACTGCATCGGCAGATTGGAGCGGAATGTATTCCCATTCACTCCGGTAGATTCAGTCTCTATATCGCAGACAGAAGAGTCCGGCAGAGGATTTTCCCCTGTCGTGATAAGCGGCAGGGTAATTTCTCCGGTCAGAGGAGAACCATGAATTTCAGAGCAAAAGTTGCCGCCTCGATGATGCTGCCCATAGCTGTGATTGCCATCCAGATAGCTATTTTTTCATGGAAAATTCCTGCGCCTGAGCTGACTCCGGCAGAAAGGGAGCTTTTGAATTTTTCTCCACGGCAGGTTCAGCTTAATCTGCCGAAACCGGTTCCGCTCTTCACAGGGGCGCGGAATCCGGTTACACCCCCCGAGCCGAAACGAACTGAAGCGTCGGCGAAAGCTTCATCATTCCCCCCTGGTCCGATACCTGGCGCAAAGGGGGGAGAAGAGCGGAAAAGCGTGGCAACTTCACAACTGCTTCCGGAGCTTTCGATGATCTACAGCGACGGGGGGGTGAAAATAGCGATCATAGACGGGCATGTAATGCGTGAAGGTTCTGAAACCTCGGGACTTAAAATAATAAGAATCACCAAAAACAGGGTTCTTGCAAGGACGGGCGGAAAAGAGATATGGCTCACTATAGAATGAACAGAACCAGAAAAAGACTCATTCCTTTTGCTTTGGCGATGCTTCAGGCGATCACGGTCGCCGGATGCTCTTCCCCACAGCAGGCGGTAAAGAGGGCGAATGACGAATCACTCATCACCGAAAAACTCCCGAGCCACGACAATTCAGCCATGCCGCAGTACAAGGCGCCAGAATTTGTCCCGATGACCGAAGAGATCGTTCCGGTCAGGACAAAGGTAGTCAACATAGTCGTCAGGAACAGCGCTCTCGGAGACGTGCTTCATGTGCTGGCAGAAGCGGGAGGGCTCAACCTTCTGATCGGAAGCGGAGTCCCCCTTGATCAGCCGGTGACTCTCTCCCTCAGGAACGTGACCGCCCAGGATGCCCTGAAAGCGCTCTTTTCTTCGGTGGACTGCTTCTACAGCATCCAGGGGAATGTCCTGAAAGTTGAATCAGTCTCTACTAAGATATTCGAGCTGGGGCACCCGGCGCTTGTAGGCAGCTATTCTATCGACGTAGGCGGAGACATACTCGGAGGGGCGATGGTTACCGCGAGCAGCTCCACCGGCTCCGGTGGAACAAGCTCCAGCAACCTGAAAGGGTCGATACAGTCCACCAGCAAGGCGGATGCCAAGGCTTACGACTTCTGGGAATCGCTTGAAAAATCGCTTGTCGCTCTTCTGGAAATTGAAAAGCAGACCGGAAAGAGCGAAGAAAACAGAGCCGCTCCCCCCTCAAGAGACGCTTCGGGACAGCCCGGGAGCCGGGCAATGCCTCAAAACCCGCTTGACCGCGCAGCCGAGAGGAATTTCTCCGGGCAGGGAGATACCAGGAGTCCGGTGCAGAACGTCACCGTCAACCGCCTGACCGGAACAATAATGGTCACTGCGGGACGAAAAGGGATGGAAAGGGTTGAGAGGTATATCGAAAATCTGAAAAAAGTGCTAGGCAGGCAGGTGATGATCGAGGCCAGAATCATCGAGGTGCAGCTCAACGAAGGGCTCAACTTCGGAATCGACTGGTCTTTCCTCGACAATGTAAAAGGGCTTGGCGGAACCCTTAACGCGGGATTCGGCGGGCTGAACATGGCGTCCAGAAGCTTCACCGACGCAACCGACACGGCAGCGGAAGGGTCAAAATTTCAGGTAGGTGTCAGCAGGTCGAATTTCCAGTCGCTCCTCACCGCCCTTAAAACGCAGGGGGATGTCAAAACCCTTTCAAATCCGAAAGTCAACGTAATGAACGGCCACGTATCGATACTGACGGTCGGGAGAAACACAAGCTACATATCGAAGGTGACATCAACCACATCCGTAAGCAGCGGAGCCGCCCCGATCACGACTTTCAACGTCGAGACCGGGAGCATACTTTCAGGGGTGATAATGGGGATAGTCCCGTACATTTCCGAAAGCGGAGAGATATCGCTCAACATCACGCCGATTACTTCAGACCTGATCTCCCTTACAGACAAATCTGTCGGGGCAATAGGGAACCAGACCTCGATTTCGATCCCGACTGTAGATCTGCGGGAGATGACAACTACCGTGAAGATGCAGGATGGCCAGATGGTGATAATAGGGGGGCTTATCTCGAGAAAGACAACCACCGACAACGAAAAAATCCCGCTTCTTGGCGACATCCCGCTTCTTGGGAAGCTTTTTACGCGGATAAACAACAAGGAGTCGCGCTCGGAGCTTGTGCTGCTACTCAGGCCGAACATAGTGAACGGGATGGAGTAAGAGAGACAGGGCTGAAAAGAGCATTTCGCGCATGGGTGGCCCCCCTTCATGATTGCATTCACTATGGATTCCCGATTACTGCCTCGGGAATGACAGGCTTTGCAAATTCCAGGAAGGGAACCTTCAGCCGGAATTACAAGGAAAGGCGAATATGGCGGAAACCCCGATAAGAATCGGCGATCTTCTGATTTCAAAAGGGATGCTGACTAAAAAGCAGCTCGAAATAGCACTTATTCAACAGAGAGTGACTGGAGCCATACTGGGCGATACGCTGATTTCGCTCGGTTTCGTCACTTCGCGTGAATTCGCGGAAACCATCGCGCTCCAATCCGGCATAGAGTACATAGACCTTCGCCATTTCAACATTTCCGACGAGGCGCTCCGCCTCATCCCGAAGGAGACAGCGAGAAAATGCGGATACATACCGCTTGAAATCAGAAATTCAGTTCTCTCCATAGGGGTCTCGAATCCAAGCAATGTCGTGGCGGTCGATTCGGTCAGGCATATGACAGGCAACCCTCCCAGGGTTTATCTTGTCGACCACGACGCATACAATGAAGTGATCGAGAGCGCATACTATTTCACAGAGCATCCGGTGCACAGAAGACTGGAGGAGCTTTTTTCAGGCATAAAGAGTGGAACCGCTGTTCAGGGCTCGATAATACCGGAGCTTGCCGACCTCCTCCTGATGGACGGGATAAGGAGGAAGGCGACAGACATCCACCTCACTCCTTCAAAAGAGGTTCTTCACGTTTTCTACCGGATAGACGGAGTTCTGACTTATGGCCACTGTCTCTCCCACCTCTTCAAATCTGCAATCGCATCGAGAATAAAGATACTTGCCCATATGGACATAGCGGAACAGCGCCTCCCGCAGGACGGCTCCTACGCTCTCGGATTCCTGAACAGAAAATACGACCTCCGCATATCGAGCGTCCCCTCCATCTATGGCGAAAACATCGTAATCCGAGTGCTCTCGACAAGCGGCCAGCTTATGAGCATGACGGAGCTTGGATTGAACGACGGGCTGATAATAACCATGCGCGGCCTGTTCAACAGGTCGCACGGCATACTGCTCATAACAGGCCCCACCGGAAGCGGAAAGACCACCACCCTCTACTCCTGCCTCCGCGAAATAGACCTTCTCGAGAGAAACGTAATCACCGTGGAGGACCCTGTGGAGTACAGGTTGAACTTTGTCCGCCAGACAGAGGTGAACGAAAAGGCCGGATATACATTCGCTTCCTCTGCCAGAACCTTCATGCGGCAGGATCCGGATGTCATGCTCCTGGGAGAGATACGTGATCCCGAAACGGCGCAGATGGCTGTGAGGGCTTCAATTACCGGGCATCTTGTTCTCTCCACCCTTCACACAAACGACGCCGTTACGGCGATACCGAGGCTCCTCGATCTCGGCATGGACAAGCTGCTTCTCTCGTCATCACTGATGGCTGTCGCATCCCAGCGCCTGGCCAGAAAGATATGCCCGCACTGCAGGGAGGAGTACAGGCTCTCCGAACCGGAAAAAAACATATTTAAGAGAGCGGCTCTGGAACAGGAGAGCGGATATCGGGGGAGAGGGTGCGACAGGTGCGACGGAACCGGTTATTCGGGGAGAACCCTCATATCTGAAGTCCTGGTCATAAACCCGGAGATAAGGGAGATGATCTACAACGGCGCCTCTACCGGCACCATCTACAAGGCGGCGCTGGAAGGGGGAATGGTACCGCTGGTCGCTGACGGATTGAGAAAAGCGGCGTCAGGCCTGACTACGGTAAGCGAGATAAAGAGAGTTTCAGGATGAGTTTCTATTCTTACACAGCCATTGACGTGACCGGCAGGCAGACAAGTGGCACTCTCGAGTCCGGGAGCGTGGACGAAGCGGCAAGGGAGATTGCCGGAAAAGGATTTTATCTGCTGACAATTCAGGAGACATCCGCCACGCTTCAGAAGATTAAAACTTTTCTGGCCTCGCATCAGGTGAACAGAATGGAGATCATCGAATTCGCGCAGAGTCTCTCCGTGATGCTTAAAGCCGGGATGCCCATTCTTGGCTGCCTCGAAGACCTTGTCGCATCCACATCCAACAAGATCATGAAATCAGCCATACGGGACATAAAAAAGAGAGTCGAGCATGGCAGCTCCGTTTCAACTGCGATAGCTGCCCAGGGCGCCATTTTCCCGGATATCGTCAAGACACTTCTCTCAGTAGGCGAAGAGACCGGGCGTTTTGACGAGAGTCTCCAGGAGGCGGCAGATCACCTCATCAGGGTGCAGAACCTGGCCGATGCAATTAAAAAAGCGCTGATGTACCCGATCTTTGCAATATTCACGACACTTTCCGCGCTTATCTTCTGGCTTGCCTACGTCCTTCCAAAACTTGTCGGCACCATGCTCGGGATGGGGGTGAAACTCCCTCCGCTGACGGTCGCGCTGATAACGGTCAGCGCTCTTTTCCAGGCGCACTGGGGGAAGATGCTTTTCTCTCTCCTCCTTATGCCGCTTATCCCCTATTTCATGGGGAAGAGCAGGAGAGCAAGGCTTCTGAGGGACAGAGCGGTAATCCGTATCCCGATAGTCAGGCTCATCGTATTCAACAGGATAATGGCCTCATTCGCGGAGCAGTTCAGCATTCTGGTCGCCGCCGGGATAGGGATAGAGAGGCTTTTCAGCCTCCTTCTGCCATCGCTCAGGAACGAATACTTCGCAGAGAAACTTTCCGCCGCCAAGGCGTCGGTGCTTAACGGCAACACGATCTCCGATTCGCTCCAGGAGCAGGGGGGATTCCCCAATCTGGTGATCAGGATGATAAATATCGGGGAGACCAGCGGAACCCTGGAAAATCAGCTCAAATTCCTCTCCGGCTATTACACTAAAAAACTGAACGATGCGACAGAAAGCCTTGGCAAGCTGATAGAGCCGGTGGTAATGATTGTCATCGGGGGGCTTTTCGCCGTTATTATCATGGGGCTTATGCTGCCTATATACGAACTGGTATCGAAAATGCTGAAATAGTTTCCATCCGGAAAGGGTGCTTTTCCCCTCTGGCGGCGTCAATCTTCGGATTTT
>DFZL01000025.1 GCA_002382705.1 Geobacter sp. UBA4057
CGGAGTTTCCGGATGGAAACTAGTAAATTTCCATCGGAAACTCCGGATGGGAACTATTTTCCACCCGTCCTCAAGCTCACTTTCATCGCATCTTCAGACTGGAGCGAATCATGAAGAGGCAAGAGACTCCTTACGCCACTGCAGTTCCGGCAACAGAGGGAAAAAGATCATACCTTCTGCTCCTCCTCCTGATTTCGGCCGGATTCGCCGGCAATTTCTTCGCCTATCGAGTCTTTACCGGGTTCAGTTACCTTTTCGGCAGTATCGCAGCAATCATAGTCCTCTATCTTTACGGCATCCGTTGGGGTGTTTTTGCAGCTCTTGTCGCATCCTCCTGGACATTGCACCTCTTCGGGCATCCTTACGCGATGATCTGGCTCTGCGGTGAAACGCTCTTTATAGGGTGGCTGCTTGAAAAGGGGGGAAAACGTAACATAATCCTTTATGACGCTATTTACTGGCCTTTTGTCGGCATACCGCTTCTCTGGATATTCTTCCGCCTTGTCATGCACGCCCCCATTCTGGGCACAATCGCTGCTTCACTCATGTACTGGCTTATCGGAATGACAAATGCAGTTCTGGCTAGTCTTGTGCTGACATATCTCCCCCAGATAACAAAAACCGGGAGAGAGGGACAGGCTCCCCCTATACCGGTTCACAGGCTGCTCTTCAACCTTCTGCTTGCCATAGCTCTCATACCGGCAATGATTCTGATGATTATGCGCGGCAAGAATTACGAGGAGGAGATGCTGGCGAGGCTCTACGAAGAGCTTCACAACAGCGCAAGGATGGCTCTTTATCGGGTATTGCCTGTCTCCCTGCCGGATTCAGGTCAGGAGAGGCTTCATGGTATAAAATTGGAAAAGCCGGGTAACTCCGCAGAGAAGAAAAGGGATGATTCATTGTCCAACAAGCTCTCCGAATCGCGGATCAGGCCTTTTCACACGCTTTTTATCGTTGACGCGGGGAATATGATAATAGCCGATTCCGGCAATACCGGAAAAACAGTTGTATTCGAGGAGTGCCTTGACGGAGAAAAAACGGTGGCGGAGCCGAAATTCAACATATCAGTATGCACCCCTTCAGGATCCTACGGACTCCCCGCATGGAAAAAAGCGAGAGCCATAACCTATACAGCCGTAATCCCCCTTTCCGGATCAAGCGGCTTGAGACTGATTGCACAGACCCCGTTCGCCCCGTACCAGGATATCCTCTTTGAAGACCATATCCAATCGATGCTGATGGTTCTGTCGCTGAACATGCTCGCCATGCTGGCTTCCATGTATGCATCCGGGAGCATTTCAGCGCCATTGAGAAAGTTGTCTAAAATGACGACCGACCTCCCGGAGCAGCTTCTAGACGGGAAAATCCCGGAATGGTCGCAGAGCGGAATCGAGGAGATCAACCGGCTCACCCTGAATTTCAGAAACATGGCGGTAGCATTGAACAACAGATTCCAGGAGATAACGATAGCGCGCAATACTCTGGAGAGACGGGTCGAGGAGAGGACAAGGGAATTGAGCTCAACAAACAGTGAACTGCAGAAGGAAATTCAGGAGCGGCGCATGACGGAACGACAGCGCGACCGGCTCATGACCGAGCTCCGCCTAAAAAACAGGGAACTTGAGGGGATACTCTACATAACTTCGCACGACCTCCGCTCACCGCTCGTGAATGCTCAGGGGTTCAGCCGGAAACTTCTCAAGAGCTGCGCCGAACTGGAGAGGATACTCAGGGAGGATGAACCATCGCCGGCTGACATCCGTATGCTGACGCCGATCATCCGGGAAAACATACCGAGATCGCTCGGATTCATAACAGGCAACATTGAGAAAATGGACAACATGCTTAACGCCCTTCTGAGACTTTCGCGCATCGGAAACGCGGCGCTTGATTTTGAAACGATAGACATGAATAAGATAATAGCCGGGATACTCTCTTCAATGTCATATCAGCTTGAACAGATAGAGGCGGTAGTAGAGACCGGGAATCTTCATCCATGTTTCGCCGATGCCGGGCAGGTAACTCACATATTCGGCAATCTGCTTGATAATGCGATAAAATTCCGTTCTCCAGAGAGGCTTCTCCATATCTGTATACAGAGCGAGGAGATAGATGATAACATACGCTACTCTGTTGAGGACAACGGCGTGGGAGTCCCCGAAGAGCAGCAGGAGCGGATATGGGAAATCTTTCACCGGCTCGACCCGAACGCTGCTCCCGGTGAAGGGCTCGGGCTTACCATGTCGAGGCTCATTGCGGAGAGACTTGGCGGGACGGTCTGGATAGAGTCGGAACCGGGCAGGGGAAGCCGCTTCTGTGTAATGTTGCCCAGAGGAGAGCGATGCTGATTATCGCCTGGCATTCCTGCAAAAGCCATAAAAGATGTCATTACCCTTTGCGTAATCGGGATTCCATAAATAAAGTCTGTCATTCCCGAAGGTAGTAATCGGGAATCCACTTTTTCGATTGTCTGAAAAAACTGGATCCCCGATAGAATTATCCTAAAACCGGCTTTTACCACGAATTTACGCGAATAAACACGAATAAAATCAGAGTCTTTCAAGTAATAGGGGTATATTCTTTCAGATGAACACCAGTTTTGGTGTAACAGTTTGTTTTATTTGTGAAAATTAGTGTTAATTCGTGGCCAACTGCGTTTTTTGGGATTATTCGGAGATGACGCCCTTTTTGCAAGAACCTTATCAGTACAAATAACAAGGAGAATGTATGTGCGGCATTGTAGGTTACTGCGGAAGCCGTGAGGCTACCCCGATAATTCTGGATGGATTGAGAAAACTTGAGTACAGGGGGTATGACTCCGCCGGTATCGCGGTTATTTCGGATGGTGAAACTCATCTGAAGAGGAGCGAAGGAAAGCTTGCAAACCTGGAAAAATTGATAAACGAAGAGCCCATTAATGGAAGAACCGGCATAGGGCATACCAGATGGGCGACTCATGGCCGTCCTTCCGAGATCAACGCTCATCCCCACAAGGCGGGCAGTGTGACTGTAGTGCACAACGGAATCATCGAAAACTACCTGCAGCTGAGGGATGAGCTGAAACAGGCAGGCCACAGGTTCAAAAGCGAAACAGACACGGAAGCCATTGCGCATCTCGTGGAAGAGATGCTCCGTTCGGAGCCGGACTTTGAAAAAGCTGTCCGGCTGGCCATTGCCCGCCTGAAAGGCGCTTATGCACTCTGCATATTGAACGAACTCTCACCTGAAACCCTGATTGCAGCTAAATCCGGCTCCCCTATGGTGGCGGGAATCGGGGAGGATGAGTTTTTTGTCGCTTCCGACATACCGGCGATACTCGCATACACCCGTGAAATGGTCTTCATGGAAGACGGTGAGATGCTGGTAACAAATGGGCATTCAATCCATTTCTGCACTATTGACGGGAAAACGCTGGAGAAAAAAAGCCGCCACATCGACTGGACCCCTCTGATGGCAGAGAAGGGGGGGTACAGGCATTTCATGCTGAAGGAGATTAACGAGCAGCCGCGTGCCGTTCGCGATACAATTGCCGGTCGTCTCCTCGAAACCGAGGGGGATGTCTACCTGGAGGATATCACTTTCAACGACCGCCAGCTTGCGGCGATAAAGCGAATCGTGATAGTCGCCTGCGGCACCTCGTGGCACGCTGCGCTGATGGGGAAATTCTATATCGAGGAGCATTGCCGGATTCCGGTCGAAGTCGACATAGCTTCCGAATTCCGCTACCGGAACCCGGTAGTCAATGAAAATGTTCTTGTCATCGTAATCTCTCAGTCCGGAGAAACTGCCGACACGCTGGCGGCTCTGCGTGAGGCCAAATCAAGAGGGGCGATGAATATGGCCATCTGCAATGTCGTAGACTCTTCGATCGCCCGTGAGGCGGGAGGGGTCATCTACACACATGCGGGGCCGGAAATAGGTGTCGCCTCCACAAAGGCGTTCGTTACACAGATCACGGCTCTCTATCTCTTTGCCATCCGGCTTGGACGGGCTGCCTGCACAATCAGCTCGATAACCGGACAGCAGATGATTACCGCACTCAAAAAAGTTCCCCCCCTTCTTGAAGACGCCCTGAAGCTGGATGAGGCTGTTGAAAGGATAGCCAGAAAATACATGAACGCACGCGACTTCCTCTATCTCGGGAGGGGTAAGAGTTTTCCCATAGCTCTCGAAGGGGCGCTCAAATTGAAGGAGATATCGTATATCCACGCGGAGGGGTACCCGGCTGGGGAGATGAAGCATGGGCCCATAGCCCTTATTGACGAGAATGTTCCGGTCGTAATGCTTATCCCCCGCTCGAGCGCATATGAGAAGAGCGTATCGAACATGGAGGAGGTCATAGCCAGAGGGGGGAGAGTTATTGCGGTATGCAGCCTGAACGACGAGGAGCCCGGGAGACGCGCGGAGGATGTCATCGCTGTTCCGGCGCTGAACGAAGACCTCGATCCGATACTCCTCTCCGTCCCCCTTCAGCTCCTTGCCTACCATGTTTCGGTGTTCAAGGGAACAGATGTCGATCAGCCCAGAAACCTGGCAAAAAGCGTAACTGTTGAATAGTCTCATGAGGCTGCGAACAGGCTTTTACAAGAGGAGCAACTGACCGTGATTATGAAACGCACCCTTTTACTTGCAGCTTTTCTGTATGCTCTCATGGCTTTAGTTCTTCCGGCGTCATCGGTTTCAGCCGGCGTCCGCACCGTGCGGATAGCCGCGTTCAACTTCTATCCCGCGATATTTCAGGACAAGGATGGCACCGTGCGCGGCTTCTACGTCGATTTCCTTAAAGAGATAGCGGAACGCGAAAAACTGGATATCGAATACGTGTACGGCGACTGGCAGGAGGGGCTCGACCGGATCAGGAGCGGTAAGGTAGACATCCTTACTAACGTTGCCTTTACGAAGGAGAGGGCGGCTTTCCTCGATTTCGGAAAAGAGCCGCTTCTTACCGTATGGGCGGAGCTCTATGTCCTCCCTGACTCGCAGATAGAAAACATACCGCAGGTAAGAGGGAAGAAGATAGCGGTCATGAAGGGGGATTTCAACGGAGCCAATTTCCGCAACCTGGTTGAAAAGCTCTCAATACCTTGCGAGATAACGGAATACGACAACTTCGAGGAGATTTTCAGGGCGATCTCCAGAGGGGAGGTTGACGGCGGAGTCGTAAACAACACCTTCGGGGCGGCAAAGCAGAGCGAGTACAGGCTCAGATCGTCGGGGGTGATCTTCAACCCGTTTGATATCTACTTTGCTGCGGCAAAGGGTAAAAACGGAGAAATGCTTGCGCTTCTGGACAGCTATCTGGAGAAATGGCGCAAGACAACAGGCTCTCCCTACCATAAGGCGCGTGAAAAATGGGGGCATGGAACCGCCTCCACGATCCAGGTGACAAATCCCTGGGTGAAAAGAGGGGCAATAATCTTTGTCGCTGTTCTCTTTGCTTCCTCTCTCTTCGTCGTCTCCCTGAGGTTACAGGTGCGGCGCAGTACATCTGAGCTGAGAGAACAGCTGAGCGAACGGGAGAAGATAGAAACCCTCCTCTCCGCAATGAACGACAAAATAACCGTCATGAACAGCGACAAACTTCTTGACGATATTGCCCTGCTCCTGGCGGGAACAACCGGCGCCGATTACGCGTTCATATCGGAACTGCTCCCAGGAAATGAGAGTATCCGGACAAGGGTGCTGGTTGCAGACGGAAATCATGCCGATGCCATCGAGTACGGTCTTGGCGGAACTCCTTGTGAAAATGTCGTGGGGAAAAGCTTCTGCTACTACCCGGAGAACGTGGCTTCCCTCTTCCCTGAAGATACGCTTTTATCCGAAATGGGAGCCGAAGGGTATGCCGCCGTCCCGCTCTGGAGTTCGGGGGGCTCTCCGATAGGCCTTGCAGGGGTGATCTCGAAAAAACCGCTCGCGAAGAGACAGCTCATTGAAACCGCTCTCAATATAGTCGCCACAAGGGTATCGCATGAGCTTGACGCGATAAAGAGGCTCGATGAGCTGGAGCTTAAGGACTTCACCATCGAGCATATGAGCGACGCGGTTTACTGGATAAGCCACGAAGGGAGATTCAGGAGTGTGAACATGGCGGCGACGGCCATGCTCGGCTACAGCCGTGAAGAGTTCCTCAGGATGAGCGTTTGGGACATAGATAAGACCGCATCTCCGGAGAGATGGCCAGAGTGGTGGGAAGCGGTTACAAAAGCTGGCTCAAACTGTTTCGAGACCGTTCATAAAAATAAAGACGGCAGAGATATCCCTGTCGAGATAAAAGTGACCCGTTTCAGGTTCAGGGAGTCAGAGTTCAACTGTGCGATCGTCACCGACATAAGCAGGCGGAGAGAGGATGAAGAGGAGAAGAGAAGGCTTGAGACCCAGTTACAGCAGGCCCAGAAGATGGAGTCGATCGGACGGCTCGCAGGGGGGATCGCACATGATTTCAACAACCTGCTGACGGTCATGATCGGCTATGCGGAGCTTGGCCTGGCTTCCGTCAAGGAGGAGTCGCCGCACTCCTCCTATTTTGAAGAGATAAGAAAAGCGGCGGAGAGGTCAGCCGAGCTTACCCAGCAGCTGCTTGCATTCGCCCGCAAACAGACAATAGCCCCGCAACTGCTCGATCTGAACAGAGTCGTTGAAAACTCTCTCAAAATGCTGACCAGGCTGATAGGAGAGAACATCGATCTGGTCTGGAAGCCGGAAGAAGAGCTGTGGAAGGTGAAGATCGATTCGACACAGATTGACCAGATACTGGCAAATCTCTGTGTAAACGCCCGCGACGCAATATCCGACTTCGGCAAAATAACGATAGAAACAGCGAACCGCACATTCGACGAGGATTACTGCGCTGCAAACTACGGCTTTATCCCCGGAGAATACGTTCTGCTCGCGGTAAGCGATGACGGGTGCGGCATGGAGAAGGAGACGCAGAAACATATCTTCGAGCCTTTTTTCACTACAAAAGGGTTCGGCAAGGGAACTGGGCTCGGGCTCGCGATGGTCTACGGCGTGGTCAAGCAGAATAACGGCTTTATCAACGTATACAGCGAGCCGGGACATGGGACGACTTTCAGGATATATCTGCCGGCAAGCGATCAGAAAGAGGCTGGAGCAGCGCACCAGGAAGGGAAAATAGCTGTATCTTCCGGAGTGGAGACGATACTTGTTGTGGAAGACGAGCCGGCGATCCTGGAGTTGACAGCGAGGCTTCTGGAAAAACAGGGGTACACAGTGATGAAGGCCAAAAGCGCGACAGAGGCGATATCGGCAGCCAGGGAACATTCAGGGGAGATACATCTCCTTCTGACCGATGTGGTCATGCCGGAGATGAACGGACGGGACCTTGTCAGGAATATTGTGCCGTTTTTTCCCGGGATCAAGGTGCTTTTCATGTCCGGATACACAGCAAATGTCATCGCCCATCACGGAGTGCTTGACGACGGGGTCAATTTCATCGCAAAGCCGTTTTCATTTCCTGACCTGGCCGCAAAGGTTCGGGAGGCGCTCGGAAAACCGGAAGAAGGGGGCAAGAGCTGATGGAATTATCTGAAAAAACGGATTCTCCCCGGATATATGCCGCTTCCTGGCTTCTCTCCCCTATCTCCTCCCCTCTCTCCGGAGGTGCGATACTAGTGCGAAACGGAGCTGTTGAAGAGTCCGGAACCCTGAAAGAGCTGAAACGGCACTGTTCAGCGCCTGTCCGGCAGTACCCCGGCGCCGTGATAATTCCCGGATTCGTCAATGCGCATACCCACCTTGAGCTTACGCATTTTCCATCCTGGAAAATAAGAAGCGCCGTCGATTATCATCCGCGTCGTTTTACCGACTGGATAATTCAGGTGATAAAGGTCAAGAGAAACCTCGCTCCGGATGATCTGATGCACTCTGTTAACGAAGGAATCAGGATGTGCCTCGAATCAGGCACAACAGCCATCGGGGAGATACTCTCCGACTATTCGCTGGCTCCGCTCTACAGTTCGTCCCCGCTTTCAGGGAGGCTCTGCTTCGAGCTTCTGGGGCATGAGAGCGGGAGGTTCAGAAAGCTGCTGAATGGGGCGATCTCAAGCGCTAAAGAGTGCGGCGGGGCGTTTCTTCCAGCTCTGTCTCCCCATTCCACCTATACCGTGGGGCGTGCCAATTTCGCTGCTATAAGGGACGCAGCGGGGAAAAATTCGCTCCCCCTGTCGATACACCTCTCCGAATCAACGGAAGAGGCAGATTTCATCTTCAATTCCAGCGGACCTATCGCGGAAGAGCTATACCCTTTTGCCGGGTGGAGAGAGTTCATCCCCGAGCCGACGCATTGCACATCAACCGCTCTGCTAGATTCAGCGGGACTGCTGAATGATGCGACAACAGCCGTACATGCAGTTCACCTGACCCTGAACGATGCAGAGATACTCAAGAAGAGAGGGGTAAGTGTCGTCATCTCGCCACGCAGCAATGAGCGGCTGGACACCGGAAAAGCGCCGGTCGCGCTCTTGAAAAAGTTCGGCATCCCGCTTGCCATCGGCACCGATTCGCTGGCAAGCAATGATTCCCTCTCGCTCTGGGATGAGATACGGTTCGCCCTTGATGGCTTTTCCGGTGAGCTCTCATCCGGTGAACTTTTCAGGATGGCGACAGTCGGAGGGGCTGAGGCGCTATCCCTCGGGAAATCATACGGTACGCTTCTCCCCGGAAGCCGCGCCGATTTCCAGGTTGTTGAAGCGGAAGGGGATATGGAGTGCATTCTGGAGAGGGTGATAGTAGAAGGGATTCTGAAGCATACTTATGTGGCAGGAAAACGTCATGCGGGAGGAAACTGAGATTTCATCGCTCACTCCGGAGGAAAAGGCCGGACTTCTCCCCGATTCCCCCGGCGTATATATGATGCGTGATGCAAAAGGGGAGATAATTTATGTCGGAAAAGCGTCGAACCTTCGCCGGCGCGTCCGTTCCTATTTCGGCTCTGCCGTGGATTCACGCTATCAGGTGAAATTTCTGATGGCGAAAGCAACCGATATCGAAGTGATGCTGACCGACACCGAAAAAGAGGCGCTGCTGCTGGAGAATACGCTTATAAAGCGCCACCGCCCCAGATACAACCTCGATCTGAAGGACGACAAGACCTATTTCTCTATAAGGCTTGACCGGAAAGAAAAATTCCCCCGCTTCACGATAATCAGAAAAGTCCCGGAAGATGGCGCCAGATATTTCGGCCCCTACTCTTCAGCCTCGGCAGCCAGGGAAGTACTGCGACGGATGCAGAGAATATTTCCGCTCCGCCACCATTCGCTTGCGCGCTGCATGACCCGAAGCCGCCCCTGCCTCTATCACCAGATCGGGCAGTGCTGCGCACCGTGCAGAGGGGATGTGTCGGAAAAGGATTACTCGGATATTGTTGACGGGGCTACCCTCTTCCTTGAGGGAAAAAACAGGCTTCTCATCTCACTTTTCAGGAAAAAGATGCTGGACGCGTCGAAAGAGCTCCGCTTTGAAGAGGCAGCCGGATGGCGCAACCTTCTCCGCTCAATCGAGATAACTGTCGAAAAGCAGAATATGGTAGCCCGCGGAGGTGATTGCGACATAATCGGGTTCTGCAGGAGAGAGAAGAGGATGCAGTTGACACTTCTCTCGGTGCGGGACGGAGCCATGACAGGGAGTCATCATTTTACGCTCAAATGGGAGCTTGACGACAGAGAAGGGGTTTCCTCGTTTCTGAGCCAGTACTATTTCGGACACAAGGCCATCCCTGAAGAGATATTTCTCCCACTGCAGATCGTTGATACAACTGCGCTTGAGGAGTATTTAAGCGAATTGCGGGGGGAGAGCGTCAGTATAAAATGCCCAAAAAAAGGGAGAGGGAGAGAGCTTGTGGAGCTGGCCGCAAGAAACGCGGAAGCCGCAATGATCGAACGGGAAGCGAGGGAGGAGAGCAGCAGCTCCATACTGGAAGAGCTGCGGAAGAATCTTCGCCTCTCCCGCACCCCGCGCCGGATTGAGTGCTACGACATCTCAAATATACAGGGACGCTTCGCCGTGGGGAGCGGAGTAACTTTCACCGATGCCCTCCCTGACAAAAAGCTTTACCGGCGATACCGTATCCGTGAGGTAGAGGGGCAGGACGATTTCGCAATGCTGTCCGAGGTGTTCTACCGCAGATTCAACGAGGAGAAAGTCAAACGCGACGGATTCCCTGACATGGTGGTTGTCGATGGTGGGATCGGACAGTTGAACGCGGCGCTGGCGGTTGTGCGCGAGCTCGGGATCGAGGAACGCTTCGACCTGGTTTCGCTGGCGAAGAGCCGGACAGGAAGCGATCATGCATCACCGCTCGTTACAAGGAGTGACGAGCGTGTGTTCATCCCCGGGAGAAGGAACCCCGTGACGCTGAGGCAGAATTCTCCACCCCTCCTCCTTCTTGCCCGGATCAGGGATGAAGCCCACCGTTTCGCGATAGAATACCACAGGAACCTCAGGAGCAAGGGGGGGATAACTTCAGCTCTGGCTGAGATACCCGGGATCGGTCCGAAGCGGCTCAAGGCGCTCCTCTCGCACTTCGGGAGCCTTCAGAACCTCAAACAGGCTGATGGGAACGAAATCGCCTCGGTTGAAGGGATGACAGAAAGATCTACACGCGCGATTATCGAATGGCTGGGGAGAAACGATACGGGAGTATCGATCTCCAGCCGTGGGGAAGAGGGCGCCGGGAGAGACTCCGCAAGATGACCCTTCCTGATTACAATCTTCTTGTCGTGACAGGCCCCACCGCTTCGGGGAAAACCAGACTTGCGATCACGCTTGCCCGGGAGCTTCACGGAGAGATAATATCCGCCGATTCTCGCCAGGTCTTTCGCGGTATGGATATAGGGACAGGGAAGGACATTCATGAATACGGCGAAGTCAGGTGCCATCTCATAGACATTCTCGAACCGGGCGGAGAGTTCAGTCTATTCTCCTTCCAGAAACTTTTCCTCTCTTCTTTCGCCGATATAACCGCGAGAGGTTCGCTCCCGCTTCTCTGCGGCGGCACAGGGATGTATCTTGACGCCGCTCTGCGCGGCTACCGTATGCAGGAGGTCCCGCGGGATGAAAAGCTGAGGGGAGAGCTCGCTGCAAAAAGAGATTCCGAGCTGATGGAAATCCTGCTCGAGCTGAGGCCAGGACAGCATAACAGGACGGATACCGACGATAGGGAAAGATGCATACGCGCGATTGAAATAGCGCTCCATCAGAGGGGAAACGACTCCCTGAACGAACCTTTTCCGGAGATAAGGCCGCTCATACTGGGGATACGTTTCGAGCGGAGTCTCCTCCGGCAGCGGATTACCGAAAGACTCCGCTCCCGCCTTGAAAACGGCATGGTAGAGGAGGTGATCAGACTCAGGGAAAACGGCCTTTCATGGGAGAGCCTCGACCGTTACGGCCTCGAATATCGCTTCATCGGCGCATTCCTGAAAGGGGAGATGGAGATGAAGGAGATGTTCAGCAGGCTGAACAGCGCGATTCACGATTTTGCGAAGAGGCAGGAGACATGGTTCAGGCGGATGGAGAGAAACGGAGTCATAATACATTGGCTGAATGGTTCTGACGATCCGCTGGAAGAGGCGAGAAGTCTGCTTGGACTTTAATCGAGGTAGCGGAGCCGGGCGTTGAAAGGGGAAAACCCTGAATTCTGCTCACTTTGCAAGCGGGAGAACGCTTCCCCCTTCCGGCATAACCAAGCCGCGCCAGCCGGAGGGGAGATGCCGCTCTGCAATCCGCATCGCCTCGTCAACTGAAGAAGCCGGAATCATCCCCATCCTCTCCACATCACTGCTGTCAAGCCCCGAGACAAGAATCACCCTGAAGCGCCTGGCCTTATCAAAAGCGGAATACGCTGTCTGGCCGTTTATCTGGTAATTTCTTCGCAGTGCGTCCTCAAAGCTGTCAAGCTCCCGGTGCCGGAACCAGTCAAAGAAGGTGGCGTTTCCGAAACCGTCGCGACACTCTGCAAGGAGTATCATAACCCCCCCCTCCTTCACTGCATGAGAGGCGTACTCCATCGCCTTGTGAGCCTGGATGAAGTTGATATCCTTGGGGAATCCTCCGCACGAGACGAGTATCATATCCCTCTTTTCACCGATATTGCAGGCAAAGTTTTCTCTGCAGAAACTGCACCCCTCCTGATGCGCCTTGCGCCAGTCACCGGCAAAAGCGGCTGCAATCCTTTTTTCTGGAGAGACAACGGTGTTCAGGATGAACGCCGGGTTCGCCATTTCGCACGCCTCCACCATCGCCAGATGCACAGGATTTCCATTGAGGTTGCCGGTTGCTGCCAGCCGGTTCCTGCCGCTTCCGGGGAGAGGGTTCAGAACTGAAAAGTGGCTCGCCATGCACGCCTCACGGCTTGCTATTCCTGGCAGAACAGACTTTCTCCCCCCGCTGAACCCGGCGAAGTAATGAAAACCGATACCTCCGGTCAAAACGAGGCGGTCGGCCTCCACGGCTCTCCTGTTGATCCTCACCTCAATCCCGTTTGAAGTTCTGCCGATGCTCCTCAGATTGGAAGGGTCGTCGCAGTCATGGTCTGAAACCTTTATCCTCCCGTAGAGAGCGCCAAGAATCTTCGCATGCTCCTCTTCCGTCTGTCTCCGGTGTATCCCGAGCGCGATCAGGATTTCAATGCCAGAGTCCGCTATCCCCTGGCGGCTCAGACGGTCTACGATCATCGGAAGATAAATCTCGCTCCCTGTGTAGCGGGTTATATCCGAAGTTACAATGACAACCTTTTCTTCTGAGGAGAAGGTCGATATCGAAGCATCGCAGTCGAGTAGCGCGGAGGCGATCAGCTCTTCAGCCGATTTTTCCGGTTTGAGAGGGGAGGGCTCTATCACGCCTGCAAGATGCTCCGGCGGGATATCAGCGTCAAGGGAGATTGAACCATACTTGAGCTTCATAACTATCTTTCGTTTCCAACCGCTGCACCGAACTCCGGGCATCTGCCTGAAAGCGACCTGGAAAGGATCGGCGCAAGCTTCCGGTAGATCGAATGCGGGACAGCGGCGGGAGATGTGATAATGGCGTTTTCCATCGCTTCGCCGCAACCGCACGCTTTTCCGGCGGCCTTGATCGAAACGGCCCGGCGGATGATTCTCTTCGCCATCTCAACGTTACGCCGGATTATCTCCACAATGGCCTCCACGGTCACATCGTCGTGGGAATCATGCCAGCAGTCGTAATCGGTGGAGAGAGCGATTATCCCGTAACATATCTCAGCCTCACGCGCCAGTTTCGCCTCGGTAAGATTGGTCATTCCGATGACCGAAGCCCCCAGAGCCCTGTAAGAAAGCGACTCGCTCCTTGTGGAGAAGGCGGGCCCCTCCATGCATAGATAGGTCCCCCCCATGTGAACCCTTGCGCTCTCCAGAAACGCTGCGTCATGAAGAGCTCCGGAAAGTCGAGGGCATACCGGGTCAGCGAAGGCTGCGTGCGCGACTATCCCTTCGCCGAAAAATGTGTCTCTCCTTATCCCCTTCGTCCGGTCGATGAACTGATCCGGTATGACTATATCTCCGGGAGCGATCTCCTCTTTCAGGCTTCCTACCGCAGAGACGGATATGATCTCCACCGCCCCCAGCTTTTTCATGCCGAAAACATTCGCCCGGTAGTTGACCTCGGAAGGGAGCAGCCGATGACCGCGCCCGTGCCTTGGGAGAAAAATCATATTCACCCCATCCAGCATACCGGTCACATACTCATCGGATGGGTCGCCGAACGGGGTTTCAACCCTGACTCTCCTGACATCCTCAAGGCCTTCCATCTCATAAAGCCCGCTTCCGCCTATCACACCTGTAGCCATATTCATTCCCAACCCTTTCTCCGGTCAACTGCTGATTCAGTGGTAAACTTTAAGTATTTCAGAGTAAAAAAACAATCAGTAAAAGCCGCTCAAATTACCCCTGATTTTTCAAAAATCGGATATTATCACTGATGCTGGCGGAAAAGCCGGGAAACTCCCGCTGCCAGATATGGATAAACTTCAGACTGCACCGGAGAAAAGGATGGTTGATCAGGAAAAGAGAGGTGGATCCGGCAACTTGTTTCATGACGAAGAGCTCCAGGAAAAGCGGTTTCGTGATATCGACAATCACTTCGCCGACTTTTTGTGCAGAGTTGAAGGGAAGAGAGTTGAAACGCTTTTCATGACCGCAAGAGAATTGAGCAGGGGTGTAGGGCGGGGGGATGTCTGCCTTGACCTCGTAAAAACCTTTCCCGAATCTTTCGCCATGATGGCTGAAAACTTGCTTGGCACCAGCGTCACATCTCCTCCGGGTGGTTTTACCCCTTTGATACTGGATAAAAACAGGCTTTATCTCTATCGCTACTGGCTGTATGAACAGAAGCTTGCGGCTTGCATCAGAGCTCTTGCGGCAAAAAGGGTCGATACCGACATCGAACTGCTGAAGGACGGTTTGGAGAGACTTTTCGGAGAACCGGCTGGAGAGGGGATCGATTGGCGTAAAGTGGCGGCAGCCAGAGGAGTGACATCCCACTTTACCATAGTTTCGGGCGGGCCGGGTACCGGCAAGACTACTACAGTAGCCGGAATACTGACGCTTGTCCTGGAACAGTCCGGCGGGGATAAAATCCGCATAGCTCTTGCGGCCCCTACCGGGAAAGCTGCCGCAAGGCTCAAGGGCTCTCTGCTCGATGCGCGTAAAAAACTCCGTCATCTTAGCGACATGGCTGATCACCTCCCTGAAGATGTCGCCACAATACACAGAATCATGGGTTACATCCCTGATTCAGGCAGATTCAGGCATAACAGCGAAGAGCCCCTGCCGTTCGATATTGTAGTAATTGATGAAGCTTCGATGGCTTCACTTTCAATCCTTTCAGAGCTTGTCTCCGCTTTGAAACCAGAAGCAAGGCTTATACTGATTGGAGACAGGGACCAGCTCGCTTCAGTAGAAGCCGGAGGTGTGCTCGGAGATATCTGCGGTACAGGAAACAGGCGCTCTTTTTCTCCGCAATTCAGAGATTTTCTAACTTCTATCGGCGCCGGCAATTTTTCAGGGGGGGAGCGTGATTTGGATGATGGCGCCTCCCCCCCGCTCAACGATGCAATTATAATTCTTAAGAAAAACTACCGCTTCGGTGAAAATAGCGGCATAGCGGCTCTAAGCAGCTGCATTAACTCTGGCAATGGCGAATCGGCGCTGGGAGTTCTGCTTTCGGATAAATATGGGGATGTTTCGTTTCCCGGGCTGCCGGCTGCAGGTGACCTGCGGCGGCTCGTCGAAGATCGCGTCATCCCGCGATACGCCGCATACCTGAATGAGAGCGATCCTGCAGCGGCGCTGAGACTTTTTGACGAATTCAGGGTGCTATGCGCGATTCGGCACGGGAATTACGGTGTTCTCAGGATAAACCGGATCATCGAGGATGCGCTTGCTGATAGTGGCCTGATAAATCCTTATAAAGAAAGATGGTATCGTGGCCGTCCGGTGATGGTGACTGCAAATGACTACTCAACCGGCCTTTTTAACGGAGATACCGGGATTGCATTCGACGACCCTGAAAATCCAGGGGAAACGGCTCTGTTTTTTCCCCTCTCTGATGACAGGGTTCGCAAAGTTTCGCCTCTCCGTCTGCCGAAGCATGAAACCGTTTACGCGATGACGGTGCACAAAAGTCAGGGGTCAGAGTTCAGCAGAATTCTGCTGATACTTCCGGATGAGGAGAGCCCTGTTCTGACAAGAGAGCTTCTCTACACGGGTGTGACAAGAGCCGTGAAAGAGGCGGAGATATGCTGCAGTCCAGATATTTTCATGACGGCGCTCTCGCGTAGTGTCGAGCGGAGTTCCGGGTTGAAGGAACTCCTCTGGCAAAGTTGATTTTCACAGTTCTTGCCTTGGAAATATCCATCATGTATTGTTATTTTTCCTGAAAAAAGTCTCGTCACAGTTTTTAAGCAACTGAGCCTCTTGCAAAAGTCATATAAAGTTGTCATTCACGAGGTAGTAATCGGGAATCCATTTTTTCAACTGTCTGAAAAGAGTGAATCCCCGATAGAATGATTCGGGGATGACACCCTTTTTGCAAGAGCCTGGACTTAATGCAGATAATTCAAAGGGGGATAAAATGGCAAGTCTGAACAAGGTGATGCTGATAGGCAACCTCGGCAAGGACCCTGAACTCCGCTATACAGCGTCAGGTCAGGCGGTGGCGGGCTTTTCGCTGGCTACCAGCGAAAAATTCAAGAACAGGTCGGGAGAGTTCGAGGAACGGACAGAGTGGCATAACATTGTCGCCTGGGGGAGGCTTGCCGAAATCGCAGGAGAATATCTCTCGAAAGGGAAGACCGTTTTTGTAGAAGGGCGGCTTCAAACCAGAAAATGGCAGGATAAAAGCGGTAACGACCGTTACACGACCGAAGTTGTCTGCGAAAAGATGCAGATGCTTTCGCCTAAAGGTGAAAAACGTGGAGGAGACGCCCATAGCACTGGCGAAAGCGTTCATTACGATGAAGCACCCGCTTTTCAGGATGACGATATCCCGTTCTGAGGAGCGGTCTGATTACGTTTCTTCTCGTGGCGTTTCAGATATATTGGCAGGGGAACCGCGATTTTTTTACCGACAGATCATTACCCTGAAAAAGAAGCCTCCGTTGCTTTTGCAACGGAGGCTCTGTTTTTTATCATGCCAACCTGAAAGGTTCAGGCTGACCGTTTCACAACTCTACGCCTTCTTCACGAAGAGAA
>DFZL01000045.1 GCA_002382705.1 Geobacter sp. UBA4057
CAACGCCACGGCGATGGTCTGGGGATGCTCCTGCAACAGTCCTTTGGCAACGGCGCGGTAATCCATGGTGTGGCTCACGGTGTCTGCTATACAACACGTTACCAGATTTCAAACCCCACCTGACGGAAATGATCATCAAAGGTAAAGGCGGTTTTCAGCTTCATTCGCTTCATCAGGGCAAAGCTGGTGCAGTCGGTAAAGCTGAGATTCTTGTCAGTATATTTTTTGAAGATATCAAAAGCAGACTGGCGAAGTTCTTCCGTTACTGGAAGCAACTGTATGGAGGTGCTTTTTATCAACATATCTCCAAACGCAACAGCAGTCTGGTGGTTAGCTAGTGTGCTGATCAGGGTCAAAGACTCATCCAGAACATAATCAGATGTAACCAATGCAACCTGTCCGGCGCTGATACGCGTCATTTTTTCCAGTGCTGCAGTCCGGTGGTGGTCAGAACGGTCATTCAACGCATACCAAGCCGAAGAATCCACAAATAACGTCATTGCTTGCCACCATACAGATAGGCGTCATGATGAACTGAAACATCGTCAATCCCGGATGCAGGAGCCTGCTCGATCAGCTTCATTAACGGGTCATTATCCCAGTCTATTGTTTTATTTTTCGTCTTCGTTTTGAGAAAATCCCCAACGGCATTACGTACAATCCCAGCAATGGTGGTATGCTCGCTATCTGCTAACTGCCTGACCTGTTGCAGCATATCTTCAGGGAAATACATTTGGGTACGCTTGAGTGTGGTTGCCATGTTGTGTCCTCCAGTGATGTATGTTATATACACCACCTTCGGCTGTCAAGCCGATTGAATTGTACAAGAAAGCATCTGATATGGCCCTTATAACCCTGCGTGACATCAGCCTGGCCTTTGGCGGGCCGCCCCTGTTTGACGGGATTACCCTGCAGATCGAGCCGGGTGACCGGTTGTGCCTGCTGGGCAGGAACGGCACCGGCAAATCCACCCTGCTGAAGCTGATTGCCGGTGAACTGCCGCCGGAAGGCGGCGAACTGATCCGCAGTCAGGGTCTGAAGGTGGCGCTGGTTTCCCAAGAAATTCCGAACGGTATCAGCGGAACGGTCTTCGAGGTGGTGGCCCAGCATCCCCATGCGCAGGTAGACGGCGAGCAGTGGCAACATGAACAGCAGGTGGAACGGGTACTGAACCGGCTGCACCTGGATGGCGAGGCGTTGTTCACGACCCTCTCCGGCGGCACCAAGCGGCGGGTGTTGCTGGCCCGGGCCCTGGTCAGCAACCCTGATATTCTGCTGCTGGACGAGCCCACCAACCACCTGGATATTGATACGATCCTCTGGCTGGAGGAGTTTCTGGCCAAGAACATCACCACCTGCCTGTTTGTAACCCACGACCGGGCCTTTGCCCGGCGGCTGGCAAACCGCGTTGCCGAGCTGGATCGCGGCAGAATCTTCGCCTTTTCCTGTAGTTACGATCAGTTTGTGGAGCGGTGCGAGGCGTTGTTGGAGGCTGAAGTCACCCGCATGGCCCTGTTCGACAAGAAACTGGCCCAGGAAGAGGCCTGGATTCGGCAGGGGATCAAGGCTCGCCGCACCCGCAATGAAGGTCGGGTGCGGGCTCTCAAATCATTGCGGGAGGAATATCGTCAGCGGCGCACCCGGCAGGGTACCGCCACCATCCGGCTACAGGAAGCTGACCGCTCCGGGCGGCTGGTGGTGGAGGCGGAAGGGGTCGGGTTCGGCTACGTTGACCGGCCGGTGATTCGTGATTTCAGCACCACCATCATGCGGGGGGACAAGCTGGGGATCATCGGTCACAACGGCTCCGGCAAGACCACCCTGCTCAAACTGCTGCTGGGAGAGCTGCAACCCCAGACCGGCACGATCCGCCAGGGCACCAAGCTCGAAATACTCTACATGGACCAGTTGCGGGAGCAGTTGGATCCCCAGAAGAGCGTGGCCGATAACGTGGGGGAAGGCAACGACACCCTGGTAATCAACGGTAAATCTCGCCATATCATCGGCTATTTGCAGGATTTTCTGTTCTCGCCGGAACGGGCTCGCTCGCCGGTCAGCATCCTGTCAGGCGGTGAGCGTAACCGGCTGCTGCTGGCCAAGCTATTCACCCGGCCGGGCAACGTACTGGTGCTGGATGAACCGACCAACGACCTGGATGCCGAGACCCTGGATCTGCTGGAAGATCTGCTGGTGGAGTACTCCGGCACCCTGCTGGTGGTCAGCCATGATCGGGATTTTTTGAACAACGTGGTCAGCTCCACCCTCTCCCTTGAGCCGGACGGCACGGTGCGGGAGGCGGTGGGGGGTTATGACGACTGGCTGCGGGAGAAGCTGGCCGAGGCCAGCCCAGTGTCGGCCACAAAGCCCGCTGCGGAAAAGGGCAAACCCCAGAAAGAACGAGCGCGCAAGTTATCCTTCAAGGAGGAGCGGGAACTGGAGGCGCTGCCGGATCGGATCGCCGGGTTGGAGGCTGAGCAGGAATCTATTCATACCACCCTGGCGGACCCGGAATTTTATAAAAATGCCGGGCCTGAGGTGGCAACCCTCAATGCCCGGCTGGAAGAACTGGATGCAGAACTGCTGGCGGCCTATGGCCGCTGGGAGGAGCTGGAGGCGCTGCGCTAGATCATCGCCTCAAGGCCTTTGCGATCCAGAATATTCAGCAACTTCAGGGACGGGCCGCCAGGGTGCTTCTCGCCGATCTCCCATTTTTGGACCGTAGACAGGCTGGTGTTGAGCATTGAGCATTGAGGCAAGCACGGCCTGGCTGATCCGGTAGCGCTCACGCAATGTTTTGATCTGTTCCGGCGTATAATCCGTAACAGTCGGCATGCACAGCGCCTCATACTTATCCATCGACCGTTTGTCAATAAAACCGAGATGATGCAGGTCTGCTGCGGTTTCATGCACCGCAACCAGAAATGGGCTATTTTTTTGGTTTGGTTAAGGGTAATAATCCCCGACGTCTTGCCCCGCGTGAATGTGCATACTTCATGGGATTTGATGATGGATTATTTTAGTGTGAAGTAGAAACCCACACTCTATGGGTGTGGTAATGTGGACTGGCTATGCCGGTCCCGGATGGGTATGGCTGTTTAAGCCGCTCACTGCTATCCTTAGTTTCGAGTTGTTGCCGCAACTTCGAGCGTAAGGAGGTCACAGTGAGCAGCAGGTTTCGAAAGTTATCACACACGATATGGCATTGCCAGTATCACATTGTATGGGTTCCAAAGTACCGGTATCGAATTTTGCATGAACCGGTGAAAGAGTCGGCAGAGAGCGGAATACGAGCAATCTGCGGTTATGCAAGTTGTGAGGCTGTAGAACTGAACGTGCAACCTGACCATGTACATCTTGTGGTGCTGATTCCGCCAAAGCTTGCAATATCGGATTTGCTTGGCCGGCTGAAAGGGCAGACATCAATGAAGCTCTTCCAGCAATTTCGGCATTTGAAGAAGAAGCCCTATTGGGGCAACCATTTCTGGGCAAAAGGCTATTGTGTTGATAGCGTTGGTCTCGATGCGGACATGACACGAAAGTATGTCCGCTTCCAGGAAAAGAAAGAGCAACAAATGGAACAGTTTACAACTGGGCGATTAAATAGCAATCAGCGGCACAACTCCAAGCCCGCCCCCTTGGGGGTAGGGCCAGCCCTCCTATGGAGGGCGAATTTAAAAGCCGCGCCCTGTGGGTGCGGATTCTTTAGTTGCTGACCTTAAGCTCTCCATTTTCAAGGCAAACGTGAACCATGCCGTCCGGTTTTACATTAGAGCCGATAATCGCCCTTGCTATTTTAGTCTCGAGCTCTCTTTGAAGGAAACGTTTCAGGGGGCGGGCTCCGTAAACCGGGTCGTAACCGGCATGCGCGATATGTCTGAGAGCCTCTTCCGTTATTTCAAGGGTGATTCGTTGTTCCTTAAGGCGGTTTTTCAACTGTTCTGCCAGAATTGAGGTTATCCTGAATATTTCATCTTCATGCAGTGGTTTGAAGAGCACTATGTCGTCAATCCTGTTCAGAAATTCCGGCCTGAAGCTAGAGCGCAGTTCATTCATCACCATCTTTCTTGCATCCTCTTTTATCTCGCCATCATGACTGATACCTCCCATCAGGTATGGAGCACCGATGTTTGATGTCATGATTATGACGCAGTTCTTGAAGCTGACCGTTCTGCCGTGGCTGTCAGTTATACGGCCGTCATCCAGAACCTGCAGCAGAATGTTGAATACATCGGGGTGAGCCTTTTCTATTTCGTCAAAAAGCAGGACGCAGTATGGTCTTCGTCTGACAGCCTCTGTGAGCTGTCCCCCCTCTTCATACCCGACATAGCCCGGAGGCGCCCCCACAAGGCGGGATACGGCGAATTTTTCCATGTATTCGGACATGTCAATTCTCACCATATTCTCTTCGGAATCAAAAAGAGCCTCTGCCAATGTTCTTGCAAGCTCCGTTTTGCCGACCCCCGTGGGGCCAAGGAAGATGAAAGAGCCGATAGGTTTTTTCTGATCCCGTATTCCTGAACGGGCGCGAAGAACAGCATCGGTTACAAGTTGCACGGCTTCATTCTGCCCGACTACCCGCCTGTGAAGAATTTCATCAAGTTTTAACAGTTTCTCCCGTTCCCCTTCAACCAGGCGTGTCACGGGTATGCCGGTCCAGTTCGCCACTATTTCGGCTATTTCATCTTCGGTTACCTCCTCGCGGAGAAGTTTTTGCCCTCCCTGTTTTTCATTAAGCGCAGTTTCTTCGTTGCGGAGTGCATTTTCCAGTTTAGGGAGTTCAGAATATTTGAGCCTCGAAGCATCTTCAAGATTGCCCGAGCGCTCTGCCAGCTCTATTTCGCGCCTGGTTTTCTCAATCTGCTCACGTAATCCCTGAACCCTCTGGATTGCCGTTTTCTCATTTTCATACTGTGCACGCATGGCGGAAGCTTTTTCTCTCTCATCGGCAAGATCCTTTCTGAGAGCCTCAAGACGCTCTCTGCTCGCAGGGTCTTTTTCTTTTTTGAGAGCAACTTCCTCTATCTCAAGCTGCATTACCCGTCGGCTTATGCTGTCGAGTTCGGAGGGGAGGGAGTCGATCTCTGTCCTTAGCATGGCGCATGCTTCATCGACCAGATCTATTGCCTTGTCAGGCAAAAAACGCTCGGTTATGTAGCGGTTTGAAAGTGTGGCTGCCGCAACAAGAGCGGAATCCTGTATCTTTATGCCGTGATGCACCTCAAAACGCTCACGCAACCCCCTGAGAATCGATATTGTATCCTCTACGGTCGGCTGATCCACAAAGACAGGCTGGAAACGTCGTTCGAGCGCGGGATCTTTTTCTATATGGGTCCGATACTCATCTAGAGTCGTTGCGCCTATGCAGTGCAATTCTCCTCTGGCAAGCATCGGTTTGAGCATGTTTCCTGCATCCATGGAACCTTCTGCCTTCCCGGCGCCGACTATGGTGTGAAGCTCGTCAATAAAGAGTATTATCTCTCCCTGGGCCTCTTTTATCTCGTTAAGTACCGCCTTCAGACGCTCTTCGAATTCGCCGCGGTACTTTGCGCCGGCAACCAGGGCACCCATGTCAAGAGCGAATATGGTCTTGTTTTTAAGCCCTTCAGGGACGTCACCCCTGACTATGCGCTGTGCGAGTCCTTCAACTATCGCAGTTTTGCCAACCCCTGGCTCGCCTATCAGTACCGGGTTGTTCTTTGTCTTTCTGGAGAGCACCCTTATGACACGCCTGACCTCTTCGTCCCTTCCTATGACCGGATCAAGCTTGTCGGAGCGAGCCATTCTGACAAGATCGCGGCCATATTTTTCAAGGGCCTCATAACTTGCTTCAGGATTTGCCGAAGTAACTCTCTGGTTCCCTCGCACTTCGATCAGAACCTTCAGAAGCTTTTCCCTGTCAATTCCGGCCTGTTTGAGGAGTCTGCCGGAGGAGCTCTTTTCGCCTTCTGAAACGAGGGCAAGCAGGAGATGTTCGACAGAGACATATTCATCTTTCAATCTTTTGGCTTCGGCTTCGGAGGCGACTAAAATCCGCGAAAGGCGCTGGGAAATAACTATCTTCCCCTGTTCGATACCTGGTCCTGAAACAGAGGGGCGCCTTTCAAGCTCCCTTTCAAGTTCTCTATTAATGTTTTCTGCAGAAACATCAAGCTTTGAAAGAAGTTTCGGAACAAGCCCTTCGGGTTGATCCAGGAGCGCCCAGAGCAGATGTTCTCCATCTACCTCAATATGGCCGAAATTAACAGTTTTCCCTTGTGCAGCAGCCAACGCTTCCTGCGATTTTTGTGTAAGCCTGTTGAAATCCATGATTTTTACCTTTTTTCATAATTTTGACATCCACATGACTAGAGGTAAACACCACTGGTAAAAAAGTCAAGGAGAGCGGGGAGGGGATAATGAAGCTGAATCCGAAAATATTCATTTGCATTAACATCCCTTTTGGGCATAATTCCTCCCTGTCCCCCCTTCCAGCATATATGCAAGAGGAGGTTTCATGCTGACTCGCCGTTGCAGTGGTGTGCTGTTGCACCCTTCGTCCTTGCCGGGCCCGGAGGGGATCGGAACTTTAGGAAACGATGCTATCCGCTTTATTGACACCCTTGAAGTGATGGGCGCCTCAATCTGGCAGATGCTGCCTTTAACCCATTCAGCGCTTGGAAACTCGCCCTACTCTGCTTTCTCTGCCTTTGCCGGGAACCCTTTGCTGGTAGATCTCGAACTGATCGCTTCCGATGGTGATATAAAGAGATCGGAAATAAAAAAAATATCAGGCAACAGAGTAGATTACGAAGAGCTTAAGAGACACAAACTCCCCCTTCTGAAAAATGCCGCCACGGCATTTTTTGCCGGCCCCGACCCTTCCAGGATTGAAAGCTTTTCCAGATTCTGCTCAAATTCAAAATGGCTGCGCGATTATGCGCTTTTCATGTCGCTTAAAGAGCGTTATGAAGGGAAAAGCTGGATTGAGTGGCCAGAAGAGGCTGCTTTGCCGGACAATGAAACATATGACCGCTTTTATTCGGAGCTTTGTGCTGAAATAGATGTCCACTGCTATATTCAGTGGCAGTTTCACAGGCAATGGGAGAAGGTAAGGTTATACGCGAACTCGAAGGGAATTATGCTGATCGGTGATATCCCTATTTTTGTCGCCCATGATTCAGCAGATGTCTGGCGCAACAGAGATATCTTCTTTTTGGATGAAAAAGGCGCTCCAACTTCAGTTGCCGGCGTTCCTCCAGATTATTTCTCGTCCACCGGGCAATTATGGGGCAACCCGCTCTATGACTGGAGCAGGATGGAGAAAAAAGACAATTTCGGATGGTGGAGGGAGCGCTTCAAACATACATCTGAACTCTTTGACGGAGTGAGGATAGATCATTTCAGAGGGTTTGAAGCGGCATGGCATGTACCGGTTGGCGATCTGACAGCCGAAAGGGGGAAGTGGGTAAAGGGGCCTGGAAGAGTTTTTTTCGAGGCAATGGCTGATTCGCTGGAAAAAGTGGCAGTCATCGCGGAAGACCTTGGCGCGGTTACCCCGGAGGTTAAAGAACTGCTTGACAGTTGCGGCTTTCCCGGAATGAAGGTTCTTCAGTTTGCTTTCGATTCGGATGCTGGAAACCCGTATCTTCCCCATAATCACATTAAAAACTGCGTAGTTTATCCGGGAACCCATGACAACAACACCACTCTCGGGTGGTATGAGAATATCCCGGAAGAGTTGCGTAACAGGGCGCTGGAATATCTAGGTTGCCAAAAAAATGACATCCCGGACGTCATTCTCAGGATTGTCTTCATGTCTGTCGCCGATACCGTTGTAATCCCTTTTCAGGATATACTCCGGCTTTCATCAGACGCTCGTATGAATACTCCCGGAAATCCCGAAGGCAACTGGGAATGGCGTTTTTCCTGGGATATGGTCACCGCAGACAGAATTTCTGAAATTGGCAGAATGGTGGCGACTTACGGTCGCCGTTTGAATGACTGACGGCAATTAAATGCTTGACATTACAGTTGTGTTACATATACTTGCAAAGTTTCATCTCTGTATCTGTTATGAGGCTTTTTTTGAAGATTAATATTGAACAGATATCCGAAAAACCGATTGAATTCTCTGGCGAGGAAAAGATCGAGAATTTCCCGGCTCTTTTGGAACTGAATAATAGCAGGGAACCACTCTTCAAGGGGCCTCTCCGTTTCAAGGTCAAACTGGAAAGGGAGAGTGGCCGTATCAGGATGAGTGGAGAAGTATCGGTAGTTTCAGCATTTTTTTGCTCCCGTTGTCTTTCTGAATTCGAAACCAAGATATTTTCCGTTTTCACTATATATTACACAAAAGAAATATGTGGCGAGATCAACGAAGAAACAGAGATCGAGCTTGATGGCCACGATCTTGTCTCTGCAACATACAAAGGGGATGAGATAGACTTTGGCCATGAGCTGGAAGAGCAGGTGATCATGGAGATTCCGGTAAAGCCTCTTTGCAGTGAAAGCTGCAAGGGGTTGTGTCCTGGCTGTGGAGAAGACATGAACCATTCAGTATGTTTCTGTACCAAAGCGCCAGTGAACATGAAATTCAGTGCCCTGAAGGATTTCAAGATCAACAGATAGAATCAAAAGCGCAGTTCGAACAGAGAAAAGGAGAAATGTAATGGCCGTACCTAAAAAGAAAACTTCCAAGTCGCGAAAAAACATGAGACGCGCACATGACTTCCTTACCCCCCCATCGCTGTCTATATGTCCGCAGTGCAAATCTCCCAAGCTGCCGCATCGTGTATGTCCTTCCTGTGGTTCATACAAGGGGAAAGACGTGCTGGAACTCTCCGCCGCCCAATAAACAAGTAAATGAATCGTTAAATGAATGTTTCAGGCAAATTGAGAGTGGCTGTGGATGCAATGGGCGGCGATAACGCTCCGGTGATAGAGGTCGCAGGGGCTGTCGCTGCATGCAGGGAATTCGGCATTCCGGTGTTTCTGGTTGGAGACCGTCCCCGTCTGGAGGCGGAGCTTGCCAGACATGATATCAAAAACCTCGATATAGATATTCACCATGCGAGTGAAGTGGTCGGGATGCATGATTCTGCCTCGGACGCGGTCAGAAAAAAGAAAAACTCCTCTGTCCGCCTGGCTTTCGAGCTTGTAAAGGAGGGGAGGGCATGCGCGGCCATAAGCGCCGGTAATTCTGGCGCGACAATGGCTGCAGGGATGTTTGTGCTGAAGCGTATTGATGGCATAGACCGTCCTGCGATCGCCCAGATATTTCCTACTCTGAAAGGGCAGACTCTTGTTCTTGATGTGGGTGGAAATGTTGATTGCAAACCTTTTCATCTGGCGCAGTTTGCGCTTATGGGTGAAGTCTATGCCCGTTACGCAATGGGGATACCGGATCCTTCTGTCGGACTTCTTTCAAACGGCGAGGAAGATTCAAAAGGCAACGAGCTTACAAGAGAGACAAATGCCCTGCTTCGACGTGTATCGATAATAAATTATGCCGGATATGTCGAGGGGCGCGACATCTTCAAGGGGAGCGTTGAAGTTATAGTTTGTGACGGCTTTGTTGGAAATGTGGTTTTGAAGCTATCCGAAGGGTTGTCGGACGCGGCTGGCAGGATGCTGAAAAGAGAGATACTCAAAAGCCTGGTATCAAGGCTCGGCTATTTTTTTGTGAAAGGCGCATTCATCAGGTTCAAAAAGATTGTGGACTATGCTGAATACGGCGGGGCGCCACTTCTCGGCATAAACGGTGTCGGCATGATCTGTCATGGTGGTTCCAACTCAAAAGCGATAAAGAACGCAATACGTTTTGCATGCGAATACGCGAAAAGCGGAGTTACCGAGCATGTCGCAAAGAAGCTTTCGGAAAGCCATGCTTCAGCTCTGAATGAAAAAATAGGGATGCATGCCAAATCATGAACTCATCTTCTCAGCGTTCGATAATAACAGGCACAGGCTCGTCTCTCCCCTCCAGAATAGTTACAAATGCTGATCTTGAGTCGATGGTTGAAACAAGCGAAGAGTGGATAGTCACAAGAACCGGCATCAAAGAGCGCCGCATAGCCTCTGGTGGGGAGTTCACATCCACTTTTGCCCTGAATGCTTCGCGCCGAGCCATGGAGATGGCCGGAGTTTCTCCTGATGAACTCGACCTAATCATACTCGCCACAGTAACGCCTGATTTCCCTTTTCCAGCAACCTCCTGCATAATTCAACACGAACTAGGGGCTAAAAACGCTGCCGCCTTTGACATTTCTGCGGCATGTTCCGGTTTTGTGTACGCTCTTTCCATTGCGGACAAATATATCCGCACCGGGATGTCAAAAAAAGCGCTTGTTGTCGGCGCAGAGGTGCTCTCGCGCGTAGTCGACTGGAGCGACAGAAACACCTGTGTCCTCTTCGGTGATGGTTCCGGAGCCGCCGTTCTTGAATCTTCGAAGAAAGATGATTCTGGACTTCTATCCACCCATATCTTCACAAACGGTTCATTCTGGAACAATCTTTGGCAGCCCGCTTGCGGCAGCAGAAATCCTGCAGCTCCCGAAATATTTGAAAAAAAACTCTGTTTCATAAAGATGGATGGAAACGATGTTTTCAAGCATGCAGTCCGTTCCATGGAAGAAGCCGCGCTCTCCGCTCTTAATGCAAACAGTCTCCTTCCTTCGGATATTTCGCTTTTTATCCCGCACCAGGCCAACTTGCGAATAATAGATGCAATTGCAAAACGGCTGGGCATTGAAGAGGAAAAAGTTTTTGTAAATCTTCACCATTACGGTAATACTTCATCTGCTTCAATACCGATAGCGCTTGATGAAGCCAATAGAAACGGGAGGCTTCGCAAGGGTGACCTGGTGCTGCTGGATGCTTTTGGCGGCGGTTTTACCTATGGCTCAGCCGTAATCCGCTGGTGATTTTTTCTGTAACAGTGTACCGGCTTTACTCTTCAGTTGCGGCGCCATGCATTAACAATTTGCTCTTGCTTCATAAACCCCTGAAAGAGGCAGTAAAATGAACAAAACCGCATTCATATTTCCAGGCCAAGGTTCGCAGTATGCCGGCATGGGAAAAGATATTTTCCTTAATTTCAAGGCCGCCAGAGAAGTTTTTGAAGAGGCTGACGATGCTCTTGGGATAATGCTCTCTACGATCTGTTTTGATGGGAGCGAGGATGAACTTAAGTTGACCGCAAATACCCAGCCCGCAATTCTTGCGACCAGCATTGCGGTTTTACGAGTCATCCAGGAGGAAACAGGCCGGAAAGCCGATTTTCTGGCTGGACATTCGCTCGGTGAGTACTCCGCTCTGGTTTCTTCAGGTGCGCTTCGTTTTTCAGACGCAGTAAGGATCGTAAGAGCGCGGGGGACTTTCATGCAGGAAGCGGTGCCGGTAGGAACCGGCGCTATGGCCGCCATTCTCGGAGTTGACCCTGAAACCCTTGAAAACATCTGCAGTGAAGTTGCGCAAGACGAAGTTGTTTCCCCGGCGAATTTTAATTCACCCGGACAGATTGTCATTGCCGGTCATGCATCCGCTGTAAATCGCGCGATAGAAGCGGCAAAAATGAGGGGCTTCAGAAAAGCGATGCTTCTGCCAGTGAGCGCTCCATTTCATTGCGGATTGATGAAACCGGCTGCTGACCGTCTGGCTGCAATAATTGAAAAAAACGAATTCATGGATATGAATTTTCCTGTCATATCTAATGTGACTGCAAAACCTAATTCCGATGCTAGAAGAGCGGCTTCACTTCTTGTTGAGCAGGTTTGTGCTCCTGTTTTATGGGAGCAGTCGGTAAACGAAATGATATCACTTGGCGTGGAAGATTTTATTGAAATCGGACCGGGCAAGGTTCTTGGCGGCCTTGTCAAAAGAATATCCAAAGACGTTAATATTTTTAATGTCGAAGATTCATCAGGAATGACAGCGCTCAAATAAACTGTATTAACGGAGGACAAATCATGCCAAAAGACAAGGTTGCCGTTGTTACCGGCGCTTCCCGCGGAATCGGACGAAGCATATCCTTTGCGCTCGCCGGAAAAGGTGCTCTAATAGTCGCGGTTGACATCGACAAGGCCGCTACCGACACGGTTGTTTCAGAATTGCAGGCAAGCGGTGCCAGAGCTCTGGGGATAGTTGGAAATGTTACAAGCAGTGAGGATGTTGAGAGAATAATCAGCGCGACTGTAGAAAACTTCGGAAAACTGGATATTCTGGTGAACAACGCAGGAATAACAAGGGACGGGCTTCTTGTAAGAATGAAGGATGAGGAGTGGGATGCGGTGCTATCCGTAAACCTCAAGGGGGCTTTTCTCTGTTCAAGAGGGGCATCCAGGATAATGTCGAAGCAACGATACGGCAGGATAATAAATATTGCTTCCATAGTTGGACAGATGGGAAACCCAGGTCAGGCAAACTATTGTGCAAGCAAGGCAGGCCTGATCGGTCTCACCAAATCAAATGCCCGTGAGCTTGCAAAACGCAATATCACCGTCAATGCCGTTGCCCCCGGCTTCATTGCCACCGCAATGACCGATGCGCTTTCTGAAAAGGTACGGGAGGAGCTTGCTGCACAGATACCGATGGAGAGGCTTGGAACTGCCGAAGACATAGCAAATGCCGTCCTGTTTCTTGCTTCTGAGCAGTCAGCTTACATAACCGGGCATGTTCTTGCGGTTAACGGCGGGATGTATATGTAACTTCCGACCGGAAAAGTCGCTTTTTTTCTGTTTGAAATGAGCCGATTTTTAGACCGTTTTCTGGTTTTGAGCATCTTTATGCTATTTGTCATGGCAGTAGCCGGAAGCAAAAAATAAAAATTGACTTTTAAAAATTTAATGCTTAATTAGCGGATAAATTTATTCATACAAAACCTTTACAGGTTTACATCAAACGGAGGTGAAAGATGTCTGACATTGCAAAAAGAGTTAAAGAGATTGTTGCCGAACAGCTGGGGGTTGAAGAGTCGCAGGTAGTGCCGGAGGCTTCGTTCATGGATGACCTCGGTGCTGACTCCCTTGACACGGTTGAGCTTGTGATGGCTCTTGAAGAGGAGTTTGACATTGAAATACCTGATGAAGCCGCCGAGAAGATACAGACTGTAAATGATGCTATTGAGTACATTACGGAGCATAGCTGAAAACTTTGCCGATAACAGATATAAACATAAGGAGGGGGGATTTAGCTCCCCTCTTTCAGTTTCTGCCTTTTTTCATCTGACATGCAATCACTCTATCATCCGGGAGCAAGACCATTATGAGAAGAGTTGTAATTACCGGCACAGGAGTTGTATCGCCGCTCGGTACAGGAAATGCTGCAAACTGGAATTCTCTTGTAAACGGCATTTCCGGCATTTCACGCATCAGCAGATTTGACGCCACCGACATGCCGGTTAAAATAGCCGGAGAGGTGAGCGGCTTCAATCCTGATGATTTTATTGACAAGAAAGAGATCAAGAAAATGGATCTCTTCATCCAGTACGCAATGGCCGCCTCTCATTTTGCGATGGAGGATTCTGGCCTGAATATCAATGATGAAAATGCGGAGCGTGTAGGAGTGCTTGTCGGCGCAGGTCTGGGAGGACTCCCTGCTATCGAAAGGTATCACGTAGCGATGCTTGAGGGGGGATATAAAAAAATTTCTCCCTTCTTTATTCCGATGCTTATCATAAATCTTGCGCCAGGCCACATTTCAATAAAATATGGGGCAAAAGGGCCTAATATTTCCTCCGTATCCGCCTGTGCAACCGGAACCCACTCCATAGGCGACGCATATCACATAATAGCTCGAGGCGACGCCGACGCAATGATCGCCGGGGGGACAGAATCAACCATCACTCCACTCGGTATAGGCGGATTCAGCGTCATGAAAGCTCTGAGCGATTCCAGAAACGATGCTCCAATGAGCGCTTCACGCCCCTTTGACAGGGAACGTGACGGTTTTGTTCTATCTGAAGGGGCCGGGATAGTAGTCATGGAGGAATTTGAGGCCGCAAGGAAAAGAGGGGCACATATATATGCAGAAGTAGTCGGCTACGGGCTTACCGGAGATGCATACCACATGACGGCTCCGGCTCCGGGAGGGGAGGGGGCGGCACGCTGCATGAAAATGGCGCTTGCAAACGCCGGGGTCAATCCGGAGCAGGTTGACTATATAAACGCTCACGGCACATCCACACCTTTCAACGATCTGAATGAAACCCTTGCCATCAAATCAGTTTTTGGAGATCACGCAAAAAAACTCATGGTCTCATCCACAAAATCCATGACGGGCCATCTTCTGGGCGCTGCTGGAGGGGTAGAGGCTGTTTACTGCTGCATGGCGATGGAGAAGGGGGTTGTCCCACCCACGATTAACTACGAGAACCCTGATCCTGATTGCGATCTGGATTATGTTCCAAATGCCGCGCGAGAAGCCAGGGTTCAATATGCAATGAGCAATTCGCTTGGATTTGGCGGAACAAACGCCACGCTCCTCTTCAAGAAAATTTAGGCGGTAAATGGTTATGATTGTAATAGGAAGTGACCATGGCGGTCTGGAGTTGAAAAACGTTATAATAAGGCATCTTATGAAACGTGATATTAAGCTCTATGATGCCGGCACAGATACAAATGACTCGGTTGATTATCCGCTATTCGCAGAAAAAGTGGCTCTGCTGGTTGCCACCGGCGAAGCCGACCTGGGTATACTGATCTGCGGAACGGGGATAGGGATGTCTATAGCTGCGAACAAGGTGCCTGGAGTCCGGGCGGCTCTTGTGACTGACATTTTTATGGCGCAGATGGCCAAAGAGCACAATAACGCAAATATTCTTGTTCTTGGCGGGCGTGTTATAGATCCTGAAACCGGATGCAAGCTGGTCGATACATGGCTGGATGCAAGGTTTGAAGAAGGCAGACATTCAAAACGCATTGAAATGATAGATGAAATAGAAAAAAAATATTTAAAGCAGGGGTGAAAAGCATGTCGATTCTTGATAGATTCGATCCAGAAGTAGCTGAATCAATACGGCATGAAACCATGCGCCAGGAGTATAATCTCGAGTTGATAGCCTCTGAAAATTTCGTTTCTGAGGCGGTTCTGGAAGCACAGGGTTCGCTTCTTACTAATAAATACGCTGAAGGGTATCCTGGTAAAAGGTATTATGGTGGATGTCATTATGTTGACATTATCGAGCAGCTGGCTATAGACCGAGCAAAAAAGCTTTTCGGAGCGGAACATGCAAATGTACAGCCGCACTCTGGTTCACAGGCCAACATGGCTGTTTACTTCGCCGTATGCAAACCAGGTGACACGATTCTCGGGATGAATCTCTCGCATGGGGGTCATTTGACCCACGGAAGCCCAGTTAACTTTTCCGGTCGCTTTTTCAACATTGTCCCGTATGGGGTCTCAAGAGAGAGCGAAACCATAGATCATGATGAAGTCGAACGCCTGGCGATAGAGCATAAACCTAAGCTTATAGTAGTAGGAGCAAGCGCTTATCCAAGAATTCTAGATTTTCCTGTTTTTCGCAGGATAGCCGACAAGGTCGGCGCTATGGTTATGGTTGATATGGCTCATATAGCAGGTCTGGTTGCGGCAGGAGTGCATCCTTCTCCGATTCCATACGCAGAGTTTGTGACAACAACTACCCATAAAACCTTGCGAGGTCCGCGAGGCGGCATGATTCTCTGCCGTGAAGAGTACGCCAAGGCAATTAATTCACAGATTTTTCCAGGGATTCAGGGTGGGCCTCTCATGCATGTGATCGCTGCAAAGGCTGTCGCTTTCAAGGAAGCTCTCCAACCTGAGTTCAATACATATCAGGGGCAGATACTAAAAAATGCAAAAGCGCTTGCCGCAGCCTTGACCGCAAAGGGGTTCAGGCTTACGAGCGGAGGCACTGACAACCATCTGATGCTTATTGATTTTTCCGGAACGGAGATAACCGGAAAAGCTGCTGAAGAGGCTCTGGATGCAGCCGGGATAACAGTCAACAAAAACACCGTGCCGTTTGAAACCAGATCGCCATTTGTGACATCAGGAATAAGAATAGGGACTCCAGCGGCAACCTCTCACGGCTTAAGAGAAAAAGAGATGGATATTGTGGCTGGGTTTATAGCGGAAGCTGTTTCATCAATAGGCAGCAGCGAAAAACTCGGCTCGATAAAACAGAGGGTTAATGAACTGATGAAGGGGTTTCCTCTTTATCCTGGACGGCTGTAACGGATAACAACCTGAGTTTCTTGCAAAAAAATCACCATCCGCGAATGATTCTATCTGGGATACAGTTTCCCAGATAGCTGAAAAAGTGAATTCCCGATTACTACCACTTTTTTATACTCATATTTTTAGCCCATAAGCTATATTATGTTAAGTTGATAAGATGGTCTTGCAAAACATAAAAAATAAAAGATGCGATTGCTCTATCAGCCTGAGTAGTGAATGCATCGTTGCGACTGTCTGAAAATCAGGTTCATCGGTAGAGAGTCGTTCAGGAATGACACCCTTTTTGCAAGAATCCCTGATATGCAACCATTTAACGGGAGTTTTGCATTCAAAATCAAGTGAGATGAAGCAGGTTCAAAAAAAATCAGCTGTTGATTATAACCCTCTCAGCCTTGCCGACATGCCTGGAAATGGTATTAGGCTCGACAAGCTTGACCGCTACACCGACCCCGAGGACCGAAACTATCCTTTTTTCAAGCATCTCCAGAAAAGCTTTCTGTTTTTTCATTTCGTCAAAGAAAATATTTTCCGTCACCTCTATCTGCACTTCCAGAGTATCCATGCCCGCTTTGCGGCTTACAACAACCTGATAGTGCGGCTTGCACCCTTCAACAGCGACAAGAACCTCTTCGATTTGAGACGGAAAGACATTCACCCCTTTTATTATGAGCATGTCATCAGTTCTGCCCATGGTTTTTTTCATTCTTGCCAAAGTCCGGCCACATCCGCATTTAGAGTAATCCAGGGCTGTTATGTCTCTGGTGCGGTAACGGATGACCGGAAGCGCCTCTTTCCCGAGCGAAGTAAGCACCAGCTCTCCTGTGTTTCCGGGAGGAAGCACCTGACATGTTTCCGGGTCAATTATTTCAGGGATAAACATATCTTCAGCAATGTGCATACCGTTCTTGCATGGGCACTCTCCTGCGACTCCAGGGCCTAATACCTCTGAAAGACCGTAATTATCAGTCGCGCATATCATCAGCCTTGATTCGATCTCGCGTCTCATCGATTCTGACCAGGGTTCTCCACCAAAAAGTCCTACTTTGAGCTGTAATGTTTTCGGGTCTATACCGATTTTTTCCATCTTCTCCGCGATGGTTATCGCATAGCTGGGAGTGCATACAAGAGCCGTAGTTCTGTAATCCTGCATGATCATTATCTGTTTTTCTGTGTTACCGCTGCTCATAGGAATTACTGCCGCACCAATCGCTTCAGAGCCATAATGAAGCCCAAATGCGCCAGTAAACATCCCGTAACCGAAAGCTATCTGAACAACATCATCATGAGTGACTCCTGCAGCTGTCATGAAACGGGCAACAAGATTTGACCATGTTTTCAGATCGTGTCTCGTATAACCGACTACGGTCGGCTTTCCGGTCGTACCTGAGGAAGAGTGTATCCGGACTATTTCGCGAAGTGGAACGGCAAACATTCCATAGGGATAATTCAGGCGCAGATCGTCTTTTGTTGTGAACGGGAGTCCGGCAAGGTCTGAAAGCGAGGAGACATCTTCAGGTACAATGCCGGATTCATTGAATTTGTTGCGGTAGCAGGTTACATTCTTGTACGCGCGATTCAATGTGGCCTGGAGTCGTTCAAGCTGCAGCTGTTCCAGCTCTTCTCTCTGCATTGTCTCGTAATGCGGATCCCATATCAGATTCTGCATTGAAACTTCTTCCTCTCTCTATTTTATTACAACGCCTCGTCAACAAAATCCTTCACAGCCTGTATCGCCTGATCGACAGGCAGAGCAAGTAATTCGCCTGTTTTTCTGATCTTAAGCTCCACCTTGCCATCTGCAAGCCCCTTGCTACCAACAACAATCCTGAGAGGAATTCCTATCAGATCAATATCCTTGAATTTGACTCCAGGTCTTTCGTTGCGATCATCGAAAAGAATTTCAATTCCGGCCTCTTCCAGAGCTTTGCAGATTTTTTCGGATTCTATCAGCACATCTGGGTCCTTTGACGGGTTCAGTGCGACAACGGAGCAGTGGAACGGGGCAATAGCAAGCGGAAAAACAATACCGTTTTCGTCATGATTCTGCTCAATCGCAGCAGCGACCGTCCGTCCGATACCGATACCGTAACAACCCATGAAAATAATCTGTTCCTTTCCATCTGCATCAAGATAAGTGGCGTTCATGGCTGTCGAATATTTTGTACCCAGCTTGAATACATGGCCCACCTCGATTCCCCGCCACATTTCCAGTTTCCCTTCATCGCAGCGCGGACATCTGTCGCCGGCAGCAACTGAACGGATATCCGCATATTTTCCGGCAATAAAATCACGACCTGGATTCACATTTACGTAATGCATATCCCGTCTGTTAGCACCAATTACTGTATCTGACATTGATGAAACTGCGGTATCAGCGACAACAGGGATATCCACTTCAAGACCGACAGGGCCAAGAAAACCGATGGGAGAACCTGTTATCCGTAAAATATCCTCTTCCGTCGCCATCTGTATTTCATCCCATCCCATGCAGTTCTTCAGTTTTATCTCATTCAACTCATGATCGCCTCTTAAAAGGGCCATAACGAAATCGCCACTGCCGGAAGCGTAAACAAGAGTCTTTATGGTCTGGTCATCTTTCATTCCCAGAAAATCAGCAACGTCAGAAATGGTTTTCATTTCCGGAGTTTCTCTTATCTCCATTGGGATGAGAGCCACTCCTCCGGTATCACCCGGCATTGCCAAATCCAGCCGTGATTCAGCCTTTTCGACATTTGCGGCATAGCGGCATGAATCACACGAAACAATCGCATCCTCTCCGGAATCGGCAAGAACCATGAATTCGTGCGAAAACGACCCCCCGATGCTGCCGGAATCAGCTTCAACAGCGCGGAAATCCAGCCCGCAACGCTGAAATATTCTGAAATAGGCCTCGTACATCTTTTCATATGCAGAATCAGCCGCGGAACTGTCAAGGTCAAATGAGTAGGCATCTTTCATGATAAACTCACGACCCCGCATCAACCCGAAACGTGGCCTGATTTCGTCCCTGAACTTGGTCTGAATCTGGTAGAAATTGATTGGGAGCTGCCGGTAGCTTTTTATCTCCCTCCTCACCATGTCTGTTATGACTTCCTCATGCGTCGGCCCCATGCAGAAGTCACCATCTTTTCGATCCTTGAAGCGGAGCAGTTCTTTCCCGTAAAAAGACCATCTACCTGACTCCTGCCACAGTTCAGCCGGCTGCACCGCAGGCATGAGCATCTCGATGGCACCGGCTCTATTCATCTCTTCACGGACAATCTTCTCGAATTTCCGTATGGAACGGAGTCCTAACGGAAGGTAACTGTAAATCCCTGCAGCAAGTTTGCGTATCATGCCGGCTCGAAGCATCAACTGGTGTGAAACCACTTCGGCATCCGAAGGATTTTCTTTAAGTGTTGGTATAAAATAGCGCGAGTAATACACTGTAAAACCTCGATTTATTTGTTTAGATTTTCTATCTCTTCGATAAGCGCATCTGCAAGCTTGTCTTCAGGAACTTTTCTTACGATCTCTCCGTTTCTGAAAAGAAGCCCCTCTCCTTTTCCGCCGGCGATTCCGACATCCGCTTCACGGGCTTCTCCAGGACCGTTTACGGCGCACCCCATTACAGCAACGGTTATCCGTTTGTCTATCCCCAGAAGTCTCTGTTCTACTTCTTCTGCTACTTTTACAAGGTTGATCTGGCATCTGCCGCAGGTAGGACATGAAACAAAATTGACCCCTCGCTGGCGCAGACCCAGACTTTTCAGGATCTCATAGGCTACCCTGACTTCATCCATGACGTCGCCGGTCAATGAAACTCTCATGGTATCGCCGATCCCTTCGGCCAGAAGTATTCCCAGGCCAACGGATGATTTCACTGTCCCGGAAAAAATCGTACCTGCCTCCGTGATGCCAATATGCAGTGGATAATCAGTTTTTTCCGACAAGAGACGATAGGCGCTTACAGTTTTCATAACATCGGAAGCCTTGAGTGATATCTTGATCTCATGGTATCCGAGTTCTTCGAGTATTTTTACATGGCCAAGGGCTGATTCAACCATCGCTTCGGCAGTCGGATGTCCGTAACGCTCTAATATCTCTTTTTCGAGCGAACCGGCGTTTACCCCGATCCGGATCGGTATATTCCGTTCAGAAGCGGCTTTAACCACTTCCAGGATTTTCCATTTTTCACCGATATTTCCAGGGTTGAGTCTGAGCGCGTCAATTCCCCCTTCAATGACCTTTAACGCAAGGCGGTAATCGAAATGAATATCGGCAACAACCGGGAGCGGGCTCTTGCTTTTGATTTCGGAAAGAGCCTGAGCTGCATCCATGTCAGGAACGGCGCATCTGACTATTTCGCAACCTATGGATGCAAGCCTCGAAATCTGTTCCAGAGTCGCCGCGACATCGCGTGTGTCTGTCGAACACATGGACTGGACGACGCATGGCTCGCCACCCCCTATCGGAACATTCCCTATTCTGATCTGTCTCGTTATTTTTTTCATAAGGGGGCATAGTAGCCAATAAAACCTTGAAAAGTCAAGAATACATCCGTTGGGAGGAGGTAAGGGGAGATAAAATTTGTTGTATTCCGCAAAACTCTGTTGTATATGTCAAAAACAGTTTTATTCCAGCCACTTGTTTTAATTTCAATGTTGTTTTTTTATTGATATTGTAAATGTCCACCCAATGACAAGGAGACGGCAGATGATTATAATGGCTTTAAATTGCGGTAGTTCTTCGGTCAAGTATCAGCTCTTTGACTGGGACAAAAAAGAAGTCATCGCTAAAGGAATGGTAGAACGTGTTATTATTGGCGATTCTTTCATAATGCATGAAGTTCCGGGACGAGAAGTCTATCATCTGAAACAGGATTGTCCGAATCACCAGGCAGCCATAGACCTCCTTATAAGAATAGTTACTGATCCAGATCATGGAGTGCTTGATAATGTCTCTGAAATATCGGCAGTCGGCCACAGGGTTGTGCATGGCGGTGAAAAATTCACATGTTCAGTGCTGATTGATGAGCATGTCCTGGATGCTGTCAAGGAAGTCCAGCACCTGGCGCCTCTTCACAATCCCCCCAATATCGAGGGGATCGAAGCTGCCAGGACCCTCATGCCGGCTATACCGCATGTCGCCATATTCGACACAGCCTTCCACCAGACAATGCCAGAGCAGGCATATATCTATGCGCTTCCTTACGAATGGTACGAAAAATACCAGGTGCGCCGCTACGGTTTTCACGGAACATCCCATCTCTACGTGTCAAAACGTGCCGCAGTTCTTCTCGGCAAAAAACCTGCCGAATGCAACATAATTACCATGCATATCGGAAATGGAGTGTCCCACTGCGCCATAAGGAACGGGATTTCAATCGACACGACAATGGGGCTTACACCGCTTGAAGGGGCTGTGATGGGGACAAGGTGCGGCGATATCGACCCGGCCATTCCGGCATTCATGATGCAGAAGGAGAACCTATCCGCAAAGGAGATAGACAGCATATTGAACAAAAAGAGCGGAGTAATCGGAATAACAGGCCGCTTTACCGACCGCCGTGACGTGATAGAGCATGCCAACGCAGGAGACAGAAGATGCAGGTTGTCGCTTGATATAGAGGCCTATCGCCTGAAAAAGTATATCGGCGCGTACATGGCTGTAACAGGAAAACTCGATGCTGTGGTATTTACCGCCGGAGTGGGAGAAATGGGCGCTCTGATAAGAGAAAAAGCCATAGAAGGGCTGGGGCATATCGGTATAGTGCTGGACGTGGAGCGGAACAGGAGCGCCATGACAAGGAAACGTGAAACCCTCATAACCGCAGACGATTCACCTGTCAAGGTGTTCGTCATACCTACGGATGAAGAGCTCGTCTTTACAGAGGATGTTGTTGCAATCCTGAACGGGACGTATACTGATCATATGAATTTCGAATACTCCTTTTCAAGAAGCGATTTTGTCAGAAAATAGCAGAATGTGAAAATACCTGTGATACAGCTAAAAGCTCTGTTTTTACAGGGCTTTTTTTGATCATACTACCAAATTGCCACTGACGCATAGCTGACAACCCTGCTGTTATCGCCTGTGACATCCCCGCTGGTGCCATACGATACAAGTCTGGCGTTCATGGCGCCAAGCTCATTTGCAGCTACAAGCATGACTGCCGCGGGAACTACGCCGCACATTGTAATCCCCTTTATTCTGCATGTATTCAGCAGACCAGCAGGATCAAGCGCCAGCAGCCGTTCGAGTGCCAGTTCATCCTTCATCAATGCATTTTTGGCCGACTCGTAGTGCGTCATGTCGGAACTGGCAACAATAAGAATCTCTTCATTTGATTCGTCAATCGCCCTTGCGATGCCTCTCCCCATCTCCTCCACCATGCAGTAGTCGAAAAAGCCGATGCATATGGCCGATATTTTTGCCTCAGGCCACAGGTACCGGATAAAAGGGGCTTGCACTTCGAGAGAGTGCTCGTATCTGTGCGCGACGCTGTCAAAAACCGCAAAACCGGCATGTTCTTTTATAAGGCGGTTAAGTTCCTCATTTATCTGCAAGTTGCCTAATGGAGTGATCCACTCTCCGTCAGGATAGATGGCAACAGGGTTTCCTGTGCCGTGATGATTGGGCCCCAGTATAAGAACTGTATCGGGCGCTTTGATCATGCCGTAGATTTTCCCGGCTATGGAACCTGAATAGATATAGCCGGCGTGCGGGGCCACAATCCCTTTCAGTTGCACAGGCGATTCGCTTTTCGTGACAAGCCGTTCAAGTTCGGCTATGAGCGTTGCCCTCTCTCCGGGGTAAAACTGATTTGCAACAGCAGGTTGGCGTATCATGATTCAAACCTCCCTCGATCAAGGATTCAGGCTGTTTTTTTTGTTCATATTATCATCATCCGGCATGTTGCCCTGGCTCATGCAAGATCCATCTGAATATCCTGCGCAACATTCCGGCCGGTTGAGAGAGGGAGCTCTTCCTGCCTTGCCATGAGAGGTTCATCATCAAGCGCCTGTAGCTCCCTCAGGGTAGGCAGGCTTTTCAGATCCTTCAATCCGAAAAGTTTCAGGAACTCTCCGGTTGTCCCGTAAATGATCGGTCGCCCCGGAATATCCTTTTTCCCCATGATCCGGATCAGGCTTCTTTCAAGCAGGGTTTTAAGAACCGCCCCGCAATCAACCCCTCTCAGATACTCGACTTCACTCCTTGTTACCGGTTGACGGTAGGCAATCATGGCGAGTGTTTCAAGAGAAGAGTTCGAAAATTTTATCGGTCTTGATTTCAGGATGCGCAAAACATATTCATGGTAATCGGGGTCTGTCCTGAACTGCCATCCGCCGGCCACCTCGACGATGAGAAATCCGCCCCCCCTTTTTTCATGAAAAGAGATCAGCTCTTTCATGGCTTTTCTTATCTCTTCCCTCTCGTATTCCGGCAGTGCTTGAGCCAGTCTCTCAATTGAAACCGGGGAGTCAGAAGCGAAAATAATGCTTTCAATGGCAGCCTGCAGTGACATTTAGAAAAACCTCAATATTTCAAGAATTTGCACGTTATCTGGTTTCAAACCGGAAAATCCGGATGAGAAACAGTCGGTTTCCAATCAGGAAAGCGGGGATTTTTTCTTCTGGCAATAAAATCTAGTGTCCGCGCGGAGGCGCACAGAAGTACGCCGCACACAAAACCCGAAGATTGACGCCGCCAGGAGGGGGAAGCGCTCTTTCCGATGGAAATTACTTAAACCTGGAAAACTTACAAACGAAGAGTTTGAGGAAATGGAGCGTCATGCAAGGCATGGAGAAGATATTATAATAGGGAACTATGAATGGCTGTAGGATGCGTCGAAGCTTGTGCTTAACCATCATGAAAAATTCAAAGAAAACGGCTATCTCTCAGGGTTCTCTGGCGACAGCATCCCTCTCGACAATAAAGAGATGGAGAGATAAGGTATCCCCCTCCTCTCTATCCTCCCCTACCCTTTCCACCCTTTGGCCCCGCGGCCTATCGCAACAGCTCCTGTCCGTACAAGCTCCTTTAGACCAAGTGGACGAAGCAGGTCGAGTATGGCGTCAATCTTTAGCGGGCTGCCGGTCGCCTCTATCGTATAGGATTTCGGTGTGACATCGATAATTTTTGCGCGGAAGATATCCACAATTCTCAGCACCTCGGCGCGGCTCTCGTCTTCGGCAGTCACCTTTATCAGCGCCATTTCCCGCTCAACTGCGCTTCCGTCCGAAAAATCTATGACTTTGAGGACATCAATGAGCTTGTTCAACTGCTTGTTGATCTGTTCAAGAATCCTGTCATCGCCTCGGGTAACTATCGTCATCCTCGACAGATTCTCTTCGTTTGTCGGTGCGACAGTCAGAGAATCGATATTGAAGCCGCGTCCGGAGAAGAGCGAAGCTACGCGGGAAAGCACACCAAATTCATTTTCAACCAGAACCGATATGGTATGTTGCATGAGAAACCTCCGAAATATTTACGCGTTCAGAACCATTTCATTCAGCGAGGCGCCTGCCGGCACCATCGGCAGAACTTTCTCCTCACGGGCTATCATGAATTCCATTATGACCGGCCCATTGTGTGCAAAACCCTGCTTTATAGTATTTTCAACCTCATCAGGCTTTGTGGCACGGAAACCTTTTGCGCCGTAGGCTTCTGCAAGCTTTATGAAGTCTATCGGCAACTCGAGGCAGGTCTGGGAATAGCGCTTTTCGAAGAAGAGCTCCTGCCACTGACGCACCATCCCGAGAAAGTTATTGTTAAGAATCACTATCTTGACCGGAAGCCTGTTCTGCACCAGCGTCGCCATCTCCTGTATGTTCATCTGAACGCCGCCATCCCCGCAGATGGTTATCACCTGACGGCCAGGAAAAGCCGCCTGAGCACCCATGGCTGCCGGGAGTCCGTATCCCATAGTTCCAAGCCCTCCTGATGATAGAAGAGTTCTTGGCCTGTTGAACTGGAAAAACTGCGCTGTCCACATCTGGTGCTGACCGACATCGGTTGATATTATGGCGTCGTCATCCGACAGCTCACGGAGTTTCTGGATTACATACTGCGGCTTTATGATCGAGCTGCTGTTTTTGTAGTTTATCGGATGTTTCTCCTTCCAGCCGTTTATCTCTTCATCCCAGGCAGAAATGCCGGAAACGAAGCTTTTCAGCTTCTCATCGGATTTTTTTAGCTGCCTGATCATTTTCGACAGGACATCCTTAACATCACCGACAATCGGAAGGTCAACCCTGACATTTTTCTTTATGGATGTCGGGTCAACATCAATGTGAATTATCCTTGCGTGAGGCGCGAAAGTGGCCAGTTTGCCTGTAACGCGATCATCGAATCTCGCCCCGATTGCAACAATCATGTCACTGTGAGTCATTGCCATATTCGCGCAATAGGACCCGTGCATGCCGGGCATTCCAAGTGAAAGCCGATCATTTCCCGGAAATGCCCCGAGCCCCATTAGGGTTGTCGTTACAGGAGCAATAAGCATTCGGGCAAGGGTGGTCAGTTCATCGGCTGCATTCCCCAGTATCACTCCGCCACCGACATACAGAACAGGCTTGTGTGACGCCAGCAGCATCTCCACGGCTCTTTCTATCTGTTTCGGATGCCCCTCTACAGTAGGCTTGTAGCTTCTGATCTCTACCGTTTCAGGATATACGAATTCAGTCTGAGCTATCTGCACATCTTTTGGAAGATCGACCAGAACAGGGCCTGGGCGCCCGGTACGGGCGATATAGAAAGCCTTTTTCATTATGCCGGCAAGTTCGTTCACGTCTCTCACAAGAAAACTGTGCTTTGTGCACGACCTTGTAATCCCTATGATATCGACCTCCTGAAAGGCGTCATTGCCGATAAGCGCTGTTGGCACCTGTCCAGTTATTATCACCATAGGAACAGAATCCATGTATGCCGTGGCTATGCCCGTGACGGTATTGGTAGCACCAGGCCCTGAAGTAGCAATAGCAACGCCGACCTTTCCAGAAGCCCTGGCATATCCGTCAGCCGCATGCGTACCCCCCTGCTCGTGCCGCGGGAGTATGTGATTGATCCCCTTGATCCCGAACAGTTCGTCGTAAATGTTGATGACAGTTCCGCCCGGATAACCGAAAATGGTGTCAACTCCCTCTTTTTTCAGACATTCAAGCATTATTCTTGCGCCATTCATTTTCATATTGCCACCTCTAAAAACTAATAGTTATTTGGGTTGCCAGTGATTACATTCAAGAGCGTCCATCTGGGCTCGCCATTCATGTCTACGAATTTACGTCTCTTGCTGCTGTTGTCGAAATAGACCCTGTAGCAGCCTGAAGGTGCATTGAGGCTGTTCCAGTCGAATACGCAGAGATTCCCATCCTCAGTTATGTTCCATTTCCCGCGCATTACCCCCCCATAAGAACCCTTCCCTTTCACCGAACCGGAGACGTCGAAATAGAAGGACTCGCCTGTTGTTGATGTAACCGTATTCCCCTGGATAATATCCCTGACCTCCCTTTCTGACAGAAGAAGAGCATCAGTATCTTTTAGATTCTGTTCCATGTTCGCACATCCAGAGATAAAAAGCAGGGCTGCAAACGGCAAGGCAGCGAGTTTTCTTCTCATTCTTTTCTCCTTCCGGCCTGTTGGTTTGAAGTATTTTGGAAAGAAATCAATCGACAAAGACTACTCTTCCTAAAAAATCAGCCGGCGGTAGTCACCGCCCCTGTATGGGCTGATGTTACTACTTTTGCATAACGGGCAAGCCAGCCGGTTCCGATTTTCGGCTTAGGCGCAACCCATGCCTCCAGACGTCTGGCCAGCTCGGCATCATCGACAAGAAGTTCCAGTTTGCGGGCAGGAATATCCATTAGTATCCTGTCGCCATCCTCTACCAAAGCGATCGGACCGCCTTCAGCGGCTTCCGGAGAGATATGGCCGATACAGGGGCCTCGAGTCCCTCCGGAAAAACGACCGTCAGTCAGGAGAGCCACTGATTCACCAAGCCCAAGCCCCATAAGAGCCGCTGTAGGAGCCAGCATCTCCCTCATGCCTGGCCCCCCCTTTGGCCCCTCGTAGCGGATGACAACGATATCGCCCGGTTTTATGACGCCATTCATGATTGCAGACATCGCTTTCTCTTCAGAGTCGAAACAGCGCGCAATCCCCTCGAAACGCATCATCACATCGGATACTCCGGACTGTTTGACTACCGCTCCCTTGGGTGCAATGTTGCCGTAAAGTATCGCTATCCCCCCCTCTTTTTTGAACGGATCGGAAAGCGGCCTTACGACCTCATCATCAACATTGCGGACAGATTCGGCCAACTGACGGGTTGTGAGACCGAAGAGCGTCCGCGTGTCGTGTATTTTGTCTCCGAGCTGCCTGAAAACAGCGCTTACACCTCCGGCGATATCAAGGTCTTCCATGAAATGCTTTCCTGCGGGGTTCATGGAGGCTAACTGCGGAGTGTCTTTTGAAAGTATGTCAAATGTATCAAGCGGAAGCTCCACTTCGGCCTCGTTTGCGATTGCAAGCAGATGAAGCACTGTATTTGATGAGCCGCCGAGGGCAAGATCAACTCTTATGGCGTTTTCAAAAGCCTCGCGAGTCATTATGTCGCGAGGCTTGATATCATTCTGCACGAGCTCGACTATTTTTTCTCCGGAAGCAAAGGCTATTCTTCTTTTCAGCGCGGAAACAGCCAGGGCAGTGCCGCAACGGGGGAGGCTCATCCCCATTGTTTCGGAAAGTATCGCCATAGTATTGGCTGTGAAGAGCCCCTGGCACGACCCCATTCCGGGACAGGCGTTTTCCTCGCAGAGTGCAAGTTCATCTGCATCTATGACGCCAGCCTTGTATCTGGCCATCGCCTCGAATGTATCCGTGACAAATGAGTATCTCCGCCCTGATTCTCCTCGCCCGCTCAGCATCGGGCCAGCTGTCACGACAATGGACGGGATATTGATTCTGGCCGCGGCCATAAGCATTCCAGGGGTGATCTTGTCGCAGTTGGTAAGGAGGACGAGACCGTCGAGCCTGTGAGCTTCGGCTACGGATTCAACCATATCTGCTATGAGCTCGCGCGTGGGGAGAGAGTAGTGCATCCCCCTGTGTCCCATAGATATGCCGTCGCAGACACCCGGTATACCAAAGAAAAAAGCGTAGCCACCCCCTGAATGTACTCCCTTTTCAATAAAACGCTCCAGGTCGCGCATCCCGACATGCCCCGGGATAAGGTCTGTGAAACTTGTGGCAACTCCTATAAAAGGCTTTCCTATCTGGTCGTGCGAGAGCCCAGTGGCTTTCAGAAGTGCCCTGTGAGGGGTCCTCTCCACCCCTTTTGTTATCGTATCGCTTCTCATTCAGGTATCCTTTTTGGTCTGCTATGAATATGCAATCCTATCCGGATGCAAGACCGAGTTTATCTTGACAAGATCGCATGTTATCTGATTAAAGAACAAAATGATAATATATAAGGGATTATGTGTCAATAATCTGCTTCCATCTTGAGGTTCTTGCAAAAGTCATAAAAGCTGCCATTCCCGAGGTAGTTTCCATCCGGAGTTTCCGGATGGAAACGAGATAAGCGATCGGGAAAAAGAGTCGTCACCCTGCGCGAAGTCGCAGGGTCTACAGGAAACATCATCGAGCTCTTCAGATGGATTCTGCGACTACGCTTCGCTCCGCGCAGAATGACAGTATTCTGGATGCCTGATAGAATCATTCGGGGATGACACCCTTTTTGCAAGAGCCTCATCTTTTAAGCTTTTTCGGGCGGCTGGCTTTGAAACTTTGTTTGGAGAGAATTTAAAAACCGGTTCATGAGGTTTGTGAAAATGAATATGACTAACAGTGACGACAGATATATGTGGGATATGACGATCCTCTACCCCTCGCCAGATTCGCCCGAGCTTGACATGGCTCTTTCTTCGCTCGACAGTGAAACAGAGCTGTTCAGGGAAAAATATTTTTCCGTGACAGCCTCGCTCCCCCCCCTGAATCAACTTGAAGCGATCATGGAATACGAGAGATTGCAGGTTTCCATATCGAAACCGCTCTGCTATGCGCATCTTCTTTTCGCCTCCGATTCAGGGAATGAAGCTTTCCGCGCCCTTTCCCAGCGCTGCACCGAACTCTCAAGCAGGATATCGCAACGGCTGCTCTTTTTTGAGATCGAACTCATCAACCTTGAGGAAGATGCTTTCGAAAAGCTTCTCCGGCTTGATGAAAGCGCTAATTATCGCCATTTTCTCCGGAGTATCCGCAGATTTCGTCCATACATTCTGAAGGAAAACGAGGAGCAGCTTCTTACCCGTAAAAATCTCACCGGCATAAATGCCTTTACAAGGCTTTTCGATGAACTTTCAGCCTCCTTTCTCCACAAGATGGAGCTTGACGGGGAAGAGCGTGAATTTACCGGGGAAGAGCTCCTTTCGATGCTGCATCACCCATCAGCCGATATACGGTTCCGCTCGCTTGCGACTTTCCTGGACAAGTACGCTGAAAACGGAATCGTATACAATTCGGTATTCAACAACATGGCGCTTGATCATGCGGAAGAGATGGAGCTTAGAGGATACAGAACTCCTATTCAGCCAACAAATATAGGAAATGAAATCCCTGATGAAGCCGTCGAACATCTTTTGTCGGTGACAGAGCGGAATTACGGCCTGGCGCAGAGATACTTCAATATAAAGGCGAACCTGCTCGGAATTGATAAAATCCGTAACTGCGACATTTACGCGCCGGTGGCTCCTGACCTGAAAAAATACGATTTTGAAACAGCAAGAGAGATGGTCGTATCATCATACAGCGATTATGACTGCAAATTCGGTGGAATAATAGACGCCTTCTTCAGAGAACGTCGCGTCGATGTCATGCCGCGCAGAGGAAAATCCGGCGGCGCTTTTGCAATGGGAATATCACCTGAGAGCCCTCCGTTTCTCCTTCTAAACTACACCGGAACGCTTCGCGACATCGCTACAATAGCGCATGAAGCTGGACATGGGCTCCATTTCGTTCTTTCCGGGAAGCAAAACATGTTGAATTATCACCCACCTCTGCCGCTTGCTGAGACAGCCTCGGTATTCGGTGAAATGCTCCTTACGCGAAGACTCCTCGAAAACGAAAACGACACTACAGCCAGGAAATCCCTTCTCTGCGCCAAGATAGAGGACATCATCGCCACCACGTTTCGACAGACCGTTCTTACACGTTTTGAGTTGCGACTCCACTACGAACGGAAAAACCGGTTATTATCCAACGACACTATATCGGAGATATGGCTTGAGGAGAACGGGAAGTTATTTGGCGATTCAGTAGAGATGATACCGGCTTACAGGTGGGGATGGTCATATATAAGCCACTTCATACACAGCCGTTTCTACTGCTATTCCTATACATTTGCGGAGCTTCTGGTGCTGGCGCTTTTCCAGAAATACCGCGAAGAGGGAGAAAGCTTCAAACCCGGATATCTTATGCTTCTCGAATCAGGCGGGTCGCGCTCCCCCTATGAAACGGCGAAACTCTGCGGAATCGATATTACGGAAAATGACTTCTGGCAAAAAGGGTATGATTTCCTTGCCGATCTTGTTGATGATCTTGAAAACAGCATCATGAATTCAAAAAAGTGAGAACATATGACTGCTGAGTCGACAAAAGCTCCTGGAGAGATGAAGAGTTGCGGCAACAGGCTTGGTTCTTCAAAATCTCCATATCTGCTGCAACATTCGGAAAATCCGGTCAATTGGCTCGAATGGCGCAAGGAGGCTTTTGAGATGGCGGCATCCGAAAACAAGCCGATATTTCTCTCAATAGGCTATTCGACCTGCCACTGGTGCCACTATATGGCGCATGAATCTTTTGAGGATGATGAAGTAGCTGAAATACTGAACAGATATTACGTCTGCATCAAGGTGGACCGCGAAGAGCGTCCGGATATCGATGAGTTTTATATGGCTGCTTCCCACCTTCTCACCGGAGGTGGCGGTTGGCCATTGAATCTTTTTCTCGCTCCTGACAAGCGTCCTTTCATGTCATTCACCACTCTTCCGAAAAAAGGGGGTGACAAGGGCTCCGGGCTTGTCGAGCTTCTGACAAATATCGCGCTTCTCTGGAGAATGGAGCCGGAGCGGATTGAAAAGAGCTGTGCTGCCGTAATGGAAGCGCTTGCGACCCCCTCCCCTTATGAAGAGATGCAGACGGTTGACCCGGCCGATATCGCCGCAGTTGCGTTCGAACAGCTAAATGCGGCATACGATTCCGAATATGGAGGATTCGGCAAATCGCCGAAATTTCCGACCCCCTGGAATCTGATCTGGCTGATGTCTCATAACGATTCAGGGATGGAGATGGCTCTCAATACTCTTCGACGCATCAGGAATGGAGGGATATGGGACCAGGTGAGTGGGGGGATTCACAGATACGCTGTGGACAGGAGATGGTTTGTCCCTCATTTTGAAAAGATGCTTTACGATCAGGCGCTTTTTTCACTGGCCGCGCTTGAGGCGTATGAGCTTACGAATGAAAAAGAATTTCTCGAAATGGCGGAAAATATATTCAGCTTTGTTGAAGAGAAGTTGACATACCCTGGAGGTGGGTTTTATTCCGCTCTGGACGCTGATTCCGAAGGGGTTGAAGGAAAATATTATCTCTGGGGGAAAAGGGAGATTGATGAGCTTCTTGCTGATGATTCGGAACTTTTCTGTGAATTTTACGGCATCATGGAGAACGGAAACTTTGAGAACAGCAATATCCTGAACATTCAAACTCCTCTTTCTGATTTTTGCAGAAAAAGATCGCTTGATCATACAGATACAGCTAAAAAATTCGAGCGTTGCATCAAATTGCTCCATGAGGTCAGAAAGAGAAGAACAGCCACTTTTCGCGACGAAAAAATATTACTCGCCTGGAACGGTCTGATGGTGGCAGCCCTTGCCAGAGGGGGAAGATTCTGCGGAAATGAGTATATCGAGCGAGCCGAAAGGTGTGCGGATTTTATTCTGGGCCATATGAAAGGGAGCGGAGGGAGATTTTACAGAAGCTTTTACAGAGGGATAACCACCGACATCCCGGCTTTTCTGGAGGATTACGCTTTTTTCTGTTTCGCCCTTACGGAACTCTATATGACGACTGGCGATAAGAACCGCCTCGATCAGGCAATGGAAGTCGCTTCCTGCATGATGGAACTCTTCTACTATCCCGAAAAGGAGTTGATCTGCAAATCAGGAAAAGACGCTGAACAGATGATGATAAAGGTTTCGTTTGACCATGATGGCGCAATCCCCTCTCCTTTTTCAATAGCAGCGATATGCTGTGCTCGGTTGAGCGGTTTCTGCAAAAGGCCTGAGCTTGAAGATTTCGCGCATCTTCTGTTAAAAAAGCCGCTTGCGGATGCAAGAAAAAGGCCTGCATCGCATCTGGCTGCGCTCCAGGCAAACGCTATGCTTGAATAGCCTTTTTATTCTGCTCCATTTCTCCAGTTTGTTTTGAAAAAAACGGCGAAACAGGGGCGGAGAGCAAACATCCTACAAGGAGCTTGGAAGCCATGTATTCAGAAAAATATGATTTTGATACGCTGGTTGCGATAATGCGCAAGCTCCGCTCCCCCGGCGGTTGTCCCTGGGATGCCGAGCAGAGCCATGAGAGCCTTAAACGCTATCTTCTGGAAGAGACTTATGAGGTTATGGAAGCCATTGACGATGACTCATCAGAGCGTCTCTGCGAAGAGCTTGGCGACCTGTTGCTGCAACCTGTTTTCCACTCCGCTATAGCCGAAGAGAACGGAGAATTCGACATAAGTGACGTAATCAGAACGCTCTGCGAGAAGCTTGTAAGAAGGCATCCGCATGTGTTCGGCGAAATGGAGATTAAAAACAGCTCCGAACAGACAAAAAACTGGGAAAATATCAAAAAGAGCGAAAAGAGAGACTCTGCCGGAAAATCGATCCTCTCCGGTGTCCCATCCACCCTTCCCGCCCTCCTCAAAGCCCAGAAAATAACAGAAAAAGCAGCCATGGCCGGTTTTGACTGGGAAGATGCTCGCCAGATAATCGAAAAAATAAAGGAGGAGCTGAATGAACTGGAAGAAGCTTTCAATTCGGGAGAGAGAAAACGGATAGAAGAGGAACTTGGCGATATTATTTTTTCCTCGGTCAATTTTGGCAGATTTTTGTCAATCAATCCGGAAGATGCGCTGCATGCAACAATCAGCCGCTTCCAGAAACGTTTCAGTCACATGGAGAGCACCCTTGAAAAACAGGGGAAATCGTTGAATGAGGCGGAAATGGAGGAGCTTGAACGGTTATGGTGCGAGGCAAAAGAGCTTGGAAAACAAATTTGAGCACAACCGTTTTTTTACAATTTTTCCGCAATAGCTCCAACTATTACAGGCATGTAGCCGCTTATCCACAAAAAATGTGGATAACATGTTGGGAATAATGTGGATAAAAGACCAAAGTGATATTTTTAAAAGAGTTTTCTATATATTGCCTATTTTTTATACAGTATTTTTATTAATAATATCAGCATGTTAGAATAATTTACTTGTTTTATCAGTAGTTATGTAAGCCATTTAGAATCTGGATTAAAGATGTCTCTTTTAATTGATGAGTCCTGTTAATAACCTGTCATTTTCTCAAAACCTTATCCCCTTTAAATTCGATACCTTCCAGCATCAATAAATATTTTTTAAATAAAATTCCACCTGCGGCGCTGAAACCGGTCAAACTTCCATCTGCCGCTATGACTCGATGGCACGGTATTACAAGGGGGACCGGGTTTGAAGCCATCGCGCCTCCTACCGCGCGTGAAGCGGCAGGTATGCCCGCCATAGCAGCGATTTCTCCATAGCTTTTTACTTCTCCATATCTTATAGAACGGATCATACGGAGGATGTTGCTCCTGAATGGAGTGCTACGCTCGAGATCAACAGGAAGGGCAAGGAAAGTTGTCTTTTCTCCTCTGAAATAAGCCGAGATCATCTCTGCTGCTGCTTCAGTCAAGGATGACGATGCCGGGTGTCGTCTTGTTCCATGTCCTGTTGAGAGTTCAGGATCGCCTGGAAACATCACCCTGCAAATCCCTGAGTCTGTAGCCATTACAGCTCCTGAACCACTATTCGCGCTGAAAAATGAACAGTATCGCATATGATTCCCCTATTTCGGATTCCGCATATGTTCAGAAGCATCTGAGGGCTGCGGTCAGTTTTTTTCTCATTAAACCGATTATTGAAACCGCCTCCGGAGACCCGAAAAGGTAGCTTAGCAAAAGATAGACGGATGCGCCGGAAACGACCGCGAAAAAAAGCAACAGAGACTTGAAAAGTCTGGCTTCGCCAAGCGACCAGTCTGCAAGCGTGCATAGACAGTAAACAACAATGGCCATGGGTATCGAGGCCAGGAGAGATTTCACACCACCGGCGAGAATCTCTTTACCTCCGAAAGAGCCGATTTTACGTTCAAGGCAGAGTAAAAGCAGAAGCATGTTGCCGCATGCAGAGACAGTAGTGGCAAGAGCCAGTCCGGAATGTTTCATCCCCCCCATCAGAAGCAGGCTGAACAGAAGATTGATGATAAAAGCGGCAAAGGCGCAATACACAGGTGTTCTGGTGTCTTTAAGAGCATAAAAGGCTGGGGCCAGCACTCTGGTTACCGCTACGAACGAGAGGCCTGCCGAATAGTAAAAAAGCGCCTCAGAAGAGTTAAGAGTTCCGGAATAATCAAATTTTCCCCCCATGAAAAGGAGAGAGAATACCGGTGTCGCAACTATCATCAATCCAGCCATTGCCGGTATTGTTATAAAAAGGGTCAGCCTGAGTCCGAACGAGAGCGATTCTTTCATAGCATCGATCTCTCCTTCCGCCGCCTGTCTGCTCATGGAAGGGAGCACCGCCTGAGCCACGGAGACAGTAAAAATCCCCTGCGGAAATTCGAATAGCCGCTGGGCATAGTACAGATACGAAACGCTCCCCTGCGGGAGCAGCGATGCCAGTATCGCACCTATTCCTATGTTGAGATAGTAAACTCCTACTCCGAAGATGGATGGAAAAATCAGAAGCGCCATGTTCCTTATCTCAGGTATCCTGAAATTGAACGATGGTCTTGGGAAATAGCCTTTGCGAGCCAGAACCGGAAGTTGCATTATAAGCTGGAGAGATCCGCCGATGAAAACGCCGGCAGCCAGAGCGGTTACAGGAGCGTAAAAAAGATCACGCATAAAAAATGCTGAAAGGATTATTGAAATATTAAGAAAAACGGTGGAAATGGCAGGCGTGAAAAAATGGCGGAGCGTGTTCAGAATTCCCATGCATAAAGCTACAAGACTTATGAAGAATATATATGGAAACATCAGGCGGTTAAGGGTAACCGTAAGCTCAAATTTACCAGGAACGCTTTTGAATCCCGGGAACATGATCCCGACAATCAGGGGGGAGAATATGATGCCGCAGAGAGTGACCATGGCCATTATCATGGTCAGGAGCGTGAAGCATGCGTTGGCAAGCTCTTTTGCCTTTTCATCTCCGTCCCGGTTTACGGTTGCGGAGAAGAGGGGAACAAATGCAGATGTGAGGGCGCCTTCAGCAAAAAACCGCCTGAGCATATTAGGGATCTGAAAAGCGGCGAAGAAAGCGTCAGTAGCCATTCCTGCCCCGAAAAAACGTGAAACCGCCATGTCACGAAGCATCCCCATGATGCGTGACACTATCGTTGCGCTTCCAAGTACTCCTGCAGCAGTAGCGATGTTTTTTTTCTCTGACATTTCAGTATGATATGTTTAATGTTTAAACTATTAAATCAGATTTAAAGCATATGTTGCAAAAAACGAAAGGTTTTTTCATGTTCACCATCAAAGAGGCAGAACGAAAAAACCTTTGCATAAACAATCGGAATGACATCGGTATGTTTAAACCGCCACCTAAGGATGACAGGTAATTTTTGGGGTGGCTAGTGGGATTCGAACCCACGTATGTACGAGTCACAGTCGTAAGTGTTGACCGCTTCACCATAGCCACCATAAAGGATATTTAAATAGCCTGAATATCCTGTTGCAGTCAAGGAAAACTTTATATAACTTGCCGACGCTCTGCAGTCAATCTTTTGCTTCAATTCTAAGCCGCGCGCAGAAAAATCAGATGCGGTATTTTTGAGGTCATCTGTCATGACGATTATAATCAGGTTGCCATTCATTCTTTCGGGAGAAAATTTATGCAAAACAGCCCATCCAGGTATCTTGAGGCGCGTGGCATTTCCGCTGGCCGCAAAATAATCGGGAACGTCAGGGAGAAATATTCCGGAGCTGTTGTAATCCCAGCCTTTGCAGAAAGCGCTTCGCTTTTTCTTACCCTCGAAAGCCTCTCTGATAACCCTGTTGAAGCGCTTGCGGAGTTCCTTGTCCTGGTTGTTGTAAATAACAGGGGAAATGCTGACATGAGAGAGAAATTGGACAACATCCGGACTCTTGAAATACTGCCGTATTTTGCTTCGGCTCACCCCTTTATTCAACTTGCCTGGATAGACGCCGCGTCCCCGGGGGAGGAACTTCCTGACAGCAGGGGGGGAGTAGGTGTGGCGAGAAAAACAGGATTGGACATCGCCATATCAAAGCTGGATTATATCTGCCGGGATCCGGTTCTGGTCTGCCTTGATGCCGACACATTGGTTCGGCCGGACTATCTCCCCGCGATAACTGCCCATTTTCGGAGCGGGAGGAAAAGCGGAGCTGTAATCAGCTTCATTCATCAGGCCGGGGAAACCGAAACTGAAAACCTGGCGATAATGCGATATGAGCTTTTTCTGCGCGCCTATGTTTCTGGACTCTCTGCGGCAGGTTCCCCCTATGCGTTTCACAGCATTGGAAGCGCAATGGCGGTTCCTCTCTCGGCATACCTGAAGATCGGAGGAATGAATTGCAGGGAGGCCGGCGAAGATTTCTACTTTCTTCAACAGATTTCAAAGACATGCGGCATATCAGGAATTGAAGGCACTGTCGTCTATCCGTCATCCCGCCCATCCACCCGAGTGCCTTTCGGCACCGGGAGAAGCGTAATTAAACAGCTTTCCGGAAAGGAAATTTTACTTTTCTATCACCCTAGCTGCTACGAAATAGTAAAAGAGTTGTTGAATTTGGTTGAATCGAGAGCGAATTCGGAAGCGTCGGCAATACTGCGCGAATCAGCTTCAATAAGCCTTGAACTGGCAAATTTTCTGACAAGATCAGAATTCGCGCTTGCATGGAGCAAACTCAGAAAAAACAGCAGGGATAAAAAAGCGCTTCTTAAAGCTTTCCACGTCTGGTTTGACGGTTTCAGGACTTTGAAACTGATTCATCACCTGTCCGATACGATCCTGCCCAAATGCAAAATGGAGATCGCTTTGCCTGATGTTTCGTTTTCCAGGGTCGTGGATGGTCCCAGTGCGATAAGGCACAGGTTGGAAAAATTGAGAAAAGAGCAGCTGGGGGCAGATTACGAAGAGCCAGTGAATATTTGAGAAAATGCCATGTAATGGTCAAAAGGCGATAAAATCAGTTTGTGTCCCCTTGGATTGCAGCGTTCAGGTCATTGACAAGCTGATCCGGATCGATACCATGCGCCTTTGCTCCCTGCTCCAGGCTTTCATTCTGCGCCCCCATGCAGCCGACGCATCCAAGGTTGTATTTCCGCAGAACTTCCACGGAAGCCGGGTAGGTACGCATCAGTTCAAAAAAGGTCATATCCCCGTTAATCCGGTCAGTCATAATATTGCCTTCCTTTCAGTCGATCTTTTTTTTAAAAAACAGAACAATGTCGCGACAAGAATTTTCAGAGGGCTACATCTGCCTCAGTTATATTTTATGTCTATGATTTCGTACTCCTTGATCCCGGCAGGAACATTTACCCTTACGGTATCATCAAGCCTGTGCCCTATCAGTGCCTTGCCTACAGGGGATGTGCATGAAATCTTGCCCGCTTTTATCTCGGCTTCATCCTCTCCCACTATCCGATATACGACTTCCTCTTCCAGCGCAGTGTCATAAAGCGTCACGGTTGCCCCGAACACCACCTTGTCCGGAGTGAGCCCAGAGAGGTCAACAACGTGGGCTCGTGCCAGCTTCCCGTTTATCTCCTGAATTCTCCCCTCAATGAATCCCTGCCGGTTTTTTGCGGCTTCATATTCGGCGTTTTCGGAAAGGTCACCATGTGAGCGGGCTTCAGCGATATCCTGTATCACTTTTGGCCGTTCTACCCTGATCAGCCGCTTCAGCTCTTCCTGAAGAGCTTCATAACTCTCTTTTGTAAGTGGTATTGAATGGGACATCTTTTATCTGCTCCTGTTTATGATCATCCATTCCACGCGACATCATGGATATGGGCAAGTTTCTGTCGTTTCCCAATTTTACGGACAAACCTGCTGAATCACCCTGCAAGACGAAAAAACGGGGATAAAAATCCGTCGTCAGTTTCAGGCGCAACCCGTGATCTGTTTCAGATAATCCTGCAGAGACCTTGCGTCAAGCTCATTTTTAATTAGAGCTATTATGCTGTCAACAGCCGCTTTAGCCCCGGAAATGGTCGTATAATAGGTTATTCCATGCATCAATGCTTCACGTCTGATAGAAAACGAATCTGCGACAGCCTGTGACCCCTGGGTAGTGTTTACCACAAGGGCGACTTCACCGTTTTTTATGGAGTCAACTATATGCGGACGCCCCTCCGCAACCTTGTTGACATTTTTTACAGGTATGCCTTTCTCTTTGAGAAAAGCTGCAGTGCCGGATGTTGCGAGTATCCCAAATCCGGCTTTATACAATTTTTCAGCCACGTTTACAATATGTTTCTTGTCGGCGTCTCTGACGCTGATAAAGGCCGTCCCTGAGAGAGGCAGAGTCACGTTGGCTCCCATCTGCGATTTTGCAAAAGCCTCGGCGAAGCTGTAGCCTATCCCCATGACTTCTCCGGTAGATTTCATCTCCGGGCCAAGAATTGTGTCAACACCCGGGAATTTTACAAAAGGGAAAACCGACTCTTTCACGGAGATATGCTCCGGAATTATATCGCCGGAAATTCCGAGCTCTTTCAAGGTCTTTCCGGCCATGATGCGAGCGGCGATCTTTGCCAGAGGCCTGCCTGTCGCTTTTGAAACGAATGGCACGGTGCGGGAGGCGCGCGGGTTGACCTCAAGGATGTATATCTCTTCGCCTTTCAGCGCATACTGAACATTCATCAGCCCTCTCACACCAAGTTCCAGAGCCATCAGCGCCGTCTGTCTCCTTATCTCGGAAACGATCCGGTCATGGACTGAATAAGGAGGGAGAGAGCATGCGGAATCTCCCGAATGTATCCCGGCCTCCTCTATATGCTCCATGATTCCACCAATTACCACTTCCTTGCCGTCACACAGGGCATCGACATCGATCTCTATCGCTTCATCCAGAAATTTGTCTATCAGAATCGGATGTTCCGGAGAGACCTGCACTGCGGTAGTCATATATCTGCGGAGGTTGTCAGTATCAAAGACAATCTCCATTGCCCGCCCACCCAGTACATATGATGGCCTGACTACAACCGGGTAACCTATCCTTTCGGCGATCTTCTCCGCTTCTTCGAAATATCTGGCAGTTCCGTTTTCTGGCTGGCGCAGGCCAAGTTTGTGAAGCATCTCCTGGAAACGTTCACGGTCTTCCGCCCTGTCTATTGCATCAGGAGATGTTCCTATGATCGGCACTCCCGCCTTTTCAAGAGCAACAGCGAGCTTCAGCGGAGTCTGTCCCCCGAACTGGACTATAACGCCATCCGGTTTCTCTTTTACAACGATTTCAAGCACGTCCTCAAGAGTCAGCGGTTCAAAGTAGAGGCGGTCGGACGTGTCGTAATCGGTTGAAACGGTTTCCGGGTTGCAGTTGACCATTATCGTCTCGAATCCGTCTTCCGCCAGTGCAAAAACGCCATGCACGCAACAGTAGTCGAATTCAATCCCCTGCCCTATCCTGTTCGGCCCCCCTCCCAAAATCATGATTTTCTTCCTGTCGGAGGGGAATGCTTCGCACTCTTCTTCGTATGTCGAGTATAGGTAAGGGGTATAAGCCTCAAATTCGGCAGCGCAAGTGTCAACCCGCTTATATACCGGCCTGATGCCGAGCTTATGCCTGGCGGAGCACACGCTTTCTTCCTCTGTTGACCAGAGGATCGAGAGCATGCGGTCAGAAAACCCCATCCTTTTGGCTTCGACGAAAAGCTCCCTGGATACGGTTTTTGAGAGGTCGCTTTTGTCTCCATCTGCAACGGCCTGTCTGAGTTCCTCTTCCTTTTCTATGATTTCTCTCAGATTATGCAGAAACCAGGGGTCAATGCCGGTATCTCTGTTTATCTCCTCCACGTTGATACCTGCACGCAATGCGTCAGCCAGATACCAGAGCCTGTCGCAATTAGGTATCCGCAGTTTCTCTAGCAGCAGTTTCTGTTCCTTTTGAGAAAGAGCGCGTCTTGTCTCAGTCCTCATGTCGAACAGCCTTGAATCCAGGCCGCATACACCGATCTCCAGAGAACGGAGAGCTTTCTGGAATGACTCCTTGAAAGTTCTCCCTATCGCCATCACCTCGCCTACCGACTTCATCTGTGTCGTCAGCGTGGCATCGGCAGCAGGGAATTTTTCAAATGTGAAACGGGGTATCTTTGTCACCACATAGTCTATCGCGGGCTCGAAACAGGCCGGGGTCTCGCGTGTTATATCATTGGTAATTTCATCAAGTGTGTACCCTACTGCAAGTTTCGCAGCGATTTTTGCGATCGGGAATCCTGTGGCCTTTGAAGCAAGGGCTGATGAGCGGGAAACACGAGGATTCATCTCTATGACAACGAGGCGGCCATTCAGCGGATTAACTCCGAACTGAATATTGGAACCTCCTGTGTCTACTCCGATCTCTCGAATGATTTTAAGCGAGGCGTCACGGAGTATCTGGTACTCCTTGTCTGTAAGCGTCTGTGCCGGAGCCACGGTTATCGAGTCACCTGTATGCACCCCCATCGGGTCAAAATTCTCGATTGAGCAGATGATAACCACATTGTCGGCGGTATCACGCATAACCTCTAGTTCATACTCCTTCCATCCGATTATCGACTCCTCCACGAGTATTTCATCGGTAGGGGAAGCATCAATTCCGGCCATAGCCATCTTTTCGTACTCTTCAAGATTATAGGCTATCCCTCCGCCGGTGCCGCCTAGGGTGAAAGATGGGCGGATGATAGCAGGAAATCCGATGCTTCTGACCACTTCCATCGCCTCTGAATAGTTGTGTGCGAACCCTGATCTGGGCACTTCCAGGCCGATTTTTCCCATCGCCTTCTTGAAAAGCGTTCTGTCTTCCGCTTTTTTTATGGCAGGAAGTTTTGCGCCAATCAACTCAACTCCGAACTTTTCAAGCACCCCGGATTCAGCAACCGAAACAGCACAGTTCAGAGCCGTCTGACCGCCAAGCGTAGGCAGAATCGCGTCAGGTCGCTCCTTCTCTATTATCCTGGCCAGCATCCCCGGTGTGACAGGCTCGATGTAGGTGCGGTCGGCAAAGTCCGGGTCAGTCATTATGGTAGCAGGATTGCTGTTGAGAAGAATGACTTCGTACCCCTCCTCTTTGAGCGCCTTGCAGGCCTGTGTGCCGGAGTAGTCAAACTCGCAGGCCTGGCCGATGACGATTGGCCCTGCGCCGATTATAAGTATTTTTTCAAGGTCGGTTCTTCTTGGCATTTCATCTCCTTCTTTTTTTTGCAAGACCCATGTTTTCCCAGGATCGGGCAGATTTTTACTGTTATAAATCCTGCTCGGTGCATACCCTGTTGCGTCCGGATGTTTTAGCTCTGTATAAGGCCTGATCCGCGCGATGGAGAATGCTCTGCACGGAATCCTCTTTTCTCAATTCAGCCACGCCGATGCTGACTGTGACAAAAAAGCGGGTGCCATTATAAATTATTGCTCTCTTCTCCAGGGAGTTCCTGATCCGTTCCGCCACAACTCCGGACGCTATTTCCATTTCTGTTTCCGGAAGAGTGACGGCAAACTCCTCTCCACCCATTCTCCCTGCAAAGTCACTGTTTCTAAGGCCTGAGTTGTTCAGCATCGCGACAAAACTTTTAAGCGCCTCGTCACCAGCGCCATGTCCGTAAGTGTCATTTACAGTCTTGAAATGATCAATATCAAGCATCAACAGCGAAAGTGATTTTGGATAACGTCTGCATCGTTCAAGCTCAAGTTCAAGAAGCTCGATGAAATACCTGCGGTTGTTCACCCCAGTAAGATGGTCGGTATGCGCGAGGCGCTCCAGCTCTTTCTCGTGCAGGCGTAGACTCTGCATGGTTTCGTCAAGCTGGATTACCATCTTGTTGAAAGATTCCGAAAATTCACCCATGAAATCAACACGCTGAGAAAAGTCTCCGGTCGCTATCATGGCGGTCTGCCAGGTGAGGTGACGCAGGGATGCCTGCAAACCTTTCAGCACCCCAGGAATATATCCCCTGTGATTAAGAGTGCGTGAAAGGTCGCCGTCTGCCAGCGCCATTATGAATTCCCGCACATCCAGGAGCGTGTCGCGCAATTCGACGAATTCAATGTTTTCTTTCAGTCTGTCGGATATATCGAAATAGATTGTCTTTGCAGTCATGATCTCTGAGAGGAGATTTACTGCCTCTTTCATCAACAGATCGCACTGTTCGATATATTCCGGCTTGTCGAAACCAGTCATTAAGCCACCCTTGCGAGAAATCTGCATGTTCTGTCGCCTGTGCACCAGCAGTCTATCTCTCTTACGTCGAACTTCTTTCCAGTGAAACTCTCAAGCAATCCGGCGATAAACCCTTCGTCATATGTGCATATCTCGTGATCAAGTTCCGGCAGCCCCGAGCAGTCGAGGTCTTCCGATACCGTCAGAACAAACTCGCCTTTTCCAGGATCGGACTGCTCAACACGCAGTATGCCTATTCCCATCTCTTTCATTACATCCTGCAGCTGCCTTATGAAATCGTTCAGATTGTCGGAGGGCCTCAACATCCGCCTGTAAAATTCTACCCCTGCAAGCTTGCCGGCTTCGAAGAAAATGGTGTCAGTCTCTTCCGTCCCTACATGCCGCTCGATTACATCACGGAAAGAGTACTGCATGAGCCTGTAAATTTCGAGACGTGCGTAAATTCCAAGATTGGGGCGCGCCTCGGCAATATTTCCTATAAGATCCCAGCTGAATCGATATTTTCTTTCGTCATCCATGCAGAGCTCCTCCCCTCGCCAGAAGTGAAGATAAAAAACAAGCTTAAACAGGACCTCGCTCCTGATCAAGTTCCTGCACCCAGCCGTTTTCGAGCCCGACGCGCTCAAGGGCATCCATTGCATCGTCATATTCAGTCATGTTCAGATGCCGTCCGATTACAGTATCTTCACTTGCCATTCCGGCGGGGAAATACTGGCTCATAAGGGAGAGATGAGTCCCCTTTCCAAGGTTTGTTCCAATCCAGTCCAGAATATCTCTTGCGCCGCTCACTCCATTTGGCAGGACAAGGTGTCGTATTATCAATCCTTTAACAGCCATACCATCAGAATCTGCTTCAAGGTTGCCAACCTGTCTTGCCATTTCGGCTACAGCAATCCTGTTTATTCCGGTGTAATCCGGGGCAGATGAGTAAATCCTGGCATGTTCATCATCACTGTACTTCATGTCAGGGAGGTATATTGCAACAATACCTTCCAGAAGCTGGAGCGAATCAACTTTTTCATATCCGCTTGAATTCCAGAGCATAGGCAGCCTCAGGCCTTCCGGAATGGCAAGCCAGAGAGCCGCCAGTATCTGAGGAAGAAAATGCGTCGGCGTTACCAGATTTATGTTTGCAGCTCCCTTCCTCTGCAGATGGAGCATCTTTTTAGCAAGCTCTTTTGTTGTGACCTCTCTCCCGTTTCCAAGCCGGCTTATCGGAAAATTCTGACAGAAAGTGCATTTAAGCGAGCAGCCTGAGAAGAAAATAGCGCCAGATCCAACGCTTCCGGAAACCGGGGGCTCTTCACCCTTGTGTATGCTTGTGGCGGCTATTCTGGGAAGAAGAGATGTACCGCAGAACCCGGACTCGCCTTTTATCCGGTTTATTCTGCAATCTCGCGGGCAGAGGTCGCATGAAGCGAGGCGCTGATAGGCGTCACTGACGCGGCGAAGCAATTCTCCGGTATGATACAGCTTCAGGTACGAAATATCACTCCCGCATTTCCGCAATATTTCAACACCCCTTCTCTTTTTTCATCATCTCGACAAAACGTCCGAAGAGATAGCGTGAATCGTGAGGTCCCGGTGAGGCTTCAGGATGGTGTTGGACTGAAAAAACCGGCAACCTGCAGTGGCGTATCCCTTCGACCGTATGGTCGTTCAGGTTTTCATGCCCCAGACAGGCGGCATCGCCGAGAGATTCTAGCTCTACGGCAAATCCGTGATTCTGGGAGGTAATTTCTACTTTTCCAGTAGAGATATCCATTACAGGAAGGTTTGAACCATGATTTCCGAAAGGAAGTTTTACGGTTCTGCCTCCAAGCGCAAGTCCAAGCAGCTGGTGCCCCAGGCAGATGCCGAAAATCGGTTTTTTCCCTATGAGCTTTCTGATCTCAATCTGCGCTTTCAGAAGCGGCTCAGGGTCGCCTGGGCCGTTTGAGAGAAAAATCCCGTCAGGATTCATGGCAAGTGTTTTTTCCGCCGGGAAATCCGCCGGAACAACCGTGACATTGCACCCCACATCAACCAGACACCTGAGTATGTTGTATTTTATCCCGAAATCATAGGCAACCACCCTGAATTGCAGGGTGGATGGGTCAGGGTTCGCGTGCCCCTTCCCTATTTCCCATGACCCCTCCCTCCAGTTATAAGGTTTTTCGCATGAGACTCCGGTAACGAGATCAAGGCCGGACATGCTTGGCAATTTTCTTGCTTTGGCAACCAGATTTTCATGCGAAAGGTCAGTGGTGGAAATAATGCCGTTCTGCGCCCCTTTGTCACGTATATGCCTCGTAAGCGCCCTTGTGTCGATTCCGTCTATCCCCACCACCCCGTTTTCTTTCAGATATGCCGCAAGAGTCATGGTGGCTCGCCAGCTTGAATAATTTTCAAGATATTCCCTGACTATAAAACCAGAAAGAAAAACTCCCCTGCTCTCGATATCTTCTGGATTTATGCCGGTGTTCCCTATCTGCGGGCAGGTCATCGTAACCATCTGTCCCTTGTAGGAGGGATCGGTAAGTATCTCCTGGTACCCTGTCATTGCCGTGTTGAATACTACCTCTCCGGCAGCCTCCCCGCTCGCTCCGAATGATTTCCCTTCAAAGATGCGCCCGTCCGCCAGCGCTAGAATCGCTTTCATGCTTTTTCCACTCCATTTGTTCATAGTCAGATTTTCCGGATTCATTCCATTTTTAAAGCAAGCTTTTATTTGAAAACGGTCACTTTCCGGCCAAGCGGTCAATCCTGTAAACCACTCTCCCGCCGAGTATGGTGGCGAACGCAGCCCCTTTCATCTTACATCCGAAGAATGGAGAGTTCATCGATTTGCTCGCCAGTTGCCCTGTTTCAAATACCCACTCTGCCAGTGTATCTATCAGAGTGATGTCGGCTATTGCCCCTCTTTTCAGCGTGCCACGATCCAAACCAAGTATTCTGGCAGGGTTGCAAGACATTTTCTCTATTAATTGATTAAATGTAAGAATACCATCGTCCACAAGCGCGAGCGACAGCGGCAGAGAGCTTTCAAGACCGATTATGCCGTTCAGAGCGGCATCAAATTCTATATCCTTTTCATCAAGGTGGTGCGGCGCATGATCCGTTGCAATGCAATCGATGGTTCCATCTCTCAACCCTTCCCTTACAGCCTCGACATCGCAAGCTTCCCTTAGAGGGGGATTCATCTTTGCATTAGTGTTGTAACCTCTTACCGCGTCATCTGTGAGAATGAAGTAGTGGGGGGCGGTTTCGGCAGTAACCTTAACCCCTCTGGCTTTTGCCTCACGAATGATCCGCACTCCGCCGCCTGTCGAGAGGTGGGCGATATGAATCGGGCTTTGCGTATATTCTGCAAGCATTACATCACGAGCGACAGCAATCTCTTCAGCAACTCTGGGAATACCTTTGAGGCCTATTTCGGTCGAAGTAAATCCCTCGTTCATTACCCCCTCGCCAACCAGGGAGATATCTTCGGAATGAGCTATGACCGGTATGCCGATCCCTTTTGCATATTCAAGCGCCCTGCGCATCAACTCGGCGTTTTTTACAGGCTTTCCATCGTCCGAAACCGCAACACATCCCGCTTCCTTCAATTCCCCCATTTCGGAAAGCCGCTCACCACCCATTCCGTGCGTTATGCAGCCGACCGGGTAGACATTGCAGAACCCGTGACTCTTCGCCTTGTTTGTTATATACCCGGCAACAGCCTTGTTGTCGATCACCGGATTAGTGTTCGGCATGCAGGCGACTGAGGTGAACCCCCCTCTGGCAGCTGCAAGAGAGCCGGTTATTATATCTTCCTTGTATTCGAACCCCGGATCGCGAAGATGAACATGCATGTCTATCAGGCCTGGGACTGCATATTTGCCTGCCGCGTCAATCACTTCAGAACCTGAGAGAGGTTCGAGATTTTTCCCGGTTTCCGTTATGACGCCGTTTTCTATCCTGATATCCAAAATCTCATCAATATTTTGGCCAGGGTCTACGACTCTTCCACCCCTGATAAACAGATTCATATATAACCCCCTTATTTATCGTAATTTATAGCAATACAACAACAAAACTATTCTATTTCTCCGCCGCATACATGGTAGAGCATCGACATCCTGACAGCCACACCGTTTTCAACCTGTCTCAGTATATGTGATTGAGCACCGTCAACAACGTATGAAGACATCTCTACCCCCCTGTTTATCGGCCCAGGATGCATTACCATAGCTCCTGGTCTGGCCAGCTTGAGATTTTCCGGGTTCAGGCCGAAATAGCGTGAATACTCCCTGGCATTAGGCATAAGGGTCTTCCCCTGCCTCTCCTGCTGTATTCGAAGCATCATGACCACGTCTGCATCTGCAATAGCTTCCTTGATGTTTTTACAGACAGTCACATTGCCGAGTTTGGCCGCTCCAGGAGGCATCATGGTAGGAGGACCGGCCAGAAAAACTTCAGAACCCATCTTTGTCAGTCCCTGGATGTTCGAGCGAGCGACCCTGCTATGAGTAATATCGCCGATTATGGCAACTTTAAGGCTGTCGAGACGCCCGAAATGATCTCTTATTGTGAGCATGTCAAGCAACCCCTGGGAGGGGTGTTCATGAGTTCCGTCGCCTGCATTGATTATCGAGCAGTTCGGGAGCTTTTTGGAAAGAAAATAGTGCGAGCCTGAAACAGAATGGCGCATTACGATTATGTCAGGTTTCATGGCAAGAAGGTTCAGCGCGGTGTCCGCCAGGGTTTCACCTTTTGTGGCCGAGCTTGAAGAGGGGGTTATATTGACTGTGTCAGCAGACAATCTTTTGCCTGCTATTTCGAAGGAAGTTCTTGTCCGGGTGGATGATTCATAAAAGAGATTTATAATGGTTTTTCCGCGAAGTGTGGGGACTTTCTTTATTTCACGGCTGTTTATCTCCCGCATGCTTTCGGCTGTTTTAAGAAGCAGTTCCATGTCGCCCCTGGTCAGATCACGCAGCGCAATGATATCTTTATGCTTGAACTCCGGCATACTCCCCTCCTCTGTTTATTTTTCAAGAATCACTTCTTGCGGATGATGGGATGAATCAAAAACAACCTCGACATTTTCTTTCAGGCTTGTAGGAACATTCCTCCCTACGAAGTCTGCCCTGATAGGCAATTCCCTGTGGCCACGATCGATAAGAACAGCCAGCTGAATGCATTCCGGTCTCCCGTGATCCATCAGCGCATCCATTGCTGCCCGTATGGTGCGTCCGGTGAAAAGGACATCATCCACCAGAACAACTTTTTTGCCTTCAAGCGAAAGCGGAATTTCTGTCTTACCTACCGCCTGATGCGGCATGGCGCCGCTGTAGTCGTCACGATACAGGGTTATATCAACTGTCCCGCAAGGCGCATTTTCCCCTTCAATTATCTCAATCAGTTTTGCAAGCTCTGCAGCCAGATATGCCCCGCCTGATCTGATGCCGATCAGCACGATATTTTCGAGCCCCTTGTTCCGCTCGAGAATTTCGTGCGAAATACGTGTCAAAGCCCTTTTGATGCCTGCTTCATCAAGAATCACAGTTTTGCTGTACGTCATTTTCTCCTCCTTCTCTCAAAAAAACAAAAAAGCCTTGACCATCAGCTTGTAAACGGACGGCAAGGCTCAAAAAATATAGGTGCTTTGATTGTTTTCACTTGTGACGACCTTTCCCGATATCTCGTACCGGATTAAAAGGTGGGTTCATTCTGTTTTTGTGACTTTATCACCGGAGTTTTTCCAGGTCAAGCAGAAGAAATAGAGACAAGTGAGGTTCTTGCAAAAGTCATAAAAGCTGTCATTCCAGAGAAAGTAATCGGGAATCCATTTTTCAGCTATCTGAAAAGACTGGATCCCCAATAGAATTCATTCAGGGATGACACTCTTTTTGCAAGAACCTCAAGTGAATTCGTTTTGTCTCTGCCGGTTTTTGCAAATGACAGCGCCTGCGGACAGAAAGGTGCAACTCTATCTGCCCGCAGATGTTTTAACCATTACATGGTGTCGCTCTTCAACGTGCCGGGTCCGCTTACTTTAGGAGATCTTTTCTTGAATATTATATTAGGTTTTGTATTGGTGCCGAGGCTTGGAACAAAGTCCGGCGGGAAGTTGTCCGTTTCTGGCACCCAATCCGGATAACTCTGCTTAAGTTCATCAATAGGCCCGGCGTCGAGCGCCCGGTTGAGACATGATGCGACGCAGGCAGGCTTCAACCCTTCACGGATACGGTCAAGGCACATGGTGCATTTCGTCATCCTGGGCCTCAGCGGGTCGGTCTCCGCATACTTCC
>DFZL01000036.1 GCA_002382705.1 Geobacter sp. UBA4057
TTTCCGATCAGGATCGGTATCGCCTTTACCTGATCTTCCAATATGCTGTTGAAAGGTTTGACTGCCGGATACATGCTTTTTGCCTGATGAGAAACCATAACCGATTTGGCAAAGTTGTTGGGACGGGATATATCGGCGCTGGGTAAAGCTGCACAGCGGATTGCAGGTGATGTTAATAAGCGGCGGGAACAGGTTGATAACATGCGAACTGAGAGCTATAAATATCCGAAACTCTAACCTGACCCCAGAGGTTTTCTCATAGAGTGGGGAAGAAAAGCCGGATTCCGTTTTAACGAGCGGAACCGCTACGACCTGCCGCCGTACCACTATGGATTGCTCTTCAGGAAGCCTTTTACCTGATGATCTCCTTGCTGCCCGTGAGGCAACCGAGAACCACAATGACAAAGACAGCAGCTTTCGATGAGCAGCCAAACGATTACGACGCCTGGTTCGAGAAGCATCCAGACTTCTACCTGGCAGAGTTGGAGGCTGTGCGAAGCTTCATTCCTGCCAGTGGCAGCGGGGTAGAAATCGGAGTCGGGACCGGACGTTTTGCGGTTACGCTTGGCATTCCTATCGGTGTAGAACCAGCGCCACGAATGGCCGAACTGGCTCGACAGCGAGGAATCAAGGTTCTGGAAAATGTCGCGGAAGAGTTGCCGTTTGCCGATGGCAGTTTTGATTTCGCCGTCATGGTGACGGCTGTCTGCTTCCTTGACGATGTAGCCTTGGCATTCAGGGAAGCCTGCCGCATCCTTAAGCCTAATGGTACTTTTGTCATAGGATTCATCGACCGGGAGAGTGAATTGGGACGGCAGTACAGCCAGAAAAAGGAACAGAGCAAGTTCTACCGCGATGCTAACTTTTATTCGGTAAGCGAACTTGTGGTGTTACTCAACAAAACTGGCTTTTCCAACTTCGCATACCGTCAGACCCTGTTCCCAGAAGAAACAATGGATCTGTCCGTCAAGGAAGGCTATGGCAACGGCGGGTTCGTGGTTATACGGGCACACAAAACAGAGGGAGTGAGACACAAATGAAGGTAGGAATCATTCGTTGTCAGTTGACTGAGGATATGTGTCCCGGCAGCACCGATTTCAAGGTTGCCAGAGAAGGGACAATGGCTTTTGAGAAGTCCGGACCGGTTGAGATTATTGGATTTCTTTCGTGCGGTGGATGTTCGGGCAAGAAAGCCGTCAACAGGGCCAAGATGATGGTTGATCGTGGCGCAGAGGCCATAGTGTTTGCTTCCTGCATGAAAAACGGCAACCCCATTGGATATCCCTGTCCGCACTTCGCCGCCATCAAAGGGGCTGTTGAAAGTAGGCTTGGGGCCGATACTAAGATCATCGACTGGACCCACTGAGATTTTGCTATGACCTACACCGACCTACAGGAAGCGACACGAATTCTTGGTTTGGGAGAGCGGGCAACACTCAAAGAGATCAAGTCCAAACATCGCGAGTTGGTTAAACGATATCATCCTGATACAGGCTCCAAGAGTGACCCGGAGACGATTCGGAAAATAAACGCAGCCTACAGGTTTCTTCTGGATTATGTCTTAAATTTCCGCTTCTCCTTTGCCGAGGATGAGTTCTACGAACAGAGTCCAGAAGAGAGGATCTTTAAGCAATTCGCTGATGACCCGCTGTGGGGGACGAAATAACATGGCCGGAGAACAAACTATCCGCCTTGCCTTTTTCTTAGGTGTCCTAACGATCGTAGCTGTCTGGGAGCTTATTGCACCTCGTCGCACCCTGACCGACAACAAAGGGCGACGCTGGTTTGTCAACCTCTCTCTGGTGGCAATCGATACCGCAGTGGTACGTTTTCTATTACCGGTTCTCCCGGTCAGCTTGGCACTCTTATCCCAGGAGCACGGTTGGGGCGTCCTGAATGTCATCATACTGCCGAATTGGATCAAGGTTGCCCTGATTGGGCCGCCGGATGTAGCTGTTATCATCTTCGAGGTGGCGTTGAATGCGACATCCCAGTTCAACAATGGCACCATCCTGATTCCCGAATCAGTGGATAGATGGCTGCGTCTTGTCGTAGTAACTCCAGATATGGTCACTGAACGTGTAGGGCAGCGCCAGTGATAGCCCCAGATCTTTATATACCCCTGTCGTCAGCTTGGTCTCACCATCAAACATGTCGCGCTGCATCGAAATACCGTTGAGACTCTCCTTGTTGTGAACATAGGAACTGTTCAGTTCGATCTCCACCCTGCCTACATCCACCGTGCCTGCATCATCGGTGATCAGAGGCGATCCTGCATACGCTATTGCTGCCATTGACAACAATAGCGGCAACAGTGCTACGATTCGTTTCATACGATCTATCCTCCATCGAAGTTTCGCCTGGATAGGTCTTCCGGTTTAATGGCCACCTACTTGCCCGCCTTCCCGGTATGGCATTACCCATAGCAGTGGCTGTTTGTGGGCGTTCGTTCCCTTTACGGCTGCGGGGCAGCGGGAGAATCTCACTCCTCTTCCCTGGCTTCCGGCCTTGTGCTGAATGGCTTGTGTGCCATCTGGTTCGTGCTGTTTATATTCTCTTGTGTCACCTCCATTGTGCACAGGTTAAACGGCTGGCAGCGCCATTCAGAATTGTGTTCTTACTCAAACTTGTATTTGCAAAAAGCACAAAAGTTCCAGCCACCTCATTGGCCTTCCTGTAGGATAAACCGTATTGGCACAAGAACTTGTGCTGATATGGTTCTACCGTTACTCATCGCTGGCGCAAATGTTGACTTCCTGATAGCAGCACTCGCCGCTTCTGCAAAACCGAAACCGCTTGATTCAACAGTATCGATCCCCTGAAGTTGCCCTTGATCATTCAGTGCCAGTCTTAATATTACCTTCCCCTCTTTGCCGAGCTTGCGGGCCACGAAGGGATATATGGGAGATTCCTTGTGGATGAAGCGCGGCGAACCAGCTTCTCCCAGCGTCATTACCAGTCCTGAGCCATTGTGTTGACTGGGATGAACTGATGAAATGCTACCGGGATTATCTGCTTTTGAGTGGGCTGATTGTTGGCTGATTGCTGTGTTGCCTGACGTGCTAGTTGATGCCGTTTTATCTGCTGGTTTTATCGTTGCTGATACAGCTGCTGCTATTGAAGGTGAGGCTTCAATGTGTGTCTGGTTGGCAGGAGGAGTAGCGATACGGATCGCCTCTTGTGTTACCTGATGAGGCTCTGCGACTTCCGGCATCCGCCTGTTATCTGCTATTGCGGAGCCGGAGCGGATTGACTGTTTCAGTTTTGATGCCTTGATCGTGGGCGATTCAATGATAAACGCCTCGACCGCACGCACGGTTACATGGGTAGCAGGCGACATCTTTGCCACTAGGATAAACATGGTGAGATGGAGAAGGGCTGACTCGATTAAAAAGTTCCGAAAGCTCTTTGCTGTCATGGTTTTCTCACAAACATTACTGCAGACTGGCAACAGCAAGTGCCCGGCAAACAGTACGATTGGCTGTCATATATTCACCGATTGATTCATTCAGATTATAGGTGTCCTGCACGATATCATACGTGAGAACGCTTTCAGACTCTCCTTGAGCTATCAGTTGTCCATGTTTTACCAAAAGCAACCGATCCAGCATGGTGCCCATACCGATATCGTGGAGAGATATGAAGACTGAAACCCCTTTTTCGCGGACAATATCTTTCAGCAGCCGATAGAGATCAAACTGATACTTGATGTCCAGACTCGCCAACGGTTCATCGAGAAGCAGTACTCTGGCACCTTGTACCAATGTCATGGCAATATAGGCCCGTCTCCGTTCGCCGCCACTCAGTTCGGCGAGCGGCTGTTTCGCTTTTTCCTGCAGGCCGACGATATGCAGCGCTTCATCTACGCTGAGCGCCCGGGATCCTTTTTGCGGATACTCGCCCATCCTGACGAGTTCGCCAACGCGAAATGGAGCCTGTAAGTCAAGGATCTGGGGGAGATAGGCTACGAGTTTTGCCCGTTCCTTGCCGCTGTATGAGCCGATCATCTGCTTTCCGAGAAAAACAGCTCCTTTGCGGGGGGAGAGCAGTCCGGCCGCGAGCTTGAGGATCGTTGACTTTCCGGCGCCGTTTGGTCCCATCAGGCCGACCAGCTCACCCTCCGGGAGAGAAAACGACAGCTGCTCAATAAATCTTTGTGCGCCGTAGGCAAAAGAGACATTCGCAAATTCAAGGGTAGTCATGGATACACTCTCCGGGATCAGGCGCTTACAACTTGAGTTATTACGTTTTGTGAACAAACTTGAAAATCAAAACCGTATGACACGGATAACTTCGGATAGAATCTGATCAAAATCTGATCGAACAGAAAAAAGGGTTTAATCCGCTTTTATCCGAAGTTATCAGAATTGATCCGTGTGATTTTTTTGTTTTCCCTGCTTGGTTCCGGCTTGTCCGGCTTAGCGGCTCTTTCTTTGACCCAGCAGATAAATGAAATAGGGGGAGCCGATAAGGGCGGCGATAACCCCGGCGGGCAGTTCCAGCGGCGCGGCAACGGTTCTGCCGATGGCGTCGGCAAAGCAGAGTAGGGTGCCGCCGGCCACAACCGAGAGCGGCAGTACCACTGTTGCGTCCGAGCCGATATGCCGCCGGACGACATGGGGGACTACCAGACCGATAAAGCCGACGACGCCACCCAAAGAGACCGCTGCCGCGGTCATGAGCGAAGCGGCGATAAAGAGATAAAGCCGTTCCCGAGTCGGATTAAAACCCAGGCTGTAGGCAATATCATCCCCCAGTGTCAGGGCGTTCAGCCCCTTGCGCCGCGTCAAGGCAAGCACCAGACCGGTCAGGATGAAGAGGAGCCCAACGTGGAGCAGTCCCCAGTCAACCATGGAGAGATCTCCGGACATCCAAAGTATTGCCCTTTTTAGGCCGTCATCCACAGAAATGGTCATGACCAGCATCAGAACCGCAGAAAGAAAGAATCCTATCCCCACTCCCGCCAGAAGCAGCCGTTCAGGTTGCAGACCCTTCCAGCCGTGCCCCAAAACTACGACAGCCGCACCTGTTGCAATCGCCCCGATAAACGCAAGAATTGGTACGCTTAACGTAAAAAGAGATATGCCGAACATAAGCCCGAACGAGGCTGCCAGTGATGCGCCGCTGGAGATGCCAAGAATGTAAGGGTCTGCCAGGGGATTACGAAAAATCCCTTGAAGGATGGCACCCGATGCCCCGAGTGCGCCTCCCATAAGCAGGGCGACAGCTGTCCGTGGTAGCCTGATAGCGAGGAGTGTCCGACATGTTTCACTGTCCAAGATGAAAGGGTTTAATAATCTCTGGCCACTGGCAATCGAAACAACAATAATGCACAAAGAAGCAATACACAGGGCCGCTGCTATAAGGAACGTTGAATCGTTATCTCGTTTCATGGCAGCCTCCCGCAACGGTCAAGCTCCGCCATCCCAGCCGGTATCCTCGGACCCGGACGATAGAGGGCATCATCCATGAAACAGACCCGCCCCTTTTTTACCGCTTCAAGCATGCTGATGCTCTGCAGAAAACCTTTGGCAAGGGTTTTCATATCGTCATGGCCTTTGCCGATCAGAATCAAATCAGGCTGGCGTTCGATAACCGCTTCCAGGGAGAAACGGGGATAGGCAACCTTGCCGTCAGCGGCGATATTACTCAAGCCGCTCAGCTTCATGGCGTCATCCAGGATCGTGCCTGGACCGGCAACAATGAGCGGGCTGGGCCAGATGACAAAGAGCGTTTTTCGCTCCTTGCCGGTAACTGTCCGTGATGCTTTTCCCTGAGGCGACCTGCTGACATCACGAATCGCCTTCTCGATATTTTCTGCCAGGCGCTCCGCCGCCGGTAGCGTTCCCAGATCCCGGCCCATCTCCCGTATGCCGGCAGGGATTTCGATCAGGCGCCGTGATGTGAATACATGAGTCCTGATACCAAGTTTGCGCAGCCTTTCGGCAACCGCCTTCGGGTTGCCATCGCTGGTCATGACGACAATATCCGGTTTCAGGGCAACGATTGCCTCCAGGGACGGATTGGCCATGCCGCCGATCTTCGTCTTGCTGCGGGCCTCGTCGGGACGGTCACAGACCGTGGTTACCCCCACAACCTGCTCGCCCAGGCCAAGGGAGAAGATGATCTCGGTCATGGCCGGGGCGAGGGAGACAATCCGCTGTGGTGGAGGTGGTGTGCCGCACAGCGCCACGCCGCTCCAGCCGATCAGGAACAGCAGGCAGAGAATTATTCTCTTTATGCCAGGTTTCTGAACCACCTAGAACGACACCTTGACGCCGCCAAAGGCTGAGATGCCGGCAGCGCCATAGCCGCTAACCTCTTCATAACTTTTGTCGAAAAAGTTGTCCACCCGTCCGAAAATCTGGAAATTTTGGGTAACATCATAGGCCGCGGCCAGATTCACCAGCGTATAACCGCCCATTTTCACGCGGGTGTCTGCATAGGTGGTAGGGTCATAAACGTTATCGAAGCGGCTGCCGACGTAGATAATGCCCAGGTTGACGTTGGCGTTATTCAGGAAGCGGTAGTTGCCGTCAAAACTGATTTTATACTTGGGCCGCCGCAACAGTTCCAGGCCGGTTTCCTTGTCTTCCGACTTTGTGTAGGTATAGCCGGCCCGGAGCGTCAGTTCAGCAACGGGACGGAGGGCTGCGGTCACTTCAACCCCGTGTGTCGTGGCCCGGGAGATGTTGTTGTATCTGGACAGACTGCTATCAAAGTTGATCAGGTCGTCGAAGTCGTTGTGGAAATACGTTGTCCCCAAGGTCACGCTGCCACCTGCCAGTGACTGCTCAACCCCCAGATCCCAGCCGCTGCTCTTTTCCGGATTCAGATTCTGATCGCCGTAATCAGGCGCGTAGAGCTGATAAAGGGTCGGAGCTTTGAATCCAGTGCCATAGCTCCCCTTGAAGGTAGTGCCGGTCTGCCTGACCAGATAAGCGCAGGTAAAACGGTAGGTTATTTCCGTGCCAAAGCGATTGTGGTCATCGAGACGCACCCCCAGAGTAGTGAACCAGGCATCCCACAGCCGGATCTGGTCATGGAGATAATAGCCGGTGGTGTAGGCGGCATGTTCCTCCCAGGGGCTGCTGTAGGGGCCCCAGGCGCTTTCCGAGTAGTAATCCGACTTGGCGGTCTCTTTTTTGTGCTCGATCCCCAGGGTCAGGGAGTTGGTTTCATGGAGCTGGAGCGTGTGCTGCCAGTCCAGAGTGACGCTTTTGCCATCGTAGGAACCACGGGAAAGATCGCTGGGGTGGGCAGAATCAGTGCCATTATCAAAATCCCGGTTCAGCTTGTTGAACGAGACCCCCAGCCGCTGCTCCCACCTGTTTTCGAACAGGGCAAGATCGGCCTGGCTTCTGAAGGAGAATTGCTCGCTTTTCTGGGTATAATTCGGGTCGTCGCCGCCGACTCCGCCTGAGTTGTCGAGATCAGTCCGGGACTTGAGATAGTTGGCAATGAAATCAACGGAGAGATTGCTGGTCGGCGTGATTCCCAGACGGCTATTCACCGCGGTGTTCCCGTAGCCGTCCTTCTCCGGATTACCCTGTTTTTTATTGGCGGCGGAAAACCCGCCCGTATCGATACGGGACAGTCCCAGCGAATAGTTATACAGGTCAGTCCCGCCGCTGATGCCGGCTTTTTCGGCGGCAGTATAGTACGATCCCCCCTGGGCGGACAGGAACCCGGCCGGTTTGCCAGTGCCACGTTTGCTGATGATATTAATGACCCCGCCCATGGCGCGGGAGCCGTACAGGGTGCTCTGGGGCCCGCGCAGGACCTCGATCTGTTCAATATTGTCGGTGGGGAGGTTGGCGAAGTCATAACTCCCTCCGGGGCTGGATGGGTCGTTCAGTTCAATGCCATCCAGCAGCACCAGGGTATGTTCCGCATTGGCCCCCCGGATGAACACCGACGTGGTGCTTCCCTGCCCGCCATTCTGCACGACATCGATGGATGGCACGCTACGCAGCACGTCCAGCAGAAACGGCTGCTGGCGCTCTTCGATCTCCCTGGCCGTAATGACCGTTATGGAACTGCCCACTTCATTAGCTGCCGTTTCCAGACGGTTGGCAGTTACCACCACCTCTTCCAGATTGGTGACCTTCTCCTGGGCGCCTGCGGTTGTACAGAATGCCATCAGCAAACCCAACACCAGACAACTCATCCCGTTACTTCTTTTCATTTGATATTCCTCCCGCGAAGTTACGAATGGAGCGGTCTTCCGACTCAGGGCCACCTACTTGCCCACCTTCCCAGGTTTCCCCAGTGGCTTTTTCGCCTTGCGGCGACGGGCGTTCGTTCCCATTACGGCTGCGGGGCAGTGGGGGAATAGCTTCATAAGAGCGGCACCCCTCTTCCTCACTTCCATCCGGTTATAAATACGAAACTATTTTGTAGCTCCCTTCTTAAAGCCGTTCTGTTTGCCCAACGCCTCTATTACCGCCTCATAAACGGCCTTTCCGATCAGTTCGCCAATCCGGTTGTGTCCGCCGGTGTAGGTGACTTTTGGCCAGGCAGTACCGGTAGCAACAATAATGCTGTCAGTGCCGGTTCCGGTTGCCTGAACAGTTTTGGTGTAGCTGCTTGGTATCCGCAAATCTTCAAAAGCTGCGGTCTTTGCCTCGGTTATGGTAATCAACGCTCTGGCCATTGCACCATCGGTAGTAGTCAAGGTTCGGCGTTTGTCGGGGAATCGTATGATCAGGGTTTTCTCCCATAAACCGGCACGTTCTCCTATGCGGACAGAAGCAGAGGCATTCATATCCTTTGGCAAAGAAATGTCGCCTGCAAAGACTACCGTTGGCAGCAATGCTAAGAGTAGAATCCCAACCAATAGCCGTTTCAAAGTGTCTCCATCTGGTTCTGGCATATTCAGCAACTAAATTTGATAATGTTTACGCACAAAAAAAGTCCGTTTGCGCCGAAGCAGCAAACGGACTTTTCGTATTTAAAGTCAGTAATGGTTTCACTCTTCCTTTACCAGGGGGGAATGTCGAGTGTTGAGATCAGGGCAGGTCTTCTGGCTCGCGATTCATCCTCCGGGCGCCTTCCCGGTCTTTTGACCAGTGACTTAAATGCCCTTTGTCCTCGCTTACAGCGGCGGGTCCGCGGGGGAATGGCTCCATAAGAGCGGCACCCCTCTTCCCTATCAAGCCCTTACGGGCACCGTGATCAAATATTCAATTTTCGTGTTAAAATCCTTGTTCTGGTTAGCACAGTCTGAGGTTATGTGTCAAGGATGATTGCCGGTAACAAATTATTGCCAACTGGTGTAAGAGAAGAGTTTTGATATGTCAGCGAAGTATAGTTATGGTGATCGAAGTTGCCGTGGTCATGGTTTGTGCCATGATGATCGGTTGGACAGGCGGGGCAATAGGGGGTGCCTTCAGAATGTAAAACACCTATCGTGACTCTATGCGACTCGGGGGACGTCGCTTCCTTAACCTCATGATCCACGTCGATGGAAAAGAGGAGAATTACCGAGACCATCACTAATGCGATTATTTTTCTAAAGTTCGAATTCATACGTGTGTAATTCCTAACCATGAATAGCGCACATGCTATTGTCAAGTTTATCACGATGCTATAATAGTTATGTCAAGCTCGACGAAAACCCATTTCAGAGAGCATTACATTCTGGAGCATTCTGTACCGATTGGAATTTATGGCAATATATCAGATACGGCATGTTCGTAATCGAATGCCTACAAAGGCAACCCCATGCAACTAAACAATGATCGCATGCACGGCCCCCTGCTGGCGACACTCTCTGCAGTGCTCTTCGGAATCTCACCGGTGCTGTGCAAAATGGTAATCGGCGAGATGTCACCCGTACTCCTGGCCGGCCTGCTTTACCTTGGCTCCGGTATCGGGTTGTCTTTTGTCTTGGCACGACAGCGTATTAATATTTTCAAGGAAGCCCGCAGTATCTCACGACTGCACCGATTCAAACTATTAGGTGCCGTACTGGCGGGTGGTGTCATTGCGCCTTTGTGCCTTGTTTATGGTATAAAATATGGCAGAGCCTCGGAAGTCGCCCTGTTGTTGAATCTGGAGACCGTTGCCACAACCATCATCGCTTGGCTGGTTTTCAAGGAGCAGGTAAGCCGACATGTATGGGTAGGCAAGGTACTCATCGTGCTGGCGGCCGCTATAATCATACTGAAATCGTCGGAGGGTTTGGCGTTTTCTGCCTCTGGAATCCTGGTGGTGTTGGCCTGCATTTTCTGGGGTGTCGACAACAATCTTACTCGTGACGTGGATGAGTTGCCGGCAACTGCCCTGGCTGCCATCAAGGGATACGGTGCTGGTTTGTTCAATATTACCCTTGCCGCTATTATCGGTTTTGGAACGGTTGATATTCATCAGGCCGGCGGCACTCTCCTGATCGGTGCATTTAGCTATGGTGCCAGTCTTGTGCTGTTCATAGGCGCGTTGCGCAGGATTGGTTCAGCCCGCAGCAGCACATATTTTGCTATCGGTCCGTTCATAGGTGTGTTGTCTTCTCTGATTCTTCTCAATGAGAAACCACCGCCTTTTTTCTGGATCGCTGCAGCGCTGATGATCGTTGGCGTCTTGTGTCTATATAAAGAACGGCATGAGCATTCCCATATCCATGAATCTGTTACACATCGCCACCAACACACGCGTGGTTCAGATGATCATCACCATCACCAACACAGCGCGGAAGATGATACGGAGCCTCATGACCATTACCATGTACACGAGAGAGTTACCCATACACACGTTCACTGGCCCGATACCCATCATCGGCATGGCCACTGTTGACAGGCCACCTCATTGTCTTCGAGATAGTAGTGAATGAGGACTTCCCAGTTCGACAATGGCACCATCCTGATTCCCGAATCAGTGGATAGATGGCTGCGTCTTGTCGTAGTAACTCCAGATATGCACCGAGTCCACCATTCTGTCGTCCCCCGGGGGACAAACAGCAACTTTGGGTTTAATCTCCCCTGGTGGGATCGCCTGTGTGGTACGTACACTGATCAACCTGAACAAGGACACACAGGGATGGGTATTGGCCTGAAAGAATTTAAGAGATCCAACAAAACTCTCCTTGTTTTGTTTGCTTCTTCAGCCATTTGTTCGTAAACCAGAATAAAATCATGCGTCACGGAAAGTTCATGTCTACTCAACGATTGCCAGCTATGATGCTGCAAAAACCGGATTATGATGCATGAAAACAAGGTCATAGAAAATTTCATAAATGGTGATCCTTCTGCAGCTTCAGCACTCGTATTGGAATATCAGGACAGGATTTTCAATCTCTGTCGCTATATGCTGGAGAACCCTCAAGATGCAGAAGATGCCGCCCAAGATACCTTCATAAAGGCTTTTCAAAGCCGTAAAAGTTACTCTCCTGACGCAACTTTCTACACATGGCTTTACCGCATTGCCGTCAATACCTGCCTTGACCACAAACGAAAATTCACCCTTCGCTCTCTGTTTTTATCCGACGACAAAGAAGCCCACATTAACAACATTCCTTCACTGGCCCCTTCGCCTGAAGTAGCCTATGCCACCAGCCAATCAATGCATGCATTACAGAATGCCTTGAATAGGCTCTCTGCAAAATTGCGGGTTGTTATTATCCTAAATGAGCTTGAGGGGCTTTCCTACGAGGAGATTGCAGAGGTTCTGGATGTCTCTGTTGGCACGGTGAAATCAAGGATTTTCCGGGCACGGGATGAACTGAGAAAAAATATGAAAAATAGTACGGAACAAAAATGAACGTGGAACGTTTAACTAGAAGGAGAGCAGCCATGAGATGCTCAAAAGCCGGGAAATACTTATCATCCTACATTGATCACGAACTGGACGCGCAAAAGGTGGTTCTGCTCGAATCACACTTGGCCCAATGTGAATTGTGCTCCGAAGAACTGGAGCAACTGCGACAACTGAAAGGCTTGTTCAAACATGTCCAAAGTTTTTCAGCTCCTGCATCGTTCCGTTCAAAGGTCACGACACAACTGGAAAACTTGCCGTCGAAGGGATTCTCACTGTTTCCCGCTTTCATAAGGATTGCAGAAGCAGGGGCTTTTGTGCTGGCCATCGCGGCCGGCATCATGTCTGGCGGCATGCTGATCAATGCCATTGCTCCTCAACACAAGGGAGAACAGGTCATGGCGGCACTTTCCCTTGAGACCTTCGAAGCGTTGCCACCAGATTCCCTGGGGAGGGCGTATCTCGCCGTGATGGAGGGAAGACGATGAGGATCAGCATCCTGAAGGTCGCTCTGGCAGTTTCATTGATTTTCAACCTATCTGTTCTCACTACAGCCGGTTATTTCAACTATACAAAGAATGCCTACTGGACGTCACCTTTCGGTGTCAAGGTACGAAAAGATAAGTTCCTGTTTGAGGAACTCTCTCTCCAGCCCGACCAGATTAAAAAAATGCGCGAGAAAGCCATACCGTTTCGTGCCCAGATTGACATGAAACGCGATGAGGTTGCAGCCAAGAGAAAAGAACTGTTTGTTCTCATGCGCGCTGAAAATGCTGACAGATCGGCTATAAAAAGCAAACTATCTGAACTCAGCAACATCCAGGCTGAAATCGAGGGAATGGTGGCGAATCATATTCTCTCGGAGAAGGCCACACTCGATAAAGATCAGCAGCAAAAGTTTTTAGACTTGATTCAGAAGAGTATGATGCAGGACCGGATTATATGCCTTCCGGCAGGGCAGAAATAACACAATAGTGTTTCCCTTGCCGCGATGGTGTTTGTTGAATCCGTGCCATCAAATACATATCGCGAGAGTGGGAAACATATGAGAGCAACACTTGTCTTCTTGGCACTGTTTGTCCTGATTGCAGTTCGCAGCTATGCTGCTGAACCGCTGACACTCGACGAGGCGGTTGCTACAGCCTTAAAGAACCATCCTCAAATTGTAGAAGCCAAAGAAAACCTCCTCGGTGCCGAGGCAAAAACCGGCCAATCGCTCGCCAACTATTATCCCCAAATCAGCTTTGCCGCCGACTGGAGCAAGGGGAGATCATTTCTCACTGCTCAGGAGAGTATCAAGCAAACGGAAGTAACCACCGCCGGGCTATACCTGAGACAAACCATCTATGATTTCGGTCGCACTTCAGGCGCGGTCGAAACAGCCCGCGGTAACCGCGAAGCAGCCGACACTGCTCTTACCGTGACCCGACAGGATTTGACATTGCGTGTCAGGGTTGCTTTCTATCTTGTTCTCGCGATTGAAAAACAGGTCGTGGCCGTCAGAGAAAATGTGAAAGCACGGGAAGAAGTTTTTCGGCAAGCACAGGAATTCTTCAATCAGGGAATCAGGGCAAAGGTCGACATAGCCAAGGCTGAAGCTAACTTTTTTGCTGCTAAAACGAATTTGATCCGTGCGGAAAGCAATCGGGAGATTGCCCGGATTGAACTTGCCAATGCCATGGGGATAGCCTCCCTTGGAGAACGTAACCCGGTTGCGACGTCCTTCGTTTTACTACCTTTGCCAGAGCGGAACTCGTCACAGCAAAACGCCTTATGCAACCGTGCCGAACTGCAACAATTTGCAGCCTTGAAGTCGGCAGCGACCGGCAGCCTCAAGTCAGCTAAAAGCACCTATCTGCCTGTGCTCTCCGGCGTAGCCAGCGTCGGCTATGCCGACCGTGATTTCCCACCTTCTGGTGATGTCTGGGGAGTCGGCCTGGTTCTGACTATGCCGCTCTTTTCGGGTTTCTCATCTGTTGAACAGGTGTGTGAAGCGACTGCGGCTCTCAACTCCATCGAAGCCAGACAAGACAACCTCAAACTTCAGATCATCAAGGAAGTCGAATCCGCCTGGTTTGGCGGCAACGATGCATCTGCCCGTATGGTTTCAACTCAGAAGGAAGTTGATGCAGCAAATGAAAGTAAGTCGCTGGCAGAAGGGCGCTATCAGGAAGGGATCGGCAGCATCATCGAGGTGACCGATGCACAGTCCCAAACTCTTGATGCCCAAACAGCCAACATTCAGGCAATGTTTGATTATTACACCGCACTGGCGCGACTCGACAGGGCTATGGGCAAACAATAAGAATCACCGTTAAGGAGTGATACATGAATCTGTTGAAGAGTTTGGCTAGAAAGAAAAAATATCTGCTCTGGCTCGTTGTTCTTGTAGCTGGGGGGATTGCTCTCAAAATGACGCTCTTAGCCCCGCCCACGGTAAAGGTCGTGGGTATTGAGAAGCGCGACCTCACCGCCCAGGTTTACGGCAACGGTACCGTTGAAGCCAAAGTGATGGTCGGCGTTTCCAGCAAGATAACCGGCAGAATTGTGGAATTGTACGCCGATCAGGGTGATCAGGTAAAGCGTGGACAACTACTCGCCAAGCTGGAAAACGACGACTTCCGCCATCAGGAGCAGCAGTCGGAGGCTGGGCTGAGCCGATCAGCAGCCACATTGAGTGTTGAACAGGCCACACTTCAAAAGGCCAAGTCAAATCTGATCCTGGCGGAAAAGAATGCCCAACGCTTTAAGACCCTATCTGAAAAGAACCTTGTCTCCAAGTTGGAGGCCGAGCAGTACGATACTGCCTGTCAGGTTGCCAGGGAGGAAGTTGCTCGCAGTCAGGCCGCTGTAGAAGCTGTAAAGATGGAGCAACAGGTCGGTCGTGCCGGTGTCGGCTTTGCCAGGAGCAAGGTTGCGGATACGCTTATCTACGCCCCCCAGGATGGGGTCATCATTACCCGCGACCTGGAAAAAGGGGCCACCGTTTCACCGGGTATGGCAATATTCACACTGGCAGATCCCCGCACTGTCTGGGTCAAGGCCAATGTGGATGAATCACTGTTAAAGGGAGTCGCTGTCGGCAAAAAGGCCATGATTACTCTCCGTTCCGCCCAAGGCGAACAACTGCCCGGCCAGGTGGCACGTCTGGGGCATCAAAGTGACCGGGTCACCGAAGAACTGGAAGTCGATGTGGCATTCAGTGAGCCGCTGAAAAACTTCCATCTGGGTGAACAGGCCGATGTCTACATTATCGCAGGGATGAAGACCGCTGTTCCTTCTCTACCCTCTGCCAGCCTTGTCTCGAAGGATAAAAAACGCGGCGTGTGGCTGGTGAAGAACTGGAAACTCACATTCAAGGAAGTTACGGCAGGCATTACAGACCGGCGCAACTTTAGCGAAATAGTTGCCGGTCTCGATGGAAGCGAAAGGATTGCCATGGCGCCGCTGCCGGAGATGGCAAAATTCCGGGAAGGCATGAAGGTGCGGGTAACGCCATGAATCTCGCCATCCGGGACATACGTTATCACCGTGGCCGCTTCATCCTCACGTCCATCGGCCTTGGGCTCCTCCTTGGTGTGGTCATGAGCATGGGCGGCATCTACCGGGGGCTGTTTGCCGATGCGCTGACCATACTCAATATCACCAAAGCCGATATCTGGGTGGTACAGCAGGATACCAACGGACCATTTGCCGAAAACTCTCGTATTCCGGAGGACATCAAATATCGCATCAAAGCGGTGCCTGGTGTGGCGGAGGCATCACCACTCTCCTTTCAGACCATCCAGATTGATCGCATGGGCAAGCCTCTCCGTTTTTTCCTGATTGGCTACGATCTGAACGGCTTTGGTGGCCCACCGGTGATCATGGCCGGACGGAACATCCGCCAGAAGCACTATGAAATGGTGGTCGCCAAGGGCATGAAGATGGAGATTGGCGAGAAGATCCGTCTGGGACTCCATGAATATACGGTCGTCGGCATCACCGGCAAAGTGGTCTCATCCAGCGGCGACCCGGCGGCATTCGTGAGTCTGTCCGATGCCCAGGATATCCAGTTCAAGAAGGACAATGATGCTATCAGAAACGACCGGGAACGAATCGGGGCAAACCTGGCCGGGATTCAGTCGCTTTCACCAGTCCAGGCAAAATTCCTCCAAAAGAATATCTCCGGCATCACGGAATCGACCCACACGGTAAACACCGTCGTGGCACGCCTGGCACCGGGAGCGAACCTGAATGAAATACAGGAACGGATCAGGCGCTGGAATCATTTCAAACCTCTTTCAGTGGAAGAACAGACCAAAATCCTTACTAAGGGAATGATTGAAAAGGCAAGGATGCAGTTGGGGCTGTTCAGAATTATCCTGCTGGTGATCTCGGCGGTCATCATTTCCCTTATTATCTACACATCGACCCTCGACAAGATCAAGGTGATAGCTACCCTGAAGTTGATCGGCTCGCAGAACCGGGTGATCGTCGGTATGATTCTCCAGCAGTCGCTCCTGATGGGAGTGATTGCCTACGGTATCGGTTACGTACTGATCCTGTCTACCTATGAAAAATTCCCCCGCCGGATTGTTCTGGAGCCGTTTGACTTGCAGATGCTTTTTGTGATTGTCGTGGCGATCTGCATGATTGCAAGCTTTGTGGGAATAAGAAAAGCGCTCAAGGTTGAGCCTGCGGAGGCGCTTGGTGGATAAATCAATGTATGCGATAGAAGTTGATAAGCTCACGAAAATATATGGCAAGGGTGAGACTGCGGTAACCGCCATTGCCGATGCCACATTCCAGATAAAACCGGGGGAACTGGTCGCCATCCTCGGACCATCCGGGTCCGGCAAGACTACCCTGCTCACCTCCATTGGCCTGATCAACGAACCGACCCACGGTAAGGTTGTTATTGATGGAGCCATGGTCGCCGATGAAGGTTGGACGCCAGGCCTCGACCTGAAAAGGCTGCGGCGTGAAAAGCTCGGTTTCATTTTTCAGCACCACAATCTGATTCCCTTCCTGAACGCCCTGGAGAACGTCATGGTTGCGCTGGAGATCAATCACCTCTCTGGGGCAGAGGCCAAGAACCGTGCTACCGAACTTCTCATTTCACTTAAGCTGGGACACCGGCTGAACAATTATCCGACGGCCCTTTCCGGTGGTGAGGCACAACGGGTAGCCATAGCGCGGGCTTTAGCCAACAAGCCGAAGGTGATTCTGGCTGATGAGCCGACCGCGGCTCTCGACACCGAGAATGGTAAAAATGTCATGGACTTGTTGAAGAAATTGGCCGTGGAAAATCACTCTGCCATTTTGGTCGTTACCCATGATCATCGCATGGTAGAAGGTTTCGACCGGATATTTCAGGTGAGTGATGGGCGGATTACAAGCGAAGTGTGTAATTAGCTGTATATTGAAGTTCTTGCAAAATGTTCAGCCTGATTGTTTCCCCCTGTATCAGGATAGTTGTCGCCGATCCGGGTGGTATTTCATTTCGTTGGAAGAACTTCTCTTCTGGTTTCCAGACGGCACTCTCTGCTTCCAGGAAATGATTTGCCTTTATTGCTTCCCTGCATTACAAACTCATCTTTACCCACAAATTTTAGATTCGATGACCCCACAGAAAGAATCTGTCATGAGAGTATTCTGCGCCGGAGCAACCGGTTTTATTGGAAGCCATCTTCTCCCTGAACTTCTCCAGGCAGGTCACGAACCGGTTCTTTTGATTCATAAAAAAAAACCGTCTGAAACTGGAGTATTGCAGTTCGTCTCCGGCGATGTGACTGCGCCGGAAACCTATCTGGATGTGATGAAAAAGTGCGATGCCGTAATCAATCTGACTGGAATAATCAGAGAATACCCCTCAAAAGGGGTAACTTTCAGGAAGCTGCATGTCGAGGCAACCGGAGCGATGCTTCAAGCTGCCGGAGAGGCGAGAATAAAACGGTTCATACATATGTCGGCGCTAGGCGCTCGTCCATATGCTCCCTCTTCGTATCATAGAACCAAATACGAAGCTGAAGAGCTGGTCAGAAAAAGCGGCATGAAATGGAGTATATTCCGCCCTTCTGTTGTCTACGGCGCTGGTGATGCCTTTATCACGATGCTTTCCGCCCAGATCAGAAAATTACCCGTCATCCCTGTCATCGGAGACGGTTTTTACCGCCTGCAACCGGTTCATGCACGGGATGTCGCCAGATGTTTAACAGCTGCTGCCGGGAATATCGAGTTTTCAGGAAAATGTTTCGAACTTTGCGGGGAAGAGCGGTACAGCTATATAGAGCTGATTGACGAAACAGCTGCAGCGATCGGAATGAATCCACCCAGAAAGATGCATATCCCTCTGCCGCTTGCGAAGCTGATAATCTCAACTATGCAGGCTGTTCCGCAATTTCCGGTCACCATGGATCAACTTACCATGCTGCTTGAAGAAAATATCTGCTCATGCAGATGGCAATCGATATTCGGTTTTTCCCCCCACAAACTACGACCTTCAATTGCCGCTTATTTGTAAAGCTCCAACTTTCACCTTGCCCTTTCCGATTTTTAAAAATGGGCTTCCGGTTACGCCACTCGTGAAGTACAGATTTTTTGATTCCTGAATGACAGCTTTTATGACTTTTGCAGGAACCTGTGCTTTCAAGCGCATTTTTTTTGCTCATCTGCCCCGGAGGGATAATCTTTCAGGCTGCAACGCTGAAACTGAACCCTTGAGCCCGCAATCGTTCACTCTTCGGTTGACCTCAAAACAACTTTTGAATAAAATCCGGTTTTAATTTCGCTCCGTTTTAGCGCCAGATATTTACTTGAATTTTTTCCAGTCATTTCGCCACGTTGATTTTAGGGGAGCCATAGTCACCGGAATCTGACGCTTTGCACGGAAACGGAATCATTCAGAGCAAAAGGGGGTTGCCATGCATCTTGTTGAACAGATAAGGGAAAAGGCGAGGAAAAATCTGCAGACTGTCGTTCTGCCGGAGAGTTATGACGAGAGGATGCTTTTCGCAGCGGAGCAGATCGTCAAGGAGGGGCTTGCCAGGATAGTCATTCTTGGAAAACCGGATAAAATCTTGGCTGAAGCCGCGACAAAGGGGGTAAATCTCGCCGGCATGGAACTTCTTGATCCTTCGGCCTCGCCGAAGCTCGATCAATATGTCGCTGATTTTACAGAGCTTCGCAAGAGCAAGGGGATGACAGAGGACGAGGCGAGGAAGCTTCTGACCGCGGATGACAACCTCTATTATGCAGGGATGATGGTTAGAAACGGGGACGCCGGAGGGGAAGTAGCCGGTGCGACAGGCACTACCGGCAATGTTCTTAAAGCGGCGTTTCAGACTGTAGGGCCGGCAAAGGGGATCAAAACCGTCTCGTCGTTTTTCTTCATGGTGACAAAAAACCCGGGTTTCGGTGAAAACGGGATTCTGCTTTTTGCAGACTGCGCTGTGAATCCCAATCCGGATGCACAGGCGCTTGCCGAGATCGCAGTGGCAACGGCTGGAAACTGCAAGGCTTTTCTCGATGTCGAGCCGAGGGTTGCCATGCTCTCTTTTTCAACCAAGGGGAGCGCTTCTCACCCGGATTGCGACAAGGTGCTGAAAGCGCTGGAGATAGCGAAGCAACTCAAGCCCACATTGATGGTGGATGGAGAGCTGCAGGCCGATGCGGCGCTTCTCCCGAAGGTCGGCGAGAAAAAAGCGCCTGGCAGCAGCGTGGCCGGAAAGGCTAATGTCCTGATATTTCCCGATCTTGACGCCGGTAATATTGCTTACAAGCTGGTTGAGCGCGTGGCAGGCGCGGAGGCCGTAGGCCCGATTATCCAGGGGCTTGCGAAGCCGGTGAATGATCTCTCACGCGGCTGTTCGGTTGAGGATATTGTCAATGTTACTGCCATAACGGCTGTCCAGGCGGGATGAAACTTTCTCTTTGCCGGCTCAGGCTTTAACCGGAACGGGGCGCTCTGTGGAGTGCCCCGTTTTTTGTTCCGTAAATCGGCATTTTATAATTCCGTATACCTGGCGAAGGTTTTTAAATTTGATTTTTTTCTCCTTCATGTGCCAGTATCAGATAAAATTAATACTGCTCTTGAGGCGCTTTCTGCATGAAGCAAAAGAAAATGTCATGCCAGAGTGGCTCCATCGGGCATCCACAGGCTTTTTAAAGGCTGGATTCCTGATTGCTTCTTCGGGAATGACTGCCTTTGATTTGGGAATGGCAACCCCTTCTCCCTCTGCTGGACAGAACAGAACATGAACCGCACCTTGTGTGACTTTCACAAAAATACTGCATGATTTATTTCACGGAACTGGCATATGGTTTTTCCTGTTGAGGTGGAATCCATAAAATCGGGGATAATAGTTATCGACAATGATGCCGGATCATGCAGCATGCTTGCCGAAATATCACCTTTACATGGCAACGATCTCTCCTTCTTTACTGACCTTGATTCGCTTCTTCCTGTCATGGAGACTCTAACGCCGGATATCTTTCTTATAGGCTGCGAAAAGGGAAATAGCGCCGGTTTCGATGCCTGCATGAAGATCAAGGCGGAGAGCAGGTTGCAGGATATTCCGATCATCTTCCTGAGCACCGATGCCGATCCCGCATCAAAAGTCAGGGCTTTCGAGCTCGGAGCTGTTGACTACATAACTAAGCCTTTCCAGATTTCTGAAGTAAGAGCCAGAGTGTCGGTTCATCTGAAGCTGAGTCTTCTGCAGGAAAAACTGAAGTTCAGGCAGATGATGGAGCGGAAGGTGAAGGAGGTGTCCGACGCACAGCTTGCGACTATTTTCGCTCTGGCGAAGCTTGCAGAACAGCGGGACGGTGACACCGGAGCGCATCTCGAAAGGGTGAGGGAGTTCTGCCGTATTCTTGCGGTGAGACTCGGGGAAAATTCAGCGTACTCGGATAAGATCACCCCCGAATTCATCGAATGCATCCAGCATGCCGCACCGCTTCACGATGTCGGGAAGATAGCGATACCGGACAGCGTTCTTCTTAAAAGAGGTGTTCTGACGCCGGAAGAGTTCAGGGTGATGAAGAGCCATACTATAATAGGCGCCGAAAACATGCAGACCGTATACAATCATTACTCCGGCAACATGTTCATCGGGATGGGGATCGAGATAGCTCTTTATCATCATGAAAGATGGGACGGTTCGGGTTATCCGGACGGGTTGATAGGCCGGAACATTCCGTTGTCGGCGCGCATAATGGCTCTTGCAGATGTCTATGATGCGCTTCGCGCCGACCGCTGCTATCGAAATGGTTTCAGTCATGCGATTGTGAGGTCGATGATAGGAGAGGAGGAAGGGACTCACTTCGACCCGGTGATTGTCAAGGCTTTTTTCGAAATCGAGGCAAGGTTCGATCGTGTTTATGAAGATACGGTGATGAAATAGACGCCGTTATTGCTGCGACAGCGGCTGATATGTCAGCGGGTCAGGAATCCCGGCTTCGGCAAACCCCTTGAGCCTAAGGCGGCAGGAGTCGCAGAGACCGCAGGATATCCCCTCCGGAGAGGGGTCATAGCATGAGTGGGTGAGGCTGTAGTCAACGCCGAGCGACAACCCGGCTTTTATTATCTCACCTTTTGTCATATTGATAAGCGGAGTGTGTATCCTGAATCCGTGCCCTTCAACCCCGCTTCTGGTGGCGAGGTTGGCCATCTTCTCGAAAGAGGCTATATACTCGGGGCGGCAGTCCGGATAGCCCGAGTAGTCTACCGCATTGACCCCTATGAAGATGTCCTGCGCTCCGATCGTCTCCCCCCATCCTAGAGCGAAGGAGAGAAAGATAGTGTTGCGGGCAGGGACATATGTGACAGGTATCCCGCTTGTTACTCCATTTTTCGGGACTTCGACCCCCGAAGTCAGAGCGCTTCCGCCGATAAGCCTGAGGTCGAATTCGACAACCATATGCTGCGCCGCGCCTGCCCTGGTCGCGTTCGACATTGCCACTTCAAGCTCCCGCGAATGGCGCTGCCCATAGGAGAAGCTCATGGCATAAGTGGTGAAACCCTCGCTTGCGGCTATCGCCATGCATGTGGTTGAATCAAGTCCTCCGCTGTAGAGCACGATCGCTTTCTTGTCCATACAGGCCTCATTTGCGGATTTTGAAATTTGAATCTGAAACCGGTTCTGTCACCAGCTTGCAACCGTCTGCTTTATGAGTGTAAATTCGTGGCAGGCTCTGTTTTTAATATTGAAAGAAGTTCCAGCCCTGATTTGTGAACTCTCAGTCGTAGTTTTCAATGGAAAGGGGAGAAATGATCCTGAACAATAATTGCCTTCCCTGGCAGATGAGCATGGAGCTCAGAAAAATCCTGAATTCTCACCTGTCACTGCATACTACGGCGGTTGTAATCTCGTTTTTAGACAGGTTCGCGGAGAGCTCTCCAGTTGAAATCGGAGTGGATGTGGACGGGAGCATAGTCATGCTCTCCACCCCTGACGGCATTGACCTTAAAGATTCAATAAAGCGTCTTGCCGAATGGGATGCTGATTTTGCGGCAAGGTGCCTTGCCGGAAGATTCAGGGTGTCGGTGCAGCAGTTGATGGAGCTGGAAGAGGAGATCGTTCCGGTTTCGCCTGAAATCGCTATCTCTGACGGTTCATCATCGGCTCTTCAATCTGCTGCGTCTGCGTCGTCAACCCCTTCGCCTCCCGGTTATCTCCCCTGACCGTTATCGGAAATTACCCGGCGCTGCTTCTGGTTATCATCATCACCCCTACGCAGACCAGTATCGTGCCGGCCCATCTGAGTGGAGAGACTACCTCTCCCAGGAAATACTGGGAGAGAAACGCCACAAGGACATAGTTGAGCGCCTGCATCGGGAGGGCTACCGAGAGGTCTTCCCAGGAGAGCACGGCCAGCCAGAGAAAGAAGAATACCGCAAGCATCACCGTCCCTGTTATCAGCTTCGGATTGGAAAGTGCCCGAACGGCGGCTTCGAGTATTCCGCGCAGATTCATGGCTGAAATGTCCCCCATCTCCTTCATCCCCTTGGCAAGGAGGATATCCCCTATTGTCCCGGCGCTTACGGCGATCAGCATTATTATCAGGGTTTTAATCATATTTCCTTTTTTTCTCCACGGTAGTTTGCAAGTGTTATCCCTGATGAGCCTATTTTTTCCATTACAAACGGATCGGTCATCGCAGCCAGCTCATCCTCATGCCGGTAATCCGGCATTCTTCCGGTTATCTCATTGTCCGGCAGGATGCCGGGATGGAAATATAGCTCTGTTGTTCCTTCCTGAATGTCGTCGAGAATTGCAGTTATGTAATCGCGGGTCATTCTTCCGGAGCTGAGAAGGCCCTTCACTTCGACCGCATAAGTTATCCCGAATCGGTCGAGAAGTGGCCGGCAGTTTTTGGCAAGCGAACTGAATATGAAGCTTTCGATCGATTTGCCAAGAAGCCTGCTTCTGTCGAACATAAGGCAATGGAAGAGGCGCTCTCTGGAGAGCCTGAAGCTTCTGATCCCGTAAAGCGGCATGAGTTCGGCAAGTATGCTGAAAACCGTCGGATGCATGTGGATATTCAGATGACCGTCTATGTGGGTCAGATTTATGCCGGAATCGATGACTCTCTTTATCTGGGCTTCTATTTCATCTCTCAGTTGCGGGTACAGGTTTTTGTCGAAAAAATAGCGCATCCCGGCAATGTACGGGTTGTTGGTGAAATGTCCGTTCCTGTCGACAAGCCCGGGAATCTTCTCATGCGGAAGAACCGATCTCCCCTGGACAAGGGTAAGGTGAAGAGAAGTCTGCAGCCCCGGGTTTCTCGCGGATATCTCAAGAGCCTCCCCGAACGCCGCGCCTCCGGCCATAAGGGAAGCGGATGTAAGAATCCCCTCTTTCCAGGCTTTTTCGACAGCCAGGTTCACACCGTGCGAGAGGCCGAAATCATCGGCTGTTATCACGAGGCTACGGGGCATCTGTATCTTCAGCGGGAGGATGATTCTCTGCGCTTTCGCATATACGAGAGGTACTGTTTCCCCTCTTTGATGAGTTTTTTTCTTTCACCGCTGTCAGTCAGCATCTTTCCTATGTTTCTCATTATGTATCTTGGCCGGAAATAGAACTTGTCGTAAAACTCTTCCACAGAGTTAAATATCTCCGAATTTGAAAGGTGTGGGTAGTTCACGACGCATTTCTGATGGCCGGTGCTGTCGATGAAGTCTTTGGATGATATCCATCCGTTCTCCAAGCACATTTCATAAAATTCGGTTCCAGGGTAGGGGGAGGCCAGCGACGCCTGTATCGAGCTCAGATCCATCTTTTTAGCGAAGTTGATTGTGTCCTTTATAGTCTCTCTGGTTTCGCCTGGAAGCCCCATTATGAAGGCGCCGTGAATCGAAAGGCCGAGTTTTCTGCAGTCGCTGTTGAATTGGAGTGCCCTCTCCCTTGTTATCCCTTTTTTGATGTTTCGGAGTATCAGGTCGCTTCCCGATTCAAAACCGACGACCAGGTGCCGGAGGCCGCTGTCCCGCATGATTTTGAGGGTCTCGTAATCGCAGTTGGCGCGGGCGTTTATGACCCATGAGATTCCCAGAGGTTTTATAAGCCGCGCTATTTCACGGGCATGCTCGCGGTTTGCCGTGAAGGTGTCGTCGTCGAACGAAAGCTCCCGCATCTCGGGGATATTCTCTGTAATCCACTTCACCTCTTCGTAGACATTCCGTGGCGACCTGGTTCTCATCCTCTGCCCGGAAAAGGTCTGCGGCCAGAGGCAGAAGATGCATTTCGCAGGGCATCCGCGGCTAGTATATATTGAAACGTAAGGGCTTTTGAAATGAGGGATGATATATTCCGATATCGGAAGATCCCTTCGGTATACCTGGGAGACAAAGGGGAGAGAGTCGAGATCCTCGATTATCTGGCGATCCGGAGTATGAATGACTTTTTCTCCGCTTAAGAAGCTTATGCCGTCAATCCTCTCCCACTCTCTCCCTTCGCAGAGCTCCTTGACCGAATAGTCGAACTCACCGCGGCATACGATATCAACAGCCCCTTTGGCCATCCTCAGCGATTCCTCAGGGAGTATGGTCACATGAGGGCCTGTGAATACGGTTGTTATTCCGCTCTTCGCCTCTTTTATCCGTCTGGCGGTCTCGATATCCATCGCCAGCGTAGGGGTGGAAGTGTATATCACTACAAGATCAAAATCCCTGGCTATCAGAAGGGAGTCATCCAGCGTAAGCCTCTGGACAGGGGCGTCAACCACCCTGCTCCCCTCTATCATCCCTGCCGGATAACAGAGCCATGTGGGGTACCAGAAAGATGTCACTTCACGGGATGCCTGATAACGGGCGCCAGCCCCTCCGTCAAAGTCTTCAAAAGTCGGGGGGTTGAGAAAAAGGGGTTTCATTTCTGCTCCTCGCGGTATCTGTGCCGGTTTATGACAAACCGGAAAATCAACAGCCTAATGATTTATCCGGGCAATGTCAAGATGGAGCGCCACGGGTGGTTTTCAGAGGGGCAAGGTCGTTGCCTTCGGGATTAGAAGCTTTCTTTACGGATTCCCGATTACGGCCTTCGGGAATGACAGTTTTTTATATTCTGGAATGACAGGTTTTTTCTGCTCGGGAATGGCAGCAAAAAAACAGACAAAAAGAGGTGTCATGCCCGAGCGCCTCCACCGGGCATCCGGAAGAGTTATTATTCTGTCATGCCCGGCTGTTTCTATCGGAGATAGACCTTCTGATCTTCTCCGCTGTTATCGGAAGCGAACGCACTCTCGCGCCGGTTGCCGCAAAAAGCGCGTTCGCCACGGCAGGAGCTGCAGGCGGCACTCCAGGCTCGCCAACTCCCCCGGGAGGGGCGTCGCTCTTTGCTATGTGTACCTCTATTACAGGACTTTCATCCATCCTGACTATCGGGTAGGTGTCAAAGTTTCCCTCCTGTACCCGTCCGTCAACCAGCGTTATTTCGCCATGCAGGGCGGCGGACAGCCCGAAAATTATCCCGGACTCTATCTGTGCCGCGATTGTGTCGGGATTTACGATCTTCCCGCAGTCTATGACGGCGACCATGCGGTCGACTTTCATATTTCCACCGGAATCGACACTCACCTCCGCCACCTGGGCGACGAAACTGCCGAAAGATTCATGCAGCGCTATTCCTCTGCCTCTCCCCTTCGGCATCGGTTTTCCCCACCCGGATCTGGCAGCCGCGATCTTCAGCACTTCGGAATGCCGCGGGCGATTCGCGAGGAGCGAAAGGCGATATTCATAAGGGTCGTTGCCGGAGATGTGCGCCAGTTCGTCCATGAAGCTCTCAACCACGAAAGCGGTGTGAGAGTGCCCCACGGAGCGCCACCATAGGACCGGCACGTTATTTTTTGTGGTATGAAGGTCGACAAGAACATTCGGTATGTTGTACGGCAGGTCGATAGCCCCTTCGACAGATGTGTGGTCTATCCCTTCCCTGACCATTGCCTTTTCCATCGATGTGCCGGTCATTATCGACTGCCCTGCAATGGTCTGCCTCCATGCCGAAGGCCTGCCGTTTTTGTCGAGCGCGGCTGAAACATGGTCGCAGTACATCGGGCGGTAATATCCTGAACGGATGTCGTCCTCGCGGGTACGCACCACTTTTACGGGTTTCCCGGCAGCTTTCGCCACCTGAACCGCTTCAAGGACGAAATCGTGCCCCGTGCAGGCTCTCCGCCCGAACCCTCCACCCAGGAATGCAGTCTCCATGATGATCTGCTCCGGTTCCATCCCCAGCTCTTTTGCAGCAGCCAGCCGGTCAAGCGTCTGGAATTGGGAGCCTGTTTTTATCAGGCAGCGATCTTTGCCCAGATCGACAAAACAGTTGAGAGGCTCCATTGTGGCGTGCGCCAGGTATGGGACGCTGTAGTCGGCTTCTATCCGGTGATCGGACATTGTAAGCGCTGTAGGGGCGTCGCCATCATGGCGCGCGGCAATTCCCGGCATGCCGGCCAGTTCAGCGTACTCACCGCGAAGCTTCTCGGTTGAGGTTTTTTCTCCGTCCCTCATATCCCAGGTTATACTGAGCGCTCTTCTCCCCTTTTCCGCCTGCCAGAAGCTGTCGGCCAGCACTGCGACCCCTGCCTGGACCGAAACCACTGCACGGACTCCGGGGAGCGCCTCCGTCTTCACGCTGTCGAAGCTTTTGACTTTTGCGCCGAAAAGAGGGGGTCTCTCTATCACGGCGGTCAGCATGCCAGGTTCGTATACGTCGATGCCGAATATCGCTTTTCCGTCGATCTTTGCCGGGGAGTCGAGACGGTGAACCGGCTTGCCCAGGAGCCGTCGCTTCTTTCCTCCCTTCAAGGGGGGATTTTCAGGCACCGGAAGTCGGGCGGCCATTGAAGCCAGTTTTCCGAAGCTTTCCTTTCTCCCTTCAGGGCCGGTTACATAACCGTTTTCAGCGCGGCACGCCGAAGGGTCGATTCCCCATGATTCAGCCGCCGCCGCAATCAGCATTTCGCGGGCCGCTGCGCCTGCTCTGGAAAACCGCTCCCATTCGCTTCGCACGCTCGTGCTCCCACCTGTCACCATGACAGGGCCGAACTGGGTATGATTGTACTCATTCGAGACCGGCGAAGGCTCAACCTTTATCCGGCGCCAGTCGCATTCGAGCTCCTCGGCCAGGAGCATCGGTAGTGAAGTGTATACCCCCTGTCCCATCTCCGATTTGTTCACGATTATGGTGACACTCTCATCAGCGCCTATCCTGAGAAAGGCGTTAGGGGCGAAAGTCGCATCCGTTCCGGCTATTGCCAGCTTCCCTGCGAGCGGAACATGGCAGGCAAGCACAAGCCCTCCGCCGAGAAGTGCGCTTTTTTTCATGAATTCGCGACGTGTCACCTTTGCAATGATGCTCATGGCTTTTTACCCCCTTTCGCTGTTTCTGCGGCGACGGAGCGCACAGCTTTTTTTATTCTGCCATAAGTTCCGCAGCGACAGAGGTTCCCGCTCATCGCATCATCGATCTCCCTCTCTGTCGGATTCCGGGTTTTCTCAAGCAGCGATACTGCGCTCATTATCTGTCCCGGCTGGCAGTAGCCGCACTGGGAGACCTCCTCTGCAAGCCAGGCTTGTTTCACTGGATGTTCCGAGGGCACCCCTTCTATCGTCCTTACATTTTTTCCGGCTGCATCTCTGAGTGGAGTGATGCATGAGCGGCGGGCTTCTCCGTCGATATGCACCGTACAGGCACCGCAAAGCCCCTCACCGCAGCCGAACTTTGTCCCAGTCAGCCTCAGGTGGTCGCGTAGCGCCCAGAGGAGCGGCGTTTCCGGGTCGATATCCACTGTCTGAGCCCTGCCGTTAAGATTGAAAGTAATCATCGATATCTCTCCTTGGTTTCACGATCTTTTCTGAAAATCACCTTGCAGTGAACAGTTCATCAAGCGGCACCCTTGAAGATGCGAAAGAGTTGAGAGGGTCTGACGCATCTCTGTACCCCAGCGCGAAAGCGACGACGAATTCGAGATCCTCCGGTATCCGATAGAAATCTCTTATCACATCTTCCGCCCCCCTCACATAACCTATCGGGCATGATCCAAGCCCTTTCGCGTGAGCCGCAAGTGAAAAATAGGCCATGAACGATCCGATGCAGGCAAGGCGCGATGGGGACAGGCTTCTGTGTATATATGCGAAGATGATGGCCGGGGCGTTGAAAAATGAAAGGCTCCCCTTGAGGATATGGCCGCTGTCGTATCCGGCTTCCTCAAGGAACGGTTTCATGCTTTTCAGAAGCGATTCAGTCCGTTTTGTATATTTTTTAGGTACTTTTCCGGAGAAATTTGCGCTGTAGCTCCTCCCATCCTTGCCGTACGCCTCGTTTAACAGTCTGACCAGCTCATTTCTCTCTTCCCCGCAGCTCATGAAAAGCTCCCAGGGCTGCATGTTAGAGCCGGAAGGGGCGTGACGGGCAATATCCAGAACTTCCCTTATCTTCTCCATGGCGACCGGTTTGTCCAGAAATGCGCGTGTTACCTTTCTTGTCAGCAACCCTTCAATCAGTTCCATTTTTCCCCCCTTCTGCAGGCCTGGAATATTTCATCCAGGAAAATGTCAAATATCAAGCTGACCGGATGCAAGGCAGAAACCTGCATGTTGGCAATTCAGGATGGCAGGGTTTTTATCGTAAATTCAGGCGGATCCATGATCGCTTTCTTGACTGTGCATAGCTCCGCCGTTTTTACGATCGCGTTCCTGTATTTTTCAGGGAAGCCGTGAGGGAGAGTTATCTCCATTTCAACTCTGGAAAGTTTCCTCTTTCCCCCTTCGGTTTCGCTGAACTCAACCTTCTGTGAAAGTTCCAGCCCTTCGGTCGGAATCTGGCGTTCCTGGCAGAAGCTCAGGATGTAAATTCCGGCGCAGGTCCCCAGCGAGGCGAGAAAATAGTCAAAAGGCGCTGGTGCGCTCCCTTTCCCGCCGTTTACCGTAGGCTGGTCGGTTCTGATAATGTGATCGTTGATCTCGGCATCTACTTTTTTGCCGCCCGGGAATGTAACCTTGATTTCCATTGTAATTCACCTCGGTATAGTGTGATTATGAAGCTGAACTCATTCAAGAGGGTTGCCATCCCCGATTGATTCTGCCTTAAGTTGATCCTGTCATGAACAAGCTGTTTTATCGGACGTCCAGGTTTTTAAAAAAGATGTCATTCCTGCGGGACTTAAGCCGGAATCCACAGATTCAAAGACCTTTAACGGCTGAATTCCCGATTACATCCTCCCGGAATGACAGGCTTTTTTCATATTAGGAAATGATTGGCAATAAGGTTCAACCTGATGACAATATAACTCCGGCATATATGCCATGACAACGATTTTACCGAAAAAAAGGGGGTCAAAGTGAGAATTAAAAGAGTCGGAATACTTACAGGAGGTGGTGATTGCTCAGGTCTCAACGCTGTAATCCGCGCTGTTACAAGGGCGGCCATAATTTGCCACGGAGCCGAGGTCATAGGCATAGAAGAGGGGTTTGAAGGACTTGTTTTCAACCGGACGAGGAGACTTACGATAAAAGATACCCGCGACATACTGACGCTGGGGGGGACGATACTTGGCACCACCAACAAGGGGAACCCCTTTGAATGGAGGGAGCAGAACGAGGATGGGACGATATCGGTTCATGATTACTCCGGCAAGGCGATGCAGACGATAGCAGACCTTGGTCTCGATGCGCTCTTAGTTGTCGGCGGGGAGGGGACGCTTGAGATCGGCTACAGATTTTTCATGAAAGGGGTGCCTGTCATCGGGATACCCAAGACCATTGACAACGACCTGGACAAGACCGATTACACCTTCGGTTTTCAGACGGCTGTGCAGGTAGCGAGCGATGCGCTTGACAGGCTTGCCACCACCGGACGGAGCCACCAGAGGGTCATGATCCTTGAAGTCATGGGGCGGAATGCCGGATGGATAGCTCTTGAAGCCGGAATAGCCGGCGGCGCCCATATCATTCTTATTCCTGAAATCCCGTATGATCTTGATAGCGTAGTCGGCAAGATACGAGCCCGCGCCGAAGGGGGGAGCCATTACAGCGTAATCATGGTGGCTGAGGGGGCGCGAGAGATAGGCGGGGATGTGGTCACGCAGGAGCTTGCCAGCACAAGGCTTCAGGGGGTTCCTCAACTCGGCGGGGTAGGTTTTTATCTTGCCAGCCGGATAAAAAAGATGATCGATCTTGAGGTGCGCTGCACGGTTCTGGGACATATCCAGCGCGGAGGCTCCCCGACAGCATTCGACCGCGTTCTTGGCACCAGGCTCGGAAGCCATGCGATAGATGCCGCGGCTCAAGGCCGGTTCGGGGTCATGGTCGCGCTCACAACTCCGGATATCACACTTGTCCCCTTGAGCGAGCTGGCAGGAGTCGTAAGGCAGGTGCCTGCCGATTCGCAGCTTGTAAAATGCGCCGAGTCGATAGGGATAAACATGGGGAGGGACATCCCCTTCTCCCAGCCTACGTGATCAGATCAACGACAAGCCCCTTGATTCCGATCACTTTTGCGGTAATTGCCATCCGGTCCTTATGTTGCATGACTATCAGGTTGTAGAGGCGGTCTGCCTCTGCATTTATTACTGTTATGATTTCGAAATAACGGGGATTGTGCGGCGTCCCCCCGACTTTTTCCAGCTGGTAGGCCTCGGCGCTGATCCGTTTCGCCAGCTTTCCGAGAAGCTCCCTGAACCGCATGAAGTTATCGATAACCGGCTCTTTTTCAAGCCTGTCTCCGGCCTGATCTATCTCCCTCTTCAACTGTTCTATCTCATTTTCGTACCCGGACTGCTCCTCGCGCCTCGTCTCCAGGATGTCTGTAAATAGCACTCCAGCTGTTTTCATGGAAGAGGCAGAGTCGCTCTTCCTCTTTTTCCTGTCGGCTTCCCTCATGGAGAGGATATCTTTTATCAGCATCGGTTCTTTCCTCTTTCATCCGGATGGATAGCAATCGAAACCTTCATTTCTCAGGTTCTTGCAAAAGGTTGTCATGCCGGAATGATCCTGTCGGGCATCCACAAGGTTTTTAAAGACTGGATTCCCGATAACACCTTCGGGCATGACAGGCTTTCAAATCGGGGAATGATATCTCTTATGGCCTTTTGCAGTATCCTCTTCTTTATGGTGATGCAAAAATGCAACAACATTATCATTGCATCGATTACCGCATATTGATAAGTTTACTGAAACAGAAAATGCCGAAAGGGTGCGGTTTTCCCGGAGTTTAAGGGCGCATTCCGTGATGAGATGTCTCAAGGCCTGACATATCCGGAAAAAAGAAAGCGGGTTCGCGAAGGGGTGGCGATACTCCTCTCGATCATACTCATCGTCTTTCTTACCCATACTGAAATCCGCCTGACTCAGATAAGCGCGGATGTGCCGATGGAGAGCAATATAGCTATCTTCGGTGTGATAAATGTCGTCATACTTCTCGTCATTCTTCTGGTTTATCTGGTCTGCAGGAACGTTGTAAAGCTCTTCATGGAGAACAGGAACAACCCGTTCGCCAAAAGGCTCAGGACCAGGCTCGCCATCTCTTTCGTAGGCCTCTCCCTTGTCCCAACCATGCTTCTCTTTTTCGCCGCAGCCGCATTTATCAACAACACCGTGCATAACTGGTTCAACACCCAGGTCGAGACGTCACTCAGCGAATCCCTGGAAGTCGCCCAGACCTACTACAAAAGCTACGCATCCAACGCTCTCTATTATGCACGCCAGATAAGTGGCTTCATAAGGGAGAGAAAGCTTGTGAACCAGGAAAATCTTCCGCAGCTGAGGGAGCTTATAGCCCAAAAACAGAAGGAGTACAACCTCGGAGTGGTGGAGGTCTATTCGGCGCAGATGGAAGAGCTTGTGAGGGTATCAAACCCGGCAGTGCCGAAGGGGGAGTTTCTTGACCCGGATTCCGAGGATGTGGAAAGAGGGCTTGCGGGGAACGAGCTTACACGCGTCAACCAGGCGGGAAAGGCCGATCTGATTCGCGGCATCGTTCCGGTCTATTCGACCTATAACGAAAGCGACATAGTCGCAATAGTGGTCGTAAATTACCATGTCCCGTATTCGCTGGTGAACAAGATGAAGGAGATAACGAATTCATACCATGAGTTCAGGCAACTGAAAATTCTCAAGAATCCGATACGCGCGGGTTACATAATCACTCTTTTTCTGATCGCCACGGTGATACTCTTTCTTGCCTACTGGATGGGTATTTATCTGTCAAACAGCATCACTAAGCCGCTACATGAACTTGTCGACGCGACAAGGTCGGTTTCGGAGGGTAATCTCGATGTTCATATCAGAGTCGACTCTCCTGATGAAATCGGAATGCTTGTGAAATCGTTCAATCTGATGGCGGAGGATCTTAAGGCTAAGCAGGAGGCGCTGAATTCCTCCAACAGGGAGCTTTCACTCAAAAATGAAGAGATAGAGCAGCGCCGCAGATATATGGAGACAGTCCTGGAAAATGTCGCGGCAGGGGTCATTTCTGTTGACCGCAACGGAACGGTTTCGACTGTCAACAAATCAGCGGAAAGGCTGCTGCATCTGAACGCCGCTTCCGCAATAGGGAAAAATTTTCGTGAGATGCTGGGAGAAAGCCACCTGAACATCCTGAAGGAGACGCTAAGATCTCTGGTGCAGACAAGGCAGGACAGGGTTGACAGCCATATACTCCTCGATATCAAAGGAGAGAGACTCGCACTTCATATCCACCTGACCATTCTGAGAGATGAGGCGGGGTCGTTCATCGGGACAGTGCTTGTTCTGGATGATCTGACCCAGGTGATGAAAGCCCAGAGGATGGCCGCCTGGCGTGAAGTCGCCCGCCGGATAGCCCATGAGATAAAGAATCCGCTCACCCCCATACAACTTTCCGCCGAGCGGCTGCGGAAGAGGTATCTGTCACGTTTTGCCGATGATGAAAAGATTTTTGACGAATGCACGTCAATGATTGTCAAGTCGGTAGAGGAGATAAAAAACCTTGTGAACGAATTTTCCAACTTTGCCAGAATGCCTGCCATACAGCCAAAACTGAATGATCTGAACTTGATAATAAGGGAAGCTCTTGCGCTTTATCAGGAGGCTCACCGTAATGTTGTTTTCCACTTCAGGCATGATGGCGCCTTGCCGCAGATCATGATAGATCGCGGCCAGATCAGGCGGGTGCTCATCAATTTGCTTGAAAACGCCGTTGCGGCGATGGATGAGAAAGGTGAGATAATCATATCCACAGATTATGATCCGGAACTAAGACTCGCCTCGTTCTCGGTTGCCGACAATGGCCCGGGAATTTCTCCGGGGGACAGAGCTCACCTTTTCGAGCCGTATTTCTCTACAAGGAAGAGCGGCACAGGACTCGGTCTTGCCATTGTCAACAGCATAATATCAGATCATAACGGTTTTGTGAGGGTCAGGGACAACTCTCCGCATGGCGCCTGCTTCATCATCGAGCTTCCGGCAGTATCATCATGGGAAGTTTCCTGATGCACATGATGCAGAGCGAGGGTTGCCAGGAGCAGGAAGCCGGGCGAAAAAAAAGAGGAGGCTCTTGCAAAAAAGATGCCACCCCCGATTACGCAAATGGCGATGACATTTTTTGTGACTTTTGCAAGAATCTCACTCATTTCAAGAAGGGGAGATGAATGTCGAAGAGCATACTTGTAGTGGATGATGAAAAAGATATCCGCACAGCTCTGGGTGGAATTCTCGAGGATGAGGGGTATCAGGTCATGACTGCCGCCTGCGCCGAGGAAGCCCTGGAAATTCTTAGACAGGAATCGCCGGATATTCTGCTTCTTGACATATGGATGCCCGGGATGGACGGAATAGAGGCTCTAGAAAGATTCAGAATTTCTTTCCCCGGCCTGACTGTAATCATGATTTCCGGGCATGGCACCATAGAAACGGCAGTAAAGGCGACAAAACTCGGTGCTTATGACTTCATAGAGAAGCCGCTCTCTCTTGAGAAGGTTCTTATCTCCGTAAAGAATGCTCTGCAGATGAATGAGCTAAAAAATGAGAACGAAGAGCTTAAAAAGAGCATATTTACCGGCTACGAGCTTGTCGGTGATACTCCCTCAATGAATTCTCTCCGCGAGAATGTCGCCAGGGCTGCCGGGGTCTCCACCCCTCTTCTTGTAACGGGAGAGAAGGGGACAGGGAAGGGGAGGGTCGCGCGATCTGTTCATTTCAGCGGCGAAAGAAAGGGTAAACCGTTTGTTGCGGTCAACTGCGCTTCAATGCCGGAGGTTCTGCTGGATGGCGAACTTTTCGGCTGGGAGAAGGGGGCTGTTCCCGGTGCCATGTCGCAGAAGAGAGGCAAGATCGAGGTCGCAGACGGCGGCACCCTGTTTCTGAACGAAATAGGAGAGCTCTCCCTGAACAGCCAGGGAAGGATTATCGAGCTGCTCCAGAATAAAAGCTTTGAACGTATCGGAGGGAGCCGGAGAATCAATGTGGATGTGAGGCTTGTCGCGGCCATGGAAGGGGAACCGGCTTCAGAGGTCAAAAAGGGGAAGTTGCGGGATGACCTCCGCTATCTGATAAACGTGCTCAACCTGAACGTTCCGCCGCTGAGGGAACGGAGAACCGACATCCCTGATCTGATCGGCTATTTTTCTCTACAGTTCAGCAGAAGGGAAGGGGGAGCGCCCAAGAGATTCACTCCCGAAACCCTGGATATTCTGAGCAGGCATGAATGGCCGGGTAATGTGAGAGAGCTGAAGAACATAGTTGAAAGGATGCTGATAATGACTCCGGGGAGTGTTGTAACCGCCGTGGATATACCGGTAATGGCAAGGATCGTCAACGAGCAGGCGGGTGAAGCCGGAAGAAGGGATGACAATCCGCTCTCGGGTACATTGAGACGCGCGAGAGAGGAGTTTGAAAAGGAGTTCATCATAAGGAGGCTTGAGGAGAATGACTGGAACATCTCGAAAACCGCCGAGATGATAGAGCTTGAAAGGAGCAACCTGCACCGGAAGATCAAGAGTTTCGGCATTGACGTAAGAAGGTAGTTTCTGTCCGGAAACTCCGGATAAGAAACAGGTTGTTTCCGATTCCGAAAGAGGGGAAAAGCACCCTTTCCGAATGGAAACTACAACTTGCAAACATCTCACCCGTATAGTAATGTTTCAAACCCGTTGAAAAAGACAGGAAAAGAACAGAACAGGATCAAGGAGTTTTACGGCATGCTGGATTTCATCCGGAAGAAAAAGCAGTCCATGATAATCAAGGTGGTATTTGCCACGATAGTCCTCTCTTTTGTAGGGACCATGTTTATGGTCTGGGGAAAGGGGGATGGAAACGGCGGTGGTAACGGGAGCTATGCCGCCAGGGTTGACGGGAAGAATATCTCACTTGCGGAGTACCAGCATTCATACGAAGAGATAAGGGACCTTTACCGGAGATTGTACGGGGAGTCGCTCTCTCCCGAGATGGAGAAGGTACTTGGTCTCAGAACTGTCGCCCTTGACGCTCTGATAGATAATCTTCTGATCCGCAACGAGGCGAAGAGGATGGGGATCGCGGTGACAAAGGATGATGTCGCAAACGCCATCTCCGGAATGAAGGTGTTTCAGAAGGATGGAGTTTTCAATTTCACCATTTACCAGGATATTCTCAGGAGAAACCGGATGACTCCTGAAGATTTTGAAGCCTCCACCAGGGAGGAGCTTACTGTAGCCAGGGCAAGAGATAAAATAAAAGAGCAGGTGAAGGTGACCGACGAGGAGGCTCTTGCAAGTTACAGGAAGAATAATGACAGTGTGGAGCTGGAGTTCCTCTCTTTTGCGCCGGCTGAGCTGCTGGGAGAGGTGAAGCTGACCGAAGCTGAACTTAATGACTTTCTGCAGAAGAATCAGAACGAATTCAGGATTCCGGAAAAAGTCTCAATCTCTGTCGTGACTCTTACCCCTGCTTCGCTGGAGTCAGACATCGCCATGAATGATGAGGAGTTGCTGGCTTTTTACAGAAAAAACATGGACAGATGGCAGGGGAAAGACGGGATTCTTCCTTTTAGCGAAGTGAAAGAAAAGGTGAGAGCCGATGCGATAAGGGAAAGAGCAGCAAAAAAAGCGTATGAGGCCGCGGTGGAAGCCATACGGAAAAATGGCGCTTCAGGCGACATTAACGCCATCGCGGCAGAGCTTAAGGCCAGGGTTCAGGATTTTCCGCTTTTTGCGGCTAATGTTCCACCTGCCGCTCTGGCAGGTGAGAGCGGGGTGATAAGAAAAGTTTTCGAGTTGAAGCAGGGGGAGACCGGAGGACCTGTTGAAACTCCCAAAGGGATATACATAATAAAGGTGAGGGAGAAGAAGCCGGCGGCAACTCCTCCGCTTGCGGAAGTAAGACGGGGAGTGGAGGAGCGGGCCAGACTCGCCGCGGCATCCGGGCTGGCGCAAAAAAAGGCGAAGGATGCCGCAGCCATGATGTCGTCCGGGAAAGCTTTGAAAACCTCTTCTACCGGGCTGTTCAGGTATGATCCGAAAGGAGGTGTTCCGGGGATAGGTGTAGCGCCGGCCATCATGGAAGCAGCCTTCAAACTGACCGCCTCTGCCCCGGTTGCGACATCCCCGTTTGTCGTAGGGGACCGCTGGTACGCTGTCCGCCTCAAGCAAAGGGTGGAAGCGGATAAAGCCACATTTGAGAGTTCGAAGGAAGAGATCAAAAAAGGAATCCTTCCGGCAAAACATGAGGAAGCTCTCGACAGGTGGGTGAAAGAGCTGAGAGGCAAGGCGAAGATCGAGATAAACCAGGCTCTTGTCACTGACAGGCCGTTGGGAAACTGAAACAAATCAGAAGCGCAAAGGGTGCGTGAAAATGAAAACAGTCAAGAGTTCCAAATATCTTCTGATCTCCTTGTCGCTTGTCGTCATGTCGGCTTGCGCCACGACCGAAGCTTCCAGAACCCCCGAAGAAAACTATGCGATCGGTGAGAGGAGCTTTAAAAGGGGCAATTACGAAACCGCCATCGCGGAATGGAAAAAGGTCAAGGAAAGCTTTCAATCTCCCGATTTGACTTCAAAAGCCGAGCTTGGGATTGCAGATGCGTATTTCAAAAACAAATCATATCCGGAGGCGGCTGCCGCCTATGAAGATTTCAGGAAGCTTCATCCGTTGCACCAGAAATCGGAATACGCGCTTTACATGCTCTCCCTCTGCCACTACAAACAGATTCATGGCATCGACACTGACCAGACTCCGGTCACAAATGCGGTGGCGACCCTTGAATCATATATCAGGACATACCCTTCCGGCGAGCATATCCAGCAGGTGAAAGAGAAGCTTCTCGACTGCCGCAGCAAACAGCTTCAATATGAGATTTACGTTGGAGAATTCTATCTGAAAACCGGGAGCTATCCGGCTGCAATATCAAGATTTGAAAGCGCTTTTGTGAAATTTCCGGATTCCGGGCAGCATGACGAGCTTCTTTACAATCTGGGGAAGGCTTACCAGAAATCAGGGGAGAGGAACAAAGCGAAGATATTTTTCGAGAGACTCAAAATAGAGTATCCTACCAGCCGCTACAGCGACAAGGTGCCAAGACTCTGAAAAAACCTGTTTACATCATACCTGTATGACTGCGAATTCAATCACACTGGCAGCGCTTGTCGCTGTATCGTATCTTCTGGGTTCAATTCCGACCGGACTGCTCCTGGGGAAGATGTACGGCGTTGATGTCCGTGAAGCCGGGAGCGGGAACATCGGCGCAACCAATCTCTACAGGACGGTAGGGCGCAAGATAGGCCTGATAACATTGGCCGGGGACTGTTTCAAAGGGCTCATACCGGTTTTTGTCGCACAATATTTCGGCCTCTCACAGGAGGTCGCCGCATTGGCCGGTCTGGCCGCATTTTGCGGGCATGTCTTCTCGATTTTCCTGAAGTTCAAGGGGGGGAAGGGGGTTGCAACCGCGCTCGGGGTTTTTCTGGCCATCTCCCCCGCTTCCGTCGGAATAGCCTTTGTTCTCTTTCTGCTTCTTGTTTTCAAATGGCGCTATGTTTCGCTAGGTTCGATATCCGGAGCCGCAGTAGTCCCATTTGTCCTCTATTTTCTCGGCAAATCCGAGATTCTGGTGTTTGTTGCCTCAATCATCTCCATTACAATCATACTCCGGCATCATGAAAATATACGCAGGATTCTCTCCGGCACGGAGAGTCGTTTCAAATGCTGACAGAGCGCCGGAGCTGATTCCCCATGAACGCCGTGACCGGCAGGATAAGATGCGCCTGGGCGGGCAATGACCCTCTTTACATCGATTATCACGATTTCGAATGGGGGAGGCCGCTTCATGACGACCGTCTCCTTTTTGAATTTCTGGTTCTGGAAGGGGCGCAGGCCGGCCTCTCCTGGCTTACCATACTCAGGAAGCGCGAGGCCTACCGGCGCGCTTTCGACAGGTTTGATCCGAGGAGCGTTGCGAGGTTCGATGAAGAACGGCTATCCATCCTGCTTGATGATCCCGGTATTGTGCGAAATCGTCTGAAGATTCTGTCGGCGATAAACAACGCAAAGGCTTTTATCGGGGTGCAGGAGGAGTTCGGCTCTTTTGACTCGTATCTCTGGCGCTTCACGGACGGCAGGCAGATACGGAACAGCTGGCCTGATATCCGGCATGTTCCTGCCAGGACATCTCTCTCTGATGCTCTCAGCCGTGATCTGAAAGCGCGAGGCTTCAATTTTGCCGGAAGCACCATCTGCTATTCGTTCATGCAGGCTGTCGGCATGGTCAATGATCATACTGCAGACTGCTTTCTCTGGCATGACCCATGCTCTGCCGGATGAGTTAACGGCAGCAAGCATATTCCGGGAAAAGGCCATTTTTGCTTATAAAGAACCGATTGGCCAATTTTTCCCGGTGCGAGGAAACTTTCCTCGCTGAAAACCGGAAATATGGAGGTTTACATGTCCTGCACTCCAACAGGCAATAAATGTAAATGCAGTTATACCCCTCATTGCCCCCGAAGAGGCAACTGCTGCCAGTGCGTGGCTTTTCATCGTGAACGTGGCGAGGCGACGGCATGCATGTTTACCCCGGAGGGGGAGAAGAGCTACGACCGCACATTGAAGAATCTTATGAATGACCGGAAGATTTCGCTTGCCTGAGAGATTACCGCAAGGGAATCATGATATCCGGATTACAGATAGAAGAGACAGGGGTGGAGCATGCAAAACAGAACGATATTCATAACCGGGGCATCATCAGGATTCGGAGCGGCCTGTGCCGCCATGTTCGCCTCCGCGGGGGAGAGACTGATTCTCGCGGCAAGACGGATTGAGCCGCTTATGGAAATGCGGGAAAAGTTCAAGGGGAGATGCGAGACACACCTGATCCGGCTCGATGTCCGCGACCGCGAGGCTGTAAGGGACGCCATTGATTCGCTGCCGAGAGATTTTGCGGAGATCGATATCCTTGTAAACAACGCAGGCCTGGCGCTCGGGCTAGAGCCGGCCTACAAGGTTTCTATGGATGACTGGGAAACGATGATTGACACTAACATCAAAGGGGTTGTCTACTGCACCAGGAATATTCTCCCGGGCATGGTTTCCAGAAACCGGGGGCATATCGTCAATATAGGCTCCACTGCCGGGGAGTGGCCATATCCTGGCGGAAATGTATATGGAGCTACCAAAGCATTCGTTACGCAGTTTTCACGCAATCTGCGATGCGACCTGCTCGGCACCAGCGTGCGGGTTACCTGCATAGAGCCGGGCATGGCTGAAACGGAATTTTCGCGTGTAAGATTCAGGGGAGACAAGGATAAGGCGAAAGAGGTCTATGAGGGGGTTGAGCCGCTTACCGCTGAAGACATAGCGGAAACTGTCCGGTGGGTCTCAGGGCTTCCGGAACATGTGAATATCAATACGATCGAGATGATGTCGATTGATCAGGCGTGGGGGCCTTATGCCGTCAACCGGAGAAAAAAGGGATAGGAGTCATCATTGTGGCGAGAGAAATATATGTAGGCCACCTTTCAGCCGACGCGACTGAGGAAGATATCAGGAAGCTTTTTTCGGTAGCCGGGCCGGTTACGTCGGTTCACCTGATATACGACAGGGAGAGCGGCGAGTTCAAGAGGTGCGGTTATGTCAGAATGGCGCCAGGAGTTGATCTCGATGAGGTGGTCGAAACACTTGACGATGCCTATCTGATTGACCGCCAGATTGCTGTAAGTATCGCCCGACCGCAAAAACCGGGCATTTCGTCAGGGAAAACAGCCGGGTATCGCAAGCCGTCCGTCAAGCCACGGGAAGCCGGGTGCCCTGGCAAATTTCCCCTCAGCCGGAGCGGCGCGCCAGGCAAAGCCGGCGGAGATGAAACCGGGCGTCCGGGAAAAGCCGCAGATGGCGGCAACAAGGGTCCAGCTGACCGGGCAGGAAGGGGGAGAAGAAAAATCAGGTGATTTTCCCCTTTGACCCGGATTCACCTGCAACCGCCACGGCAATGGTCACACGCTGCGACGATTCGCCGGCAACTCCGCGCTCCTTGAGAAAAAGGGCGTTCACAGCCACAAGAAGATGATTGACTCTGTCCAGGTCTATTATTGACTCACCTTCCAGTTTTTCACCCTGGATGCTGTTCAAAGGGCAGCAGTCCAGGCGTCTTGTTCCGTTTTCATCGAAGATTATCGGAAGTCCGTGTGTCCTGCAGATTATGGGGCGGTTTTCGTAAATGAGGCAGCAGTCATCCTCGAGCAGAGGGCATCTCTCCGTTTCAGACTCCAAAGCCGTTTTTTCTCTTATCTGCTCCGAAATTTCCAGCGGCAGGGATTCGATTCTCCGGCGGATAGCCGCCGCTTCTACAGGAAAGAGGGTTATCGCCGAACAGCATCCGCTGCACCCCTTGTGGCAGGTTATGGAATCCCGCAGCTTTCCTCTTATCCTCTCTGCAAGGGAATCTACCATCTCCGTCAGCTTCATGTAGTTAGAGAGGAGATTGTCCATTATGCCTCAAACAGGTGAAGTGGAGTTCTCATCCGATGTTTCCCGCACAAAAAAACCGAAATTGTTCTTTCCGCTCTTCTTTACCGAGTACATTGCCGTGTCAGCCCCATGCACGAGCTCTTCCACTTCTTTTGCGTCGTCCGGGAATATAGCTATCCCTATGCTTGCCCCTATCCGGCAGATATGATCATCTATCCGGAGAGGGTGAGAGAGAATGTCCAGAATGTTCTGCGACACCAGCGCTGCGTCGTTGTGATTGGTCATGGTGTAGAGGAGTATTGTGAATTCATCCCCCCCCATCCTGGCAACCGTGTCAGAGCTTCTCAGACTGTTTTTAAGGATGCCGGCAATCTTGCATAGGAGCCGGTCGCCGGTTTCATGGCCATATGTGTCGTTTATCCCCTTGAAACCGTCCAGGTCGAGGAACATGACGGCGCATCGCCTCTTTTCGCGCCTTGCCAGATTCACTGCGGTTTCGACCCTGTCGAAGAAGAGAGCCCTGTTCGGCAATCCGGTGAGAGGGTCGAAGTGCGCCATCAGGGTGAGTTTTCCCTCCATGAGCTTCCGTTCGGTTATATCCTCCTTTACTGCGACGAAATGGGTGATCAGGCCGGATATATCCCTTATCGGCGATATGTAGGCCATTTCCCAGAAGAGCCGTCCATCCTTTGCCCTGTTGTGAAACTCCCCCTGCCATTCATTGCCGGATGAAATGCGCTCCCACATCTCCCTGTAATGTTCTTCCGGCTGATCGCCTGCCTTCAGAAAACGGGGGTTCTGTCCGATTGCTTCATCCGGGGTGTAACCGGTCAATTCGAAAAATTTCCGGTTAGCATACTCGATGGCGCCGTCAGCGGCTGTAATCAGTATGGCGGTCGGACTCTGTTCGACAGCGGTAGAAAGTTGAAGGAGTCTCTGTTCTCTCAATTTTTTCTTCGTTACGTTCCGGACAAACACAACCATCCTCCCTCCTGCTATCGGGAGGTAATTCACGTTTATCTCCACATTTATGACCCGGCCGTCTCTTCTGCGGTGTTTCGATTCGAAGCTGTCCTGTCCGGAAATCATTATTTTTCTGATATGCTCTTTTGTCGTTTCACTGCTCTCGCTCGCCTCGATATCAGAAATCCTCATCGAAAGGAGCTCTTTGCGGGTAAAACCGGAGATGGCGCAGAAGGCGTTGTTCACTTCGAGAAACCTCCCCTCCATATCTGTTATCCAGAAACCGTCCATAGCGGTTTTCAGTATTGTCCGCCCTTCCGCTTCCGAATATTCGAGAAATCTTATATTCCTGTAGAGAACAAAAGAGAGAAGGAGAAGGGATATCCCGGAAACCGCTGTTAAAACAGTGCTGTATCTGGCAGCTACAAACCTGTTGTCTGTAACTCCGGACTGCCAGGCTACCTCTGTTGAGGCGGCGTCTCGCCACAGGAACAAAAGAGCCGTGCAGGAAAATGCGGTTACACAGAAAATCAGAGACAGGAAAATCATGTAAAGTCGTCTGCGTGCTGTATGGCTGGAGAGATACTTCATTAAGCGATGTCTCCCGTTCTGAATCTTCACTTAGCCGGTTGATCCACTTGTAGAGTAAGAATCTGTAATGAGAGCCTGTTTTGCAATAGCCTCAGCTTTTAAGCGCCGCTCGAAGCCTGATTCCAGGATTCAAGATGAATCTGCATGACTGCTCAGGAGTGGTAGTTTCTGTACCACTCTACAAATCTGGCGATCCCGTCCTCAAGAGTGGTGCGGGGGGCGAAGCCAGCGTCGCGGGCAAGATCGGAGATGTCCGCATACGTCGCCTGCACGTCTCCCGACTGCATGGGGAGGAGCTGTTTCTTTGCCTCTCTTCCGATGCATCGCTCCAATGTTTCTATAAAAGAGATCAGCTCAACCGGTTTGTTGTTCCCTATGTTGTATATCCTGTATGGTGCGTAACTTGTAGCAGGATCAGGGGAACCGCTCTCCCAATTCCAGTTCGGAGCGGCGATCTTGTCCAGAACGTTCAGCACTCCTTCAACGATATCGTCTATGAATGTAAAGTCGCGCTTCATCCTCCCGTTGTTGAAGAGTTCTATTGGACGACCTTCGATAATCGCCTTTGTGAAGATAAAATAGGCCATGTCAGGTCTCCCCCAGGGGCCGTAGACTGTAAAAAACCTGAGCCCGGTTGTCGGGAGGGCGTAAAGCGAGGAGTAAGCATGCGCCATAAGCTCGTTTGATTTTTTTGTGGCGGCGTATAGCGATACCGGATGATCCACATTCTGGTGAACAGAGAACGGCATCGTTGTATTTGCTCCGTATACCGAGCTTGAAGAGGCGTAGACGAGATGTTCCGTTTTGCTTTGCCTGCACCCTTCAAGGATGTTGATGAAGCCGGCTATATTGCTGCTTATGTAGGCGTGCGGGTTGACAAGGGAGTATCTGACACCGGCCTGGGCTGCAAGGTGGATGACTCTGTCAAACTTTTCCGACGCAAAAAGTCCGCTCATTGCCCCGGTATCTTCAAGCGAACATTTTACAAATCTGAATCCCGGTTTTTTCTCCAGCAGTTCCAGTCGCGACAGCTTGAGGTTTACATCGTAGTAGTCGTTAAGATTGTCGATTCCGATAATTTCATCACCCCTGGCGAGAAGGGCTAGGGTGACGTGAAAGCCTATAAAGCCGGCTGCGCCGGTTACGAGTATCTTTGGCATCAAAGGTTCTCCATTTTTCTGTTTCCTTGATTCAATCCTGGCCTGGCAATTTTGTATCAGCCATCATGACCGGAATTCCCTCTTTTATCGGGAATCTCCGGCCGCATCCGAGACAGAGGAGCTCCGGCGCGCTTTCATCCGGTATTGTGATCCCGGCGTTGCAGGCTGGGCATGCGGCTATTTTGATAAATTCGGTTATTTTCACTGAAGTCATGTCATTTTCCTCCGGAGTTTCCAGAGAGGAGATTGTCCGGTATCCGTCGGTTCGCGTTTTAAGGCGCCATCTTCAGCAGCAGTTTCAGTCAGGCCTGCTGCGAGAAGATTCCGATCCGATGATGATTTCATCGCGGTTCCGTCTTGCAGGAGCTACTGCTTATAAGCCATTTTTCCGGAGCAAGGCAACAAGCATTTCTTCGAGCAGGGAATCGGGTGAGATCGTAATTTCAAGTTTTGCCAGCAGGATTTTTTCAAGAGATCCAGGCGGCCACTTTTTCAGTTTCACCCCGTCTTTTTCGGTGGTGACAAGGAATCTGGCACCAGAGCTTCTCATGGCGGCAGATAGAGCGCTGAACGAGTCTGAATTGTATTCGAAATGATCCGGAAATGATTTTTCTCCGACTATGTTCAATCCTTTCAACTTCAGCTCTTCAAAAAAACTTTTCGGGTCGGCGATACCCGCGAAGGCGAAGAGCGGGGTTCCCTTCAACTCCTCCGGCGAGAGCGATGGCGTTTTGGCAAGAGACTCGAAGCTCTTTATGCGGTATGAAGCAGTGCAGCTCGGTTTCTCGCCGATAAGCCTCAATACGGAATCAGCTTCTTTTTCATATGGGTCATTGTTGCCGGATTCAGTAAAGACGCTTTTGTCTGCAGGCGCTCGGGTCAGGATGACAATGGAGGCACGCCTTATGGCGGAGAGCGGTTCTCTCAGTGCTCCTGCCGGGAGGGTCAATCCGTTCCCGAAAGGGTTGGCATAATCAAGAAGAAGAATGTCCATGTCTCGATGAAGCTTCAAATGCTGGTAGCCGTCATCGATCAGGAAGATATCGGGAGAGAAATGCTTCATCGACATGATCCCTGCTTCATGGCGGTCAACGCCTGTTGCAACGATTGCTCCAGAGAGGGAGGATGCCAGCAGGAACGGCTCGTCACCGCACTCTTCCGGCGACAGGAATATTTTTTCCCCGTCCGAAACAATCGCCGTCTCCCCCTCCATATTCCCCTTGTAACCTCTGGAGAGGAGAGCCACCTTCACCCCTTTTTTCATCAGTTTATCAGCTAGATACGCTGAAACCGGGGTCTTCCCTGTGCCGCCTACAGTCAGGTTCCCTATCGATATCACAGGCCTCGGAAGGCGTTTTCTCCTGAGTATTTTATTTTCGTAAAGATAGGCGCGGAAACGGGTGATCAGCGAATAAAAGGCTGATATAGGGAGGAGAAGCCGGATCGTGACTCTTCCTGACAGGGAAGCCGGTCTTTTCATCGAAATTGAGCGCCAGTAAAGAGGAAACCAGTTATTCATTTTAAAATGACAGGACTGTTTTCAGGCGAAGCGCTACCACTGCCGTCACTTTCCGGTAAAAAACCGCTTATCATTTCAATATGCCTTTCGACCGCTCCCCCCTTGTCTCTCATCAGTTTAAGGCCGTTATTTCCGATAACGAGGCGGAGTTCCTCACTTTGAATCATCTCCTGCAGTACTTTTGTGAACTCTTCCGCACTGTTTATCTGTACTCCGGCTCCGTAGTGAATGACAAACTCCGAAATTTCACGGAAATTGGCCATTTGCGGGCCAAAGATAAAGGGAATCCCGCATGAGGCAGGTTCAAGCAGGTTGTGCCCCCCGACCGGGGCAAGGCTGCCGCCGACAAAGGCTATATCGGAAATGGAGTATAGATCCATCATCTCTCCCATGCTGTCGATCAGCAGCGCCTCACCTGCTGAAAACGGATATGGTGATCCGGAAATCTCGCTCCGCAACCTGCAGCGGATCGACTGTTTCCGGATAATGGCGGATACTTCCGCAACCCGTTCGGGGTGTCTGGGAGCCATTATAAGAAAAATTCTGTTCTTTGCGGCGAGAATTTTCGAGTAAGCCGAGAGTATCTCCTGCTCCTCTCCCTCATGGGTGCTCGCCGCGATGATGACCGTCAAATCATCAGGCAGCGCATAGCGTTTTCTAAGCGAGCTCTTTTCGCTCTTCCCGATTCTCTTCCAGGGGATGTCGTATTTCAGGTTTCCGCAGACAACAGTCCGCTCAAAAGGGGCGCCAATGGTCGTTATCCGCTCTCTGTCACTTTCCGTCTGCATGCAGAGCTTCGAAAACAAGCCGAGCGGACGACGGAAAAATCTTCTGAAAGTCTGATAGCGGGGAAATGATCTGTCGGAAATCCGCCCGTTCGCAAGAATCAGGGGGATATTCCGCAGCGCAACGGCTCTGCAGAAGTTAGGCCATATTTCTGTTTCCATGACGATTACCATTACGGGTCTTACCCTGCCCAGCATGATTGATACGGAGGGGAGGAAGTCGAAAGGGAAGTAGATGGAAGCGTCTTTTTCAGGGAAGCCGGAAACTATTTTTTTCCCGGTTTCAGTACTGCTCGAAACCAGTATCGCATTGCCCGGGTATCTCCTTTTCAAGCCACGAAGAAGAGGTCTGGCCGCAATCGCCTCGCCGACAGAGACCGCATGCACCCATATGACAGGACGTCCGTCGATCTCTTCAAGAGCGCGCGAAGGGATAAGGCCGAAGCGCTGAATAAGCGCCGGTTTACGACCACGGCTGATTGAGCGGTAGAGATGGTGGATGACCACCGGGATAAGGAGAAAGATGGAGAGGAGGTTGTAAGCAGGATAAAAGAGCATTATGCGGCTATCCTGTGGATGTGGCCAGGCACGGCTCTGTCTGGGGCGTCGAGTTGCATTCCGGTTTCAGGATCGCTGCAAGGAGAATGGCGGAGAGATACACCATACCCCACCCCCAGAGGGTGTCGCTTAGAAAATGCCCCCCCTGCGCGATGCGCGCAACGCTCATCAGAACGCCGAAAGTCGTCCCGCCCGCCAGCCAGGTGAGCGCCAGCCGCTTTCTGGTGCGTCTGTATATGAAAAAAGGGGCTGCCATGTAAAATGCCGCAGATGAGTGACCAGAGGGGAAGGATCTCCCTTTTCCGGTTCCTGTCTGCCAGGGTTGGAGAAATTTTTTCTCTCCGCCAAAAAAAGCTGTCTCTCGCGGTCGCGGCCGCCCCCAATGCTCCTTGAACAGCGCGTTTACAAGAAGTCCAGGGCCAAGCGCCAGAAGGAGCACAAGGTATATTCCGGCTCTGGCGCATTCTTTCTTTTTTCGGAGGAGTGATGAGAAACAGAGGAGGAGCCCCACTGAAGCGAGCGACATTGCAGGTATTCTGTCAAGCCGGTAGAGGTTTTTCCAGGGGAATTTTTCGCCTACCGGCCAGCTCCCGTTTATGTGGAACATCGAAGAGATAGCGATGTCAGCGCCGCTTGCCGCTATGATCCATGTCGCTGCAACAAGAAAGAGCGAAACGGCAGCAAACTCTTTCCAGAGGGGGGGATTCATGATGTTTGTTCTCCGGTATGTTTCCAGCGCCTGTGCACCCAGTACCATTGATCAGGGCTTTTTATTGCAAATATCTCCACATATCGCGACAGATCCGCCGTATCGAGCTTCAGTGACTTTTTTGAGGAGCAGTCGCAGAAATTGTGCGGAGGAAAGATGGTGATAATATTTTTTCCCTCTTCCCTGAAAATGAATACCGGAAGAAGCGTCGCCCCGGTTTTGCGTGCAATCAGCGCAGGTATCTTCGATGTCCATGCCTCTCTTCCGAGAAAATTCAGCAGAAACCCCTCTCCTCTAGAAACAGACTGGTCGGCTAGCAGGCCTACATTGCCGTTTTTTTTCAATTCGGCGCAGATATGCTTGAGCGCCCCATCCTTGTATATCACTTTGTTGTTATACCGGTTCCTGAGTGATTCGGCTATACGGTTGATGTAGGGGTTTTTCTGTTTTCTTGCGACAACCGAAAGTTTCTCGCCGGTTATTCTGCTGAAGGCGAGCGCCAGCAGCTCCCAGTTTCCGCAGTGTCCTGTAAAAAAAATAACTCCCTTCCCATGTTCTCTGGCGCTATTGTAATTTTCTAAACCTCTTATTTCGACACTTTCAAGGAGATGTTCTCCCCTTCCGTGGTAAAGCCGGCATATTTCAAGGAATGAATGTCCAAGATTCCGGAATGTCTCGCCGGCGATTGTCGCAGGGTCAGATGTACGATGGTTCCAGAGCGGATGCGTAAGCATGTAAGGAATCGAATTTTTGATATTTTCAATTGCAATTGCACGCCGTTTGAATAAAACCGCCGACATCAGAAAACCGATGAATGCCCCTGCGCCAGCATTTACTGAGCGTGGGAGATGGGCGGCGGCAAGCGTAAGCATATACAGAAATCCGGCCTGCAATCCGTAGAATGGAAAAATCCTCATCTGTCGCGACCTTCAAGCATATCGATCAGAAGTCCGGCTACCCTTCTGCTTGCGCCCGGTTCTCCCAGTTTTTGGCGGATAAGTTCAAACTCTTTTCTGATAGATGCAGAATACTCTTTATCGGAGAGTATTTTCCCGATTTCGGACGCAATATTTTCCGGTGTGGCGCCGTTCTGTATGAACTCCCTTGCAACCGTTTTGCCGGCTATGATGTTGCAAAGACCGATGTTATCCACTTTTATCAGCCGTTTTGCAAACTGGTAAGTGATCGGTGAGAGTTTGTATATTATCGCCATCGGTGTTCCTACAAGGGCGATTTCAAGCGTGACGGTGCCTGAAACCGATATTGCAGCGTCTATTGCGCGAATCAGTTCATATATGTTCCCCTGCACAATCTTCACATCAATCTTTTTTCCCTTGATCAGAGGCGCAACGTCGCAGAGTTCAAGGGTTGATGCGAGCGGAAGAAGGAACTGTATATCAGGGAAGCGCTCCTTCAGAAGTTTTGCTGTATCCATTATGAGCGGGAGCATCCGCGTTATTTCGCCATGCCGGCTCCCCGGGAAAAGCCCTACCGTTCTTTTCGAAGGGTCTATGCCCATATTTTCAGCGGCGCTTCGGCGGTCTGCAGAGACCTTTACCATCTCTATCAACGGGTGTCCGACAAAAGTTGCAGGGATGCCGGCGCTTTCATAAAAAGAGAGCTCAAAAGGAAAAATCACGGCCATCCGGTCAACCAGGCGCGCGATTTTTTTTACTCTCCCTTGGCGCCATGCCCAGATCTGCGGGCTTATGTAGTAGAGCACCTTTACGCCAGCTTTTTTGGCAATTTGAGCAAGCCGCAGGTTGAAACCGGGGTAATCGATCAGAACGAGAAGCGAGGGGGGATCGGTCAGAAGAATCTTTCTGAGCTTCCGGAATGCGGCGGAGATGACGCCAAAATGCCTCAGCACCTCTACCAGTCCGACAACAGCCATGTCAGCCGAATCGATGAGGGTTTCAACGCCTGCTTCCCGCATCCGCGAGCCGCCTATGCCGAAAAAACTAAGCTCTGGATTGATGCAAAGCGCAGCTTTTGAGAGCTCTGCGCCATAATTGTCGCCTGATGCTTCTCCTGCGACTATCATTACGCGTTTGACACTTTTACCCAATCAGCGCCTCTCTGACCCCCTCCGCCACCATTCTGACAGATTCTTCAGGCATTTCAGGATAAATTGGCAGAGAGATACACTTTGATGCAACAGATTCCGCCCGTGGAAGAGATATGCCGGCGCAGGATGATTTGAAAACCTCCTGTCTGTGGAGCGGGATAGGGTAGTAGATTGCCGATGAAATTCCTTTTTCCGCGAGCCTGGCAATTATTCTGTCACGCCGGTCGGAAAGGAGAGTGTACTGGTGGTAGATGTGAGTTCCAATGCCGTCCTCAAAGGGAGTTTCGACAATGTCTCTCAAAAGTTCTGAATAAAGGTGCGCCACGCGCTTCCGTTCGCGGTTGAAGGTGTCAATCCGTTTCAGTTTCACGCGGAGGATCGCCGCCTGTATCTCGTCCAGCCTGCTGTTGAAACCTATCACGCTATGATGGTACCGCGCCCTGCTGCCATGATTCCTTAGGAGCTTAATCTTCTCTGCCAGCTCTTCCGTTGCGCATGCGATCATCCCTCCATCACCGTAGCAGCCGAGGTTCTTGCTGGGGAAAAAACTGAAGCAGCCGAAACTTCCAGTGGCGCCGGTTTTTACCTCGTTGATATCGGCTCCGAACGACTGGGCGCAATCTTCGATAAGCAGAAGATCGCGCCTGACACAGATATCCCTGATTGCTGGTAAATCGGCAGGCTGACCGAAAAGATGAACCGGAATGACCGCTTTCGTGCGCGGAGTGATGGCGGATTCGATCATGTCAGGGTTTATGTTGAAGCTTCGCGGGTCTATATCGACAAAGACAGGTTTTGCTCCGGCATAGCAGATCGCTTCGGCAGTTGCGATGAATGTGAAGGGGGTTGTTATCACCTCGTCCCCCGCCCCTATTCCGGCAGCCAGAACAGCCAGATGCAGAGCGTCAGTCCCGGATGCACAGGAAACTGCGTGTGGAACGCCCAGGAAGGCGGCCGCTTCTTTTTCAAATGAAGCCACATTGGGCCCGAGTATGAAATGCGTGCTTTCGAGCGCCTCAATAACTGCACGGTCTATCTCTTCCTTGAGGTTATGGTACTGACTCTTCAGATCCACCATCGGTATCATCGGCTTTTCCTTTATTACCGGCGCCCCAGGGCAGCGTTGATCTTGAGAGCCGTTTCCAGCGCCATTCTGCCATCGGTGCCGCTTACCAGAGGCTTTTCTCCGTTTCTGAGAGCATGGAGAAATGATTCTATCTCGTTTCTTAACGAGTCCGCTTCACCCAGCGATTTTTCATCTACCCTGACATTCGGAACTCCCGGAAACATCTCCCCTTTTCCCTTTTGAGCCACGAGTATTTTTCTGTTCTGAAAATCGAGCGTTATATAGGAATCACGCTGGAAAATCCGCATCTTCCGCTCGCTTTTAAGGCTTATGCGGCTGGCTGTCACATTGGCAACGCAGCCGTTTCTGAAGAGTATGCGGGCATTGGCGATATCTTCCTCGCCTGTGAAGACCGGCGCCCCTATGGCCTCTATCTTTTCAACCGGTGATTTGACGATATGCTGGATTATCTCTATGTCATGTATCATCAGATCAAGCACGACATTCACATCAGTGCCGCGAGGTTTGAAAGGGGATATCCTCACTGATTCAATGAAGAGAGGCTCTGACAGAATAGAGTCAAGCTCTAGCAGCGCCGGATTGAAGCGTTCTAGATGCCCTACCTGCAAGACGAGTTTTTTCTCGTCGGCGATGCTTATAAGCTCGTCAGCCTCTGCTATCGTGGAGGTTATAGGCTTTTCGATAAGGACGTGAACGCCAGCGGAAAGAAAATCCCTGGCAATGGCGTGATGAAACTGTGTCGGCACTACTACGCTGACGGCATCAACCTTTTCGGCAAGCTGATGATGATTGTCAAAGGCCTTGACAGAGAGAAGCGAGGATATTTCTTCTCCTCTTTTCCTGTCGTTGTCCATAATCCCGACAAGTTCGACGTCAGGCATGGCTGCATATTTTTCGGCATGAAATTTACCCAGATACCCAACGCCTACGACTCCGCATCTGACCTTTCTGCTCATCCGCGACATATTCCACGTTCCGAACGCTCTATGAATGCGAGGAGATTGTCAACCTCCTTGCATCTACTTATCTCTTCTCTGATTCTGACAATGGCGTCCGGAAGTTTCAGCCCCGCCATAAAAAGGGTCTTGTATGCGTTTTTGAGGTTTCGGATAATCTCTTCAGAAAAGCCGCGTCTCTTCAGCCCGATCAGGTTGAGGCCGCGCAGTTTGGCATCCCTCTTTTCTGAAGTTGCTGTCATATACGGGGGAATGTCCAGCCTGACCAGTGTCCCGCCGCCGATCATAGAATATGCGCCTATGTTTACGAACTGGTGCACCGCCACGAGGCCACCGAGTATCACCTTGTCTTCTACGGTAACATGCCCTGCCAGAGTCGCGGCGTTCGCCATTACGACTCCGTCTCCAATTCTGCAGTCATGCGCGACGTGAGAGTACGACATGAACATATTTCCGTTTCCAACGACCGTCTCTCCATGCCCTGTAACTGTCCCTCTGTGAAGTGTCGCGAACTCGCGTATTATGTTGTTGTTCCCTATACGCGTCCAGGTTTCTTCGTTCCTGTACTTGAGATCCTGTGGCGGCGCGCCTACAGAAGCCTGATGAGAGATACTGTTGTTGCAGCCTATTTCCGTCCAGTCACCGATGACCGTATGCGGCCCTATCACCGTTTTTGAACCTATCCTTGCCTCGCGTCCTATGATTACGTACGGCCCTATTTCGGCATCAGGGGCAACTATCGCGCTTTTTTCTATAATAGCGGTCGGATGTATCATCGATTTTCTCCGGAAACTGAGCGTGGCAGCCGTTTTTTATTCGGCTCTCGGAGCAAAGGTGGCCTTCAGAGAGGCTTCGGTGACAAGGACGCCGTCAACGTAAGCCTTTCCGTCAACTCCCCAGATGCCGCGTCTGTTGTAGGTTGTATCAATTTCTATTCTCAACTGGTCGCCAGGGAAAACCGGCTTACGGAATTTCGCGTTGTCTATCGACATGAAATATGTAACGGCTTTTTTTGTTCTGTCGTCTGACGCCATATAAGCCATTATGCCCGCGACTTGTGCCATAGCCTCGACTATGAGCACCCCCGGCATCACAGGGTGCCCGGGGAAATGCCCCTGAAAGAACGGCTCGTTGATTGAGACGTTCTTTACGCCTACACATCTTTTTCCCGGTTCAAGTTCTACTATTCTGTCCACCATAAGAAACGGATAACGGTGTGGAAGAATCTTCATTATCTCATTCACGTCCATCTGCATTTCGTCCTCCTTTTGAAGCATTATTCTCTGTTTTTCTCCAGTTCATTCACTCTTTTTTCAAGCGCCCGGAGAGCTCTTTTCAGCTCCGGCAGCCTGGGGATGATCGACACTGCCTTCAGCCATTCATTGTGGGCTATTGCGGGTGTGCCGCTGTACCCGGCGTTTGGGGGGAGTGATGAAGGAACGCCAGACTGCGCCCCTACCATGACGTTATCGCCTATTGTCAGATGCCCGGCAACACCTGCCTGACCAGCGAGCGTCACATGATTTCCTATCTTCGTGCTTCCGGATATGCCGACCTGGGAAACAATGATGCACTCTTCGCCGATTGTGCAGTTGTGAGCGACCTGCACCAGATTGTCCAGCTTTGTGCCGCGCTTTATCAGTGTAATTTCGAGGGCTGCACGGTCTATGCAGCTGTTGGCGCCTATTTCCACATCATCTTCAAGCACGACTGTCCCTATCTGCGGTATCGGGTAGTAGGCGGTTCCGTCAGGCGCATAACCGAAGCCGTCGCTTCCTATGACAGCTCCGGGCTGTATGACGCAGCGGCTGCCTATGCGGCATCTCTCGCGGATGACGGCGTTTGCGTGAATTGTCGTATCGTTTCCTATCTCAACATCCTGATATATTACCGCTCCGGAGTAAATCACACTCCCTTTTCCTATTTTTACTCCAGATGAGAGTACCGCTCCGGGGTGTATGGTAACGTTTTCTTCCAAGCTCGCGTCAGGTGCTACAATCGATCCGTTCATTACCCCGAGAGGCTCCGCTTTCTGCACGTAAAAGAGTGTCAGAAGCTTTGCAAAAGCGAGATAAGGGTTCGAAACTTCGATGACATTGCGGCCGAAAGATTCTGTCCCTGGCGACATAAGCACCGCCCCGGCACCTGTTGTCGCCACTTTTGATGCGTATTTCGGATTCGCAAGAAATGTTATCTTATCCGGGTCGGCGGTCTCAAGAGGAGCCAGTCCGTTTATCAGATGGTTTTCATCTCCTCTTATGACCCCCCCCAGATATTCCGCGATCTCCTTCAGGGTTCTCGATGCAGCAGGTAGCGGCACTCTATTTTTTCCTTGAGGCGTTGAACAATTTAAGAAGCTCATCGGTGATATCCGCTTTTTCATCTGCGAAGATCATGCTTTCGTTCCGGATGAAAATTATGGTGTAACCATTTTTCCTGCTGTAATCCTGGATCAGCTTTTCCATGCTCTCAAGAATCTTGCGTGTGTACTCCTCATCTTTTGCCTGCAATTCATCCTGGGCATCCTTTGTGAAGCGCTGGAATTCCTTCAGTTTCAGCTGATAATCTTTCTCTTTGGCGCTTCTTGCGTTTTCAGAGAGAAGCACCCCCTGTTTTTCAAGCTCATCTTTCAGACGCTTCAGCTCGTCCTGCTTCACATTTATTTCGTCCTGGGCCTTCTTGAGGCGTGCGGCCAGCTGCTCTTTCGCTTCCTTGCCCGCTTCAGAGGTGTTTATGGCACGTTGCATGTCTACATAGCCGATCTTTGTATCAGCGGCAAACGACGTCCCGGCGATCAAAAGTCCTGCAAAAAATAACAGCACAATTTTAAGCTTCATCTTTCTCTCCTTATTATTTTAATTCTTTTGAGGCTCTTGCAAAAAGGGTGTCATCCCCGAATGATTCTATCAGGCATCCAGAATACTGTCATTCTGCGCGGAGCGAAGCGTAGTCGCAGAATCCATCTGAAGAGCTCGATGATGTTTCCTGTAGACCCTGCGACTTCGCGCAGGGTGACGACTCTTTTTCCCGATCGCTTATCTCGTTTCCATCCGGAAACTCCGGATGGAAACTACCTCGGGAATGGCAGCTTTTATGACTTTTGCAAGAACCTCTTTTTTAAGTGATTAAAAAAGAGTTCCTATGGCGAATTCCAGTCTGCCGCCAGAGTTGTCATGCGAACGTCTCGGATTTATCGGGATACCATACTCAAGACGAAGCGGTCCCATCGGAGAAGCCCACCTGATGCCTCCTCCGCAACTCATAAGGGTTGTGGGGAAATTGCCGGAGTTAATGTTGAATGCATTACCGTAATCAAAAAACATTACCCCTTTGATTCCTACTTCAGGGAGGAGCGGGAATGTCAACTCTGCGTTTCCGAAGTACTCCGCATTGCCTCCAAGATAAACGTCCTCTTTATACTGGTCTCCATTGTTTTGCTTGACAAGCACGGTTCTAAGCGGCGAAACCGTTCTGGTTTTGTAGCCTCTAAGAGAATATATCCCTCCGAGGTAGAATTTTTCGTCTATCGGCACCTTGCTCCCTACATTCTGTACATAGCCGAGAGTCAGTTTGGTTGAAAAAATCAGTTTCTTGTAGAGAGGGTGAAACCACACGTTGTCGGTTATGTACCTTCCGAACTTGTTGCTTCCGCCAAGGCCGGCATACTCTGCCGATATGGCGTTCACCATCCCGGTTGAAGGGTCGAGCCTGTAATCGGTGGTGTTCCTCGTTATGCTTGCGAATATCGAGCTGGTGGTTGTCCTTCCCAGCGGATAGTCGAGCTCATTCTGGAAATGCAGGGTCTTGTAGGCGCCGATCGGATCGTATATATCCTTCACCTCATACTTGTACATGAAAAAAGTGCCCAGATTGTCGTTTATCGGGTAACCTGCCTTTACGTCGACGCCGGTCAGTCTTCTTGTATAATCGAGATAATCTCGCTCCGAGCGGTAGATGTCCCCTCCGAGCGTCCATTTGGTGTCAAGAAAATAGGGGTCGGTGAGACCGAGAGAGTATGTCTGCGATTTTCCCCCGATGGAACCGGAAAGGTTCGCTTTCAAGCCGCGTCCAAGAAAGTTGGACTGCTGTATCGATGCCTGGCCTATGACCCCGTCCAGCGAGCTGTAGCCGCCACCCACGCTGAACGAGCCTGTCGGTTTCTCCTTTACGTTGACGTTCACATTCAGTCTGTCAGCACTGCTCCCCTTGGCGGTCGAAATGTTCGCTTCCTCAAAGTAGCCGGTGTTCATGATATTCTGTTTGCTCCGCTTTATTCCGGTGGAGCTGTAGAGCTCTCTCTCTGTCACCCGCATTTCACGGCGGATGACCTTGTCTCTGGTTTTCGGGTTTCCGGTTATGTTTATCCTTTCAAGATGGACCAGATCACCCTTCTCCATATCGAAAGTCACGTCAACGACCTTTTTTCCCATGTTCATCTGAGTAAGAGGATTGACATTTGCGAATGCGTACCCCTTGTCCGCGTAAAGGTCGGTCAGTGTTGTTATGTCATTCCGCATTACTGCGCGACTGAAAATCTGCCCCGGTTCAGCCTTGAGTTTTTTCCTGAGCACGGAGACAGGTTCCAGCAGATCTCCTTTGAAATCAAGTGTTCCGACCCTGAACTGCTCCCCTTCAGTAAGGTTTATATAGACATCAAGGGCGTCTTTCGCCTGGTTCAGCCTGAGAGTCGGTTCGCCGACCTTGATATTCATGTAGCCGTTATTCATGTAAAAATCGGCGATAAGCATAGCGTCGTTTTTCAGCACCTCCTCTTTGTAGGTGCCGGCGCCGGTGAGCCAGGACATGAACCATTTTTCCTTGGTCTCCATCGTGCTTTTAAGTTTGCTGTCCGGAAAAGCCCTGTTGCCGTCAAAATGTATCTTTCTTATAAGTATCTTGTTTCCCTCGGTGATCCTGAAAGTCACAATCTGATTGTTTCCAGGGCGTTTCTCAACTATCGGCACTACAGTGGCAAGGTAGTATCCTTCGTCTCCGTACAGTTTCTTGATCTTGGCCACGCTCTTGTCGAGGTTTTTTGCGGACAGGATGGTATTTTTCTGTATTTCGACATTTTCCTTGAGCTTTTCGAGTGTTATCTCCTTGTTTCCCTCGAATTTTATATCGCGGATGACAGGTTTTTCCGCAACGGTATAAACGAGGATGTTTTTCCCCGCCAGCTCTTCGAGAGAAACAGTCACATCCTGAAAATGCCCGGTTTTATAGATGGAGCGTATGTCGGCGCTTGTTTTTTCTCCCGATATCGTCTCGCCAGGTTTTATCCTGATGGCATTAAGTATTGTCGATGTTTCGATCCGGCTGTTTCCCCTGACAACAATGCTGTCGATTCTTTCATTCTCAGCTGACGCAGGAGCAATGCAGATCAGCTGGAAAAAAAGGATAATAACCAGTATATAAATTGGCACACTCCCCCCGTGACAAGGCGAAATTTTATTTTTCAGTCAGTTATCCTGCCGTCTGCAAGCCTTATGGTTCTCCCCATTGCTGAAGCCAGTGTCTCGTTGTGAGTCACTATCGCCAATGTAAGCCTGTTTTTTTTTTGCAGATCATCCAGAAGCCTGTGTATATCTTCACTTGTTTTCATATCGAGATTTCCTGTAGGTTCGTCTGCAAGCAGCATTTTGGGCGACAGAGAGAGTGCCCGTGCGATCGCGACCCTCTGCTGTTCTCCTCCGGACAGTTCTCCCGGCCTGTGCAGCATACGATGCGATAGGCCGACGTCAGAAAGAAACGTCTCGCATATGTCTTTCGCTTTCTTTTGAGCTGTGCCTGCGACAAGCAGCGGCATCATAACATTTTCCAACGCTGTGAATTCAGGGAGAAGATGATGAAACTGGAAAACAAAGCCGATGCTCCTGTTTCGGAAAGATGCCAGTTCATCGTCGCTTTTCGCAAAAATATTTTCCCCTTCAAAAATAACCTCTCCATCTGTCGGGCGATCCAACCCGCCGAGCAGATGCAGCAGCGTGCTTTTCCCTGCTCCGGAAGCTCCGACAAGGGCGGTTGTGGTTCCCCTTGCGAACGTCAGATCGATCCCTTTTAGCACTTCAACCTTTCGAGATGCAGCGCTGTAGGTTTTAACAAGATTTCTTGCCTGCATGATCTGCTCATCACTATTGTCCGGGAGAGCTTTCTCCTTAACGCTATTCATATCTGAGAGCCTCGGCAGGGAGCATTCTGGACGCCTGCCATGCCGGATAGAGCGTAGCCAGAAATGAGATTGTCACAGCCGTCACCGATATGAGAAGCACGTCTGAAGCCACAACCGTGGAAGGGAATCTGTCCAGGTAATAGATATCCTTGCTGAAGAAATCCTGTCCTGTCACTTTCTGTATGAAGGCGATCACCGGTTCAAGATTCAGAGCGACAAGCAGACCGGATGCCACTCCGGCAACCGTTCCGACAACTCCTATGATAAGGCCTTCGAGAACGAATATCTTCATTATGCTTTTTCCTGTCGTCCCCATCGATTTAAGTATCGCGATATCCCTGGTCTTTTCCATTACAACCATGAAAAGCGTTGAAGCTATGCCGAAAGCGGCGACAAGGACAATCAGCGTCAGGATTATGAACATTACAATTTTTTCAGTTTTAAGTGCAAACAGAATGTTTCTGTTCATCTGCATCCAGTCTCGGGCATGGTAATCAATGCCAAGAGTGCGGTTTATGGAAGCTGTGATTTCACCTGTGTTATAGACATTCTCAACTTTGAGCTGAACACCTGTCACCGTGTCGCCGAGGTCGAAAAAAGCCTGCGCCTGCCTGAGGCTGATGTAAGCCATTGAGGAGTCGTATTCGAACATTCCGGTATAGAAAATACCTGCGACCCTGAATGCTTTCATCTTAGGCATCATTCCAAGCGGGGTCATTCCTCCTATCGGGGAGATGATGTTAATCCTGTCATTCAGGCTGACACGGAGATGCCTGGCCAGCTCTTTTCCTATGACTATTCCTGGAATGGAATCGCCGACGCCAGGTTCCGATTCAAGAGCGTCAATATTTCCTTCTTTTATGCAACTGTGCAGGCGAGTGACATTTCTGTCTGTCCGAGGGTCTATACCGCGCAGGAGGACTCCGGAAACATTGTTGCCGGATGAAAGCATGACCTGATTGTATATGAAAGGGGTTGTCGCAATAACATCCTTCATCCCCTCAAGCTCTCGCATGAGCTTTATGTAGTTGTCCATCGGAGCGCCGTTACGCACTACCACTATATGTGCGTTAGCGCCAAGTATCTTTTCCTTCAGGTCTTCTTCAAACCCTGTCATAACGGCAAGGACAACTATGAGCGCCATTACTCCCAGCGCCACTCCGGCTGTCGATATGAAAGTTATTATGGATATGAATGTCGATTTGCGTTTTGCCTTCAGGTATCGAAGGGAGATAAAAAGCTCAAAGGGCATCAGCTACTTCTCTTTTCTCAACTGCGGGAAGAGAATCACATCGCGGATGGAAGCCGAATCCGTAAACAGCATCACCATCCGATCAATCCCTATCCCCTCGCCTGCTGTCGGAGGGAGGCCGTATTCAAGCGCTCTCACATAATCCTCATCCATGTAGTGCGCCTCTTCGTCCCCCCTGTTTTTCTCGGCTACCTGGGCGAGAAAGCGTTCTTTCTGGTCAATCGGGTCGTTAAGTTCTGAAAAAGCATTGGCAATTTCACGCCCGGCGATGATTAGCTCGAAGCGGTCGACTATCTCGGGGTTATGGTCGTTCTTCCGGGAAAGGGGGGAAACCTCTGTAGGGTATTCTGTTATGAAAGTTGGATGAATCAGTTTATGTTCTGCCACGTTCTCGAAAATTTCCATCAAAAGCTTGCCGTGCCCAATGTCGTTCGGGAGATCAAGGCCGATCCGGCATGCATACGCAAACGCAAGGTCATGGTCTTCAAGCTGTTTCGCGTCAATGTCGCCATGTTCGACAATGGCTTCCCTGACGGTGAGACGTCTCCAGGGGCGTTTCAGGCTTATCTCCATTCCCTGATAACTAATCTCCAGAGTTCCCAGCAGCTCCTTCGAAACATGGCAGAACAGCTCTTCTGTCAACTCCATGAGGTCTTCATATGTTGCGTAGGCCTGATAAAACTCCATCATGGTGAATTCCGGATTGTGGCGAACGGATATCCCCTCATTCCTGAAATTGCGGTTTATCTCGAAGACCTTCTCCATTCCGCCGACTACGAGGCGTTTAAGGTAGAGTTCCGGAGCGATTCTTAGATAAAGATCCATATCAAGCGCATTGTGATGTGTTATGAACGGCTTCGCCGTAGCGCCTCCGGGTATCTGCTGCATCATGGGAGTTTCGACTTCGAGAAAATCGCGCGAGGTCATGAAGGATCGTATAAGGTTAACTATCCGTGAACGCCTGACAAAGATTTCTCTGGATTCCGGATTTACTATCAGGTCAAGGTAACGCTGCCGGTATCTGGTCTCTACGTCCGTCAGTCCGTGGAATTTCTCCGGAAGAGGGTGGAGTGACTTTACCAGAAGCCTGATGCTTGTGACATGCAGCGAGAGTTCACCTGTTTTGGTGCGAAACGGATACCCCTCTGCTCCTATGATGTCGCCTATGTCGAAATTTTCAAAGACGGTGAACGTCTCTTCCCCTATTGCATCCTTCTTGACGTAGAGCTGCATCCGCCCCTTGCTGTCCTGTATATGTATGAAGGCAGCCTTGCCGAAGGAGCGCCTCGCAAGTATCCTTCCGGCTATGGAAAGATATTCGTTACCTGCGGGTAAATGCTCTTTTTCTCCGTATTCAGCGTAAAAATCCGCAGATGTATGTTTCGGGCGAAAATCGTTAGGATAGGGGTTTATCCCCGCTTCCCAAAGGGCGTCAACTTTTCGTCTCCTCTGAAGGAGCAGTTCGCTCAACTCTTCCATTTTATAATCAGGCCTTTCATGAAGAATGACAGACATAAATATAGCCGAAGCTCCATCCCGTCAAGGGAAAAGAAAAGCAGTGCTCACTCGAGTTTACGGATGGTATTGTTCCTGCTGTCCGTTATGTAGAGGCTTTTCCCGTCTGTCGTGATACCGGTTGGGGTGTCGAAGGTTGGCATCCCGTCAACCGTGTTGTCATGTCCGGCCTTTCCGGTGATTCCGGCTAGTTTAGTCACAAGCAGGGAGGTTTTGTGTATTTTGTATATGGTATTGTTGTATGAGTCGGTGACGTAAAGATATATCCCGTCGGATGTAATGCCGTGCAGCTGGTAAAATATGGCTGAAGTCCCTGAACCGGTCGCGTCCGTGGTGCCAGGTGCCACATCAGGGTTTCCTATTATGGTTTTAACCTCACCGGTCGCTATCGAAACCTTTCTGATTGTCCTGTTGTTGTAATCAGTTACGTAAAGATTAGTACCATCGGTCGTAATTCCGGTCGGGAGACTGAATCTGGCATCTTCCCCGGTTCCGTCCTTGGAGTCGTCCGTTCCAGGTTTTCCGGCAAGTGTGGTTACCATTTTGGTAGAAATTACGACTTTTCTGATAGTGTTGTATGAATCCGTTACGTAAAGGTTGGTTCCGTCGGTTGTGATTCCGGAGATGTAATGAAATCTTGCGCCGTCACCAATATCGTCGACCGAGCCTGAATACCCTTCAATACCGGCAAGAGTTGTCACTTCCTGGGTGGCTATAACTATTTTCCTGATTACATAATTGTCGGAATCAGCCACATACAGATTCGCGCCATCAGAGGTGATCCCGAACGGGCGGCTGAAAGTCGCCGCTGCCCCGATGCCGTCTTTTGAGCCACGCCTGTTCGGGTCGCCAGCAAAGGTTGTTACGACGCCAGAGTGATCTATTTTGCGGATTGTGTTGTTGTAATAGTCTGCAACGTAGAAATTCACGCCGTCAGTAGTTATCTGAAGTGGGCGGTTGAAGCTCGCCGCCCCCCCTGTGCCGTCGGCCTGACCTTCCACTCCGGCCGTTCCGGCAAGGTTTGTGACCGTACCTGCAAGCGCCAGCTCACCCCCCTGTACAGCTCCCGCGAAAACAGCCTTGTTCCCGAGTGTGAAGATGGATGAGATATAGGATTGTGCTGCTGTCTGATCAAAATATATCCTGTAAACTGTCTTTTCCGTGTCTTTCTGATCATAAACCAGCCAGTAGAGCGCTGTTCCGTCAGATGCGGGCTCTGTCTGAATCCGTGCGAATGTATAAGCGCCGATATTCAATATGCCGCCGTTGACAGTGGCGGATGAGCCGAGAGATACAATCTGGTTTGATACTGGCGAAACCATGTAGAGCGTCTTGCCGGATAAATCGGAAGCGGTGAAAGGAGGGGAAACTGATGCCGAGACAACGGTCAGTTTCTTGCCTGAACCGCCGCAAGATGTAAGGAATGCCAAAAGAATTGTGATAGAAAGTACTTTAAGCAGGTTGAGCATTTTTTTACTCCTTGTCCGGGACTTTAATTTCAGACTTCCCGACATCAGCGACCTTTTGCCGTGTTTTGCGAGAATTTGCGGGTTTCAGGCTGTTTCTGGCAGATTTTGCAGGAATATCAATTTTATCTGTTTGAGTCAGGGGTTCAGATACAGAAACCTCAGTTTTTCTCCCCCTCTTTTTTCTGGTCGGCTCAGATATCGGCTCGGATGGTGTTACATGTGATGTCTCTGATTCTTGCCCTGCAGTGGCAGGTTTTCTTTTCGTTTTCTTTTTTTTGCCGGCATCCATATCCGTGCCCCCTGATTCCGGCAACTCATCTGCTGTTTTTTTTCTTGTGCCAAGGTTTTCACCCGGTTTTGTTTTCTTCACGGCTTTGCTGCCACCCATTTCCGGTTGGCCATCCGGCTCTGTTAAAGGCGCAGTGTCCTGATGCGCGTTAATTTCGTTTTCTGCCACAGCCTGTACGGCAGTCTGCGGAGTTTCCCCGGCTGATGCCTCTGTTTCGAGGTTTTTTACGGGTTTTCGGCTTCGCTTGCGCCGTCTTTTTTTCGGTTTTCCGCTTGCATCCGGCTGCTCGGCGGGAATTTTATCTTTCTCACTCTCATCCAAAAGCTCCAGCTCCGCAGGAGCGCTGTCAACTTCTGACTCACCGGCTTCAGCCGTGGCTGGCTCTGACTCGATTATCGAAGTAAGAGCGCTGTTTCTCTTCTTCTTGCGCCGTCTCTTCTTTTTCTTAGACGATTCTGCCGATATGGTTTCTTCATCGGCTGTAGTTTCACCAGTTGCTTCTGTTTCATGTATGTTATCCAGGTTTTTTTCGTCTTTGACGGTATTTGAACTCTTTTTTGCATCCGGATCAATGAAATCAGGCTGAGGCTGTTTTTCCCGTTTTACGGTTGCCAGTTCAAGCTGGTTCAGGAGAAATGAAGTTTTACCTTTGACTGTAACGATAATATCATAATCATTTTCAATCTGTGCAAGCTCCCGTTTTTTCCGATTAAGGAGGTAATATGCAACTTCCAGCGGAAGTCCGCCATGAACTTCCGAAACTGTTCCTTTCGCCGCCGCGGCGTGCACCTTTCTCAGAAAAGAGACAGCCATAGCCTCCACCGATTTCACCTTCCCGCGCCCCTCGCAGTGAGGACATTCAAGATGAATCGCGTCGTTCAGGGTTTTGGCTATGCGTTGCCGGGACATCTCAAGGATGCCGAACTCTGAAATCCTTCCTATGTTGACGCGCGCCTTGTCCATCTTCAGGGCATCCTTGAGGGTGCGTTCAACCTCGTGATTATGTTTCTTGTCACGCATGTCAATAAAATCGATTACAATCAGCCCTCCAAGATCCCTCAGGCGCAACTGTCTGGCAACCTCTTCGGCAGCTTCCATATTTGTTCTGAAGGCTGTGTCCTCGACACCCCGCTCCCCGCTTGTTTTTCCGGAATTCACATCGATGCTGACAAGCGCTTCGGTCGGCTCTATTATGAGATAACCGCCAGAGCTGAGAGGGACACGTTTTTCATATATCTGATCTAGCTGCTCTTCAAGTTGAAATCTAGAAAAAATGGGGCGTTTCTCCCTGTGGAGCTTGACCAGTTTTTCGTATTTAGGCATGTTGTTTCTGAAAAAATCTTTCGCCTCGCGCCAGGCATCCTTGCTGTCCACAAGAATTTCGTCGATATCGTCAGAGAAGTAATCGCGTAGGAAACGTATTATAAGGCCGCTATCCCTGTAAACTTCGCCAGGTTCAGCTGTTCCGGCTCCCTTTTCACTTATCTCACGATACATGGCCACCAGATTATCCAGGTCTTTCTGCAGCTCTTCCCGGTTTCGCCCGACAGCCTCGGTTCTTATGATATAGCCGATACCTTCCGGTATCTCCATTGCGGCCGCTGTCTCCTTGAGCTCTCTCCGGATGTTTTCTTTTTCTACCTTGCGGGAAATGCCGCTTGTGTTGTTTCCCGGCATGATAACCATATATCTTCCCGGCAGTGAGAGATATGTAGTTAGGGCTGCTCCCTTGTTGTCGCGTTCGTCCTTTTCCACCTGCACAATAAGTTCTTGGCCGCGCCTGAGGACATCCTGTATGCGGGGGCGCCTGTTACGCTCTTCCTGGGGAGAGTTGTCACGCCGCTGCCATAAATCCGGGTGCAGTTCGCCCATTTGAAGAAAGCCCGGCTTTTCGCGTCCTATATCCACGAAAGCAGCCTGCAACCCCTGCTCTACACGCAGCACAACCCCCTTGTAGATGTTTCCTTTGATCTGCTCCTTCCCGGTAATTTCAACGTTAAGCTCCATCAGGCGGCCGTCGTGGACAATCGCCACCCTGGCTTCTTCGGGATGTATGACATTGATCAGCATTTTTTTGCTAATTGCCATTTTTAGTGGGATTCCTTTCATGTGTGGCGTTTTTCACACATCTCAGATGATTTTGGTTTCCGTCCGGGGTTTCCTGACTGAAACCGATTAATTGTTGAATTATATAGATATTGCACAACAAAGAAAAGAACAAACGGGGGAAATAAAACATCTTGCCTGTAGCAAGAGTCAGGTTGCCGAACATGTAACTTTTCTGCGGTTCTGAAGTAGTTTCCGGATGGAAACGAAATAAGGGTTCAGGATTGAAAAGCCTGATGCAGGTCATCTATAAGGTCATCCGCATCTTCTATCCCGACAGAAAGGCGCAGCAGCAGGTTGTTTATACCAAGCTTCATCCGAAGTTCAGAGGGTATGTCGGCATGAGTCTGAACATCCGGAAAGGTTATCAGGGTTTCGACCCCCCCCAGGCTTTCAGCAAAAGAAATCAACCTGGTTTTAAGCAGTATCCGCTCGACAAGAGATGGGTTGTCGACTTCAAAAGCTATCATTGCTCCAAAGCTGCCAACATCACGTTTCATAATACTGTGAGCTGAATGCCCTTCAATCCCCGGGTAATAAACTTTCCTGACAAGCGTATGCCGCTCCAGCCAGGAAGCAATCTTGCGGGCGTTTTGCTGTGCCCTGTCCATTCTTATGGCGAGCGTCTTGATTCCCCTTATGGTCAGCCAGCTGTCCAGCGGGCCAAGCACTGCGCCTGCGCCATTCTGATGAAAATAGACCTTTTCGGCCAGTTCAGCATCTTTTACTGCGACAAGACCTGCAATTGTATCGTTATGCCCCGCCAGATATTTTGTGGCGCTGTATATTGTGATATCTGCCCCGAATTCGAGCGGGCGAAAGAGGTAAGGAGTTAGAAATGTGTTATCCGCAATCAGCAGCGCGCCACGATCATGGCAGATATCGGCAATGCCTCTTACATCTGCAAATTTGAGCAGTGGATTTGTTAGGGTTTCAAGAAAAAGCGCACGGGTTTCAGGGCGGAAGGCATTTATTATCGCGTCATGGTCGGTTGTGTCCAGATAGGTGAAACTCAGTCCGAATTGAGAGAATATTCTGTCAAAAAGCCTGCATGTCCCGCCATAAAGGTCTTCCGTGACTATCAGATGGTCTCCGCTTTTGAAAAGCAGAAGCAGGCTTGTGATGGCCGCCATTCCTGATGAATATGCAAAACCGCGCGCTCCCCTGTCGAGTTTTGCAATGCCGGTTTCAAGAGCAAGCCGGGTCGGATTACCTGATCTTGAATAGTCAAATCCGGTGCTCTGGCCGATCCCAGGATGACTGAAAGTGGCGTTCTGATAGATCGGAACCGAGATTGCGCCGGTGTGGTTGTCCCATCTTACCCCTGTATGTACCGCTTCTGTTTCGAGCTTCATATAGAGCTACCTCCAAAAAAATATCCCCTTCCGGGTTATGGAAGGGGATATGACAATTCACATATTCCGCTCTTCCTTATCTTTCGGCATCTTTCGATTCCGCTGGATTTGGCACCTTCCTCAAGGGAGGTTGCCGCGACGTCAAAGGGCCAGTCCCTCGGTCGCTCTCGATAAGAAATATGTCTGTTAAAGTTTCAAGCTTCTTGCATACCGGATAACATCTGCAGTTAATCCGTGTCAAGATTTTTCTGGCACTGTACGGCCGGGGCAAAAAGAGCTTCTGCCAGATGTTCCAGCCATTTTGCCCTGTACTAGTCGTAAGTCATCTGTTTTCGTTTCTGTTTAGCTGCATAAGGTTTTATCAGGCTCTCCTTGTTCTCGGTTTGAATATTATGTTCGGTTTGGTGTTTATCCCGAGGCTGGCCACGCTGTCGGACGGGAAATTCTCTACACTCGGCACGGCGCCAGGATATTTTTTCTTCAGGGTGTCAATTGTATCGGCTTCCAGCGCCCTTGAATTGCATGCAGCAACACAGGCCGGTTTTAGTCCTTCTTTTATCCTGTCAAGGCATAAGGTGCATTTTGTCATTTTGGGGCGTCGCGGGTCATCTGTCCCGTAGCTTCTGAAAGCGGGATCGTAGAATTGAGGTGAATCCCAGGGGCATGAATCCTTGCACTTTCCGCAGGATATGCAGTTTGTGTTGTCAACGAGAACCACGCCGTATTCGGCGTCTTTTGAAATTATCTGCATCGGGCATACCTGCACGCAAGCCGGCTTGTCGCAGTGGTTGCATCCAAGTGAGAGGTTAAGGACATCCACCGTTGGAGGTTCGGTGCCGTACTCTATGGTTGTAACTCTTCTCCAATCTTCCTTCATATAATATTTCCTGTATTCGGCATAGTTCTGGGTGCCGTCGCTCCCCGGCAGATTTTCATACTCAGCCGGATTTTCATATTTTCCGGAATTTATCCAGCTGAGCGAGCCGTTTATATTGATATCTCCTCTTTTATCATCATTCCATGACTTGCAGGCGAACATGCAGGCCTTGCAGTTGGTGCACCGCGTCTGATCGTAATAGAATCCCCACTGGCTCATGTCATATCTCCTTTTATGCCTTTATTTTTTATCAGGGTGAGACTTGCTGACTTCACAGAGGTTTCCGCCGGCAGCGAAACCGTAACCGCCCGGCACAAGCGGGTCGCCAGAACCGGCTGACATGCCGCGTGTAATTGAGTTAGGGTTCCCGCCTACATCGACCGGAACGGATATTTTCTCCGCAATTCCATCTCCGTTAGTGTCAAGCCATGCTTCGTAGGTCTCTGTCGTACTCGCCCTGTACCACGCCCCCTCACCGACGGCTACCATGCCGGGGCGAATTCTCTTGGTCAGTTCCGCAGGGATCTTTATGCAGCCGTTATCATTGAAGACATATACGGGTTCACCGTTTTTTATGCCCCGTGTCGCCGCATCAACTGGGTGCATCCAGACAACCTGCGGTATCTTGTCCGCCAGAACCGCAGTATTCCCCCACTGTGAATGGGCTCTCTGCAGGATATGGGGAGTAATGTACTGAAGGGTGTATTTTACCCCTTTTGCCCCTACCTTGCCGCCATTTTCGAGAATATCTTCATACCCCTCGGATGGCCTTACATACTGTGCCCTGCTGACACCAAGCGCCGTCCTGCCCCTGCTTGCGTAAATCGGGGAGTAAAAATTTATTCTCCCTGTGTCGGTCAGATATTTACCCGGGGCATAAGAGCCCAGATCCTGTGGTGATTTGTCGAGAGGCACCACAAGCTGCAGGTTTCCTTTTGCAACAATATCATCAAAAGTAGGAAGAGTTGCAGAAGGATCGATCGATTTGTAGGCGTCAGGGATTTTGGCCCCTTCCCACTGTTTTTTCATTATCTCCATATCGGTGACATTGCCCCTGTCCATGTCAAGTCCCATCTTCTGCGCTATCATCTGGTTTATCCACCAGTCTGCTTTCGCTTCGTAAAGCGGCTCGACAGCGCCTGTGCAGACAAACTGGTCATCGGTGTACCTGTTCGTGAAGAAACTCTGCTCGAAGTTGTGCGCTGCCGGCAGGACAATGTCGGCTATTGCGGCATCCGGCGCCAGATTGATCTCGTGAGCGACTATGTATTTGACGCTCTTGTAGGCAAGCAGGTTTTTGGTCAGGCTTGGCGATTGGTTCAGAGGGGCGTTGTCGCTGGCACCGCGGTAAACCATTTCAACCTTGATTCTTGGGTCTGCGCCGAGATCGATCTTGTTCAGCAGCTTTACGTCAGCTCTCAACTGTTCGGCGGTTCTGTGATCCCGGCCTGTCAGGATGACATCTCCTATATGCCATTTTGAAAAGGCAATAGAGTTATATCTCGTTGCAGGAGTCTTGGCCGCGGGGGGGGCTCCAAGCTGAATGCGGTAACCGTCTCCAAAGCGGATCTCTCCTGGCCCTCCACCTCTCTTGTTGACATTCCCTGTCATCGCGCTAAGTGCAATAAGCATCCACGAATAATACATGCCATTCTGCGTACGCTGGGCGCCGCCATTGTAACTGGCGTATATGTATGCGGGCTTGGATGTGGCAAATTTAATCGCAAGACTCTCTATGGCCGCAGCAGGAGCATTTGTCAGTCTGGATGCCCACTGCAGGACTCCGTTGTAGCCGCCGTATTTGGCCTCAAGCTCGTCCAGGTATTCCACAAACGACTGCCCCGGCGGTACTGTGAAGGTCTGACCGGCATATGGCACGCCGGTTACCGGGTCTTTAAGAACGGATTGGCTCACTACGGAGTCTCCGGGGTAGAAGCCGAAGCAGTATTGCCTTATGAAGGCATCGTCATGCAGGTTCTTCCTGTAGATTACATTGGCCATAGCCACCTGCAGGGCCGAGTCTGTCCCAGGGCGCACTGAAATCCAGGGAGGGACATCCCCTGACCCTGTAGACATGGCCGAAACAGTGTCTGTGTGCCTTGCGTCGATAGTAACGATCGGTATTCCAGCCTCCTTCGCCTTGATCATGTAGAACGGTAACTGGTTTCTCGTAACCCTGTGATCGTTTGACCAGTTTATTATGAATTTTGAATTCAGCATATCCAGTGCGGTATTCCCCTGAACGGCAGGTTGTCCCTGATAATAGCTTGGAGTCACCTGAAAGCTATACGGACCCAGAGCGGCAAACCATGCGTCGCAGAGGTTTCCGTAAGAAGTATTTCCATAAGTTGAAAGGTACGTCCCTAAATATCCGGAAATTCCTCCCGAATCAAATATCGGAACATAACCGAGAGCGCTCTTGCGGGCCTGCATTTCTGTAAGCCATTTTGCGACCGTGTCAATCGCCTCGTCCCAGCTTATCCTTTTAAATCCCCTGAGATTGCCCCGTTCCAGGGTCTGTTTCATAGGATATTTTATCCTGTCAGGGCTGTAGAGGCGTTTGGATTCACTAAGCCCCTTAAGGCAGCCTCTTCTCTGTATCGGAGCTAGAGATTCGTCCGCTGCTTGTGAACCAGCCCATACTCCGGGTACAATCCCGAACTGGTTCGATGAAGATATAAATTTCTTGGCATTTTCCTCTGCTTCACTCCTTGATATATCGCCGTGAGACGTGACCTTTGTTACGCGGTTGTTTATTACATGCAATTTAAGTACACATGAACCGCCGCAGTGGACAGCATGCCCGTGAAGTACGGTTTTTGCGCTCTTGTCCATCACAAGGTTGTCCTTGGGAATGACGGTGGCGTTGTCTATCTTGCTGTGCTCCCCTCCATCCCCCCCACCGCAGTCGTAGAGTGCCGCTGTGGCGCTCAAAGCTCCGGCAGCCTGAAGAAAACCTCGCCGGCTTATC
>DFZL01000035.1 GCA_002382705.1 Geobacter sp. UBA4057
GATAAGCCGGCGAGGTTTTCTTCAGGCTGCCGGAGCTTTGAGCGCCACAGCGGCACTCTACGGCTGCGGTGGGGGGGATGGAGGGGAGAACAGCAAGATAGACAACGCCACCGTCATTCCCAAGGACAACCTTGTGATGGACAAGGAGATGAAGACGGTGATGCAGTGCCACCCCTTCAACTGCGGAAGCAGATGCACATTCAAGTTCCATGTGAAGAACGGAAGGATGCTGAAGCTTACCTCGGCGGGGGATATTCCCCGTGCAGGCTCCGAGACATCGGACGAAAGACTTGACCTTATTCAGCGACGCGCCTGCCCGAGAGGTTTTGCACAGATCAAGAGGAATTACCAGCCCGACCGCCTGAAGTACCCGATGAAGCAGACCAAGGAGAGAGGCGACTATACAGGTTTTGTGAGAATAACCTGGGAAGAGGCTTTTCAGACCATTGCCGATAATTACAAGAAAACAATCGCCAGGAAAGACAAGCTTGGATATATCCCGGGTTCAGGCAGCTTCAACAATCCAATATTCCAGTATTTCGGCGTAAGCCTTGCTCCACAGGGCGCTCCATCCTATGAGAACCTTGCAAACGCCATGTTCGGGTCAATCGGCCTTTTTGCTGAAGGCAATGACGTACCCGACCTGCTCAACTCAAAATTCATACTGAATCTTGGAGTTGACGCCACTGTCTCTTTCTCATGGCAGCCGCACATTTTCTGGTACCTTACAAAGGCCAAAGAGAAAGGGATACCGATAGTTACCCTTGAAACAAACACAACTGATACCATAACCGCCTTATCAAACGGCTATTCGCAGTACAATCTTCCTCCGTTTGTCGCGGTACGTCCTATGTCCGATTCCGCAGTGCTTGCCGCTATGGCCAATGTGATCTATCGCAACAACCTCCACGACAAGAGCTTCACAAAAGATTACTGCTTTGGCTTTTACCCAGGTGACACTGCTACTAAAGGGGGGACTACCTATGTGACACCTCCGGGGATGTCTTTCATTGAATACCTCGACGGCCTGGAGAGCGGCAAGGAACGCGGTGTCGCTGACAACCCGGCCATGGTCGGAACCAAAGCTGGCTACGATGCCGTTTTGCAGTGGGCATCGGAATTATCCGGGGTCGCGCCTGAAACGATCGACAATCTCGGCAAGGCTTACGGATCGACTAAGCCCGCACTTCTTCTCGGGGGGTTCGGCCCTGCCAGATCAAATAACGGCATGCACTACGGCATGCTCTGCGTGGCACTGGCGGCAATGACCGGAAATACCCAGAAACGTGGCGGAGGATTGGGATACGCAGGAGTCAGTTTTTCGCGCAATCCATTCATCCTTGGCGCAACGAAGGAACCTGTCACGAACGCCGTCCCTGTAGCATCAGCTGCAAACCCGTTTGATTACAAGAATATCGGCTATTCTATAAACTGCATAGGCAAGGTGATAAAATACGGAATAGACAACAGGGATCCGGCACAGCTATGGTTTGACACGAAATACGTCAACGGCAAGGTTGACCTGGGTCAGTGGAAGGCACAGCGTGATGATGTAAATGGCAATGACGGAAGGCTCAGGATCGAAATGATCGCCTTTGACGGAAACCATGTAAACCAGAGGGGGCCGATCAACCCCCTGCTGATTGCAATAAAAACACGCGATATAGTCAAATTCACCTACGGCATGGATAACTTCATGACCCCTACCATGGCTTACTGCGACATAGTCCTGCCTCAGACCACACACCTTGAGGAGGACAGGATAGAGACAGGATTCGGTCTCATATCCGCATCATGGTTCATGAACAAGGTCTGTGAGCCTATGTACGAATGCAAGACAACGAATGAAATCAACGGGGGTATACTTAAAAAACTTGGAATCGACTATGGACCTTATGGCCCGCAGGGGAGCAAGACACAGCTTGAACTTCTAAGGGAACAGTGGGAAAAAGTCACCGTAAACCCCAGATACACCGCGATAGACCCGAGCTTCAAGCTCCCTACGTTCGACGAATTCAGGGCTCAGGGGATAATAGAATTCCCTGTCCCGCCCGAAAAAGCTCTTGCAGGCTCAGCAACAACTGCAAAACCTGGCGAATTCGCCACCCCGGACACCGGGAAGATCAATTTCTTCTCCCCCTACTACTTCTACAAGGATCAGCCTCTCGGAGATACATATAAAAAGCCGGACGGAGGCTATTACCGGACGATGTATCCGCCAAAAGCGATGTACGCCCCCCCTATACAAGGGTACAGCGACGTTCTTAAAGGAACGAATATTGGCGCCAAGGGTGTCCCTTACACTCTTCAGATAAAGACAAGTCACCACAGAAGAAGAGCGCACTCGGTCTACGACAACGTGGCAATACTCAGGGATACCTTCCCGGGAGAGCTCATACTGAACACGGTAGACGCCGCCGCGAGAGGGATAAACAACGGCGACATAGTCTACGCATACAACGACTGGGGGTGCGTGAAGGTACAGTGCATAGTCACAAAGAGGATCAGACAGGGTGTCGTCAATCTTTCCGACGGCGAATGGTACAGACCGAGCCCGACCGAGACCTATGAGTCGTGGATAGATATGAATGGCGACGGCGTGGCCGAGAAGTATGTCGTGCCGGTGGATGTCGGCGGAGCCCCGAACAGCCTGATGCATTTCTGGGAGATGGGACCGAAAGACCCTGTTACGACAAACTGCGGCGACAACAACTGGAACGGCCATCTTGTTGAAGTCAGCAAGACACATCCTGACAAGAAATAACGAAAGGGGGGAAATATAAAATGAGCCAATGGGGATTTTATTATAACCAATCGAGATGTGTAGGGTGCAAGTCGTGTGTCATGGCCTGCAAGAACTGGAACGATGACAAGCGTGGCGACGCGCAGATAAACGTCTCGCTTTCCTGGCTTGAGACCGGCAAGTACGCCAATCCCGCGGAGTACGAGTATCTTCCCGGCAGCGACGGGAGGCAGAACTATGCGGAGTACAGGAAGTACTACATGAAGGAGAACTGGAGGAGAGTCGACAAGACCGAATACGGCACCACCCCCCCGAATGTCGATGTCCTTTATCTTTCGGTCGGCTGCAACCACTGCGACAAACCTTCATGCGTGGATGTCTGCCCGATGCAGATAATCTCCAAGGACCCGGATACCGGGATTGTCCTTGTTGACAACACCAACTGCATATCGTGCGGCAAATGTCAGGATGCATGCCCCTGGGGAGCTCCGCAGTTCTATGATGCGAACTTCAGGAAATACTCGCAGGAAGACCCGCTAAGGCCCAGGATGACGAAATGCACCATGTGCCTTGACCGTATCAGTGAAGGGTTGAAGCCTGCATGCGTCGCCGGCTGCATGAACAGGGCTCTTGACGCAGGGCCTATGGACGAGCTCAAGCAGAGATACAGCGGTTACACCGTTGATGCCGACAACTTCCCCTCTGACTATGTTCCAAGCCTCGGAACAAATACGAAGCCTAACTTGATATTCAAGAAGAGGACATCAAGGGTAAGCGGCTCGGGAAGCATCAATAACGACGTGCCGTAAATCATCGATATGAGCTGAAATCCAGGTTTTTATGCCGCCAAGGTCAATTCTCCCCCATTGCAGAGGCAATGAAGGGAGAATTGACCTTTTTTTTCATAACCCTCTATTGAAAGCAGATTTTGCAGATGCTAAACTTGAAACATGTCAACGAAAGTAAGGGAACATTATGAAAAACACCCTTATCCCAGCTACCCCTTGATCGCCTCGGTTCGCCGCTATGATACCTGCCATCTGAACCTGGAATCTCTCTGGGGGAGATTCAATGGAAAACTTCCTGATCAAAAGATTAAAAAAATCCTGATCGCCGGATGTGGCTCTTTTGCCCCCTACCCTTTTGCTGTCGCCAATCCTGATGCAGAAATAACCGCCCTGGATATTTCAAACAAGAGCTTGAACAGAGCAAAAGCTCATTGCCTGCTGCATGGGCATTTTTCCGTCAGATTCTGCCGTGGCGATCTGATTGATGCTACTGTATGCAACTCGACTTTCGACATGCTTGATGCCTTTGGAATTCTTCACCACCTCGAAGAGCCTTTAGCCGGACTAAAGGCTCTCGCGGAGAGAACCGCTGAAAATGGTATCGTTAGAGTAATGGTTTACAGTCGCTACGCCAGAAGAGACGAAGAGTCGATAAGGCGCGCATTGAAACTACTGGGTGTTGAAAGTGTAAAAAAGGTCAGGGATATGATTGCGCGCTCAGGCGCAGGTTCTAGACTCAGAAGCTACGCCGGATCAACTTGTGAGACCCGCTTCAGCTCCGGCATTGCTGACGCGCTTCTGCACCCTTGTGTTAAAAGTTTCAGAATAGACGAACTTATGGATATTGTCAGCGCTTCAGGACTCACTCCGCTCAGTTTCGCGCATGAAGGCGCGCTCGACTCCATAGAGCAAGAGGTTAAGAGAATCAGGGAAATGGAACGAAAGCATCTCTCGCCTGGAAACTTCATACTTTACCTCGGGAAAAACTGTTATGGAGAATGCATTGGAGAGGAGAAAAGCATGATCAAGCTGAATCAGTGCCTTGATGGTTTTCTTGGCAATTTCAGATTCAGGCCGCTTCAAATCGGCTTACATTCAGGGAGAGGAAAGAAAGTTCTCGACAGAAGAGCACGCAAATTTCTACGTCGCTTTGCAAAACCTAACAGATGGAGCGATCTTGACGAAAATGAGAAACTGGTAGTTGAACAGCAGATAAAATCCATGCTCCTGATCCGATACAGAGACCGGACTCCATGAAAAGCATTTTTTGGGCTGTAAAATCAATAAGGGAAATAAAAACAATCCCCAAGGATGAAAAATGTCTGAACATACACCCATGATGCAGCAGTACCTTGAAATAAAATCCGCTCACCCTGAAGAGATACTTTTCTTTCGAATGGGAGATTTTTACGAGATGTTTCTGGATGATGCCCTCCTGGCTTCCCGCATTCTGGACATAGCCCTGACATCCCGAAACAAGGGGAGCGCTGATGAGATTCCTTTCTGCGGCGTCCCTTATCACTCCGCCACTCCGTATCTTGCCAAACTGATAGAAGCAGGCCACAAGGTCGCCATATGCGAACAGGTTGAAGATCCCAGACTCGCAAAAGGGATAGTGAAGAGGGAAGTCGTGCGGGTGATTACCCCCGGTCTTCTTATCGAGCCTGAAACACTGAATCCTGACAGCAACAACTATCTCCTTTCAATATGTCGTGGATCGAACGGGAAATGGGGCATCTCATGGCTCGACCTCTCCACCGGAGAATTCAGAGTAACGGAGACAGAAGAGCCCGCCTCGGAAATAATAAGCATAAATCCTCGTGAAATCCTCCTCTCGGAGTCAGACAAAAGCGATCCTCTCCCCGGAGAAATGAATATCGCGCTTGATAAACGTCTTATCTCCTATGCCCCATCATGGGTTTTTGAACGGGATTATGCGGCAAGGCTCGTCTGCGGGCAGTTCGGCGCAACATCGCCCGAAGCGCTCGACCTCGGCAATATCCGTTACGGGCTGATAGCCGCCGGGGCAGCTCTTCACTACCTGAAAGAAAACCGCAAAAGTGACCCTCCGCACATAAAAGGGATCATGGTCCACAGAACAGGTGAACATCTGACTCTTGATCCGGCGACAAGACGGAACCTGGAGATAACCGAGACAATGGCTGAAGGGAAAAAGAGAGGTTCGCTCCTGGGCTGCCTGGACAGAACATCAACGCCTATGGGGGCGAGGAAACTCAGACATTGGCTCAATTACCCTCTTCTGAACAAAGCCGCTATAATAATAAGGCTTGAAGCGGTTGCCGAATTGACAGAAAACCCGGACAGCCGCGACGCCATAACGGATGATATATGTAATATCGCCGACCTGGAGCGCCTTAACAGCCGGATAGGCATGGCGGGAGCGACGGGACGCGATCTCCGGTCGCTCTGTAACTCGCTGATGATGCTTCCTCCGATTATCCTCAAGCTCGGCTCATTTTCATCAGGACTTTTGAAAAAATTGCAAAATGAGATTGACTCTCTTGAAGATCTGACGGCACTTATAGGCAAGGGGATTGTTGAGAACCCTCCATTTTCCCTGCGCGAAGGGGGGATTATCACAGCAGGATACAGCAGGGAGCTGGATGAGCTCCGCAGCATGTCAGGCGAGGGGAAGGAGTTTATAGCGCGGCTGGAAGCAAGGGAGAGAGAGCGCATAGGCATATCGACTCTTAAAATCAAGTACAATCGAGTTTTCGGGTACTCTATAGAGATAACCAAAAGCAACCTCCAGAATGTCCCAGCCGAATACATCCGTCGTCAGACTCTTGCAAACGCCGAACGTTTTGTTACTGAAGAGTTGAAAAATTATGAAGAGCAGGTGCTTGGAGCGGAAGATAAAATATGCGAGATGGAATACTTTCTTTTCCAGGAGATCAGGGAAAAAACAGCAACGGAAGCTGAGAGGATATGCCGCACCGCAGAGGCTCTGGCAAGGCTTGACGCATTGATTTCGTTTTCAGTTGTTGCCGAAGAGCGGAACTACTGCAGGCCTGTTGTCGACGACTCGGATATCATCGAAATCAGGGAGGGAAGGCATCCGGTAATCGAGAGCATGAAGTTAGGAGAGCGCTTCGTCCCGAACGATACTGTCATGGATTCGTCAAAAGAGCAGATACTCATGATAACAGGTCCGAACATGGCTGGTAAATCTACTTACATGAGACAGGTCGCCCTGATAACCCTTATGGCTCAAGCCGGAAGCTTCGTCCCCGCCAAAAGCGCAAGAATCGGCATTGCCGACCGCATTTTCACCCGGGTAGGGGCAGGCGACAATCTTGCGCGCGGCCAATCCACATTCATGCTAGAAATGATGGAAGCCGCTTCGATCCTCAGAAACTGCACTCCTAAAAGCCTTATTGTCATGGACGAGATTGGCCGCGGAACCTCGACCTTTGACGGCATCTCAATCGCATGGGCTGTGGCTGAATACATTCACGACACCCCCGGGTGCCGGAGCAGGACTCTTTTTGCAACTCATTATCACGAATTGACCGATCTGGCGCTTACCCGAGACAGGATAAAAAATTTCACGGTGGCTGTAAGGGAATGGAATGATCAGGTGATATTTCTGAGGACTATAGTTCCAGGGGTGGCGTCACACTCTTACGGCATACAAGTCGCAAGACTCGCCGGGATGCCGCATGATGTGATAGAGCGAGCAAAAGAGATACTCAGAAATCTCGAAAGCGGGGAGTTTGAGGAAGGAGCGCCAAGACTGGCTAAAAGCATAAAAAAGGGGGTGGCGGAGCTTTCGCCGCAATTTTCGCTCTTTGAAACGAAAGAAGACATGCTGCGTCAGAGGCTTAAAAAGCTGAATATAGCAACTCTCACTCCGCTTGAAGCCCTGAACCTTATGGACGAGCTCAAACGGATGATCTGATAGCCCCCTGGTTCAAGATTTTCTGCCTGATCCGAGGAGATAGCGCCCGACCCAGTTCCTGGCAAATTGCAGAGCTGTCCGTCCGCACCGCTTGCTTTTGTCATGTGACCACTGTATGGCGCCATGTTCCAGTTCACTGCTCCAGGGGACAACAGTCCCGCGTTGACGAGCTTCACGTTCAACGCATAAACGGACAGCATCAAGGTAACGCTCCTGAGAAAACGGATAAAAAGCCACCCATATGCCGAAACGGTCTGCAAGGGAGATTTTTTCCTCAATCGCCTCGCTCTGCTGCACCTCTCCGCGCACGAACTTTGCACCTGCATGATCGGAGTCGTACTCCGGAAGCAGATGTCTGCGGTTTGACGTGACATAAATAAGCACATTTTCCGGAGCAGCGTAAACTGAACCGTCAAGAGCGCTTTTAAGCATCTTGTAGGCTGGCTCACCCATCTCGAAGGAGAGGTCGTCGCAAAAAAGGATAAAACGGTATGGCTGGTTTTCAACGGCGGAAAAAATCTCGGAGAGGCAGACAAGGTCTTCCTTCTCGACCTGTATGAATCGAAGCCCGTCCTTTGCGAATTCTGAAAGGAGCGCTTTTACCATCGATGATTTGCCTGAGCCGCGGGAACCCCACAGAAGCGCGTTATTCGCCGGAAGCCCCGCTAGAAACTGCCTGGTATTGCCTGTCATGATCTCTTTCTGCTCCTCAACTCCGAGAAGTTCAGCAAGCAGTATTCTCTCCGTTGTCCGAACAGGTTCAAGATAGCCTGAAAAAGAGTGCCTGCGCCAGTTAGCGGCATGGCATGACGACCAGTCTACAGGGTCCACAGCTTTGGGGAGGAGCATCTCTACCGAGCTTAGAACTCTCTCCAGCCTAGATAAAAATTCAGGTTTCAGATTCATCATGACATGTGTTATCCTTCTGTCCGGAATTGACTAAAACAGGACGTAGACATTTAAATAGTTTCCATCCGGAAAGGGTGCTTTTCCCCTCTGGCGGCGTCAATCTTCGGGTTTTATTGTGCGGCGTACTTCTGTACGCCTCCGCGCAACCACCTGATTTTCTTGGCAGGAGAAAAAATCCCCTCTTTCCGGATCGGAAACCGACTGTTTCTCATCCGGAGTTTCCGGATGGGAACTAAATATCAAGTTAAGCAGTTGAAAAACAGAGACCAAAGTACTGTGAGGGGGAGCCAATGTCAAGCTCGGTTGTTGCATTCAAGGGGGGTCAGCCCAAAGATGAACTTATCCAGCTCGTGAGTTTCAATATCGACCATGAGGAGTATGCCGTCGAGGTGCTGAAGGTGCGCGAAATCATCAGAATGACAACCATAACCCAGATGCCGGGAACGCCTCACTATATTGAAGGCATCATCAACCTGAGAGGCAAGGTGATCCCGATTGTCTCGCTCCGGAAAAAATTCGGGCTGATGGATACCGGAACGGATACGAGCACGAGGATAATAGTGATGGATATTGATGGCGAACTAATGGGGTTCATTGTCGATTCCGTCTCCGAGGTAACAAGAATATCCTCAGGAGAGATACAACCTCCCCCCTCAATGGTCGGAGGTGGGGTTGATCATGACTGCATAACCGGCGTCATAAACCAGTCCGACCGTCTACTCGTTCTTCTTGATCTCGATTCGCTCTTCTCCGCCGAGGAAAAGCTACTCTTCAGCCAGATGTAAGAGTTCACTTTAAAAAAACTTTGAAAAAGGGGACAAACCGGTTGTCCCCTTTTTAGCTGGAGAGCGTTTCAGATGCTTTTTATCGACTGGAACAAAATTGACACCGTCCTCCTTGATATGGACGGCACGCTTCTTGACAGGCATTTTGATGATCATTTCTGGCTGGAGCATCTACCGAAAAGATGGAGCGAAAAAGAGGGAGTTGCTCTTGACGAGGCAAAAAATTATCTTTATCCACTCTTCAGGTCAAAAGAGAACACTCTCGCCTGGACAGACCTTGACTACTGGTCGGACCGTCTATCAATCGACATTCCGGTTCTTAAAATGGAGGTTGAGCATCTGATAGCGGTACATCCATATGTAGCTGAATTTCTTACCTTTCTCAAACATCACTCTAAAAAATGCTGGCTGGTCACCAATGCTCATTCCAAAACACTTGAACTTAAAATGAGAAAGACTCTGCTAGGCCCATACTTTGACGGAATCATTTCAGCCCATCAGGTTGGGATTTCAAAAGAGGATTGCGGTTTCTGGAAGAAGCTCCTCTCTTTTATCCAGTATGATCCTTCACGCACCATGCTGGCAGAAGACAGCGAGGCGAACCTGGAGAGCGCAGAAAAGTTCCGCATAGCTTACCTCATATATGTAAGCTGCTATAGCTCTGCACTCCCTCCGAAGCCCTCCGGCAAATTCACCTCAGTCAACTATTTCAACCGCCTCATTCCTGATAGCGGCGAAACATCCGTAACTCTCATGTAATCACCTCAATCAACACAAAAAGGGAATCTGAATGAAAACTGTTCATGATGTCATAATCGTAGGCGGTGGTCCTTCCGGGCTTGCGACAGCCTATCTCTGCTCGAAACATAAACTGTCGTATCTTGTTCTCGAATCAGGGAAAGCCGTTTTCCAGGGCATCGCAAACAGCTATCCGCAAGGGAAGCTGGTTTACCCATCGAAACCGAAAGATGCGCCGGAACCATTTATGGTTGATGAGCTGCGCCCGCCTGACAAACCGGTGACAGTGGAAAACTACCTGCAGTACATACAGCACTTCGTCCAGCATGAAAACCTGAATATACTTACTGATGCGGCTTTCGAGGAAATCAGGGATGAGCGTGACGGTTTGACCGTAATCACCTCAAGAGGAAATTTCAGGGGGAAGAAGGTGGTGCTGGCATTCGGCAGCAACATCCCAAGGGAGCTGTCGGTCTATGGCGATGCTAAAATGGTGGCGAAAAATGTCGAAGACGCAAGCAAATACATTGGAATAAAAACTCTCGTAATCGGCGGCGGAAACAGCGCTGCTGATGTCATCATCGGAATACTCAAGGCAAAACGCGAGGTGCATGACAATCAGCCAGTATACTGGGCTCATGTCGCGGAAACCTTTGATGTGAACAAGGAGACGGCGCAGCGCCTGGGAGAGGAAATCCTCCTTGGAGGAAACATAAGGCTTTTGCCCGGTGCAACCCCGCGTATCGGAGAGATTGACAGCGAGGGGATTGAGAGACTTGTAATAAGAATCAATATATTCGAACAGGCAGACGGCATCGATCTGTATCACGCTTTGAGCTTCCCCATGCAGAACGTAATAGCCTGCATAGGCTCGCAGGGGCCTGTGCCGATATTCGACAGACTCGGAATACAGACCATAGCCTGTGCAGCAGGCGTCTGCAAGATAGCAAAAGAGGGTGAAAGACTCGTCCTTTTGAGTTCGGAGTTCGAATCTACCAGAAGAGGGGTTTACGTAATAGGGGGAGCGATATCGCCGTCATACATGAAGATAAGCGAAGGGGCGATCACCGAGGAAAAACACCCGAACCTCATATATACTGCGGTGAATGACGCATATCATGTTGTGGAGGCCATAAGGGAAAAAATTGCAAAATAAAACCGGAAAAAAACCGCCCCACACTTGAAAAACCTGTTCCAGCTGCTTATCGTTTTACCGCTCTGTGAAGATTCAACATCTGATATCCCTCTCTACCACGGAAAAATTCACAAGATACGACACTTTTTCAAAAGTCAAAAATCATTTGATTCGCAGATCAGGGATATTTGAAACGCCCGGGACAAAAGCATCTCTGTTTCATCTCTGAAAACTTGATCAAAAAAAAACAAAAAGGAGAACCACGGCATATGTCGAAAACAACAAAACAGTTTCAGACTGAAGTTCAGCAACTCCTGGATCTGGTAATTCACTCCCTCTACTCCAACAGGGATATATTTCTTCGCGAGCTGATATCGAACGCATCGGACGCAATAGACAAAGTGCGTTTCGAGGCGCATTCCAACGAAGCTCTTCTTGAAGGTAACAGCGACTGGAAAATCAAGATCATACCGGACAAGGAGGCGGGAACACTCACAATACTCGATAACGGCATAGGGATGAGCATTGCCGAAGTCGAGCATAACATAGGAACTATAGCCCGTTCAGGAACCAGGGCGTTCATGCAGAACCTGAAAGAGAAGGGGACAACAGAAAACCCCGAACTCATAGGGCAGTTCGGGGTAGGATTTTACGCTTCTTTCATGGTTGCTGACAAGGTCACGCTGCTCACGCGCCCTGCCGGCTCTGAAGAATCCGGCTGCTGCTGGGAATCCACTGGCGACGGCTCTTATACTATCGAAGAGTGCAGAAGAGAGAGGCGCGGAACAGAGATAGTGCTCCATCTGAAGGAGGATCAGAGGGAGTACCTTGAAGAGTGGAAGATACGTTCCATCGTAAAGAAATATTCCGACTATATCCAGTACCCGATAGTAATGGATATAAAGCGCATTGAGACCCCGAAGGGGATGGACGGCAAGGAAATCGAAGGGGGAGGGACAATAGAGAAAACTGTTGAAGAAACTTTGAACTCCATGAAGGCTATCTGGGCAAGACCCAAAAATGAAGTAACCGAAGATGAATACAACGAATTTTACAAGCATGTTTCACACGATTATGAAGACCCCTTCCGGACTATACACTTCTCTGCCGAAGGGACGAGCGAATTCAAGGCGCTTCTCTTTCTGCCGGCAAAAAAACCTTTCGACCTCTTCATGGCTGAACGGAGAAAAGGTCTGCAGTTGTACGTCAAAAGAGTTTTCATAACCGATAAATGTGAAGAGCTCATTCCGGATTACCTCCGTTTCGTGAAAGGAGTAGTCGATTCCGCCGACCTCCCGCTGAACGTTTCTCGCGAAATCCTTCAGGAAGACGTCCAGATCAGGAAAATACAGAAGGGGCTTGTCAACAAGATATTGTCCACGCTGGCCGAAGTGAAGGAAAAAAATCCTGATGACTATCTGAAATTCTGGAAAGAGTTCGGCCAGGTGCTGAAAGAAGGTATTCACTTTGATTATGCAAACAAGGACAAATTGCAGGATCTCGCGCTTTTTGAAAGCACTGCGACCGAAAATGGTTCTTACATATCTCTGAAGGAGTATCTGACGAGGATGCCGGAATCACAGAAAGAGATATACTTCATAACCGGGAACAGCCGTGAGGCGCTGGAACAGTCTCCGCACCTTGAGGCATTCCGCAGCAAAGGGTATGAGGTCATCTTCATGACAGACCCAGTCGATGAGTGGGTTGTCCAGGCAATAACCGAATATGACGGGAAACCGCTGAAAGCTGTTGACCGCGGCGATGTTGATATTGACACGGATGAAGAGAAAAAGGAAAAAGCTAAAAAGCTCGAGGAAGCTGAAAAGGAGTATTCAACTCTGATTTCCAGAATAAAGGAGAAGCTTAAGGAGAAGGTCAAGGATGTCAGGTTCTCGAACCGCCTGACAGAGAGCGCCTGCTGCCTTGTCGCTGAAGAATACGGCATGAATGCCAACATGGAACGGATAATGAAATCCTTGAACCAGTCAGTTCCAGAATCAAAGCGGATTCTCGAACTTAACCCCGATCATCCGCTTCTGAAAAAGATGGCCGAAATTTTCAAAGATGATTCTCAGGCGGAAATAATTTCAGATTACGCGGATATACTTTACGATCAGGCTCTGCTCACGGAGGGGAGCCAGATAAAAGACCCACTCCGCTTCACCAGGCTCATAAGCGATCTGATGGTGAAAGCAGCCGGGAGATAATAGGCATCCTCTGATGAACCGTCATTGCCAGACAAAAGAGAGGCATCTTTCACAGCGGCCTCTCTTTTATCTTTTTTAAGGCACATTATAGCTTTTTACTTGAAGAAAAGAGCCCTTTTACGTATAAAAAAGTGAAATTATCGGAGGTCTGATCGATGGAAATAAAAGTTCTCCAGCTTCCGGCTGAGAAAATGAAATCAAAGATACAGGACGAGTCCAAGCTTGGATTTGGCAAATATTTTACCGACCGGATGCTCGTTATTGAATGGAAAACCGACATCGGATGGCATGACGCGAGAATTGAGCCATATGCGCCTTTTCTGCTTGACCCCGCCTCTCTCGTGTTTCATTACGCCCAGGAGATATTCGAAGGGTTGAAAGCATACAGATGGGAAGATGGCCGCATTGCGCTCTTCAGACCGGAGATGAACGCAAAGCGCTTCAATCTTTCAGCAGGAAGGCTCTGCATGCCGGAAATCCCTGAAGGGCTTTTTCTCGAAGGGATTGAGAAACTTGTGGTTCTGGAAAAAGATTGGATACCGTCTGCTCCAGGAACATCACTCTATATCCGGCCCGCCATGATAGCGGTGGAGCCGGTTCTCGGCGTCAAGAGCTCCGACCATTTCCGCTTTTTCGTCATCCTCTCCCCTGTCGCCGCCTACTATTCAAAAGGATTCAACCCGGTAAGCATTCTTGTTGAAGACAGATACGTCAGAGCAGTTCAGGGGGGGACAGGCGAGGCAAAAACCGGGGGGAACTATGCATGTTCACTCAAGGCCGGGCTTGAAGCAAAAAACAGGGGCTACGACCAGGTGCTCTGGCTGGACGGCCGCGAGCAGCGCTATATCGAAGAAGTCGGCGCCATGAACATGTTTTTTGTTTACGGGAAAAAGATCGTCACTCCATCGCTTGCAGGGTCGATTCTATCCGGAATCACCCGCGACTCTGTTTTGAAACTGGCCAAAAACCTCGGTTATGAAACAGAAGAGTCAAAGATCGACATTTCCGACCTGATATCCGATATCAAGAGCGGCAGATTGACTGAAGCTTTCGGAAGCGGGACTGCTGCTGTCATTTCACCTGTCGGGAAGCTTTGCTACATGGATGAATGCTTCTCGCTGGGCAATGAAGATGCAGGAGAGATTACTCGGAGGCTTTACGACACTCTGACCGGCATCCAGACCGGAAAGGTCAAGGATGAATTTGGCTGGATTAAATTCCCAGAGGACTGATAATGCATTCGAAAAAAGAGCAGGACAGGGGAGATATAAACAAGCTCTGCATTGATTGCAGAAGGAACTGCAAACAGGCGGCTACGTCGGTGGTCGCCTCCTGTCCTCGCTACTACCCTTTCGGACAGAAAAAAATAAAACAGTCCAGAACCTGGCAACAGCAGGAACTTCATCTCTTCTGAACCTGTAAAAAATCATTCAGAAAGCTCTGATGAATATAGAGAAAAAGATAAAAAAAGCCAAGCCGCAGCGGTTTCTGGCTTTTATTACAAATGTTGTTCATAACTTCAGGTACAACCAGGGTTTCCTCCTCTCCGGCGCAGTAGCATACTATACCCTCCTCTCTGTAGCCCCGTTATCCATTCTCATTCTTACACTTCTCTCCAATGTAATCGGGGAAGAGCGCCTGGTTGCAACAATGGCGACATATATTGATATGGTCATGCCGGGCTATACGACAACCCTTCTCGAGCACGTTAGAACTTTCGTTATCAACCGCCATTTTATCGGAACAATCGGCTTTCTCGTCATGCTCTTCTTCAGTTCGGTGGCATTCACAGTTCTGGAAAATGCGATCTCGGTAATCTTCTATCATCATGTCAGGCATGAGCGCCGCGGCTTCATGGTCTCAGCGCTCATACCCTTTGTATACATCTGTTCGCTTGCCCTTGGCATAGTGCTGGTCTCGATCATGGTTGGCGCTGTAGAAACGATTGAAAACCGTCATATAATATTTCTGAACTGGAGCATAAGCCTTGCCGGCTCGGTGCGTATAGCGGTCTATATTCTGGGAATCATCGGGGAATTGCTCATGCTTACTTCGGTCTACCTGGTGATGCCTGTAGTTAAAATAACAGTCCGTCATGCGTTGATAGGAGGAATGGCGGCAACTCTCCTATGGGAGATAATAAGACGGATTCTTGTCTGGTATTACACATCTTTTTCTATGGTCAACATAATTTACGGGTCGATAGCCACAGTGGTCGTAACTCTGCTCAGTATTGAAGTCGCGGCAATAATTCTTCTCTTCGGGGCGCAGATAATTGCCGACCTAAAAGGAACAGAAATTACCGGCAAAAGCGACCGGTTCTTTGAAACATGAATTTTTTCTTCAATTAACCATTCATATCACTTTCATGCTTCATTCAACCTGCACTCAAGCCGCTCTATGAATCTCCGGCGCTCTTCCTGAACAATTCTGAACTGTGTAACAATTTTCTTCCCTTCCGCCGTAAGACTGGTTCCGCCGCCCCCCTTTCCTCCGGTCAGGCGCCTCACAAGAGGCTGTTCAGCCATGTCGTTAATGCTCTTTATGGTGCTCCATGCCGTTGTATACCTGATTCCTACAGCTTTGGCAGCCTTGTTGATAGAGCCAAGTTCATCTATCTTCTCAAGCAGATGAATCCTCTCTCCTGAAAACAGTTTCCCGGCCGAAGGAGCAAATATGAGCCTCCCCGTCAACGATTTTTCCGTTTTCCCCTTTTCCATTCTCATCTTGATTGTTCCTTTATCAAAAATCACAGAAAAATTTACATTGGTAAAGACGACATTCCTGAAATCGCGGAGGAATGTTTCAACATCCCTCCGCGTAAAGAAAGATGCCTTGCCGTCCAGACTCCGGAAATTAATTGCTCCTTGGTTTAAAAAATATCGAAGGCACCGTATCTCCCGATGCAAGAGTATTCCCTTTTGAATCTCTGGTTGAATCCGGGAAGCCGACAACTGTTTTAAGCGCATTCGGATATTTTGCGCTTATCTCTTCAACTGTTCCGTAATCTAGCGCCCTGACAGGGCATGAAGCAACGCACGAAGGGGGAAGACCGTCAGCCATCCTGTCCCAGCAGAATGTGCACTTCTGCATCGGATGAGCAACAGCCCAGCTCGGGTCTTTTACCGGCTCGCTCTTGTCGTCTGCAAACTGCGGAGCGCCGTAAGGGCAGGCGGCTAAACATGATCGGATATTCTGGCATTTTGACCTGTCAACTATTACCACGCCATCTTCAGGGCGTTTGTATATGGCACCAACCGGGCATGCTGCCGAACATGCCGGATGCGCGCAGTGATTGCACGACATTACCAGATTGAATACCGTAACCTTCGGAAATGTCCCTGATTCCGTCACAGAAAGCCTGCGCCACCTCGCAGGACCAGGTTTCACGTCATTCCAGTCCTTGCAGGCGACAACGCATGCGTGACACCCCATACATCTAGTCTGATCGAAATAAAAAGCCATCTGCTTTGTCATTTTAATTTCTCCTATGCTTTTTCAATTTTAACACGACAGTCGTTCGCCAGAGTCATCCCCTGGGAGATTCTGGCAGGCCTTGCATGGGTCATGCTGTTCGCGCACCCTCCTACATCTATCCCGTTAATTTTGTAGTGCCATCCCCCCTGGCCGATTCCGATGATTTTCGGCGCGACCCTGGAGGTGACAATGGCGGATGCGTACGCCTTGCCCCTGTCATTGCTGATAAGAACCCTGTCGCCGGTATATATCCCGAGGCTCTGTGCATCTGACGGATTGATCCAGATCGGTTCATAAACGCCATCATCCCAGACTCCTGACGAATATGCTCTTGCCGGATCCATAAATGCCGGATTTCCGTGAGCATCGGCCTTGTAACACTCGTTGAGATAGGCGACATTGTTGAGGGTAGAGTGCGAGCGATACTGCATGTGCCAGGTGTGGAGAGTGAAACCGTATCCCTTCGCTTCGCAACCTAACGGATCAGGATGCGAACCGTCTGCATGCCTCCCCTCCACCGTAGGGATATACATAGGTATAGGGTATACGAATCTTCTGCTGTTTGAACCGGCCGGATGCTTGGCGTCGTAGATAAGACCACCGTTCATGAGTGTTCCGGAAGTGTCGAAATTGTTGTACTTTCTAGCCTGATAATCCTCCATCATTGCAAGGGAATATGCTTCAAATTTGCCTGTGGCTGTTGCCACTGGATGCGCGACAGGATCATTTCTGAAATCCTTGTAACGTATGGTGACAGGCAGCTTCGGCTTGTAAATCCCGGCTTTTTTGAACTCATCCCATGAAATGCCGTAGCCGCCGGCTGCCCACCCTTCTGATAGCCTCTGTTCCATGGTTTTCCCTTCGGTAAACTGGGAACTCTTCCCCATGGCAGCGGCAATTCCGGCGCATATGTCATATTCAGATTTTGCCTCCCCCGGTTTTGGAAGAACCTCCTGAATGCAGAGTATCTCTTCATTCATCCACCCTGTTGCAGCACCAGGCTTCTCCATAGGCATCACTCCGGGGAGAAAATAGTCGCACATGAGAGCTGAAGAGGTCATGAAAAAGTCACTGGTAACAAGAAGCTCGGCTTTTGTTCTGTCCGCAAGGATAGATTTTGCCAGATTCACATCGCCATTCTGGTTTGCAAGAGCATTCCCGGCAAAATTGAATACCGCTTTCAACCCTTTCTTGAGAGATTTCACCTGGCCGTCATTCCACCGTGATTTTCCGGTTCCGCCATTTTCAATCGCATCCAGAATGATAAATACCGGCAGGCTGTTTCTTGTCCCCCAGTTGATATCCTTTGTAAGCTCTGTAGCATCATATATATCCTTTGAAACATCTACGGCATTTGCCATCCCCATTTTTGTGTCAGGCCCGGCAACCCATGCCCACTCCTGCATACCTGTGCCGCAACCTTCCTTGCCGAAATTCCTGGTTATCCCGGTCAGAATCCTAAGAAGCCAGATAACCTGTTCAGACTCCGTGTTTCTCTGGAAGCCTGAGCCTGCCCATATCGTGCATCTTTTGCTGTAAAAGATATTCGCCATCTCCCTGATTTTAGAAGCCGGAACTCCGGATATCGCAGCCGCCCATTCAGGAGTTTTTCCTACCTGCCCGTAAATATTCGTCCTTTTTCCGTACAGAGGATCGTCAGTCGTCACGTTATATCCAATTGTGTCTGGATATATCGAAACTCCGGCATTTTCCGGATGCTGAACAGTCCCACCAAGAATATATGCGGAAAGTGAGGCACCTGCCGGTACCCCCCCTGTCAAGTCATCGAAAAATCCGTGAACGTATTTTTTTATAAACGCGATATCATCCGCAGTGAACTTCGACAGGAGTTCATGCATGATCGCAAGAATCATGGCGGAGTCGGTACATGGTGCCAGAGTTACAATGTCACCGCCAATGGTCGCCACTGTTTGGGAAATTCTGGTGTCAATAGTAGTAATCCCAATTTTTCCGGCTTCCTTTACCTGGGTCAGATACCAGCTTGACTGGGTTCCCCATATAGCCTCATAAGGGTTATAACTCCACAGAAAAAGATGCTCTGCATTAACGACATCGCTTCTGCTGTTGCTGGCATCTGTCCAGTACCCTTCCACAAATGGGGAAACATGCTCTATAGCAGGCCAGCTATAGTCATTCCTGTGCAGCAGCGACCCTCCGAAGAGATTGAAAAGCCGGAAGAGGGAATCCACGCTCCAGCTTGTGGCGTTATCGGCAGAATTATATATGGCATGGGTAGTTTCCGGCCCGTACTTGTCAATTATCCCTTTCAGCTTCGAACCAATTTCCGAAAAAGCCTGTTCCCAGCTGATTTTGACAAAACCAGTTATATCCCCTCTCTCCTTTGTCTGCTTTAATGGTGAAGTAATTCTGTCATTACGGTAAAACCACTGCTTGCGGGAACGGCAGCGAACACATGAGCGCCTCTGCGGGTCATTCGCCGAAGTGCCGAACGCGTCAACCCCCTGGTGCTCGTCTGTGACAATTCTTTTTACTACTCCGTCCTTGATGTAGTAGCGACTGACGCATCTCCCGCCGCAGTTGTGCGGGGTGGCGCCAGGAACTATGCTTTCAGTGATTTTAGGGG
>DFZL01000058.1 GCA_002382705.1 Geobacter sp. UBA4057
ATGCTTTTTGCCTGATGAGAAACCATAACCGATTTGGCAAAGTTGTTGGGACGGGATATATCGGCGCTGGGTAAAGCTGCACAACGGATTGCAGGTGATGTTAATAAGCGGCGGGAACAGGTTGATAACATGCGAACTGAGAGCTATAAATATCCGAAACTCTAACCTGACCCCAGAGGTTTTCCCGCCAGCCGTTAAAAGGGGAGGTGGTGCAAACTACAAAGGAAGAAGCTTCAGCCTGGGCTGAAAAGTTCCTGAATGAGCCGGAGCCAGGTCAGATGTTTAATCAGTTTGAATTCCACACATAAAAGCGACAGATTGAGATGCAAAGTGACTTAATTTGGAATATTTTGACAAAATTGCGTAAATACTATAAATGTTTTTTAAAAAATAGAGGAAAGCTAATGGAAATTACAACAATCAGAAAGATACGTTATTACATTAGCCAATACGAGACCAAGTACACTAAGTTCGATGAGTTGCAGATAACATTCTTTAGGAAAATACCAAAAGTTATAGGCTATTTATTCACGTTACTACTTCTTTCATTTTTGATTCTCCTTGATAATAGTAATTTAAGATTTTATATAGAAATTGCATCTCCAATAATATTAGTGGTTGGCATTTGGGCTTTAGCAAATATAGCAATTTTACCTTTTATTAGTTTTCTGGGTGATATTATTAAATTATATCTAGTACTACCAGAAGATACTTTGAATGAAGACAGGCGTGCGAGCAAAAAGAAATCGAGCCTTATCATTTTATGTTTAATTCTACTATGGGTTGCCTTCACTTTTATGACTGAAGAATAAATACTTAATTATAAAAGAAGGAAAGCCTCCCAGATACTACTGCCAGAGGGTTTCCTTTTCTTTTGGAACAGGATAAACCAGACGATAAAAATAACTTTAACTTCGGGCGGGGCGGAGCGAATGCGGAGCCCGTTTGCTTTTGATTTTGGAAAAGCGAAAAACAACCACATGGCAACCACACGATGTAACTACCTTCAGGTTAGCAAAGAAAGAATGGCAGTAAACTTGTACAAAAAAAGCCGGCACCTCAATCATCAAGGTACCGGCTTTTTTCTATACTTAAAAACTACTGCAAAACGTTACTGGAAGCTATCTGATAAAAATACAAACAACCACATGAACAACCACACGATAACAAAAAAGGTTAGCCAAAATCGGCTAACCTATTGTTTTCTTTGGAGCGGGAAACGGGATTCGAACCCGCGACTTCAACCTTGGCAAGGTTGCACTCTACCACTGAGTTATTCCCGCTTGGGAGCTTTCGTTTCTAACAAAAAGCCGGTTTCATGTCAATCTGTTTTTGAACTTGAATTCGGTTTTTTTGTCTGTTCATTCTGATGAGATGCGATAGCGTTTTGTCGCGGGTATGAGTGCAAAGCCGGTTATCTCCAAGGGTGCAGGGCTGATCTGTCAGATCAGAGAGCTGCAAATATCAGTATGACAAGAGTCAGCAGGATATAGAGGATATAAAGATGGAGCTGGCCATGCTGAAGCTTTCTGATAGGCAGCGTCTTTTCGTAAAGATAGTTGAGGAGTGGAAGGTAAAACTTTTCAAGGATGGTTTCCGGAATATGGCTTTTAAAATCCTGCGATTCGGGGAAATGGCCTGAAATGTCTGGTGGATGCCGTTCGGCAGAGAGTACCCCGGAAAAGAAGCCGACTAGCAACCCGGCGAATGAAGAAGCGGTGTATTGCATGCGTTGCGTAGGAGCCAGGTATCCGCACCCCCAGGTTGAAGATACTGCAGAATCTCTCTGAGCCAGTTTTCTTCTGTAAAAGATGAACAGAAAGATAACTGAGAGCAGCAGTGCGATTGCGAGAGCGGATATCCAATATACAGGTGCTAATGCTTCCAGAGTTGAATAATTCGCCGTCTGTGAAAAAACAACAAGCAATGAGTCGAGAAACGGCACTGTCAGAAATGGCAATGTCCCGACAAGTATACAGATAATTGCAAGAAACGCCATCGGCGCCAGCATCAGCCCGGGGGACTCACAATGACGGAGGGACTCTTGCGGCATCCGGGGGGAACCGAGGAATACCGTGCCTGCCACCTTGACGAAACAAGCGACAGCCAATCCGCCTGTAATGGCCAGAGCAGCGGGAGCCAGCGCCAGGCCGGCTATTGCTGCTCCGGAATTATTAATTACTCCGGTAAAAAGCCCGAGATAGATCAAAAGCTCGCTTACGAAACCGTTAAGCGGCGGCAGGCCGCAGATTGCCACCGCGCCGGTTATGAATGCCAGCGCCGTCCATGGCTTGTAGCGCAAAACTCCCCCCATGCGGTCTATCTCTCTGGTGCCGAGCGAATGAATAACCGATCCGGCTCCGAGGAAAAGCAGAGCCTTGAAAACAGCGTGGTTGAAAACATGCAGCAATGCTCCGGATATTCCAAGTACTGCAAGCGGAAGTGAATTGACCGCCATGCCGATCAATGCCGAACCGACTCCTATCAGGATGATTCCGATGTTCTCAATGCTGTGATATGCAAGGAGTCTCTTGATATCATGCTGGCCAAGCGCGTAGAGTACTCCGACAATGCCGGAAATTATCCCGAGCAGCAGTACAAGTACTCCCCACCAGAGTGGAATTGCTGAAAAAAAAGATAGTGTCCGCAGTAATCCGTAGATGCCTATTTTGAGGATGACACCCGACATTATCGCCGAAATATGGCTCGGCGCATTGGCATGCGCCGACGGGAGCCAGACGTGCAGCGGCATGACTCCTGCCTTGAAGCCGAATCCGAACAGTGCTGTCAGAAAAAAAGCGGTGGCGAACGGCTGTACAGCTGTCAGCGAGCCTGCTTCAGGAAAGCTGAAGTTACCAGTCATGCGGTTCATGAGGGCGAATAAGGCAAAAAGTGCAAGAGTACCCGTGTGAGTGCAGACCATGTAGAGAGTGCCGGCTTCACGCACTTCATTGTCATGATCTTCCGTGGTCAGAAGAAAATATGCCGAAAGCGCCATGATTTCCCATGCCATCAGGAAAATTCCGGCTGAATGGGCTATGACGACAAAAAGCATTGATGCGACCAGTAGCCCGAAAAAGAAGGTCAACTTTCGAACGGTGCGGCTATGCTTCTCCGCCGGCCAGTAGGCCAGACCGTAGATGCTGCAGCAGGAGGAAACTACCAGGATGGGTAGATAGAAGAAGGCGGCCAGAGGGTCAATGCATAGTTCAGATGGGGCGAAAGGGAGCGGCCAAATGAGTTGATACAGGAGTTTAGTCCGGTGCAGAAGCGCCAGCACCGCCCCGGCAATGCCGACAATAGATGCGGCAGCCATGAATAAAGTCGCCATACACTGGCCGAAACGGGCGCCGACATACCTCACCGCCAAGAGAGGTACCCCGGAAAAAGCGGCAATGAGTGGAGCCGCAAAAATCAGCAGCGCCGGCTGGATCGGCAATGTTTCGGCAGTCATGTAATCCCTTTCCCGATATCCCTTTCAATTTCGCGGATGATTGTGAAAATCGCCTCAGGATTGCAGTTTGCTCCGAGAATGCGGCGCACCCTTTCATCACGCAGGCAGTAGGCGAGTTTGGAGAGCAGATGGAGATGCATTCTGATCGTGGGAGTTATTATGGTGAAAAGAATCTGGACAGGTTTGCCGTCCAGGGCGCCGAAATCCACCGGCTCCGCAAGGTAGCTTAGCGAAACCTTCGGTGCTGGGAGCTTGAGCAGTATCGGGTTCCGAACATGCGGAATTGCTATGCCGTCCCCTACAGCCGTGGTTCCCATAGCCTCGCGGGCCAGCAGTATCTGGAGGATGAAATCAGGGTCAAGCTCCTTCGGCAGATTTAAATTAGATACCACGCTATGCAGCACTTCTTCCTTTGTTGAGCCGGCGACTCCGCAATGAACGCCCCCTGCCTCAAGAGCTTGGAGCAGCGTAGGCAGCGGCTGACTGTCGGCATCCTGCATCCTGTAGATGGAGGGATCCACCTTTATCCCACGTGCCGTTGCCCATTCCAGAATATCCACCGGATTTATCCTGTAGTTGCCATTAATATGCTCGGCCGGGAGCTTCTCCTTGCGGATCCAACGGATCACGGTCTTTTCGTCAACATTCATGGCCTGAGCGGCTTCAATGGTTTCGAGCAGCATGCAGTCTATCCTTTGGCGATCCCCGGCGAATCTTCGATGCCGAGCTGGAAGCAGAGAGCCTTGTCAACTTGGTTCATCAGGGTTTTGGTAAGAAAGCCGAGCCGGTTTCCGACAACCTTTCCCTTGTCGATTGTAATCAGGATGTGGGAGCTGATTTTTGAATCCTGTTTAAGTCCGGTGCCTGAAGCGGGGAGTAATGTTTCAAAGTCGTATATCTTGTCCAGCCTGCTGAATGTGAGAGGGATTATCGTCACCACCGGGGAATATTCATTGCTTATGTTGTTGCTCACCACAAGACATGGGCAGGCTTCCAGGTCACTGGCGCCGGCATGGGAGAGGTTGACCGAGTATATCCCTCCTCGTTTAAACATCGCGCCTCTCCGTTATCGCTATTTCAAATTTTTTCAACACTTCCTTTGTCTCTTCAGCAGAAGCCTGATACCCCTCAATAGCCCCCTTGTAAGCCTTCTTCTTTATTTCCGCAAGTTTTTCTCTGGCAGCCTCCTCCAGAAACTGGCTCAGCCCCCGTTGCCCGTACAATGACTTTATATCGTCAACTATCGGCGTAGGGAGCGTTATATTCAAACGTGTATTCGGCATGGCTGCACCCTCCTCTGATATATTCAGCCAATCCGGAATCACCGGCTTCAATCAGGTTAATATGTTGCATAATTTTATTGACGTGTCGGTATTTGTACCATATATTTTTTTTACTTGTCACTATTTTTTATGACACATTGCTGGCGAAGTCTCCTTTTTTGATGCGTAAAATAGGAGGTTCCTGCAAAAGTCATAAAAGATGTCATTCCCTAAGGGTGTAATCGGAAATCCAGTTTTTCAACTGTTTCAAAAGACTGGATCCCCGATAGAATCATTCGGGGATGATCCCCTTTTTGCAAGAGCTCATAGACGTCCCTTGAATGCAGACCCGTTCCGGTACAAGCCGGGAGTGACAAGTCGGCAGGTGAAACGCAGAGTTGCAGTTGCTATCAATAATTGCGAGATTTCAGTGGACATATCCTTTGATTCCACATATCTGATTCTGGCTTCGGCATTCATCATGGCTGTTTCCGGCGTGCCGTGCATACTGGCCGGAGCCGTGGCAGGCCAGAGGATTGCGATGCTTTTAACCATGCTGGCCTCTATTGCCGGCGAGTATGCGGCAGTATCGATTCTCTTCTTCAATGCATCCACCACGGCCTATTCCGTAGAACTGCCGCAACCATTCGGTGAGGCGGCATTCACAGTTGACAACCTTTCACTTCTGTTTCTTCTGCCGTTGTATCTTGTTGTGTTTTGCGCTGCCATCTATTCGCCGGCATATTGGCCAGCAAGAAAAAAAAGAGGCGCGACGAGACTGACAATCTTCACCGGGCTTTTTGCTGCGTCAATGATAGCCGTGACAATCGCGAGAAACGGCGTGCTGTTTCTCATGGCATGGGAAGTGATGGCCATCTCCGCATATTTTCTGCTTACTGCGGATCAGCAGAACCAGGAGACAGAAAGATCAGGGAGAGTATATCTCATAGCCACCCATTTCGGGACAATGGCGCTTTTGATCATGTTCGCCCTCCTTTGCGCCATAACGGGGACGTTTGACTTCCCTCCCCGATGCTCTCTTGCACTGGCTTCGCCATACTCTACAGCGATCATTCTGGCCGCGCTGTTCGGATTCGGCGGCAAGGCCGGCCTCATGCCGATGCATTTCTGGCTCCCTGGCGCGCATGCCGGCGCCCCGAGCCACATTTCTGCGATGATGTCAGGCCTTATGTTAAAAATGGGAATCTACGGGATACTCCGTGTATTGACTTTTTTCAACCTTCTCCCCCCCTGGGTCGGGTGGACTTTTCTCATTTTAGGAGCCTGGTCAGCCGTGGGGGGGATAGCCGTCGCAGCCGCACAGCGTGATCTGAAACGGCTCCTTGCTTGCAGCAGCATAGAAAACGTCGGCATTATTTTCACAGGCATCGGCATGTCTCTCGTAGGCATGCAGATACATTCGCAGCTTCTCATCATCTGCGGGCTGACCGGAGCTTTTATCCATGTCATAAATCACAGTCTGTTCAAATCACTTCTCTTCATGGGAAGCGGTGTCATTATTCATGGAGCCGGAACCCGCGAAATAGACCTGCTGGGGGGAGTCGCCCGCCGGATGCCGGTTGCGTCGGCTCTTTTTCTTGCAGGGACGATAGCCATATGCGGTTTCCCTCCGTTGAACGGTTTTATAGGCGAACTGTATCTCTATGCAGGCGCCATTCAAGACGGCATCAGCAACCCGTTGCCGCTGACGGCCGTAGTTGCTCCCCTGCTTGCCCTTGTCGGCGGAGTGGCGGCAATAACTTTTGTCAAACTCTACGGGATCGTTTTTCTCGGTCAGCCACGCTCGGACAGGGGGGCAGGCTCCCATGAAGCGCCGCTTCAGATGACAGTCCCGATCATGATTCTTGCGTTCGCCTGCCTCTTCTTCGGCCTGTATCCGGTTGCGCTGGTTCGTCTGGTGTCGCCCGCAGTCATCTCTACAGCTGCTCTTTCCGCAGAGACGTTTGATATGGTATCTAGCGTTGTCCCGCTTGCACCTGTAATGCTGGCAAATGGACTCTTGATCCTGCTCGGCCTCTTCACAGGATATCTCTATCTCCTGAAATTGAAAAAGGAGCCGTGCGAGAAAAATAGCACCTGGGGGTGCGGTTATCCTGCCCGGACGCCAAGGATGCAGTACACTGGGACATCATTCAGCGGGCTGATCGTATCCCAGCTGGGCACCTTCGTTTCTTCCAGCAAGGTTTCTCCTGACATGCATGGCGATCTTCTGCCCGCAAAAGCATCGTTTGCCTATGAAGCGACTGAAACGGTGCTGAATCAGATTCTGACTCCTCTTTTCCGGTGGACCGGATGGGGATTTTCGTATCTGAGGAGAATTCAGCATGGCCAGCTTCAGGTCTACATTCTCTATATAATTGCAACACTTTTTACCCTGATGCTCTGGAGAGGCCGTTAACCGCCACTTTATTCTGAAAAGAGGGCGCGCATGACAGATACCATAATCCACCTTCTTGCGGTTATCATAGTACCTCCGCTTCTCATGGGGGTGATCGTCAAGACAAAAGCCGCATTTGCAGGGAGGGCAGGTGCGCCCTGTTTCCAGCTCTACTACGATCTCTTCAAGCTGATGCGGAAAGGCACTGTTTTCAGTGAAACCACAACCTGGGTATTCCGTGCTGGGCCCGTCGTCACCCTTGCTGCAGTGCTGGTTGCATCACTTCTTGTTCCGTTGGGACGCCATGCCGCCCCGATTTCATTCAGCGGAGACCTGGTGTTCTTTGTCTACCTGCTTGGTCTTGCACGGTTCTTTACGGCGATTGCCGCGCTGGACACAGGTTCAAGCTTCGAGGGGATGGGAGCGGCCAGGGAGGTGACTTTTTCCTGTTTTGCAGAACCGGCGCTATTTTTTGCCTTTATTACGCTGGCCAGGCTGAGCAATTCACTTACACTCTCCAGAATTCTTACCCATGTCACTCCTGATGTCTGGCTGGCTGCAGGAGCCAGCATGCTGCTTCTGGTCGGCGCCATTTTCATCATACTGCTGGCAGAAAATTGCCGTATCCCCTTTGATGACCCGAACACTCATCTTGAACTGACCATGATTCACGAAGTCATGGTGCTTGATCACAGCGGGCCTGCTTTCGCCATGATCCTTTACGGAGCGGCAGTCAAGTTGTTCGTGCTGGGCGCTCTTTTTGTCAATATCGCTTTTCCATTCAGCACAGGAAATTCAATCCTGGACTGGGGCATTTTCATCGCAGCCATGCTGGGGCTGGCAGTCGCCATCGGGGTTGTGGAGTCCGTAATGGCTCGTATTCGAATAGTACGTATTCCTCAACTGCTGGTTGGAGCGACCATTCTGTCGGCTTTTGCCATGCTTCTGATGCTGAGGTGATGATATGAATACCTTTGCTGATCAATTACTGGTGCTGGTGATGCTGATCAATCTTGTGATGCTCGGCACAAGCCGGCTTCTCTTTTCAATCCGCGCCGTTGCTGTCCAGGGGGTAATCCTGGGTCTCCTCCCCGGACTTGTTCACCCCTTTTCACTTCATCTGGCAGCTATAATGACTGTGGTCATAATTGTTAAAGGGATCGTCATACCCTATTTTATCGGTGATGCCGTTCACAAAGCAAGAATCAGGCGGGAGGTCGAGCCGTTCATAGGTTATGTGCCTACCCTTGTTCTGGGTGCGGTTTTTACGGCGCTTTCATTCGCCTTTGCCGAAAAGCTCCCTCTGGCTCCGGAGCATGAAGAACTTCTGTTCGTTCCCGCATCAATGGCGACGCTTCTTACCGGTTTTCTTATTCTGACGACCAGACGCAAGGCGATATCACAGGTCATAGGGTATCTTGTCATGGAAAACGGCATTTTTGTTTTCGGGCTGCTGCTGACCGAAGCCATGCCGGCCATGGTGGAAGCCGGTGTATTGCTGGATCTTCTGGTGGGGATTTTTGTAATGGGGATTGTGATCAATCATATAAGCAGAGAGTTTTCATCCATAGACACATCCCGTTTACGGGCGCTCAAGGAGGAGTAGCCGCATGATCGCAGCATTGATCCTGATCCCCCTTTTCGGTGCATTTGTCGCTTTCTGCATTCCTGACAACCGGTGGCGTCCTGTCGTATTGCCTGTTGTCGCCTCTATCCACCTTGGAATTACGGCGATGCTCCTGCTCTCACCTCCTCCGCCATCGCCTGGAGGATGGATATGGCTTGATCCGCTCGGCAGGATAGTGCTTCTTTGTGTCACTCTCATTTTTGCTTTATGCGCATTTTATGCGGTAGGGTACCTGGACTGCCGCCAGGAGCGTTCAAACAGGATACTCTGCATGGGAGTTCTGGCATGTCTTGCCGCGATGGGGTTGGTAACCGTCACACAGCATCTAGGACTACTCTGGGTTGCGCTTGAGACAACCACTGTATTCATGGCTCCTTTGATTTATTTCAACAGGAATGCCCGATCAATCGAGGCGACATGGAAATATCTCCTGATCTGTTCGGTCGGAATCGGCCTCGCCCTGCTGGGCCTTCTGTTTCTGGCCTACTCCACTTACGTCGCACACAGGGATGCCACGCTGCTGTTAGGCGCTCTGATTGCCACCGCCCGCGATCTTAATCCCGCCTGGCTGCATGCCGCCGCGATCTTCATGCTGGTTGGATACGGTACAAAAATGGGGCTGGCTCCATTGCATACATGGAAACCGGATGCCTACGGCGAAGCGCCAGGACTCGTCGGCGCGCTCCTTGCCGGAGGGTTGGTAAGCTGTGCCTTTCTCGCGATACTGCGTGTTTATCAGGTCTGTCTCGCTTCAGGTTTTGAAATTCATTTTTTCCGGAAGGCCTTGCTCGGGCTCGGTTTCCTTTCCATCGCCTTTGCCGCGGTTTTCATGGCCAAGCAGGCCGATTTCAAGAGAATGCTCGCATACTCGAGCGTAGAGCATGTAGGCATTCTGGCGATAGCTCTCGGACTTGGCAAAGGAGCGCTTTACGGGGCGCTTTTCCATCTGCTGAACAACGCCTTAGCAAAAGGGGTGCTGTTTCTTTCATCCGGCAATATACACCGCATGTACAACAGCAAGACCACCGACGTAGTAAAAGGGGTTCTTAGCCGGCTTCCCTGGTCAGGGGGGCTGTTCCTCGCCGGTTTCATAGCTGTGACCGGCTCGCCGCCGTTTTCGCCGTTCATCAGCGAATACACCATTATAAGCAGCGCCTTTATTGATGGCCGCTACTGGATCGGCGGGTTTTTCCTTCTTTTCCTTGCCTTAATATTCATAGGAATGGCCATGACCGTGCTCCCCATGATCATGGGTGCCCCGCCGGAAGAGATCGAATCTACCGGTTATCATGACCGGTTGCTGACGGTGGGACCGCCGCTTGTCATGCTCTGCGTCATATTCTGGCTCGGCATCCGGCCCCCCGCTTTTCTAGTTGCCATGCTTCTGGATGGCGCAGTTCTTCTGGGAGGGATGCCGTGAGAAACCGTCCGCTTGCCATTGCTAATGGCTCCGCCGTCCCATTTGGCGATATCCCTCAGTTCGAAACCTCCATCTTCCTGGAAACCATACTTGACGCTACTGCGCATAGCTGGAATGTTTCAGCGTATTTCGGAATGCCTGACCGGGATGAAACCACTCTGCTATGCGTCCTTACACGCCACACAGAAGGGGTCATCTGGGTTGTCGGCGCTAAAACCAGAGAAGCATCCTTCCCCTCCATAGCCGCTATCTGTCCGCAGGTGCAGCTGTTCGAACGTGAGATAGCCGAGCAGTGCGGCCTGAAGTTCAATCGGCACCCCTGGTTCAAACCGCTCCGTTTTCATCCGTCGCTGGTTCCCGGGCGAGATGCGTGGGGCCGTAAGTCGGGGGAACAGCCGCCGGTCGGTGTGATGGACTACTTTCAGGTAACCGGCGACGAGATACACGAAGTTGCGGTTGGCCCGGTGCATGCGGGCATTATCGAGCCTGGTCACTTCCGTTTTCAATGTCATGGAGAAGAGGTTTTCCATCTCGAAATATCGCTCGGATATCAGCATCGAGGCATAGAATCCCTCTTGCAGGGGGGGCCGCATCCGGCTACGCTGCGGCAGATCGAGGCGATTGCCGGAGATACTACCACAGGCCATGCAGTGGCATACTGCATGGTCATGGAGGCGCTCTCCGGCATCAGGGTGCCGCCGCGTGGCGAGGTATTGCGCGGCATTGCGCTAGAGCTGGAGCGTCTCGCCAATCATGCAGGCGATCTTGGGGCTATCGCCGGAGATGTCGGATATCTTCCCACTTCCTCTTTTTGCGGACGGATCAGGGGAGATTTTCTAAATATGACGGCGGCGCTCTGTGGCAGCCGTTTCGGGCGGGGGATGCTGATACCTGGCGGCACGCGGTTCGACCTTACGGAGGGCGAACGGGACGACCTTCTTGCACGTCTGGCCGAGGCGCGGGTCGATCTGGCCGGCGCGGTGAATCTGCTATGGGACACCCCTTCGGTCATGGGGCGCCTTGAAGGGGTCGGTCATGTACCGCTGCAAACCGCTCTTGAACTGGGGCTTGTAGGCCCTGCTGCCAGAGCGAGCGGCATCAAGCGGGACATTCGTAATGATTTCCCATACGGGATATATCGGATGACCAATATTCCGGTTGCATCCGCGTTTCATGGCGATGTCTGCGCCCGCACGATGATTCGCTGGCAGGAAGCGCAGAAGTCGATGGATTTTGTCGAAGAGCAGCTCAGGCAGATGCCGGCGGGGAATCATGCTGCCAAGGAACCTTGTTCCGTTTCGGAGGGGAAAATTGCGGTTGCCATGACAGAGGGGTGGCGGGGAGAAATCTGCCACGTTGCCGTTACTGACGCTTCAGGGAAATTCAGTCGTTACAAGGTGGTGGATCCTTCATTCCACAACTGGCCGGGGCTGGCAATGGCGCTCAGAGAGCAGCAGATATCCGATTTCCCGCTCTGCAACAAGAGTTTCAATCTCTCCTACTGCGGTTTCGACCTTTAGCCGGTCTGCTCACAAATCCGGCAATATGTCGCGACGATGAAAGGATTAACATAATGCTGAGAGCCATCCTGGCACGGATAAAACAAGGGCATCGCACAATGCCTTACCCGGCAGCGCCGCTCAAAATGCCGGAACGGTTTCGCGGCTACCCGGTTCAGGCCTCGCTCTGCAAGAGCACAGCTCTTTCCTTCGCTGCGCCTGGCTGTCCGTACGGAGCATTTGACACAGCTGGTGAAGGATCGCTCGATCTCGGAAAATGCCTCTTCTGCGCCGGATGTCAGGCTGGGGGAGTGGAGTTCAGCAACGATTTCAGCCTTGCTGCCACAAGGCGGGAAAATTTGATTGTAACGCCGGAATCAGTGAGATGCCGGGTTGAGCCGTTGTCAAAAGAGCTGCTTAAACTTTTCGGCCGGTCACTGAAATTCCGGGAGGTAAGCGCTGGAGGGTGCAACGCCTGCGAAGCCGACATCAACGTTCTCTCGACCATAGGGTGGGATCTGGGGCGCTTCGGCATCCAGTTCACAGCTTCTCCTCGCCATGCCGACGGTCTCTGGATAACCGGGCCTGTCACAAAGAACATGCATCAGGCGCTGCTTGCCACTTATGAGGCTATCCCCTCCCCGAAAATTGTAGTCGCATGCGGTGCATGCGCCATAAACGGAGGGCCGTTTATTGATTCGCCACAGGTCTTGAACGGGACGGATGCCTTTCTCCCGGTAGACCTCTATATCCCCGGATGCCCCCCGCATCCTGCCACCATTCTTGACGGACTTTTGCGGTTACTCAATAAAATCGGCTAGTTTCAGCCCTGGAAGGGTGATTGAATCCCTGGTTTCAGAATCTGGCGAGACAGAAAATAGCGCCTGTGCCGCCGACAAACACCAGGATATAACCCCGCTTAACCTGTTCAAGCGTATAGTCGAGAGGTGAATCTGGAGGTATGTAAAGAGATGCGTAACCGTAGAGCAGAATTGTGAAAAAAATCATGAAAAATATGTATTTCAGCATTTGTCCAGCTCCCTGCTGCCGGTTACGTATCAGGAAATCTTGACCTTTTTTACAGGAGAGTCGAATGAAAGAGCTGACCGGAAGAGAGCCGGAACCCCCTTCCGGGCAGCTGCAGTATATATTATTCCGCCTTGGTGAATTTCCCTTTCTCTCCGCATTTTTCGCACTTCTGCGGCTTGCAGCGCCCCTCTTTCGTAAAGCCGCACTCGCATTTCCATGTCGCCATTTTGTTCACCTCCTCTCGTTTTGTCTCTTACGGATAGACAAAAGGATAATCCGCGCTGTTCGGTATGTAAGTAGTCAAAGGTTTCAATGTCAAGGTCGAGCCTCCGCGGGTGATGTAAACCCCTTTTTCGGCTATGACATAGCCTGTGAATGAGCCTCCGCCGAAAGTAACCTCTCCATTCGGAGCGAACAAAACGCCGCTTATCGTATCATTTCCTGAACCTAATGTTATATTTCCCCCTTTGCTCACGATTATGACATTGTCTGCGGAGCCGTTTGCAGAATAGCTGCCGGAAGCGAATATCTTCAAATTGTTAGCCAGAGGCCCCCCGGTGACATACCCGTTGGCCATGTACCAGGAATCGGCTTTAAGCGGAGGAATCGTAGTGTCAGGCATATTGATAGGTATTGAAACCTGCGGGATTGAAGTATCGTTGACGCATCTGGAAAGAATTCCTGGATCGAAATATGGGGGGGCGGATAGAGTACCTTTGTAATACACGGTGACTCCGCTGGCAAGGGATGGTGTCCAGTCAAGCGTGAGATTGCCGGTTGTGTATGTATTTTTGTAAAGGGTGACGCTTTTCAGATAAAGGTCGCCTCCTGTGCGGAGTTCTCCATGAATGGTGCCATTATTCAGGCTTACATTGCCGAGCGAATATATAATGGTTGTGTTGTCGTTCAATCCCAGAAACGGGCTTCCCTGAAGGGTTATATTTCCGGCGACATAAATGTTTTTTGCGTAAATACCGGCTGCACCGCTCAAATCCAGATTACCCTGAATGTATACCGTTCCCGGTACTGTGGGAGATCCGAGAGTCTGGCTTCCTCCGAGGGAGACATCCCCTTCTATGTAAGCGTTTGTTACGGCGATTGCCGCACCTCCGTTTATGTCATTCTTGACTAGCCCGCCTGTCAGGACAATGCTCGCATTTTCTCCGCTGACATTGTTTCCGCTGAAAGATAATGTCGTCCCTTTTATGAATTCTCCTTCAATTGATGGCCCGCCGCCTCCCCCTCCGCATGAACCGCCCGAAATGACCACTAGGTTGTATCTCCTCTGCATAATGTTTTTCTGCATATCCCTCAGGAGTACAGTGGCTGTATATGCCCCCTGCGGCGCGCTGTATCCGATTTTAGCCAGCTGGTACGGGGTGAATGCATCCCAGATATAATCAGGCACAGTCGAACAGTCTGCGGCTGTTATTACGTTGCTTACTGTAAAGCCTGCCGTTGTGAGATTGTCGTTTATGCACCATTTGTAAGTATTAGGTGCAGTTGTAAAAGGGACTCCCCCATAGGCGAAAAGAGAAGCTGTCCCTGTATTCTGGCATCCGCGTGGAAGCTCATTGTTCAGGATCGTCAGCGCCCCTCCTGTTCTTCCGTAACAGCCAGCTCTGTTCTTCAGCTCTTCCAGGGTAACTATTCGGAAAAGATCGAGTTCGGAAAGTTTGCTCGCGAGCTCTCCGGCTGGGAGCGCGCCGCTTGCGTTGAGTGTTGAGTCCGTTTTGAAATCGGGGCCTCCGGAGAGGAGAATGAATGCCACATTCACGCCGTTGAATGTGGATGATGTAGATGTCCTTCCGCAAAGGCCGCCGGTCGCCGTCGCGGTAAGGCTTGTCTCGTAGAGATAGATGATATCCTTTCCCCAGGAGTCTTTCGTGTTAGGGATGAAATTTCCGAAAGTCGTGGCGTCAGGTATCTTTCCGTTTGCGGCAGACCAGCTTATCATGGCATCCGCCGCGCCGCTCAAACCTGCTTTTGTCTCGTTCACCTTGGCTCTGGCCGTGAAAGCACCGTACATCTGCACTCCCGAGACCATAAAGGTGGCTATAAGGAGGAAGATGAAGACAATGTTGAGAAGGGTCATCCCGCGGCTGTTGCGGATTACTGTCCGGGTGGTCATGAAAATCTCTCCGAAGCGTTTTTGCGTTGAATTTTTCGGCGGGCAGCTTCAGTTCATCGGGTTTATCGTAAGCGCAAAAGAGCGCTGGATGCAGTTGTCAGTCGTGCTTGTGCATGGGTTTGCGTCGCTTCCGGCAGTGTCGCGGAGTGTGACGCTGAGCTGGTAGGAGCCGCTCGAAAAGTTGCCGAAGCCTGTTTTCTTCTGCAGTCCGAGGGTGCTTCCCTGGACGAATCCGGTTTCAGAGAGGGTGAAGCAGGAAGATTTTATACCTCCGGACGGTACAGTATCAAAGCCTGCCGCCGCGCCGGGGCGCGGGGTGGAGACGAACTCCACGCACCAGTTGTAATTCCCTCCGGTAACGGGGACCCCGCCATCAGCTGTTATGGTAGCGGAATACGGGCTTGCCGCGTTTCCGTAGGGGAGCTCGTTGTTCAGTATCTTGAGCTGCGCCCCCTGGCATCCGATCTTGCTTCGCAATTCGTCCAGCGTGACCCATCTGATTATGTCGCTGCCGGCTGTGTCTGAGGCTACCGTTCCGGTGACATACCCGAGCGTATTAAGCGGTATCATGTTCCCGGAGGTAAAGTTTGAGCCGTTAAGGGTAGGGGGGGAGACGGCCGGAGTTCCTGTCGTGTCGTTCAGGGTGCATTCGCTCTTTGCGTTGTCGCCGGCGCTTGTAATTATGAACGCCACATTGCGGATAGTCGCCGCCGGGTCGGTTGTCTGCAGCGTAAGCGGGGTCGAGCGGCGACCGCAGATCGAGTCCTTGGTGGCGGTGGCAGGGCTCAGATTCTGGTCATAGAGGTATATCAGGTTTCTCCCCCATGAATCGACGGCGGTCTTAGCCGCTGATGGGAATGAGGAGGAGTCGGGGAGCTTGTTGTTTGCGGATGCCCAGCTTGTTATCGACTGCACGGCTGACTCGATGTTGTCCTTGGCCTCCCTGACCTTTATCGTCTTAAGAAGCGTGCCGACCATGCTTGAGCCGGCCCCGACCAGGAGCCCGACCACAATAAGCACTATGGCGAGTTCAATAAGGGTGAAACCGGCTTTGGAACACGAAATGGGAAATTTTCCGGACGTTGGAAGTTTTTGTGTCATATCCGGAAAAGAGACGTTTTTTTTGTCATTATCCATTGATAAATACCTCATCTCACTGGTAAAGCGGGAAATTCCGGTGGCGACTCCAGGTGATTGAAAAAATGACGTAATCCTGACATCTTTCAAAATCTGTTAAAATGCTTCTGGATGTCCGATGGAGACGTTCGGGTATGATATCTGTTTTTATCAGTTGCCTGGCAAAATCGCCATATTTGAATGAAAATCTCAAATCCTGAACAGTGCGACAGTCGTACCATCCCGCCCCTCGTGCTCGTTGCCAGGCCTCTGTTCAAGAACAAGGGGGTGATTGGCCAGATGCTCCCTTACGGCGTTTCGCAGCCGCCCGGTGCCGATTCCGTGTATGATCCGGACTTCACGGACCCCCCCAATCAGTGCGTCGTTCAGGAAGGTCTCAAGAAGCGCAAGGGCATTCTCAACCCTCTCCCCTATAAGCTTGAGCTCCCGTTCACTCCCCCCATGCGGCTCGATATTCCAGCTTTGCCGCGTGGGTTGGCGCGCTTTTTTTTCTCCTTTTTTCACAGGCACAAGAAGGTCGGAGATGTTCACCTCCATATCCATCGTCCCCGCACGCAGACGAACCTTGCCGTTTAATCCCGGAGTAGTAAGAACCGTCCCCTTGTGCCCCAGGCTCCCTATCAGTACGGTGTCGCCAGGTTTAAGAGTTTCCGGTTCCATATATTTTTCGGCCGCCTCTCCCCGAGGCTTCAATCCCCTTGTCAGTGCCTGCTCGCTCTCCTTCAGTTTTTCAAGGGTTGCGGAGCGCTTCTCCCGCCTGTATTCGTCTATTAATTCGTTTATCCGGCGCCTGGTCGCTGAGATCAGCTCCTCTGCCTCTCTCCACCCCTTCTCTTTAGCTTCCCGCCTTGCCTGGTCCACCTGAGCCATCCGGTTTTTCACTTCAACTTTTTCAAGCTCAAGCTGTTCATGTTCGAATTTCAGCCTTTTTTCAGCCTCTTCCAGCTCTCTTCGTTTCTTGTGAAGAGAAGAGAGAAGGGAAGTGAATTCCTCTCCACCCCTCCCAAGCATCTCTCTTGCAAAATCAAGGACAGCCCGGGGCATCCCAAATTTTCCCGCGATCTCTATGGCGCGGGAGTGTCCCGGTTCACCTGTGACAAGCCTGTAGAGAGGTGAATATGTCGTTGCGTCATACTCCATTCCGGCGTTTATCATCCCTTCGCTACGATGCACGAAACCGATAATCTCGGAAAGGTGGGTGGTCGCTATGACGGTGGCTCCCTTCCTCTGCAGTTCCCTGAGGACTCCGCAGGCGATCGCCGCCCCCTGCTGTGGCTCCGTCCCTGCGCCCAGCTCATCCAGAAGAACGAGAGATCCAGGTCCGGCCTGATTCAGAATGGCAGCCACACGAGCGACATGGGAGGAGAAGGTCGAGTGGCTCTCTTCTATCGACTGCTCATCGCCGATATCGACAAGGATGGAGTCAAAAAGCGGCATGGTCGTGCGTTGACCGGTCGCCGGGAGAGGGAGGCCGCATAGCGCCATGAGGGTGAGTATCCCGGCGCTTTTCAGCGCAATCGTCTTTCCGCCGGCATTAGGGCCAGTTATCACCATGATCCGCCCTTCATCTCCAAGTTTGAGGTCAAGAGGCTCGACATGCCGGAGCATTCCCTGTCTCTTGAGCGAGAGGAGGATAGGGTGGCTCGCGCCTGAGAGTTCAACCCTTCTTTCGGTGTTGAATTCCGGTTTTTCAAGGGAGTAGGTGTTTGCGTATTTCGCCATCGCAGCCAGCATGTCAATCATGACAAGCGTTCCGAAACAGCCGGCCAGCTCTGCCGCGTCTTCTCTGATCCAGGCGGAGAGCTCCCTCAGTATTCGTATCTCCTCCGCTTTCTCCTCGGCAGTAAGGTTTTCAAGCTCATTCACGAAAGGGATTATTTCCAGCGGCTCCATGAATGCTGTTTCGCCTGATGACGAAACATCATGCACCACCCCTTTGACCATCCCCTTGGAATCCATCCTGACAGGTATTACCCATCTTCCCGAGCGCTGCGTTATGAAGAAGTCGTCCTGCAGAAAAATTTCAATCCTGCTGTCACGCACTATCTCCTCGATTTTTTTCCTGATCCTTCCTGCGAGAGCTCTTTTTCCCCTTCTTATCTCCCGCAGTTGAGGGGAGGCGTCATCCTTTATGGAGCCGTCATTCTCGATTGAGGCCTCAAGAGGCTCAAGTATCTCGGGGAACGGCGCTATTTTTTTATCAAATGAATTCAGAAGAGGAATATCGTTTCTTGGAGTCAGCTGGCTTGAGATAGATTTGAAATTCTGAAGCACCGGAATGAGCAGGAGAAGATCGACCGGGGGGAGGAGCGCCCCTGATGGTCTGACCCTCTCAAGTATCGGGAGAATGTTGTCGAATGCGGATATCCTTATCCCGATCCCTAGCGATTCGAGTCTGCGGATCTCCTCTATCCTTCCGGAAACCAGAGTAACAGCAATCGGGTCGGCAAACGGAGCTGTTGCGAGGAGTCGTTCTTTTGTGATGTCACTATGCGCGTTTTCCGCTATTTCGGCGAAAACTTTTTCAAGTTCGAGCCGTCTCAATGTTTCAGAAGATATCATGAACTCTTTTTCACTCTCCGTCTCCGCCTCCTCTCCTTCTGTCTGCGGAGTTTTTCGTTTTTTTTCATCTCTGCGGTTATTGTGCCGCTCTTTTCTTCCAGTTTTTCAAGCAGTTTTCGCCTTGCCAGAAAACGGTTCAGAGACTGGCTCCGCTCTCGAGACTCCGTGACGCTGATTCCGCTCGGGATATGTATGAGATGAACAGATGTCGAGGTCTTGTTGACATGTTGCCCCCCGGGTCCGGAGGAGCGGGCGAATGTTTCCAGAATATCCTCCTCCCTGACGCCGAGGGACGTCATTTTCAGGCGGAGTTGCTTGATCTTCCCTTCGCTTACTGCAAAATCAGGCATCAGATATGCTTTCAGTGTGCCAGTTGTAGGCTTTTACCTGGGCGTAGAGCAGTTCGTCTTCTGAAATGCCGAGGTTCTCGATCTTTTTCTTCATAAGGGCAAAATCGGAATTTTCGCAAAGCTCGACAAGCTCCAGAAGCCTTCCGTATGTCCCCTGGCGCCGAACAAGCGCGTCGCGTATATTGCTTGAAAGGTTGAGAGTTTCCAGGACTTCATTCATGGATATGTCGTAAATCGTGTCGATAAGCGAGAGTATCCCTGTCATGAAGGCGTTGTCTGGTGCTTCCGGGTCGCGCTCAAGTTCCGGCATCATGACGGCCAGCTCTTCCATCATGGCTCCTCGCACAGCCGCCATCTCGACCAGCGGGTTGTTAACCCCCCTGCTGTCGTCGGTGGCGAAGAGCGCCAGTTGAACCCAGCGCATTATCTGTTTCCTCCCCAGAATCGATATTGCGTGGCGGATGTTGTTCACTTTTTCTCTCAATCCCATGGAGACGGAGTTTACAAGCAGAAGGAGCCTGTATGTGAGACCTGGGTTGCTCCGGAATGCTTTCTCGACAGTTTCGAGATCAGCATCTTCAGAGAGGAGTTTCAGAAGCTTAATCATTATCGCCCCGGATTCCCCAAGCTTTTTCTTTTCGATCAGGGAGGGCTTTGCAAAATAGTACCCCTGGAACAGTTCGAATCCAAGGTCGCGGCAGAGGAGATACTCATCTCGAGTCTCCACCTTTTCAGCAAGAAGTTTTATGCCGTACGGTCTGAAATTCTCTATCATTTCAGCCAGACGCTCAACCGGCGAAATCATCAGATCAACCTTGATTATATCGACAATGTCGTACAGATCGTTGTAGACAGGGTCGTACTGGTGATCGTCAAGCGCGAGTGTGAACCCCTCTTCCTTTAGATAACGGCAGCGGTCAACAAGCTCGGGAGTTACCTCGAGGTTCTCGAGAAGCTCGAACACTATCCTGTCCTTCGGGAGTAGCTGTATAGAATCGCTCATAAGCATTTCCAGATCGAGGTTTATGAAACCACGATGTTCGCCAATTATGAATTCGAGCCCGAAATCGGAGAGGGTGTTTATTATGACGCTTGCAGTCGCAAAGCTTGCGTCATTTATGGAAGCGTTGTCGCGGGATTCTGTGGAACGGAATAGAAGCTCGTATGCGACTGTCTCTTCATATTCGTTCAGAATGGGCTGGCGGCCTATCAGACAGTTCATCTCTTCCATTTCAGGCTTCCTTTTACTAATCTTTTTTAAGAAAAAGAGATTACCAGATGGAGGATATTTTTCAATGTAAAATCTTTTCAATCCTGAAGCTCTTGAGGAGAGCTTCAGTAAGTCCGGTTTCTTGCAACGCAAGTGGTTTCCGTCCGGAAAGGGTGCTTTTTCCCCTGGCGGTGTCAATCTTCTGGCTTTCTTGTGCGGCGTACCTCTGTACGCCTCCGCGCAAATCCCCGATTTCCTTGCCAGAAAAAAATCCCCGCTTTCCGAATCGGAAACCGACTGTTTCTCATCCGGAGTTTCCGGATGGAAGTATGATTGCCCGGGAGAGAGTTACATGTTATAAAAACATCCGTTTTCAAGGCGCTGAATTTCCGGATTACCCGCCGGTAAATAAAAACTGCAAAGGAAAACAGGAGATTGAAATCATTTCTGCAGCGACTCTGGGTGACATTAAGCGTCCATGTAATAGGCTTTTACGCCTCGACAATCAACTGTTTTGAGATAAAGGGGAGCGCCAACATCCCTCGCGATGGGGGGGCGCTTTTCGCATCCAACCACATTTCGGCCTATGAGACCATTTTCCTCCCCTGGGCCATACTCAGGAATCTTCCGATGCAGATGGTATGGGCTCCGGCCAAGGAAGAGCTCTTCGAGAAGCCTTTCCAGAGGATGCTCTACTCGTCCTGGGGGGCATTTCCAGTGCGGAGAAGAAGGGATATGAAAGCGTCCGGGATCATAAACAATCTTCTTGAAGATCAGAAAGTCATGATTTTCCCGGAAGGGACAAGACACAGGGATGGAAAACTCGGGAAGGGAAACCGCGGGGTTGGCAAGATCATCTACGACACAAGGGTGACAGTGGTGCCGGTAGCCCTGACGGGGCTTAACAGATGGGAATTCCCCGGTGCGGGGCAAAAGGCTTCGGTCACGTTCGGCGCTCCGGTTGATTTCTCCGATCTTTATCACCTCCCTGACTGCAAGGAGACGCATAATCTGATTGTAGAGCGTCTTATGAGCGCGATAGCCACTCTCCTTGAAAATGAGGAAGCATATGTCGGCGAGGCGTGATACCGGGCATTCCGGGAGAACCAGTGATGAAAATGAAACGGTTGTAGAGATATTCTGTGACGGGGCATGCAGCGGCAATCCCGGAGTCGGCGGATACGGGGCGATTCTGCGTTTTGGCGGCCATGAGAAGGAGATAAGCGGGGGAGCCATTGAAACGACGAATAACCGTATGGAGCTTTCGGCGGCGATAGAGGCGCTCCGTCTCCTTAAACGGCCATGCACGGTTTCAGTCACTACCGACTCGCAGTATCTGGCCAGAGGGGCAACCGAATGGATTCATTCATGGCGGAGGAACGGATGGAGGAACAGCAGGAGAGAGGCGGTGCTGAACAGAGACCTCTGGGAAGCTCTGCTTGAGCTTTCCCGGATGCATCAGATTGACTGGAAGTGGGTGCGGGGACATGACGGTCATCCCGAGAACGAGCGCTGCGATTCACTGGCCAGAGAGGCTATACGGAAAATAAGAGACAGAGGTGACTTATGAAATTTGCCACAAAAGTGATACATGGCGGAGATACTATCGATCCATTGACCGGGGCGATAGGGATTCCGGTTTACCAGACATCGACATTCAGGCAAAGTTCTGTCGACCATTTCGGAAAATACGACTACGCCCGTTCCGGCAACCCTTCGAGAGAGGCTCTGGAAAAGTGTATTGCAGAGCTTGAGGGGGGTGGGAGCGCATTCGCCTTCGCTTCCGGGATGGCTGCGATCTCTTCTGCTCTGCTTCTGTTTTCGCCCGGGGATCATCTTGTGGTCTGCGATGATGTCTATGGCGGGACATATCGTGTGCTGACGAAGCTTTTCAGCAGGCTCGGCATTGAATCAACCTTTGTGGATGCGACAAGCGTAGATTCAGTGGCCTCTGCGATCAGGCCGGAGACAAAGGGGATATATCTGGAGACCCCTTCGAATCCGCTTCTGAAGATCACCGACCTGAAGGGGGTTGCGGAGATTGCCCGGAGATTGGGCATTATCACCCTGGTGGACAATACCTTTATGACCCCTTATCTGCAGCGTCCGCTCGAGCTTGGATGCGATATAGTTCTCTACAGCGGGACAAAATTTCTTAATGGCCACAGCGATGTCATATGCGGTTTTGCCGTAACCGGCAGCAGTGAGCTGGCGAGCCGCCTCGGTTTCATACAGAACTGCTTCGGCGCGATTCTGGGGCCGCAAGACTCCTTTCTCGCCATGCGGGGGATCAAGACGCTCAAGGTCAGGATGGATCAGAGCGTCAGGAGCGCGCAGGTTATCGCGGAATGGCTGTCATCATGCGGCAAGGTGAGCAGGGTGCATTACCCTGGGCTTGAGAGTCATCCGGGATATGAGTTGCACAAAAGGCAGGCCGATGCCCCTGGAGGGGTCATCTCTTTCGAGCTAGACTCTCCGGAGACGACCAGAAAACTGCTTGAGCGGTCGAGACTTTCAGCTTTTGCGGTCAGCCTCGGCGGGGTTGAGAGCATTATTTCCCATCCTGCTAAAATGTCGCATGCCGCGCTGCCAAAGGGGGAGCGGGAGAGGAAGGGGATAACCGATACTCTGGTGAGGCTTTCGGTAGGGCTCGAAGACAGATACGACCTGATAGCCGATATTGAGCAGGCCATTGCCGATGGAACGGATTGAAATGAATATTTCCCTGAACGGGAAAAAGATCACCGTAAATGACGGGACAACTGTCGGAGAGCTTGCGTCTGACCGCAATCCTGGCGCGGATCTGATCATACTTAACGGCTTCCCTGCCGGGACAGATACAATCCTTATGGAGGGGGATTCCGTTTTCCTTATCAGAAAAGGTCAAGTCCCCGAAAAAGACGAGCTGGAAGAGTTGATGGCTGCGAGACACACCCCGGGTGTCCACAAGGTACTTAAGGGTTCTTCGATCGGGATAGCCGGGGTTGGGGGGCTTGGCTCTTCAGTCGCCGTCGCGCTCTGCAGGACAGGGGTCGGAAGGCTTGTCATCGCCGATTTCGATGTCGTGGAGCCATCAAACCTGAATCGCCAGCAGTATTTTACGGATCAGATAGGGGAGTTCAAGGTTGACGCCCTGGCCGAGAACCTCTTCAGGATCAACCCGTATGTGACTGTAGAAAAGCACTGCGTCAGGCTTGAACCGTCCAACATTCCGGCTGTTTTCGCATCCTGCGCCGTTGTGGTCGAGGCTTTTGATCTGGCCTCCATGAAGGGGATGCTTGTTGACACCATCCTTTCGCAGATGACGGAAGCGGTCGTTATCGCCGCTTCGGGACTTGCCGGTTACGGCTCGGGCAATAGCATCAGAACCAGAAAAATAAGCGAAAGGTTTTATCTGACAGGAGATTCCGTGTCTGAGGCGATGCCCGGGAACGGCCTTATGGCTCCGCGCGTAGGGATAGCGGCCTCTCATCAGGCTAACCAGGCGATAAGGATAATACTCGGGGAGAGAGATGTATGAAAATAGCCGTCGCGATGAGCGGAGGGGTCGATTCATCGGTTACAGCGGCGCTGCTTAAAAAAGAGGGGCACGAAGTGACAGGATTCACCATGCGCCTCTTCGAGCCTGACGGAGATGTGGCGCCTGCCATGCACGACGCACCACTGGTGGCCGCTCATCTCGGAATACAACATCATTTCATTGATTTCGAAACAGATTTCAGAAAGCTGGTGATTGATGTTTTTGCAGAGAGCTACCGCCTGGGACGCACTCCGAACCCTTGTGTCCGCTGCAACAGTCATGTGAAGTTCGGGCTTCTCCTTGAAAACGCGCTGGAGTTTGGGGCGGAGATGCTCGCGACCGGTCATTATGTGCGGAAAACCACCGACAGTGCCGGGGTGCATCATCTGCGCACCTCGCTGAATATCCGGAAAGATCAGTCATACTTCCTCTGCGGCCTCACCCAGGGGCGTCTTTCGTCCCTTCTTTTCCCGCTTGGAGAGATAGAGAGCAAGGAGGATGTACGGGAGATTGCCCGCGAGTTCCGGCTGCCGGTCTCTGAAAAGGGGGAGAGTCAGGAAATCTGTTTCATACCGGATGACGATTATGTCGCGTTCCTTGAAAAGAAGTGCGGCCTGCATGAAAAACCGGGAGATATCATTCACAGAAACGGGGAGATTCTCGGGCGCCACGGCGGGATTCATCGTTATACCATAGGTCAGCGGCGGGGCATTGGCGTAGCATGGAGCGAACCTCTCTATGTATCCGGGATCGATCCTGCCCGCAACGCCGTGATAGTGGCCGAGGAGCAGCACATCTTTTCCGTATGCCTCGCTGCGGAAAATCTCTCATGGATAATTCCTCCCCGATCGGATGAATTCGTCGCCTTCTGCAAGATACGGTACCGCCACAGACCGGTCGGATGCCGGGTAAGGATCGAAGGGGAGGGGCGCTGCCAGGTTTTGTTCGATGAGCCGCAGAGGGGGGTGACTCCGGGGCAGTCTGTTGTATTCTACAGAGATGATGAGCTGCTTGGAGGGGGAGTCATAATCTGATCTCTTGCTGGTTCAGAACAAACAGGGTCGGGCGGGAGATGACTGCGGCATTTTTCTTCCGTCACAACTGAATTCGATTGCCGGATATGATGGAGAATCATCATGCTGAATCGCGCGGCGAAACTTGTAAAGGAAGCGGAAGTTTTCGTGATAACCGCCGGCGCGGGTATGGGGGTGGATTCGGGACTCCCTGATTTTCGTGGTGTTGAGGGATTCTGGAACGCGTATCCGGCTTATCGCAGAATCGGCGTTTCCTTCGAGGAGTGCGCCAATCCGGAACAGTTCGCACGCGACCCCCGTTTCGGCTGGGGTTTTTACGGGCAGAGGACGAATCTTTACAGGGAAACGACTCCGCATGCCGGCTTTCATGTAATCCGGAAATGGATCAATGAGAGCGGCGGAGATTACTTCATAGTCACCTCCAACGTGGACGGACATTTTCAGAAGGCCGGTTTTGCTGAAGAGAGGGTGCTGGAGGTGCATGGCTCCATTCATTGGCTGCAGTGCCAGACTCCGTGTGAAGAGAGGATATGGCCGAACCGGGAGATTTTCGATATTGATGAGCTCTCGATGCTTGTCAAGGGGGAGCTCCCACGTTGCAGGAGTTGCGGCAGGGTGTCACGCCCCAACATCCTGATGTTCGGGGATTGGAAATGGCTCCCGGATCGCACGAGGAGGCAGGAGGAGCTGTTTGATCTTTTCATGAGAAGAAACTCGGGGCGACGTATTGCAGTAATCGAACTTGGCGCCGGAACATCGATACCGACTGTCAGAAGGTTATCCGAACGGATAGGGTGGGGAGTTGAAAATGCTCATGTAATAAGGATAAATCCGAGGGAGCCGGAAATCATGGAGCCTCATGTCTCGATTCAGGCAGGAGCCCTGGAGGGGCTGGAAAGGATAGATATTGAGCTCGGATCGATCCGGAGCTGAGATTGGACAGGAGATGATGAAGAGGAGCCGGCTTTCATGGCCTCCTCTTCATCATCGTTTCACAAGCAGAAAACTACTCTTTTTTTTCGCTATCCTCGCTCTTTTCGCTCTTCGGCTTTATCTCTATCTCTTCCTTTCCTTCAGAGGCTTTCTTGAAGTTTCTGATGCTTTTGCCGATAGCGCCGCCTATTTCAGGCAGTTTGCCGGCGCCGAAAACAACCAGGACTATGACAAGCACGACAAGTAGTTCAGGCACGCCAAATCCGAACATTTCAGGCTCCTTTAAGTGGATTTCGTTTCCGAACAGTATTGCATTTCAACTTTAAAAAATCAAGCGTGACAAAGCCGGCAAGCCGGAATATTATACCGGCTCGCATCTTTTGCCGGCCGCCGGGATAATCGGTTTTTTTATGAATGTCACGGATGGCGCCATGCTGCCAGTTTTCATGAATGCTGAAATTTTTGATGAATAAAAGGAACCGTATGAAAAGAGCCCTGTTCCTCCTCCTTCTTGCACTGTTTTCCGCAGTATCGACAGCTTTTGCCGATGATATGGAGATAACCCCTTTCCGCACCGTCAACCAGAGTCCGTTGTTGCGTATTTTCGGATTTCCGTCCGAGACCGGCTCCGTGATAACCCCTTCAGGAAAACTGAGCGCAGCCATAATGCAGGATGTCGCAAACAACTTCGCTGCCAGCAGCAGCAAAAACGAAAGCATCTCTCTTGATGGTGAGTCGTGGATATGGACGGCTTCCCTCAAATACGGCTTCCTCAACCGTTTTGAGGCAGGGGTGGAGCTTCCGGTGGTTCTTCAGGGGGGCGGCGTCTTTGACGGTTTCATAGACGGATGGCACAAATTTTTCTCGCTGCCGCGGGGGGGGCGGAACAAAGTTAAAAAGAATCAGCTGAACTACAGCTATACCAGGGATGGCGTGCAGAAACTCTATATGAATGATTCGGGCACTGGGATCGGGGATATAATGCTTACTGCAGGTATGCAGCTTTATGATGAAAAGAGCGCCGAATCCAGAAACACTCTCGCGTTGAGGAGTTCGCTCAAGCTGCCGACCGGGGAGAGCGGCTCGTTCAGGGGGAGCGGCAGCACCGATTTCTCGCTATATCTTGCAGGTAACATGACCAATTTTACCGAATGGGGTTCCCTGGCGGTCTATGGTTCCGTTGGAGGAATGGCTCTTACTGATGGCGATGTTCTGAAGGATCAGCAGAAAAACCTGGCAGGTTTCGGAACGTTCGGGGTAGGGTGGGGGCCTGCCGAATGGATTTCATTCAAGGTGCAGCTTGGCGGCAATACCTCCATGTATGGAAAGAGCTCTCTTGATGAACTCTCCAACGGGTCGCTTGTGCTGATGACAGGGGGAGCGATAAAGCTTCCCGGGAACTGCACCCTGGATATCGCGGTTTCCGAGGATATCGCGGTGAATACTGCGCCGGATGTTGCTTTGCATCTTGGGCTTACCAGAACGTTCTGAAACGAGGCGGCTGTTCAGAACTTCATACCGATTCCGGATATTCCTAACAACGGAGAGTTGAGTTGAAAAAGAAAAAGATGATCATCTCCAGCCAGACCATGGAGCTGGATGTTGTGCGAAAAGTTGAAGCGCTCTCCGGCACTTCGGTCAGACGCTGTTTTCAGTGTGGTAAATGCTCTGCCGGATGCCCGATGGCCACATTCATGGAGCACCCGCCAAACAGGATAGTCAGGCTTCTCCAGCTGGGGCAGTGGCAGCGGATTCTGGCAGGCCGCTCCATCTGGTACTGCGCCTCCTGCGAAACCTGTTCAACCCGCTGCCCCAACAAGGTACATCTGGCCTCCATAATGGATGCGCTGCGCAAGCTCTCCTGGGATGCGGAAGGGCCTTCGAAGGAGAGCTATGTACAGCTTGCAAACAGGCTTTTCCTGGAAAACATACGCAGCTACGGGCGTCAGTACGAAATGAGGCTCGCTGCGGTTTTCAACGTAAAATCCGGGCAGTTTCTGAAAGACCTGATGCTCGGCCCGAAACTTATCAGCAAGGGTAAACTGAAGATGTTCCACCAGAAGAACAGGAACATGGCTGAGATTGAAAAGATATTTTCCAGAATCGAGGAGATGCGCAAGAAAGGCGAAGCATTGTAGAGGCAAGGATGAAGGGTGAAGTATGAAACAATGCCTTCAATCCTCATTCTTCACAATTAACAACAATCGAGAGATTTCAATGGATAAAACCCTCAATTACGCCTACTACCCCGGTTGCTCGCTGCACGCCTCGGCCGGCGAATACGATCTCTCCACCAGGGAGCTGTTTAACCTGCTGGGTGTCGGACTTACAGAGGTGCCTGACTGGTTCTGCTGCGGAGCGACTCCGGCGCACAACGTGGATGAGCTGCTTTCTCTGTCGCTTTGCGCGAAGAACCTTGAGCTGGCGGAGCAGGTCGATGGAGATGTTGCCGTCGCCTGTGCCGCCTGTTTTTCCCGCCTTAAATTCACGCAGCATACTCTGCTGGAAGATGAGACCAAGAGGAGGCAGGTTGAAAAGGCGATAGACGCGCCTGCAAGGCTTGACGGGAAGGTGAAGCATCTGCTTGAGATACTGGCTCGAGACATAGGGCTTGAACGCCTTGCATCCGCTGTTTCAAAGCCGCTTTCAGGGGTGAAGGTGGCCTGTTACTACGGCTGCCTGCTGACGCGCCCCCCTGATGTTCCGAACCTTGACTGCGTGGAGGCGCCGACGATAATGGAGCGGGTCGTTGAAGCGGCCGGTGCGGAAACCGTACCCTGGAGTCATCGTATGGAGTGCTGCGGCGCCAATTTCACCCTTTCTCGCCCAGGGGTGGTCATCCAGCTTTCCAACGCCATCCTGGATTCCGCAAAATCGTCCGGCGCTGATTGTGTCGTTGTAGCATGCCCTCTGTGCCACGGCAATCTGGACATGCGCCAGAAGGAGATCGAGGGGGTTTATAATGCTGAATACGGGCTGCCGGTTTTCTATATAACCCAGCTGCTGGCTGTAGCGTGCGGAGCCGGAGCGGAAAAGAGCGGCCTTGGCGCGCTTATGGTAGATCCGTTTCCTCTTCTGAAAGTGAAGAATATTCTGTAGAGCGGAGGATGCGACTTTTGCGTTGTCTGATTGTTGATGATGACGGACTGGGGAGAGAGCTTGTCTCCCTTTATCTTGAGGGGATCGCGGATATCGATATCGCTGAAAACGGCAGGGATGCGGTGGAGAAGTATCTTTCCGCCTGCGAGTCGTCAATCGGATATGACATCATCATACTTGACATCATAATGCCGGTCATGGATGGTTATGAAGCCGCAAGAACGATCCGCCGGCATGAGAAGGAGAGGGGGATTACCCCTGACAAGGGGGTGAATATAATAATGCTCTCCTCTCTTAATACCCCTAAAGATGTCATTGAAGCTTATGTCGCAGCCCAGTCAGCCGCGCATCTGGTGAAGCCGGTGACAGAGGAGAGGCTTCTCAAAACTCTGAGAAAGCTTGGACTTGTAGAATGAAGAAGAGGTTTTAATGTCAAGAATAGGCGTATTTGTCTGCCACTGCGGTGAAAACATATCGAGAACTGTCGATGTTGAGCGTGTTGCCGCCGAGGTCGGCAAACTCCCCGGCGTGGCCCTGGCCACCGACTACAAGTATATGTGCTCCGACCCGGGGCAGGGGCTGCTGAAAAAGGCCATCGCCGAACAGCGGCTCTCGCATGTTGTCGTCGCCGCCTGTTCTCCCCGCATGCATGAGCGGACATTCCGCAAGGCGGTCGAGTCTGCCGGTATCAACCCATTTCTCTGCGAGATGGCCAATATCCGCGAGCACTGCTCCTGGGTGCATGATAACAGGGAAGAAGCCACGGAGAAGGCAATAGAGATAGTGGGGATGATGGTTGAGCGGGTCAAGAGAAACCGGGCGCTTCCTGCAATCACGGTGCCAGTTACAAAACGTTCGCTCATCATAGGCGGAGGGATAGCAGGTATACAGGCTGCCCTCGATATTGCCGACGCCGGACACGAGGTGGTGCTGGTCGAGCGTGAACCCTCGATCGGTGGCCATATGGCGCAACTCTCCGAGACATTCCCGACGCTCGACTGCTCCCAGTGTATCATGACTCCCAGAATGGTGGACGTAGCCAACCATCCGCGAATAACTCTCCATAGCTATTCCGAAGTTGAGCATGTAGAGGGGTATATCGGAAACTTTCAAGTCACGATCCGCAAAAAAGCCCGCTCGGTTGACGAGAAGAAGTGCACCGGTTGCGGTGTCTGCATTGAAAAATGCCCGATCAGGAAAATTCCGAACAAATTTGACTGCAATCTGGGAATGCGCCCTGCCATCTATATCCCGTTCCCTCAGGCCGTCCCGAATACTCCGGTTATCGACCGGGAAAGCTGCGCCATGTTCAAGAGCGGCAAATGCGGCCTCTGCAAGAAGGTCTGCGGCCCTGGCGCTGTTGATTACGAGCAGGAGGACAGGCTGATAGTGGAGCCTGTCGGCGCTATTGTGGTCGCGACAGGATTTGACCTCTATGACATAACCGAAAAGCCGAAAGGCTCTCAAATCAAGGGTTACGGCGAATTCGGTCACGGCAGGATACCGGATGTTATCGACGGGATGACGTTCGAACGGCTGGCCAGCGCCTCCGGCCCCACCGGGGGGAGAATACTGCGCCCTTCGGATGGCAGGGAGCCGAAGCAGATCGTCTTCATCCAGTGCGTTGGCAGTCGAGCCAGGGAGAAGGGGATATCCTACTGCTCCAAGGTCTGCTGCATGTATACCGCCAAGCAGACCATGCTCTACCATCACAAGGTGCATGACGGCCAGGCCTATGTATTCTTCATGGATGCCAGGACTCCCGGCAAGAGCTACGACGAATTCTGGCGCCGCTCTATCGAGGAGGAGGAGGCGGTCTACATCCGCGGTATGGTCTCCCGGCTCTACCAGAAGGGGGATAAGATCGTGGTCATGGGGAGCGATATCGCGGTAGGAGTCCAGGTTGAGATCGAGGCCGATATGGTAGTGCTGGCCACGGCGGTTCAGCCCCGCTCCGGAGCGGACATTCTGGCACAGAAGCTGGGGATATCCTATGACAAATACCATTTCTACTCCGAAGCCCACGCCAAGCTCCGGCCGGTAGAGTGCGCCACCGCAGGGATATATCTGGCCGGCGCCTGTCAGGGGCCAAAGGATATACCGGATACGGTCAGCCAGGCATCCGCTGCGGCGGCCAAGGTGATGACCCTGTTCGCCAGGGAGAAGCTGGAGCGGGAGCCGATCGTGGCCAGGGTCAGGGAAGCGGGCTGCGTGGGGTGCTTCTACTGCAGAAAAGTTTGCGCGTATGGGGCTATAGAGGAGAAAGAAATTCGTGACCGCCAGGGGAACCTGATCAAGGTGGTGGCCTATGTAAACCCCGGAGTCTGCGGCGGCTGCGGCACCTGCCAGGCTACCTGCCCGTCCAAGTCGGTCGAGCTCGACGGCTATACAGACGAACAGATCGTGGCTATGATTGAGGCCTTGTGAAAATGAAACCAGACCCTTCAATCATCCTGCTCCTTCTGCTGGGTGGTGCCCTGTCCGCCGCCTGCACCAAGGGATACCGTTTGGATGAAGCGATTTACAATGCCTCCCAGATACAGAACCAGCTCAACCCGTCACCGACCGAACGAGGTGGGAAGCAGGGATTGAATTACCAACAGTACGAATCGGAACGGAAACGCCAACCATGAGTACACCCGGCACGAAACACGACTTCGAACCGAAGATCATCGCCTTTGTCTGCACCTGGTGCACCTACGCCGGGGCTGATCTGGCCGGCACCAGCCGGATGCAATATCCGGCCAATGTGCGGCTTCTCAAATTCCCCTGCACTGGCCGCATCGACCCGATATTCATCCTGAAAGCCTTCCAGCAGGGGGCTGACGGGGTATTGGTCTCCGGCTGCCATCCAGGCGACTGCCATTACATCGCCGGCAATTTTCACGCCAGAAGACGCTTCGCCGCCTTCCGCAAGCTGCTGGAGTTCGTCGGCGTCGATCTCAATCGCCTGCAGTTCTCCTGGGTCTCGGCCGCAGAGGGTGGCAAGTGGGTCGAGGTGGTCACCGAACTGACTGAGCGGGTACGCTGCATGGGCCCCATGCTGGAGTTCAAGGAACTGGCGCTTGAAGAACAGTGGTCCGGGAAGTTGGATTCTCTGGAACTGCAAGAAGCGTATAACCAGATACAGGTTTGAAGTCCCCCTTTGCAAAAGGGGAATAATAAACCAAGGCCAAAAGAATTATGACCCAGCCAATCGACACATCCATCTACACCGCAGTTACCGATGCCATCCGCACCGAGGCTGCCCGCATCCTCTCCGACGGCACTGTCACCGCCGTGGCAGGTTATGCCGCCGCCCGCCGCAAGGGGTCGTCCCAGCCGATCGTGGTAAGCGATGCCGGCAATGCGGATAAACTGATCTTTACTGCGGCCTGCGTCAACAATCTGGCCGTATACCTGACCAAGGCCAAGAAAGATATCCCCAAATCGGGGCGGATCGGCGTCGTGGTAAAGGGGTGCGACCTCAGGGCTCTGGTGGGGCTGATGGGGGAGTCGCAGCTCAAGCGGGATGACCTCTACCTGATCGGAGTTCCGTGCGCCGGGGTGCTCGGCTCCACGATCCAGCCGGCCACAGAGCTGAACACGGACACTATAGCCCCGAAATGCCTGGAATGCGTGGAGCGGCTCCCGGTGGGATGTGACTTCGTTCCTGCCGTTACACCACCACCAGCACCGGAGCTGGAGAAGAAGTACGCCTCGGAAATCGCCCGCCTGGAGGCGATGACGCCTGCCGAACGCTGGGCATACTGGAAGGAGCAGTTCAGCAAATGCATCAAGTGCTATGCCTGCCGCCAGGTCTGTCCCTTCTGCTTCTGCGAGCAGTGCCTCTGCGACCGCAACAGACCGCAGATGGTGGAGACCACCCCGCGCCCGGCCGGCAACATGGCGTGGCACATAGTCCGCGCAATGCATCTTGCGGGGCGCTGCGCCGGCTGCGCCGAGTGCGAGCGGGCCTGCCCGATGGATATCCCGCTCAATCTCCTCAACCGCAAGATGGCAAAGGAACTGAAAGAGCTGTTCGATTACGAGTCCGGCTTCGAGGTGCTGGAGTGTGGACCACTGGCGACCTTCACAGAGAAGGATGACCAGTCTTTTATAAAATAAAAAAGCAAATGGAACGCGGATGACTCGGATATAGCAGATCATCGCGGATAAGGGTCAAAAGGCGAGGGATTCTTGATCTGACCCATCTCATAAATCCGTGTAAATCCGCGCTATCCCGCATCATCCGTCCCCTGTTGTCTTTGATTTTTTTTGCGAAAAGGTTTTTCAATGCAAAAATATTTATCACAGGAAAACTTCTCGACGCTGCTGGAGAAGCTGATCGCCTCCGGCAAGCGGGTGGTTGCCCCAAAGTTGAATGCCGGCACTGTGCTGTACGAGCCGTTAAAGAACCCCGCCGAGATCGTTATCGACCGGATGCCCCGCCGTTCCGGCAAGGAGGCGTTTTTCCCGATCTGCGAGGAGATCATCTCCTACGGGAAGGAAGGGCAGAAGGTGACTGTCACTGACATCGATCCTGCACGGTTTCCGGAGACGGTGCTTGTAGGGGTGCGCCCCTGCGACGCCGCCGCCATTCCGATGCTGGATGCAGTCTTTTCCTGGGACTACAGGGATGAGTTTTTCCTGGAGCGGCGTAAGAAAACCACTGTGGTGGGCATGGCCTGCACTGAGGCCGACGACGCCTGCTTCTGCACCGCCGTGGGGCTCTCTCCCGGCGATCCGAAGGGGGGGGACATCTTACTCACCCAGGTGGAAGGTGGAGGGTACCTCTGCAGAGCACAGTCGGAAAAAGGTGAGGCGCTGGTGGCTGCTCATGCAGCGCTGTTCAGCGAGCCTGACGGCCATAAAAGCCTGCCCTTGGCCGAACCCCAGACAGAAAAGATCGATCTACAGAAGGTCAAGAAGTGGCTGGACACGAATTTTGAGCACCCGGACTGGGACTCAATCGCCACACGCTGCGTCGGTTGCGGGGCATGCGCCTTTGTCTGCCCCGCCTGCCACTGTTTCGACATCGTGGACGAAGGGACGGAGAAGTCAGGCACGCGGCGGAAAAACTGGGATGCCTGCGGCTTCTGGAAATTCACCCACCACGCTTCTGGCCACAACCCACGCGATCTCCAGCCGAAACGTTACCGGAACCGTATCATGCACAAGTTCAAATACTACGACGATAAGTTCGGCCAGAGGCTCTGCACGGGCTGCGGCCGCTGCATCCGGCTCTGCCCGGCAGGGATCGATATCGCTGCAATAGTTGAGGATATAAGCAAAAAATGAAAAACAGAGGCAATATATAATAACATGGATCAAATCTGTTTTAACGGATTTACACGGATTTTGCAGCCGAGGGACACCTGTAAAATCTTTCGGTTTACCCATATCTTTTCGGTTTTTGCCGTTAATCAATCTTTATCCGTTCAATCCTTAGAATCAGAGCTCTAATGAATTGGAATTGAATTTATGTGCGATCACACAAACAAGAACATCTACCTCCCCTACCTTGCGACTGTCGAAGAGATCATCGACGAGACGCCTGATGTCCGGACCCTGCGGCTGGTATTCCAGGACGAGAAGGTTCGGGACAGTTTTAATTTCAGGGCAGGCCAGTTCTGCGAATATTCGGCATTCGGCGCCGGAGAATCCACCTTCTGCATCGCCTCTTCCCCGACCCGCAAAGGGTATATCGAGTGCTGTTTTCGCTCTGTCGGACGTGTAACAGAGGCGCTGCGCCGGCTGGAAGCCGGGGAGACAATGGGGGTGCGCGGCCCATACGGCAACTCATTTCCGATAGAGGATTTCTTCGGGAAGAATCTGGTGTTCGTGGCCGGAGGGATCGCGCTTCCGCCGCTCCGTACACTGATATGGAACTGTCTCGACCTGCGGGACAAGTTTGGCGAAATCACCATTGTTTACGGCGCAAGGACGGAAGCAGATATGGTCTACAAGCGGGAGCTCAAGGAGTGGCAGGAGCGGAATGACGTGCGGCTGGTAAAAACGGTTGACCCCGGAGGCAATGGTTCGGAATGGGACGGCAAGGTCGGTTTTGTGCCGACTGTACTGGAGGAAACTGCTCCTTTGGCAGACAACACAATCGCTTTTGTCTGCGGTCCGCCGATCATGATCAAATTCACCCTGCCTGTGCTGGAAAAGCTCGGCTTCAGCGACGGGAAGGTTTACACAACTCTGGAAAACCGAATGAAGTGCGGGCTGGGCAAGTGCGGGAGGTGCAACGTTGGGAACGTCTATGTCTGCAAGGACGGGCCGGTTTTCACGGCGGAGCAGGTGAAAAGGATGCCGATGGAGTTCTGAACTCTTCCTGTGCAATGGTTGGATTCGTGATCTGTTTTGCCACTTGACCGCAGTCACCTCGCATCAGATAGTTTACGGCGATTTGAATTCCTCGTTCTTCCCTTTAAGCCTCTTGAGCAGTTCTGGATAGCCGTTTTCGGATATTGTCCTGCTGAACTGCGTTCTGTAGTTAGAAACGAGACTGACCCCTTCTATCACGACATCATAGACGACCCATTTGCCGTTTTTGTTGATAAGCCGGTAATCAATGGTATATTCGTCATGCTTTGTCGTGACGACCTTTGATTTTACCTCAGCCCTGTTCCCTTCTATGTTCTCCTTCATATATACGATCTTCTCATTGTTGTACGATTCGATCTTGTCACCGTATGAGTTTTCCAGCACGTTTGAAAAAAGTTCCGAAAATTCTTTCTTCTCTGCGGGAGAGAGCTCTTTCCACTGTTTTCCCAGAGAGCGCTGCGCCATCTCGGTGTAGTCGAAAATCCGGGATATGGTTTTCTTGAGCTGCTGGCGCCTGATCTGTGGATTCTTTTTCATCTCCTTGCTGCTGACGATTCGTATGACTTCGTCAACGGTTCTCTTCACATCCGAGGTGGGGGTAGCAAAAACAGTGGAAGCGAAAAGAAGTGAAAACAGAACTGAAGATAAAATGTGTTTTAACATTGAAACTGTCTCCTTGCAGCAATCGAGTGAGGCTATTGCAATGGCCAATCTGATCTTCATCGTTATCCTGGCAATTCCAGGATGAGAAATATGATTGCGGAAGATGGCTGAGTTTGTTCATACCTTTCCATGTATGAATTTGCTTACCAGCTCCTCTATATCAATAGCTGATTCGGTTTCATGGATTTTGTCGTTGTCCTTCAGATAGGTTTCAGAGCCACCCGGCTTGAGCTTGATGAATTTGTCGCCTATGATTCCGCTTGTCCTGACCGATGCAATGACATCGTCCGATATTTTGATGCCGGTTCGAATCTTCAGGTACGCAAGGGCCTGGTCGTTGCTCTTCGGGTCGAGCGCGATACGCTCCACCTTGCCTATGTCAACCCCTGCAATCTCTACCCGTGCGCCCGGTTTCAGTCCGGTGACCGAGTCGAATCTGGCTGAAACCGTATAGTAGTCCCCTCCCAGCAGCTCCAGCTTGCCGAGTTTGATGGAGAGATAGCCCAGAGAGAGAATACCGGCAATCATGAATACTCCGACTGTCATTTCCAGTTTTGCCATGTTCATAACAATACCCTTTTCATATCAACTGTATGGGACCATCCAGCGAGCCGCTTATGAACTGGCTCACGACTGGATCGGCAGAATTCAGTATCTCTTCCGATTTTCCGAACTGACGTATTTTCCCCTTGTAAAGCATCGCCACGTTGTCTGCCAGATCGAATATGTCCGGTATTTCGTGAGAGACTATTATGGATGTGAATCCGAACCTTTCGTGAGTCTCCCTTATAAGCCTGTGTATCGCTTTTTTGATTATGGGATCGAGCCCTGTTGTAGGTTCGTCAAACAGGATTATTTTAGGCTTCAGAATCAACGCCCTTGCAAGGGCGACACGTTTTTTCATCCCCCCGGAAAGCTCATCCGTAAATTTCTGCTCAACATTTCTGAGACCCACATCTTCAAGAGCCGATACGACCCTGTCGCATATCTCTACATGGCTCAGCGCGGTTTTTTCCATGAGAGGAAAGGCTACGTTCTCAAAGACATTCATGGAGTCGAAGAGCGCAGCATTCTGAAAGAGCATGCCGAACTTCTCCCTTATTCTGTTCAGTCCGGATCTTCGTATTCCTCTTATGCTCTCCCCCTCTATTTCGATATCCCCGCTGTCCGGCTCAAGCAGACCTATCAGATGCTTGAGAAGGACGCTCTTCCCCTCGCCGCTCGGTCCTATCAGCGCCGTTATTTCTCCTTCTGGCGCTTCCAGGCTAAGCCCGTCGATGACCTTCTGCCGTCCGAAGGATTTATGAAGATCTGTCACCCGGATCATCAGAGAAGCACCGAAGTCATGAAATAATCCCATATCAGAACTAGAACAGAGGTGAGCACTACCGCTTCGGTCGTCGCCTTTGAGACCCCTTCTGCGCCATGCCCGGTAAAATACCCTTTGTAGCATCCTATCCAGGAGATTATCACCCCGAATGAAAGTGATTTGAGTATTCCGGAATAAACGTCCCGCCACTCGACCGATTTTTCCAGCTCGTAGAAGTACGCTCCAGGGTTGACGCCGAGGAGTTTGACTCCTACAAGCCATCCCCCGTAAATTCCTACGACGTCAAAAATGGCGCAGAGAAGCGGAAGCGATATGACGGCGGCGATCATTTTGGGGGAAACAAGGTATTTGAAGGGATCCAGAGCCATTGTCTCAAGCGCGTCTATCTGTTCGCTGATCCGCATGATCCCGATTTCCGCCGTGATCGCGCTCCCTGCTCTGCCAGTCACCATCAGGGCGGTCAGCACCGGCCCCAGCTCGCGTATGAGAGAGAGAGCCACCACAGAGCCGAGCGCCCCTTCAGAGCCGAACTTTGTCAGGGTGTAGTACCCCTGCAGCCCGAGCACCATCCCTGTGAACGCAGCGGTCAGAAATATCACGAAAATCGACCTTGCGCCTATGAAGCTTATCTGCTTCAGGATGTGCAGTGGCCTTACAGGGTGACGGAATATCATATAGAAGGAGTAGGCGAGAAACCATCCCATCCTTCCCATTTCTGATACAAAGCCGATAGTTTTATTGCCGAGCGCCTGAATCAATGGAATCACCGGATTTGAACGGATTTGCAGGAGAACAGAGTTTCCTGCCAAAAGTAAAAAGATGCCATTGCCCTTTGCGTAATCCGGAATTCACTTTTTCAAGCATCCGGAAAAACCGGATCCTCGATAGAGAGTCATTCGGGGACGACAACCTTTTTGCAGGAATCTCATTTCAAAGAAAAACTTATACATCAAAAACTGTCAGATTGTAAAGATAGAGAGGTTATAACCTCTTTGCGGCGCATAATCTGATTCAGGTCCCGCCGTTGAGTAGAAAGAGGTTCGCCCCTCCGTGCAGCAGCCCCTCCTCATCCATCATAATGTCTAGAGAAAGCGTCGCCAGGTCATCAGCCACCGGGTCCATATCGGGATCTTTTTCAAGATAGAGAATTTTGAGGTAGCTGTTGCAGTTGTGGCAGCTTTCGGCTTTTATCGCTCCATCTGACCCTTCATGGGAGTAGAGCCCGGTTTTGCCGGTAGATCCGCAGCTGGCGCATTTAATCCTGACCATATGCCATTCTGATCCGCAGAGTGAACAGCATAGATACCTAAGCCGGTTTTCAACGCTTCCGGCACGGATTACACTGCAGACCGGGGGGGAGGCGCAGACCGGGCATGTCCCTTCGTTTACCTCTCTGCCGAATGGGCGATTTTCGAAGAGAAGAGCCGAATTCACCTGATATACCTGCACTGACGCGGCTATGAACGGCAATTCTGCTGGAGAGAGTCTGTCCGGTTCCCAGTCGAGAATCGCTTCACGTTTCACTTCCAGCTCATTTTCATTCATCCTCATCAGCATCGCTATGGTGTTGCGGGCAGGCGCCGGGATATCTGCCTTTTTCATCTCTTCAAGAATAATGTGAAGCGCATTGATCCAGAGATAATCTCCTGAAGCAAGGCAAGTGAGAGGGCTTTTCTCCTCTCCCTTGCCTGGCTTCCCTTCTTCTGCACTCTTTCCGGTTGAAGAGGTGAGGTGGCCGAGCGCCTTGTGCTGCGCTTCCGAGAGGAGAGCCAGGAAGCCTAGATACCCGCTGTCAGGATGCTTGCGGGCAAGTGAAGAAAAACGCTCTCCTCGCTTTTTGAAAATATTTTTTGAAGGGAGATGGAGGAGAGGTATACCTGTCGCAGGAGGCTCCATCTTCTCCTGCTCGATCATTCTCTCTACATCGCTCATTTCTCCTCTCCATTGACCTGGCGGAACCAGGCAGGGTGGTGCTGCCTTGCCCATGCCCTTCTTACATATCCGTACAGCATCGCCCCCATGCTCTCTCTCGTCCAGATGGCGAGATAGATATGCCCCATGATGAGGGCTATTATCCCTGCCCCTGAAGCGGCATGCAGAAGCGACGCAAAACGCACCATCCAGACAGGAAAGATGTTAGAAAAGTATCTTCTCCAGATTATAAGGCCGGATAGGAGAAGGAGAGCCATGCAGAGAAGGAGCAGCCAGAAGAGGAGTTTCTGTCCAGCGTTGAATTTCCCCGCTTCAGGCATGTGGCTGTCATCACCTTCGAACATCTCTCTCGCGTGCTTAAGCCACTCCCTGTCGCCTGGAGTCAACACATTTTCTCCCTTGAACTTGAAGAACATCGCGGCAAATGAGATGGCCATGACAATTCCGATGAACGGGTGGAGTATCCTTGCCCAGACCCCTCCGCCGAAAAGGTTGTTAAGGAAGTAGAACGAAGGGTGGAAGAATACAAGCCCTGAAAGCGCCAGAAGAATGAATGTCAAGGCAAGGACCCAGTGGTTGACCCGCTCCGCAGGGGTAAAACGCGCAATTTTATCTTTATCGTTTTTCATTTTCGAACTCCTTCTCGATCTCTTCCGAGACTTCGTTTGCCCCTTTTGTCACATAATGGAAAAACGCGCCTGCGGCGACAGCTCCCAGAGCCAGGGATGCGAGAGGTTTGGCCGCACCTTTCCATAATGATACCATCGGGCTTATCCCCGGATTTTCTGGAAGGTTAGAGTAGATGCCGGGTTTATCCGCATGCTGCAGAACATACATCACATGCGTCTTCCCTACCCCTTCAGGATCGTATATTCCTGCATTTGCGAATCCTCTCCCCTTGAGGTCTGCGATCCTTCCGTTTGCATGGTGGATGATCTCCTCCTTGGCACCGAATGTGATGGCTCCGGTCGGGCATGTCTTCACACAGGCAGGCTCCACCCCTGCCGAGACTCGGTCAGAGCAGAGGGTGCATTTGTAAGCCTTTGCATCTTTTTTTGAAATCCTCGGAATGTCGAAGGGGCACCCTGTAATGCAGTAGCCGCAGCCGATGCAGCTCTCCTCATGAAAATCAACTATGCCGTTGCTGTACTGTATCACGGCGCCAGGAGCAGGGCAGGCTTTAAGGCAGCCCGGATCGCCGCAATGCATGCAGCCGTCTTTTCTTATCAACCATTCCAGTTTGCCTCTCTCCAGCTCTACTTCGGAAAAACGCATGACTGTCCAGTTGTTTTCGTCAAGATCCCTCGGGTTGTCATATATCCCAGTCGTTTTGCCGATATCATCCCGAAGGTCGTTCCACTCCATGCAGGCGGTCTGGCACGCCTTGCATCCGATGCATTTGGAAATGTCTATAAGCTTGGCCACTTCAGGGCTCTTTCGGACACCAGGGGGAGGAGTGGTGGTGGCCGAGCGTCGTTTTATGTCCAATGATTGTAGCGCCATAGTACGCTCCTTAAGCTTTCTCTATTGTAACGAGGAAAGTCTTGAATTCAGGGGTCTGTGTATTAGCATCGCCTACAAACGGTGTCAGCGTGTTGGCTATGTAACCGTTGTTGGCAACCCCCTTGAAGCCCCAATGTATAGGGATGCCGACCGTATGAACTTTTTTGCCGTCCACATCCAGCACCTTGAGCCGTTTTGTGACAGCCGCAACGGCCTTTATATGGCCACGCCTGGAGCTCACCTTCACCCTGTCGCCGGATTTTATTCCTTTGCTGGCGGCGAGCTCCTCATCAATCTCCACAAACTGTTCCGGCTGAAGAATCGCGTTCAGAACCGCATGTTTGGTCCAGAAGTGAAAATGCTCAGTCAGGCGGTAGGTCGTTCCTATATACGGGAAATCCTTTGCTGTGCCGAGCGCCTCAATGTCCCCCTTGAAAATCCTTGCTGCAGGATTGCTTATGACATCCGGATGCAGGGGGTTGGTTCCTATCGGTGTTTCAAACGGCTCGTAATGTTCCGGGAACGGCCCTTCTGCCATCTTGTCTGTTCCGAATAGACGTGCCACCCCTTCCGGATTCATTATGAATGGGCCTACATTCTCTTCCGGAGCTGCATCCGGCCTCATGTCCGGAATATCCATCCCCAGCCATTTCCCGCTCTTGACATCCCATGAGATTACCTTTCTCTTCGGGTCCCACGGCTTCCCCATCGGGTCGCTGGAGGCGCGATTGTAAAGTATCCTCCGGTTTGCCGGCCATGCGAATGCCCAGTTGAGAGTATTCCCCAATCCGCTCGGGTCGGAGTTGTCCCTGCGCGCCATCATGTTGCCAGCCTGCGGCCATGCGCCGGAAAAAATCCAGCAGCCGCACGCCGTGGAGCCGTCGTCGCGCAGTTGCGCAAAGCCGCCAAGCTGTTCTCCGCTCTTGGCGAGCACTTTTGTCTTGTCCTTCGGGTCAGTCACATCGGCAAGAGCCTTGCCGTTGAACTCTCTGGCCAGTTCTTCCGGAGATGGTTTCCCCGGTATCTGATGAGGCCAGGTGAGATTCAGGATCGGTTCGGGGAATGCTCCGCCATCCTTGCGGTACATTTCACGCAGCTTAAGGAATATGCCGGCGATTATCTCCGCGTCCCCTTTGGCCTCTGCAGGCGGTTCCGCCCCCTTGTAGTGCCACTGCAACACACGGCTCGAATTGACCAGTGAGCCATCCTCCTCAGCGAAGCAGGCGGAAGGGAGCCTGAATACCTCGGTCTGGATTTTGGATGGGACAACGTTGTTGTATTCACCGAAATTCTTCCAGAATTCGGAAGTTTCTGTCGCCAGCGGGTCAATAACTACCAGGTATTTGAGCCTTGCGAGCGCTCCTCCTATTTTCGACTTGTCAGGGAAGGCCGCAAGCGGATTGAAGCCCTGGGCGAAGTAGCCGTTGAGTTTTCCTTGGTGCATCATGTCGAAAACCTGGAGGACGTCATACACCTTGTCCAGCTTGGGGAGCCAGTCGTAGCACCAGTTGTTCTCTCTTGTCGCAGAATCGCCGTACCATGATTTCATCAGGCTTACATGGAAGGATGGGTAGTTCTGCCAGAAGCTCATCTGGCCGGGGCGAAGCGGCTTCAGCGCCCTTTTCTCCAGAAAAGCCCTGAAATCCTGTTCGCTGTCGCCCGGAAGCGTCATATAGCCGGGGAGCATGTTGGAGAGAAGACCCAGGTCGGTCAATCCCTGAATGTTGGAATGTCCTCTGAGAGCGTTTACCCCCCCTCCGGCCATGCCGATATTTCCAAGGAGAAGCTGAATCATCGCCATGGTTCTTATCATCTGCGTGCCGGTTGTATGCTGCGTCCAACCTAACGCGTAGAGGAAGGTGGCCGTTTTGTCGGAGGCCGATGTCTCGGCCAGCATTTCACAGACCTTGATGAACTGCTCTTTCGGAGTCCCCGTGATTCTGGAAACCATTTCAGGGGTATAGCGGGAGTAGTGCTGTTTCAGCATGTTCAGCACGCAGCGAGGGTTCTGCATGGTATCGTCGGTCAGTGCATATCCGTCAACCCCCTTCTGGTACCCCCAGGATGTTTTGTCGTACGAACGCTTTTCCTTGTTGTATCCGGAAAAGAGTCCGTTATCGAACTGGAAACCGTCATTGACAAGGAATGTCGCATCCGTGAATTTTTTCACATATTCATGCTGGATCCTGCCGTGCGAGAGAAGATAGTTGATCACCCCGCCAAGGAACGCTATGTCGCTCCCCGAGCGTATCGGAACGTAATAATCCGCGACAGCGGCCGAACGGGTGAAGCGGGGATCTATTACTATCAGTCTGGCGTTATTGTGCGCCTTTGCTTCAGTAACCCACTTGAAGCCGCATGGATGAGCCTCTGCGGCATTTCCCCCCATGATTACAACGATATCTGCATTTTTTATATCAACCCAGTGATTGGTCATGGCGCCGCGGCCGAACGTAGTGGCAAGACTTGCCACTGTTGGAGCGTGTCAGACCCTGGCCTGGTTGTCTGCTGCGATCATCCCCAGGCTTCGTATCATCTTCTGGGTGATGTAGCCGGTTTCGTTGCTCGAAGCGGATGCGGCGAGAAAACCGGTTGTGAGCCAGCGGTTGACCGTCATTCCGTCGCTGTTTTTTGTCGTGAAATTTTTGTCGCGGTCGCTTTTCATCAGCTTTGCTATCCGTGTGAAGGCGTCGTCCCATGTTATCCGCTGCCAGCTGTCGGAGCCAGGCGCCCTGTATTCAGGGTATTTCAGGCGGTTCGGACTCTTTATGAAATCAAGAAGTCCCGCCCCCTTGGGGCAGAGCGTGCCGCGGTTTACAGGATGGTCTGCATCCCCTTCTATGTGGATGATGGTCCCGAAAGAGTTCTTTCCCCTGTCGCCGAGAGAGCTCATGATTATCCCGCAACCTACGGAACAGTAAGGGCAGGTGTTTCTGGTCTCCAGGGTTCTTTCCAGTTTGAATCGGCGAGATTCAGCCAAGGCTTCCGATGGGGTGAAACCGAGCATGGCGATGCTTGAGCTTCCAATCCCCCCGGCGCAGATTTTGAAAAATTTTCTTCGCGTAACTTTCATCTGGCTACCTCCTTTTTTTGGGTGTGACGAGAAAAATGCCGCTCTGAAAGTGAAACGTCTCCTTCATGGATGCGATTGTCATGCCATCTCTTTGATGGTTTTTCTGAGCCGGGTCAGAGAGAGTATGAACAGGATCCCTCCTATTACGGCAAGAGATACGAATTGCGGCCAGAGTACGGAAAAGCCGGCGCCACGATACAGTATCCCCTGTGCAATCATCACAAAATGCGTGTTGGGGGCGAGCGTCATGAGCTGCTGTACCACGAGAGGCATGCTTTCCCTGGGGGTCGTAGCTCCTGAAAGCATCTGGAGCGGAAGAAGAACCAGCATCAGGAGGAGTCCGAACTGAGGCATTGACCTCGCCACGGTTCCCAGAAATATCCCCATAGAGGTTGTCGCGAACAGGTGAACGGCGCTCCCTGCCACAAAAAGCGGTATTGACCCCTGAAGCGGCACTCCGAGCCACCCCCTGACAACGAAGAGGAGCGAGCATGTCGCTGCCGCAAGAACCACGACACCCATTGACCATACCTTGCTCAGCATGATTTCAAGAGGGGTTATAGGCATGACCAGGAGATGCTCTACAGTGCCGTGCTCTCTCTCCCTTATGAGCGCCGCGCCGGTGAGGACTATGGAGAGCATTGTTATCTCGCTTATGATCGCCATCACGGCGGCGAACCATGACTTGTTCAGTTCGGGGTTGAAACGGGCGCGGAGGGTAAGGGTAACAGGGGAATTCTCGGTTTTTCGATAACGCCGGACAAATGAGTTCACTTCATCAGTGACGATTGTCTGGATGTAGCCGCTCCCGGTAAAAGCCTGGCTCATCCGGGTCGCGTCCACGTTAAGCTGTATCGTGGGTGAACGGCCTGCCAGCACATCCTGTTGGAAATCGGGAGGGATATTGAGGGCGAAAGTGTCCAGTCCGGTATCCATGCGGATATCCATCTCTTTCTGGTCTATCACTCTGGGATGTATGAAATAGGGGGGATAAAAGGCGTTTGTTATTCTAAGCGAGAGTTGTGACCTGTCTTCATCTATGATGGCTATCGGAGCCTTGTTGAGGGTTTCTGGCATGGCTTTCGCTCTTGTGTACACCGAGAAGGTGAATACATAAACGATCAGCACCAGCATGACCGGATCCCGCATCAGGCTGTAGAACTCTTTAATGCCCAGTTGCAGCACGTTGGAGAGTTTCATCCGTTCATTTCTCCTGTTGCCTGATCAGCATGGCTGAAAGCCCGATCAGGATCGGGAAAGCAAGCAGAAGCGGGATAAAAGAGGCTGTCAGATCGTTGAAACCCAGCGCTTTGGAAAATGTTCCGCGAGAAATAGTCACAAAATGCGTTGTCGGATAAATCTGCCCGATCATTTTTCCCCCCCCTTCAAGGGAGGAAACGGGATCGATGATACCAGAGTATTCGGCTGCTGGCAACAGGGTAAGAACTGCTGTGGCGAAGAGGGCGGCGATCTGGCTCCGCATGAAAGTCGATATGAGCAGCCCAAGCGCTGTCGCTACAGACACATAGAGAAACGCACCTGAAATGAGGGTCGCGTAACTCCCCTTTACATGCACTAGAAACTGGAATTCGGCAAGCGCCAGGAGGAGCATGAAACTGATCATGGAGAGGAGAATATACGGAAGCTGCTTCCCAAGCAGAAATTCGAGTGGAGTTGCAGGTGTGACGTAAAAGTTGATTATTGAACCGAGCTCTTTTTCCCTGACAACGGCAAGAGCGGCGAGCATCGCCGGGATAAGCATGAGCAGGAGCGGGATCACAGCCGGCACCATAGCGACAATGCTTTTGACATCTGGATTGTAGCGGAAGCGGGTCTCGATGTTTACAAGTCCGGCAGGCTGATCCGTACCGTTTTCCCTTGCCTGAAGCGCAAGCCAGTAACTGTGCATGCCGTTGACATAGGCACGGATAGTTTCCGCGCGGGTAGGCATCGCGCCGTCGATCCATGCTCCTATTTCTACCGGACGGCCCCGTTTGATATCCTGCGAGAATCCTGGAGGTATCTCGATCGCAAGCCCGAGTTTTCCTGCACGCATCCGCCTGTCCATGTCATCATGATTCGCCAGTGGGGGGCGTTCGCTGAAATATCTGGAACCTGAAAGATTCATGGCGTAACTGCGGCTCAGAGTTGTCTGGTCCATATCAAGGACGGCAAAACTCAGGTTTTCAACATCCATTGTTATTCCGTACCCCATGACCAGCATCAGAATGACATTTCCAAGAAGCGCAAGCGTTAGCCTGACAGGGTCTCTTAAAAGTTCGAGTGTTTCACGTCGCGCAAAGCTCATGAGTCGTCCTGGATCAAAGTATTCCTTCAAACGGCTGGAGAAGCTGACAGGTTTTTTGTCTGAATCCGGCAGCGCGACTATGTCTTCTGCATCGCTTCCGATCTCGTCCTGGCCACTTGCGGGAATCATGTCGCTTATCTCTTCAAGGCAGTCAATGAACGCCTCCTCAAGCGATTTTGCGGAGCGTTTTTCAGTCAGTTCCGAAGGCGCCCCGATTTCAAGAACCAGCCCCGCGTGCATGAGAGAGATTCGGTCGCATCTTTCTGCTTCGTTCATGAAATGAGTGGAGATGAATATCGTTACGCCGTCAATGCGCGAGAGTCTGCCGAGCTCTTCCCAGAAACTGTCACGCGCCACCGGGTCGACTCCTGAGGTCGGTTCGTCTAGAATCAGCATCTCCGGCTTGTGGATCATCGCTACAGCCAGAGATAGCCGCTGTCTTACGCCAAGAGGGATGGTTTCAGGCAGTTTTCCCATTACCATGCCGAGTCCGAAACGTGAGGCCATCTCTTCAACTCGAAGAGGTATCTCCGTTTCCGGAACATGGAAGAGGCGCGCGTGAAGCGTCAGGTTCTGGCGCACCGTAAGCTCGGTGTAAAGGGAGAACGATTGCGACATGTAGCCTACACGTCGCCTGGTGTCAAGGTCATGCGGATCGACTTCGCGTCCGAAAAGCCACGCTTCCCCTTCGGTCGGCGGAAGAAGGCCGGTCAGCATCTTCATGGTGGTCGTTTTGCCGCACCCGTTCGAACCGAGAAAACCGAAAATCTCCCCGCGTCTTATCCGGAAGGTTACATTGTCCACGGCTGTGAACTCTCCGAATCGCATTGTAAGCCCTTTTGCCGCTATCGCTGGTTCCTCGTCGCCGTCAGGCCGCAGCGGCGGGATGTCAACCCTGCGATGTCCTTTTCTCTTCTCTTCCGGGAGAAGATTTATGAACGCCTCTTCCAGTGAAGTCGCGCCGCTCTTTCCCAGCAATTCGCCCGGTTTCCCGATCGAAAGCACCCTGCCGTCATACATTGCGACCAGAGTGTCGAAACTGGCAGCCTCTTCCATGTAAGCCGTGGCTACCAGTACGCTCATGAAAGGGCGTCCGTTCCGTATCCTGGAGATGAGTTCCCAGAATTGCCGCCTCGAAAGCGGGTCAACCCCCGTGGTCGGCTCATCCAGAATCAGCAGGTCCGGGTCGTGAATAAGTGCACAACAGAGACCCAGTTTCTGTTTCATCCCGCCGGAGAGCTTTCCGGCGGGGCGTCCGGCGAAAGGAGCCAGGCCGGTGGCTTCGGTAAGCTCCTCTATGCGGCGTTTGCGTTCCTTAAGGTCGTGACCGAAGAGGCGTGCGAAAAAATCGAGGTTTTCGGCTATCGAGAGCGTAGGGTACAGATTCTTCCCTAGTCCCTGCGGCATGTATGCGATTCTCGGGAGTATCCTTGCGCGGCTTTTTTTGTCGCTCATATCCACGCCAAGGACTTCCAGACGTCCGGACTGTATCTGACGCGCACCTGAAACAAGCGCAAGGAGGCTCGATTTTCCGACTCCGTCAGGCCCTATGAGGCCTATCATACAGGAGGCCGGAAGTTCGAGATTTATGTCGTCAAGCGCCCTTGTGCTGCCGTAAACTAGCCCGATCCCTTTCAGGCTGGCGACAGCTTGATCCCCGCTCAGGTATCCGGAGCTCTTCTGGTTCATTTGGGAAGTTTCACCTGCAGATGCTCAGGCCAGGGAGCGTTGCTGTCGGCGCGGAGGTAGGCCATCCCCGGAAGGCCGGTCTTAACCTGGGTCAGGTATCTTTTCAAAAGCTCTACGGGAATCTGCGCCTTTATGCGGAACATCAGCTTTTCCCGTTCCACGGCTGTTTCCACGGTCTTTGGGGTGAACTGGGCTATGTCGGAGATGAATGAGACATGGGCAGGAATCACATACAAAGGGAGTGCATCAATCACAACTCTTACTTCCGAGCCTATTGCGACTCTCCCTGCCGCTTTTGTCGGAAGAAAAAAGGTCATGTAGACATCACTCAGATCAACCAGGTTAAGAACCCGCCCCCCTGCGCCTACAACCTCTCCCGGCTGGGCGACCCTGTACTGCACCCTGCCGTCGCGAGGAGCCTTGAGAGCGCTGTCGCTTATATCGGTCTGTATCCGCTCGACAGCCGCCATTGCCGCCTCTACTGCCGATTCCGCCCCTTTTATCTGGGCTCTGGCGGTTATCACGGCTGCTTCGCAGGCAGCGATGCCGGACTCCGCTGATGCGAGGGCTGCTTCGGCATTAAGCAGTCTTGACCTGTCGTCGTCTGCTTCCTGTTTTGATATGGCCCCCTCAGCTACGAGTTTTGACGATCTGTCCCAATGCTGCTTCATGTTTTCAAGTTCGGCATCTCTCTGTCTTGCAACTGATATTGCCGCTCTCTTTTCGCTTTCGCGCTGCGCCAGCTGGCTTCTTGCGATATCAACGGAATTCCGTGCTTTCTGAAGGTCAGCCCTGGCCTGGCGAAGTTCGGCTTCGAGAGCTTCGGTGTCGATTACTGCAACAGTCTGTCCCGAGGTCACGAAATCGCCTTCACGAACAAAAATATCTTTTATACGCCCTGGAATCTTGGAAGCGATATCTATCTCGGTTGCTTCGACACGCCCGTTCGCGTTCAGAATTCCGGAATCTTCACCATTTTTGTCGAACATCCGCCATGCGGCTAAGAAGAAAGCGACAAGAGCCAGAAGCGCGGCGATTCGTGAAAACCATTTTTTTGTTTGCCCGTTCATAGCAGATAGTTTCTCCGTTTATTAACGTTTATCTCGGGTTTCTTTTGAAGAGTGGCTCACTCTCTTCCACCTTTTTTCCCCTGTACTGGACAAAAGAGTCGCGCATGGCCGTATAAGGGTTCAGTGCGGCTTTTTTGAACAGTTCGTAATCGCCCAGCTTGAACGATGTTTCGTTGATCTTCTCGTGAGCCATTATTCCAAGTTTGGCCTCAACAGAGATATCCGAGTTGCTTACGTAGGTGAGCGGGTACATGAAACTGTCGCCGACAAAACCAACAGTGTCGCGCAAAGAGGATGGGCCCAGTATCGGCCATACAAGGAAGAGGCCGTGGCCGATCCCGTAATGCCCGAGAGTCTGGCCGAAGTCGGCTTCCTGTTTTCTGATATCCAGAACCTCTTTTGCTATGTCCTTGAAACCGGCGACACCGACAGTGCTGTTGATCAGAAAACGCGCAAGCTCATAAAAGGCCGGTTTTAATCTCAGCTGCAACAGGTTGTTCAACACTCTCCCCGGAGACCTCAGATTGTCGTAAGCATTGCTGAAGCCTGCTCTTATTATTTCAGGGACTACATATCTGTATCCGGTGGTGACAGGTTTCAGCACCCAGAAATAGAGTTTGTCATTGACATGAAACATCGCCTTGTTGAATGGCGAGAGAGGGTCTGCTATCTCATTTGAATTCTCATCGGCATATTCGTCCTCAAATTGGTCGTCCGGAGAGAGCTCTGATGCCTCATTTCCGAGAGTATCTTCATCCTTCTGTATTTCGGCGGTGGGGTGAGTATTTGCTTCTGCCGGCATGTCGGCGGCTTTTCCATGAGCTTCATCTACAGATTGTGCAGGGGGAGATCCTGCGGCGCTTTCCACAGGAGACTTTTGTATGGCCGATGGCGTATCTTCTGCAAAAGAGAGGGGCAGCCATGAAAAAAGAATCGTGGAGAGAAGCAGCAGACGAATGGCTGATCTTTTAACAGGATTCGAATTTAATTGTGCAGGTTGCGGGTAAAGAGCCATGCCAATCCTCATATCTTGTATTTCAAAAGGAGGTGAATCAGGTTTATAGGCCACCCCGGTTCCGGTCTCCGGCTGAGTAGATATATGGCAAACGAAAGCGCCAATAGCGCAATGAGCGTATAAAAAATACATCTGGACAGCTTAATCATTTCTCTCTCCCCTTTACCATAGCAGTTTATTCATTTGTTTATCTCGAACTGTCTGAATCTTGTGTAGGCAAGTCTGACCAGCTCATATTCAAAAGGAGAACCGCTTTCGAAGTAGCGTAATTTCACTCTGTGCCGCTTGTCAATGCTGTTCATTGTCGTGTACGCGATTCCGAGCTCTTCATTGTTTTCGAAGTTTAAAGGGTCAAGAATGTTGAAAGCCGTGGCGTCGGCGATGAAACCGGCTGTGTCTCTCAGGTTCGAAGGGCCCAGGACCGGCAGAACCAGATAAGGGCCGTTGCCTACGCCGTATCTGCCCAGTGTCTGGCCGAAGTCCTCCCTGTAGTTATCCATGCCGAAGTTTGTTGCCGGGTCCCATAGACCGCCGATCCCTATTGTCGTATTGACCAGTATCCTCCCCAATGTTGCAACAGAGCATGTCGGTCTCAGTTGAAGTATGCAGTTCGCAACTGTTGTAAGAGTGCCGATATTGTCGAAAAAATTTGAGAACCGCTCCTGGAGGTAATCAGGAGTTATGAATTCGTAACTGTTGACAACCGGGAGAAAAAGGTATCTGTCAAAGTAGTAGTTGAAGCGGTAGACCCCTCTGTTGAATCCTTCCAGCGGGTCGGAGACGTCTATGGCGTATTTTGCGCCGGGCTTTGCGTAAAGCTCTACAGGCCTTGTCGCAGCTTTTCCAGACAATGTGCCGTTTGTGGCGCAGCCTGATATCTGGGAGATCAGACAGGCGAGGGTGACGAGAACGATAAAGGCGGTTTTTTGACTTGCGCCGTTCATTTGCCGCCACCTTCAACAAAAAAAGCGATCATGTCTGAAACATTTTCATTGTAGTCAATGTTGCCGATATGGCCTCCATGCGGGTATATCCTGGCGCGTTTGCCGAAAACCGTGATGAGGAAATCAAGCGCCTGCCTGTCAAGAATGGGATCATCGGCATTGGTGAATACGCCGATCTTGTCGGTGGAAGCAAGATATTCCCTTATGCTTTCAAGGCTCTGATCCTGTATCAGTTTCTCTTTTGTGATCTCAGGATGTCGTTTCTTGAAAAACGGGTAGAACAGTTCATCAACATAATCCGAAAAATTTATCTGTGTCGCGACTTTGAAATAATCTGTCGTTGAACTCGTGCTTGAAAGTTTTTTCCCTTCAGGAACTATGTATCCGGCATTGTTCATGACATCAGCTGTAAAAATCATGTTTGCGGCGAAAAAACGGAAAGATATCCCGATAAGGCTCTGCATCTCTCTGTCGTCAGGTTTCATCTCCCTGTAAAGGGAATAGATGAAATCGCTGTTCATGGCCAGATTGTTACTCTGTTGATAAATTCTGGAAAACTTTTTCATGGTTGATTCGAAATAATTGTCGAGATTTTCCAGGCCTTCATGGAGATTGTCGGCCAGCATGCTGTCAATCAGTTTCATTGATGAATAGAGATTGACCGGAGGGTTTATCATCAAAACCTTTTTGAAATTGAAAAATCGTACTTCGTCGTCAAGCCTGGCGATGAAAGCCGAATGGGCGCCACCCAGGCTGTATCCGGCAAGGTAGAAATCCGAAACCCCAACTATCTGTTGAATCTGCGACCAGACAAGCTTCATAGCGCTGTAGATATCTTCGGCGTCTTCTCTCATCACGCCCGGCATCCCGCTGGTTGACCGGTTTACGATGAAATCCATGTAAGTAGGGGAGGTGAGAGAGACCACATGAAACCCTGCGTTGTAAAACGAGCGTTTCAATCCATCCATGGTACTTGATTTGTAGTTTGCCCCGGTGCCGGCAATTATGAAGATAAGCGGCGCTTTCTCTTTCTGGTACGCCAGCGAATATTTCATGCCATGCTGATACCAGAAGACATCAGGGATTTCCCTCCCCTTGAGAGGTGGTATCAGCATCTCCTTTTCCCTTATTTTTTCTGGTGCTCTGGCCTTGAGAGCAGTCGGAGTGCCTACTATGGTGGCGGCATATGGATTTATTACAGGGTAGTCGTAAGCCGTCAGGGGAGACGGGGCGGTGAGAAGCAGAAGAAGAGTGACCGCCGATGCCGGAATTAATCCGGAAATGGCCGGCATCCGGAGTTTTCTCATGTAAAATCTAAGCAGCATATTTGGATTACCTTGGTTTCTTCAGCAGTTATTCAGGGCATTCAACTTCTGTTGCATATTTTTTCATCCCGTATCCGGCGTATTTTTTCTCCGGCCAGTTTCAGTATCATCTCTTCCGCTTCTGCCAAACCGGTTGCGCTCGTATCGATACAGAGGTGATGGTTTCTCGCGTCATTCCAGTCTATGCCGAGCATGTCGAGCATGAATTTCCTTCTGTTCTCATCCGACTCATCAATCTCGGCCGCGATTTTTTTGCAGTCGTCGGATTTTCTTATATCCATAAGCCTTCTTATCCTCTCTTTCCTGGGGGCATGGATAAAAATCTTTACAAGGCCTGGATGGTCTCTGAGAAGATGCGCGCCACCTCTTCCGAGAATAACGCAGTCATTCTCTGCTGCAAGTTTCCTTATGATTGCGGATTCGGCGTTGAAAAGATCCCTGTCGTAAACAGGTCGTCTCGCTGGAACGATATAGGCTGATTCAGGGGTTCCGAAAGAGAAGAATCTGATGATATTTTCCAGAAAGCCGGAAGATTTCTCCTCCATCCCGGAGATGTCGCTCATGTCAACCCCCAGAGTTTCGGCGGCGCCATAGAGGATATCCCTGTCCAAGTATTTGAAGCAGAGCCTCCTTGAGACCGACTGTGCTATGAAGGATCCGCCGCTTGCTATCTGCCGTGAAATGGCGATTATTATATTTTTTGACGGTTCCATCCTTCTCTCCTTGTGGTCAGGCTTGCCTTTTCTTCAATGCTCTGTCAGGTAAGGGGAGTATTCAAGCGGAACCCATGTGTAAACCCCTCAAGAACTGCCAGACAACAGGCCAGCGCCAGAAAAATACACTTTATTTCGGACATGAGACCTCCTCTCCCTCTTTGTGAATTGGCTTTCAATCTACAATCACCTCGCCTGCTGATTCCGTTTTGCCCCTCTTGAGCATGAATACCAGCGGAAGGGTTATGAAAAAAAGGGATGAGACGAGGAGAAAAACGTGGTTGAAAGCCAGCATGGCCGCCTGCCTCATTATCTCAGCATCCAGAAGCCCCAGCGCCCTGTTGTGAGCTATGCCAGCATCTGCCCCTTTTGAAAGCATTGCACCGGTCAATGAATTGATCCATCCATCAGCTGCATTTCGGTATTCCGTCACATGCTCCATGAGAACAGCCCTGTAAGCGTTCTCCCCTCTCGTGAGCTGCGAGGCGGCCACTGCAATGCCGATGCTGCCGAAGACCTGCCTTATTACGTTATACAATCCGGATGCAGCCGTCATCCTGTGCCTCTCTATTGTGGATAACGCGACGGTGCTTAGGGCGACGAATACCATCCCGAAGCCTATACCCTGCAGAAACTGGGGTGCAAATATATCCATTATTCCGACGTCAAGAGAAAGTTTTGACAGTTCCCAGAATGATGCCGCGCAGATGAAGAGCCCTCCTCCGATCAGGATTCTTGGCCCCAGGCGGTTGTAAAGTCTCCCTGCTATCGGCATGACCAGCGCCATTGCAACGCTTCTGGGCATAAGAGTCATTCCGGCATCATAGGCCGGATAACCGAGAAGCTGCTGAAGGAATAGCGGGAGTATGAAGAGGCTCCCGTAAAGCCCCATTCCAAGGATTCCGCCAAGAGTTGTGCCGGATGCGAATGATACGTTTCTGAGTATCCGGAGATCAACCGCAGGTCTCTCAGTTGTCAATTCCCTCCATATGAAAAGAAGCAGTCCTGCAATGGCCATGATTGCGAGGCATCTTATGTAGTCAGATTCAAACCACTGTTTCTGTTCTCCTTTTTCCAGCATGAGCTGTAGGGCGCCCAGCCCTGCAGTAAGAAGAAAAAGCCCCAGAAAATCTATTCTGCCTTTTGCCCTGACGAGGTACGGAGGATCCTCAATATAGCGCATGACCATGAAAATATTGATTATTCCGACCGGTATGTTTATGTAGAATATCCACGGCCATGAGTAGTTGTCTGTCAGCCATCCTCCGAGCGTGGGGGCTATGGCCGGGCCAAGCACAACACCGATCCCGTATATTCCCATTGCGGTTCCCTGCTCTTCGGGTGGGAAAGTTTCTCTCAGAATCGCCTGTGAAACCGGAATGAGAGCCCCCCCTCCGATCCCCTGGATTATCCTGAAAATTATCATTGAGCCCATATCCCACGCCATGCCGCATAGCATCGAGGTAGCAGTGAATATGAAGATGCAGTAGAGATAGAAGTTTTTTCTGCCGTACCGCTCGCTCAGCATCGCGATTATAGGCATTACAATGACGCTTGAAAGAATATATGCAGTGGCGACCCAGGTTATCTCTTCAACAGATGCGCCCAGGCTCCCCCGCATGTAAGGCATGGCGACATTTATGATGCTGGTGTCTATGGCGCTCATGAGGGTTCCCATGATGACCGTGGCAGTAATCATCCATTTGGCATCATTGCTGCCGCTCATTCTATTTTGTTACCTCTTTTCTTGTCCGGACATCCACATATGGAATGACTGAAAGGCCTGGCCTGAGCGGGTGTACAGGATCCGGAGAAGTGTCTATCCTGATTTTGACCGGCACACGCTGAATGACCTTTACAAAATTGCCGGTCGCATTTTCAGGCGGGAGAAGGCTGAATACCGAGCCTGTGCCCGGTTGCAGGCTGTCTATGTGCCCCTTGAAAGCCACTCCGGGGTATGCGTCCACATCTATTTCAACATGCTGGCCTGGCCGCATCTTCTTTATCTGGGTCTCCTTGAAGTTGGCTGTAATCCATATGTCGCTGGCGTCAACTATTGACAGGAGGCTCTGTCCTGCCTGAACGTACTTGCCGGGGTCTACATTTCTCTTTGCGATTCTTCCTGAAACCGGCGCTACAAGCTGTGTCCTCTTCAGGTCAAGACGGGCGGTTCCGAGAGAAGCTTCCGACTCCCTGATTCTCGCGCCGACAGTGCCTAGACGCGCATATGCAGCTTGCAGTGATGCCACGGCCTCCAGCACTGCCGCCTCGGCAGCGGTTTTTCTGGCCTTTGACGATACCCACCCTGTCTCGACAGAGTCATATCTGCTCTGGGACACCAGCGCTTCCTTGAGGAGTTCCCTGTAACGCTTCAACTCTTTTTCTGCAAGTGTCTCATCCGCCTTTGCAGCTTCCAGATTCGCACTGGCCTGCGCCAGCGCTCTCTTTTTTTCATCCACAGCATGGGTAAATTCAACTGACTGGGCTATCAGCGCCGACCGGTTGTTCTCTTTTTCCTGAACATTGTTCTGGTAATCCTCGCTGTACAGTTCAAGCAGAACATCCCCCTTCTTTACGAACTGGTTGTCATTGACGTGGAGCTTTACGACTCTTCCTTTGACCTCCGCAGCTATCGGAACGACAGTGCCGTCAATAAATGCGTCGTCAGTGCTTTCATGCTGTAAGTTGTAAACCAGGATAGGAGTAAAATATATTAGTCCGGCAATCAGCAATATCAGACCGACTGACCTGAAAATGACCGTTTTCCTCTTTTTTTTATGTGCGATTATCTCTGCTTCTGACAGTTCGGTTTCTATTGCCTGCTCGTTGTCAATCTGGTCACTCATTTAGATATTTCCCTCTTGCAGTTGTTTCTTTTGGTTTTTCGTCAGTCATATCGGAGATGGCTCTCTGAAGCAGCACTCCTGTTGTCCTCTGGACTCTTACGAGAGAGAGGCGATAGTTGAAACCGGCGTCCGCCAGTTGACGTTCTGCCGTAAGCAGGAGGGTGTTGGCGTCTATCACGTCTATGCTGTTGGCGAGGCCGAATTCATACTGTCTTGAAATGGAGTAGTAGTTGTCAGTAGAGAATCTGAGCTGGTCTTCCAACGACTGCAAGATGCCGCGCTGTGTCTGATAATCAAGCCAGGAGCTCTCAACTTCGATTCCTACGGTTTTTTTCATATCTTCATGAAAAAGAGCCGATTGCCTGGCTTTTGCCTCCGCCTGACCTGTTTCCGCGACTCTCAATCCCCCTTCGAAAAAGGGGAAGTTGATCGAAATTCCTCCCCATATGCTCTCTTTAGGAGTAAAAGGATCCGTTGGATTGCTTTCCTGACGGGAGTAGACACCCTCTGCCGAGAGGGTAGGCCAGTAGTTGCTTTTAGCCGCTTTCAGCCGGTCTTCCGCTATTTTTTTGCTGATGTCGGATGCCTTCATCTCGGCTCTCTCCTCAAAGGCTTTTTCTTTCAGAAGATCAACCGAATCCGGGAGGGCGTCGCTTTCAGGAGGCGGCTCCTTTACGTCGAATTCGCCGGAAATCCCGACAAATCTTGCAAGCAGGGACTTGGAAAGTCTTAGAGCGTTTTCTGCTCTTATAAGGTCGGATTTTGCTCCTGAAACTTCAGCTTCTGCCCGAAGAAGATCGGTTCTAGTGACTTCACCCACGCGCAGTCTGGCCGCTGCCGCATCTCTATGCTTGGTGACTCTTTCGAGATTTGCTTTCGCAATATCCAGTATTTTTCTTGAACGGAGAAGATCGTAATATGAAGTGGCGACAATGAACAGGTTTCCCTCTGTTATAGCGTTGAGATCATGTCCGCTCTTTTCAATCTCTTCCTTTGCTATCTGATAGATGAACAGCTCCTTGCTGCCGGTAGAGAGCGATATGTCGACTCTTGCCCCCCATGAGGCAGCATTGTCAGGTTGTATGAGCGTTCCCCCCGAACGCTTGTCGGCAGTATATGCATTAAAGCCGCCGAATGTCGAAATTGTCGGGATGAAAGCAGAGCGGGCTCTCTCTCTTTCTTTTTCCGCTATGGTTGTGTCTTCCCTTGATATCTGTATACGTTCGGATTTCATCATGGTGATTCTGTAGAGATCGGTGAGTGTGTATTCCATTGATTCGGCATAGCAGACAGAGAAGATTATTGAAAAGAAGATAACCATAGCAGAGAAGAGGATTATTTTTGGTTCAGATGCCGGCCTGCGTTTTACAGTTTCAGAAATATTCATTTTGTCAATCCCAGCCTGAAAATCAGGATTCATCAGAAATCAGGCTCAATTCTGTTTTGAAAGATTATGGAGTGCAGGGAGGTTTTTCAACGCTTTCTTGAGTTTTTGTCTTTTTATCAGGTATGTCGACAAAACGGCCTGATATTTCAGGTAGCTCTCTGCTTCCGTTATCATCTGATCCGCATGGCTCTTTTCAAAAGCTGAATCATTACAGTCGTAAGATGAAATGCCGCCCTCATAATCTCTCTTCTGAAGTTCATTAAATTCTTCAATGACGAGAAGGGCTATCAAGGCGCTCTGGTACTCTTCAAGCGAATCTTCGAATATTCGGAGGTCTTTTTCATCAGTGAAGTTTTTTCTTACAGATTCGAGCGCGTCAGGTCTATCAGTCGGATTTTCTGAATATTGATACCAATATTCCTCATTCAAGAGAGACAGAGGGGATTTTTTGACTGAATATTCATTCAGATTTTTTTTCATAAAAAAACCTCTCAGCACTAACCGGGATGCGCTATCTCTTCAGCTGAAGATACACCCGAAATATCACCTTTTTACCTAATCCCAGCAAGCGTTTACCGTCAGCTGCACAAGATCATCATCAAGCTGTATGAAACCGAGAATATGATCTCTGGCTACATCGAAAAGCGGGCCTAAAGTGAGCGAGAAGAGGATTACCATCGGTATGTCTTTTATTACCTTCTGCTTCATTCCATCGGTAAAAAGCGATTTCATCCTGTCTTCCTCTCCAGTGGAGCCGAAAAATCTGATCCTTCTGTATTCGACTCCATAAGGAGAGTTGTGGAACTGTTCTAGGTAACGAAAGTCTTCAGGGTGAGTTACGAAGTATCTTAAAAGCCCGGATATGACGGTCTGAAAACGTTCCCTTACAGTGCCTTCAATGATGCGTCTGTCATAGAGAAAGCGGTTTATCCTCTCCTTCACCTCAAGAAACAGCTCATGGATCAGAATATCCCTGCTCTCGAAATAACAGTAAACTGTGCCGGCAGCAACTCCGGCTTTTTCCGCTATTTTGGACATGGGTGCGCCATGAAAACCCTGCTCGGCGAAAAGCTCCAGGGCGGCCTTCAAAATTTCCTGTTTTTTGTCGATTTTACTCATCTCTTGCTTCAGCCCTGTCTCCTCCTCCAAGCGCTTTGTAAAGGGTCACCAGATTGGCAAGGCGCATGAATCTGGCAGTTATCAGATTCTGTTCGGCGCTGTAGAGAGAGCGTTGAGAGTCGAGAACGTTGAGATGGCTGTCGATTCCTTTCTCGAAGCGGATTGTCGAGAGGCGGTATCTCTCCGCTGTGGCGTCCGTCAGCGACTGTTGCGCTTTCAGACGATCATCAATCGTTCCACGCTCCGCAAGGGCGTCAGCAACTTCGCGAAAAGCTGTCTGTATTGCTTTTTCATACTGCGCCACCATGATCTTCCTGTCCGCTTCCGCCGCTTCAAGTCTTGCGCGGTTGGCTCCAGCGTCAAAGATTGGGAGGGTTATCTGGGGGGAGAAATTCCAGGCGAATGAATCCCCCTTGAAAAGTCCGCTCAGATCGTTGCTCCCGAATCCTACGCCTGAAGTGAGGGTGATGCGGGGGAAAAATGCCGCTCTTGCCGCGCCTATATTTGCATTGGCGCTTTTGAGGATGTTTTCAGCCTGGAGTATATCTGGACGCCCCAGCAGAACTTCAGACGAAATACCAGGAGAAATTTCCTTTATCGCAGTAACGGTATCCTGAAGCGTTGATGGATGCATCTCCCGGGGCACTGTAGAGCCTACGACCAGGTTGAGCGCATTGATATCCTGCGCGACCAGCGTAGTGTACCGGGCTATGTCAACTCTTGCAGCTTCGACAGTGGTTCTTGCCTGATGAAGCTCGAGTGCGGACGAAACTCCTGCCTCAAAACGCTTGTTTATCAGACTGTATGATTCAAGCTGGCTGGCGAGAGTATCTTTTGCGAGTCTCAGGCTGTCCTGATCAGCCGCAAGTGTCAGGTAGCCGATTGCAACCTGTGAAACAAGGGTGATCTGCACGCTCCGCTTTGCCTGCTCAGTTGCAAGATACTGCTCCAGAGCCTGATCCTTGAGGCTCCGCACTCTTCCGAACAGGTCTAGTTCATAGGCCGTAAGGCCGAGTCCTACGTTATACTGGTGCTGGGTGTCCGCGCTCCCTCTGCCTGTGTAATCCTCCGGCACCCTCTGGTAATTGGCGTTCGCTGACGCATCGATTTTCGGAAAGAGGTCAGATCTCTGTATCTGGTAGATCGCTCTCGACTTTTCGATGTTGAGAGCCGCAATTCTCAGGTCGCGGTTGTTTTCCAGCGCCAGGGATATAATGCTCCGCAATTTCTCATCTTTGAAAAATTCCTGCCAGGGGATTTCCGTGGCCTGTTTCTCATCAGTCGCTGATTTATTCTTGTATGCTGCGCCCTCAGGCCATTCGGCCGGGACAGGCGAGTTCGGCCTCTTGTACTCCGGAGCCATGGTAGAGCAAGCTGAAAGGGAAAAAGTGATGCCAAGTATTATGCATGCAGTCTGGATTGTTTTCTGATGTTTCATTTCAGGCCACCTCCTGAACAGTTGGCGTGCCGTTTTCGTCAGAGCGGAGTTTATGCTTTTGACGCCCGAAAAAGCGGGAGACCATTACGAAAAAGAAAGGAATGAAAATAAGGTCTATGAAAGTCGCGGAGAGGAGGCCGCCGGTGACGGCCGTACCGATCGCGTTCTGCGCCCCTGCGCCGGCCCCTTTTGTAAGCGCAAGAGGGAGGGTTCCGAAGAAAAATGCAAGCGATGTCATGAGAACCGGTCTAAGCCTTATCCTGACAGCAGCCAGTGTCGCATCGATAAGTCCCAGCCCCTGATGCATCTCCCCTTTGATGAATTGAATAATAAGAATCGCATTTTTTGTTGACAACCCTACAGTCGTCAAAAGACCTATCTGCAGGTAAACGTCATTTGGGAGCAACCTTAGATTAACAGCAGTAACCGCTCCTACAAGACCGAGCGGCAGCATAAGAAGATTGACGAACGGAATTGACCAGCTCTCGTACAGAGCGGCCACGCTAAGGAATACAACGATCAGGGAGATAGCGTACAGGGCGGGGGCCTGAGCTCCGGCTTTCTTTTCTTCATATGAAAGGCCTGTCCATTCATAACCTATCCCAGGGGGTAGCTTCTCCGCTATCTTTTCCATCTCTGCGAGCGCTTCGCCTGTGCTCACGCCGGGCGCCGAATTCCCCATGATTTCTACTGACGGTATGCCGTTGTATCTCTCAAGTCTCGGGGATCCGTAGACCCATTTCGCGGTTGCAAAAGCGGGAAAAGGCACCATCTCGCCGCTTTTGTTGCGAACATACCAGTTGTTTATGTCTTCCGGGAGCATCCGGTATTTCGGGTCAGACTGAAGGTAAACCCTTTTGACACGTCCGTTTTCTATAAAATCATTAACGTATGTGCTCCCCCAGGCTGTAGAAAGCGCGTTGTTTATGTCAGCCAGATTTATTCCAAGCGCCCCGGCTTTTACGTCATCCGTTATAAGCTTGAACTGCGGGGAATCATCCTGTCCATTAGGGCGCACAGCGGTAAGTTTTGGATTCTTCATCGCCATGCCGAGTAGCTGGTTGCGCGCGTCCATGAGAGCCGCGTGGCCCAGACCGGCACGGTCCTGCAGTATGAAATCGAAACCGTTTGCCTGCCCCAGCTCTACAACAGCCGGCGGGGAGAAGGCAAAGGCGAGGGCATCCCTGAATCTGGAGAAGGTTTTCATGGCGCGTCCTGCAACAGCGGGAGCCTTCAGCTCAGGTGACTGACGCAGTTCCCAGTCCTTGAGCTTTACGAAGGCAAGTCCCATATTCTGGCCGCGGCCGGCAAAGCTGTAACCGGCGATTGTGATAACCGATTCGACCGTCTCCTTTTCGTTCTCCATGAAATGCTTTTCCAGTTGCCTTATGACGCCTAGAGTACGCTCCACTGTTGACCCAGCGGGTAGCTGCACCTGACAGACAATGAATCCCTGATCCTCGTCAGGGAGAAAAGCGGTAGGGAGGCGCAGGAATAGGAATATCATGCATGCTACTATTGCTGCGTATGTCAGAAGGTAGCGAACAGGTTTATTGAAGGAACGCCCGACTATCCCTTCGTATTTCTCTTTTGCAAAGTCAAATAATCTGTTGAAATGCTTGAAAAAACCGGCAAACCATCCATGCTCACCGAAATGGTGCCCTTTCTCGATTGGCTTCAACAGCGAAGAGCAGAGGGCCGGGGTCAGTATCATTGCGACCATGACGGAAAGTATCATCGCTGCGACTATGGTTATTGAAAACTGTCGATATATGACCCCTGTGGAGCCACCGAAAAAAGCCATCGGAAGAAATGCGGCGGTAAGGACAGTGACAATCCCCCATAGAGCGCCAGTTATCTGATCCATGGATTTTATTGTGGCGTCATGAGGGGAGAGCCCCTCCTCGCTCATGATGCGCTCCACGTTTTCGACTACGACTATCGCGTCGTCAACAAGAAGCCCTATGACGATTACAAGCGCGAACATGGTGAGGGTGTTTATGGAGTAACCGGCGGCTGCAAGAACTGCAAAAGTTCCAAGGAGCACCACCGGCACTGCGATTGTTGGTATAAGCGTGGCGCGTATGTTCTGCAGAAAGACGAACATTATGATGAATACGAGAAAAACCGCCTCGATCAGGGTTTTTACGACTTCCTTTATCGATATCTTTACGTACGGAGTTGTGTCGTAAGGGTATACGACTTTCACATTAGCGGGGAGATATCTGGAAAGCTCGGCCATCTTCGCCTTCACCCTGTCTGCAGTGTCCAGAGCGTTTGCGCCTGACGCCAGCCTTATCGCCATGGCGCCGACCGGCTTGCCGTTGAAGAATGACTGTATATTGTAATCTTCAGTCCCTATCCTGCATTCGGCGATATCTTTCAGTCTGACCGTAGAGCCGTCGCTGTTGGTTCGAAGCACTACAGCTTCGAACTGTTCCGGCGTCTGCAGGAGAGTGCGCGCCGTTATTGTGGCGTTCAACTGTTGGCCAGGAAGCGCCGGCGTGCCACCGAACTGGCCGGAAGAAATCTGCGCGTTCTGGGCGCGCAGGGCATCAATCACGTCGCCTGTAGTCAGATGGTAATTGTTCAGCATATGTGGATTCAGCCATATGCGCATCGCATGCTGAGTACCGAATACCATCAGTTCCCCGACCCCTTCCAGTCTGCTGACGATATCCTGGACATTCGAAACCAGATAGTCGGTAAGGGCGTAACGGTCAAGAGTGCCGTCTTCGGAAACCAGACCTACAAGTATAAGAAAGTTCTTGGTCGATTTGACGACTGAAATCCCCTGCTGCTGGACGACCTGCGGAAGACGCGGAACTGCAAGCTGCAGTTTGTTCTGCACCTGTACCTGGGCGATATTCGGGTCGGTGCCGGCCATGAAGTTAAGGTTGATTGAAACCGCCCCGGCCGAGTCGCTGCTTGAGGACATGTAAATGAGATTGTCGATGCCGTTCAGCTGCTGTTCGATCAACTGCGTGACCGTGTCCTGCACCGTCTGTGCGGAAGCTCCGGGATATGAGGCGTTTATGGTTATCTGCGGCGGAGCGATGGGAGGGTACTGTGAAACCGGCAGATTTTTTATCGCGAGCAGTCCGACAAGCATAATCATTATCGCTATGACCCATGCAAATATCGGGCGGTTTATGAAAAAACGGGGCATTAATGATCTCCTTTGTTATTTTTCTGCCGGAGTTTTTTGTGGTGCAGCGGCTACCGGCGCCTGCTCTGGTTTCGGGGCGAACGGCACGGCTTTTACCTCTGTCCCTGGCCTTGCCTTCTGCAAACCTTCCACTATCACCCGATCCCCCGCCTTGAGGCCACCGCTCACAAGCCAGTTATCACCGATAGTTCTGACTACTGTTATGACACGCGGCTCAACTTTTTTCCCTTCTCCTACGATCATTACCGTAGCATCCCCTTTGGGGTTCCGGCTCAGGCCTCTCTGTGGGAGCAGTATTGCCGCGGGATTTATCCCTTCTTCAAGAACAGCGCGTACGAACATGCCGGGAAGAAGCGTATTCCCCTGGTTCGGGAATATGGCGCGGAGCGTTATGGAGCCGGTGCTCTGGTCAACTGTAACCTCTGAAAATTTGAGTATTCCATGCGCAGGATAAGAAGTTCCGTCTTCCATGATCAGTTTTACTTCGGCCTGATTTTTGCCGTTGCTCTTCAAAAGGCCTGACGCAAGGTTTTTCTTCAACCGCAGAAGTTCGGCGCTGGGCTGGACAATATCTACATAAATGGGAGTCAGCTGCTGAATTGTTGCAAGCGCTGCGGCCTGGTTTGCGGTTACAAGCGCGCCGTCGGTTACGGAAGAGCGCCCGATACGTCCGGAAATAGGGGCGGTTACCCTTGTGTAATTGAGATTTATCTGGGCGGAATCAACGGCGGCTTTTGCTGCTGCCACTTCCGCTTCTGCCTGTTTCAGTGCGCCTGATGCATCATCATACTCCTGTTGGCTGACCGCTTTGCTTGCAACGAGATTTTTATATCTCTCCGCCCTGAGGCGAGCCGGAATCAGATTGGCTTCAGCTTTTCCCAGAACCCCTTTGGCGTTCGACAGAACTGCCAGGTAAGGAGCCGGATCGATCTGGTAGAGGAGCTCTCCAGCCTTGACATCTGTTCCTTCTGTGAAAATCCGCTTTTTAATTATGCCATTCACCTGTGGCCGGACTTCGGCTACCAGATAAGGGGTAGTTCGACCCGGGAGCTCGGTAGTAAGTTCGAGGGGTTTTGGCTGGATCACCACTATGCCTACTTCCGCCGGCCCCTGCTGCTGCGCCGGGGGCTGTTTTTTGCCGCAGGCTCCCAATGTTGGCAGGATTGCAATAATTCCTACGGCCAATGTAACCTTCAGTTTACTGATTTTCATGAAGAATCCCCTGTTTGATTAAGTGTTTTTTCTTTTTTTAATGTCTCATCCGGAGTTTCCGGGTTGAAACTATCTGTAACGCCAAATGGAATGAACAGTCATTCATCAAAGTTTCACCGCATTCCAGCATGATTCGATTGTTCGGGTAATCATGGCCTCATCGAGCTCTATGAAGCCGAGTATCCTGTCGCGCGCGACAGACATGATGGGGCCGAAAAAGAGTGAATGGAGGATTGCGACAGGCATTTCCCGTATGACCTGCTGCGCTATCCCTTCGTTGAAAAGCTCTTTTAGGATGTCGTTACCGTTATCCTGGTTATTGTTGCCGAATATTTTTTCACGGCGGCAGGCTATGCCGTAGGGAGAATAGACAAACTGCTCGAGAAACCTGAATTCGTTCGGGTTGTCGATGAAATAGCGGAGAATTACCTTGCCGAGAAGCATGAAACGAACTCTCAGCGGGTCATTTGGGTTATATCTGTCCAGTATCAGTTTTTTTATTTTCCGCTCTAACTCCTTGTGCAGGGCGTAAATCAATTCGTCCTTGCTCTCAAAGTAGCGATATATCGTTCCAGTGCCGACCCCGGCCTTTTCAGCTATCATGGATGTCGGCGTGCCGTGAAAGCCGTGCTCGGCGATCAGTTCCATTGCCGAGGCCAGTATCGCCTCTTTTTTTTCGCAGTAGGATTCCTGCATGCAGAGTCTCCGGAGTGAACGTTCAATCAAGAATATTTTAAAAAAAAACCGGCGTCAATATAAAGTTTCCGGTCGATAAAGCAGAGTCAACGAATGCGACGGCCTGTTGCCTGGGGGGAAAAGCACACTTTCCGGACGGAAACTGGTAATGAGGAATCCGCGGCATGCCGCAGGTCCGGCTGGTGGCTCCAGGTGGAGAGCGATGTTGTAAACTGGAGCTATCCCTTGCCATCCAGACGAAGGTAGAATTTCTGAACGATATCGTATGGCCGGGTCTGCCTGTTGAACCTTAGTCTGCGTATAATTCAAGTCACCTGAATCGGGAGTGCATTGCCAAGAAGTGCCGCTTTTACATTGTCATGGAGAGCAGATTATGGATTGGGACGACCGTTGCAGTTAACCGGGGTCTGCTTATGGCACAGAGGCGGACAAATTTTTAGCCTCGGTCGTCGGCGTTATTCCGCCGGGGAGAATTCTGCCACTTGCCGAACCGAATACCACTTCTCGTTTGTTGAGGAGTAATTCTACAACCAGAATCCGGATGAGCGGCTGCAACAACAGTTTATGGATACACCCTGTGGGAAAAGAGGTGATTTGGCAACTTCTGCTGGTTTAATCAGGGTTATCGTGCAATCAGTGCAACCCATATTCTCGAAGTGCAAAACTTGCATGAAACAGATATTCTCCTTAAACACTCGGAGTAATAAAATCTTGTAATTTAAGACGGTTACATAATTGGCACATATCCTGATAGCTGTTTTGTGAGGCAAGCGGAAAACCAAAGGGGGATTCAGGCATGAAAGCACATATCAGCATTTTAGGGGCAATATTGGGTCTATTGGTTGCCGCAAGCGCAACAGACCTGCTAGCCGCAGGGCGAGGCAATGGCGGGGGAGGAAACGGCGGTTACGGCAAACGGAATGGCAGTTGCGTCAGACAGCAGGCAGTATCTGACGCAACTGTAACTACCCGTCCGGCAGGGTCACAACGTCGTAACGGCACCTTTCAGAGTACCGGTGTAACCGCCAATGGCTCAACAGTGCGTCCAGGTAACGGTAACGGACTTCAGGACGGTTCCCGTCTGAACAGCAGGCCCACTACAACATCAGAGCCAGCACAGTAAAGCTACTCCATCAATCCCGACTGGTTGTTTTACTTGCCGTGGCGGTGAGTCTGGGGCAAGACACCAATATCCCTGAGCTGATCCAGATTGAGAGGCTCGTTCCGGTCGCTACCTATCGGCAATGGTCGGGATGACCGATCAAAGAGCGCGAAGCGATTGCCCGAGCCTTTGTTGCCAAGGCGATCTTGAACTATCAGCAGGCCAACTCTTTGAGAAACGCATTACTCAGCACCCCGAAACTGCGGGGTATCTGTGGCTTTGCCAAAAGGGGCGATGTTGTCTCCTGTTCCAGATCATCCAGAGCCTTTGCCGAATATGCTGCAATTATTGCCTGAAAGAGCTCGGTTTGCTGGTAAAGAACAAATGAAAGGTAAAGGATAAAGATACAGATGAAAGAACGTCCGCTCATCAACAGAGTCTTAATATCGCTGGTCACCGCGCTAAGTTTCGTGGCCATGTCCCTTTCCGGTATCGCCGCATTTATCATGCCAGAGGGTAAGGTTGCCTATTGGATCAACTGGACATTTATCGGTCTGTCCAAGAGCGAATGGGGTAACATTCATATTACTACAAGTGTACTGTTTCTGATCGCCGGCATCTGGCACATCTGGTACAACTGGACTCACCTGATGCAGTATTTGAAAGGAATTCCGGGGCGTGTGAGCGCCAGTTGGCGTGATCTGTCCATTGCAGTTCTGGTTACACTGTTTTTTTCAGCTGGCGCTGTAACCAGAACGCCTCCCCTTAATTACATCCTTACCTTTAACAACTGGATAAAGGAAAGCTGGGTCAGAACGCCTGCTGACAATCCTCCGTTTGGCCATGCCGAACTACTTTCACTCAAGGGATTCTGCAAGAAGATGTATATTGAATCCGAGGAGGCGCTCCAGGAACTGCGTCAGGCTGGCCTGACGGTAACTGATGAGAACAGCACCATAGAGCAGATTGCCCGTACCAACCGTCTGACTCCTGCCGGCGTCTATCAACTGATCAAGAAACTGGAAAAACCTGACATACCGCAACAGAGTGCCGTTCAGCAAGCAACAGTGATGCCAGCAGCCAGAGCCGAGCAAAAGCCGGCTTTGCAAAAGGAAATCAAGGCGGATGAAAGGCGGACCCACTCTAAGGCCATTGATCTGCCGAGATATACCGGTGATGACGTCATTGAACGCTTCGAAGGCAAAGGAATCGGTAAGAAGACGCTTTCCCTGATCTGCAAGGAATTGAATCTCGATTGTACCAGGGTAAAGGAAAAGCTTGCTGCCGTTAAGATGACAATCAAAGACGACGAAACTTTGAAGGAAGCGGCAACGAGAATGGGGATTGTCCCGATCGAGCTATTCAAAACCATCTTGGTAGGTGAGCCGATACGAGATAATCAGTCTCCATCGGAAACTCCAGATGAGAAACGGCCTATTTCCGATTCGGAAAGCAGATTAATACTCTTGCAGAAGTAATTATGGAGGTCACTTCCGAGAGGGTAATCGGAAATCCGTCTTTAAGGCCTTTGAACCTCTGGTCACCAGACAGAATCATTCGGGGGATGACACCCTGATAATTGCGGGATGATTTTTGCGATGGGATCAGATTGTTTCTTCGATTTTCCCACCCGGTTTCAGCATGAAACTCCGTCCCCTCCACTCTACCCGGTTTCCGACGAACGAAAGCGCCCAGACGAAGAAAGAGAGCATGTCGCGCAGAGGAATCAGCCATAGCCATTCTGGCAGAAGATTGTCCTTTACATATGATCTGCTGAATCGTGTGGAGACAGAGAGACGTATGGCATACAGAAGAGTCACGGAAAGCAGTGACGCATAAGGCGAAGTTGGGGCAAAAAGCGCAATCATGGCGGCGGGGAAAGGGAGAGTGGCGCCGAAGGCGAGGTACCCTCCTGGCCTGCTGGCCCTTATTGTGCGTCCCCAGCGGAGCTGTCTTGAAAGCACTGCCGGCAGGGTTTCCTCTTTTATCACGCTTTCGACAAAACAGCTGTCAAGCACGATTTTCCACCCGGCAGAGGAAATTTTATTCCCAAGATGATAATCGTCCGCAAGATAGTCGGAGAGTGAGGAGAATCCTCCTATGGAGGCGAGAGCTTCCCTTCTGACAGCCATCGATGCGCCGAGCGCAAAAGTTAACCCTTCGGTTGCGAGGGCAACCATCACATTCGGTATCATTTCAGTTGTAAATCCGGTGGCTTCTATCGCTCCGGCAAGGTTGCGCACATCTGAAGTCCGGTAAGGCGACATCACAAGCCCGGTCATTTTATCTGAAAAATGCGAAACTACGGAACGGAGATAATCAGGGGGCACCCTTATGTCGCTGTCGGTGATGATAATTATTTCATGCCTGGCTTTAGGAAATGCATTCACAAGATTTGAAACCTTGTAATTCGCCCCATGAATCGACGGGTTGACAACGAGTTCGATCTCGATCTCCGGAAAATCAACAATCAATCGCCTTGCAACCGGAATTGCCGGATCATCTGCCGATGCTACTGCAAAAATGATCTGTATATGGCCTGAATAATTCTGACGGCAGAAGGAAGCGAAATTTTTGTAACTCCCCTCGTCTACCCCTTTCAGAGGTTTTATCATCGTAACTGGAGGCTCCCCTGCCTGGGAGGGTGACGGAGTTTCAGCTGAAAAAAAACGTTTTGCGGAGAGAAGGGAGAAGAGCGGGTAGAAGGTCGCCGGAAGTATGACGATAAAGGGCAGCATATGCAGGAACATCATGAGAGCGCTTTCTGAAGCAGGATGAAATAGGGTGCGTAGCCAGGAACATTTGTCTGATGCATGCGCCATGCGTGGATATTTTGTGGAGAGGTTGATGATGCCCACTCATTCACGGCGGATGCTTCGGAATCACCGCCGCTATGCCCGGGATACAGCGTAACGGCGATTATTCCGCCAGGCAATAGCAGCTCTGTGGCCTGCGAGAGGGCTGACAGAGTAGTTTCCGGTTTTGTGATTATGTTCCTGCTCCCGCCGGGGAGGTATCCCAGATTGAAGACGAACGCGGAGACAGGGAAACTGATATGCTCTGAAAGTTTTTCATGCCCGGAGTTTATTAATCGCACCCGGTCTGAGATGCCTGAGTTTTCGAGTAAAAGTTCTGTTTTCCTGATTGCCTCTTCCTGTATGTCGAAAGCCCATACTCTCCCGTTTTTTCCTACCAGCCCGGCAAGCAGAAGAGTGTCGTTGCCGTTTCCGCAGGTCGCGTCCACGACATGGTCGCCGCTTCGGAGATGACTTGAGAGCCAGACATGAGAGATGGCCACTGGACCACGCAGCTCCTTGCTATCTGGTCTTTTTAGTATCTTTTGTTTTTGTGGTCTTTTTAGCATCTTTTGTTTTTGCGGAAGAGTTTGACGGTTTTTCCGTTTTCAGATAATCAAGTCTCCCTCCTACAGCTTCGAATGCCTCGATGATACGCGGAAAGCCTTTTACTTCATCCTCTGAAACGGTTCTTGTGATATTTTCTCTTCTCCCTGCCAGGGTAATCGTGGTTTTCTTCCCTTTTATCATTTCCTGGACAATGTCGTACGCCTGCTTGTCAAGCGGCATGTCGTAAATAACCGTTACCCCTTTGGATATTTTTTCCGTTTTCAATGCAGGGGTATTCAGGGTGTGTTCCCTGCCGTCAACGCTGATTTTGAATCCTGTAGCCTGTGGATCGCTTTTCGCAGTGGCTTGAATGCAGAAGCGGGGCCAGAATGAGCCCGATATCTCCATGAAATACAGGTATACAGCGTCGCTCTCCCTGTCTCTCGGCGTCGATTCGTCAAGATAGCGGATAGGAGCGCTGGGGGATATTGTCGGCTCCTTTCTCACTTTAGGCGTTTCCGTTTTCTTTCTGCTGTCGGGAGAGATATCTGCCGTGGCGCTTCCCCTTCTCGGGTTTTTGTCTATTTCAAGGTAGGCGGTTGAAAAATTACCCTGTTTGATGGCGTCCTTTACGCTCGGGGCTGTCTGCATGACCGGGCGCTTGCCGTCATCTCCGGATTTTTTATAATCCTTTACGATAACGGTTTTCTCCGGCGGTTTTACCTCTTTTTTTGAGCTGCTTCTGGTGTCCGGAAGCAACATGTTTATAACGAGCAGTATTATAGGGAGAAGGAGGAGCAATCCGACAAGGATGAATATCTCCTTATCCTCCTCCGGTATTTTTTTGAATAACTTTTTGAACATCATTCACCTCGTCTGCTTGCATCATAATGCGATAACGATTACAAGGATAAAATGATAAAACGTGCTAGCGTAGGACAGAAGCAGCAAGGGTTAAGGCTTGACGAAACCCTGACGCAGCTTTTTGCTGAAATCAGCAGGTCGGAAGCCAGGCGGATTATAGACCGGGGTGGTTGCTCCGTCAATAGCGCCATGGCGAGAATAGCCTCGCGCAAGGCATGCTTTGGTGATGCAATTGAAATAGGCATAATGGAAAAAGGGAGGTTCAAGGAGCTTATCCTCCCACCTCAAGCGCTCCTTTACGAGGATGACGATCTTGTCGCACTCGACAAGCCTGCCGGGGTGAACAGCCAGAGGACCCCATATCAGTTGAGAGGGACGATGGAATTCTGGGTGAGTGAATATTTCCGTTCGGAAGGGGTAACGGAACCGGCAAGGATAGTGCACAGGCTTGATCGGGGGACATCCGGCGCGATGGTTTTTCCCAAGCATAAACGCGCGGCGGCCTGGCTATCAAATGCATTTCACGACGGCATGATCGAGAAAGCCTACTTTGCCATTGTATGCGGCAGACCTGCTGAAGAAGCCTGGGTAATTGACGCGCCGATCGGAAAGATAGCATCTGGTCGCTACGGCGTAGTCGCCGGAGGAAAGAGCGCAGTCACAAGATTCAGGCTTCTTTTCTGCTGCAACGGTTTTTCTCTTGTCGAAGCTTACCCGGAAACCGGGCGCACTCACCAGATACGAGTGCATCTCGAGGCTTCCGGCATGCCGATTCTTGGCGACCGGGTTTATGGCGGCGCATCCGCTTCAAGAATGATGCTCCATTGTCTGAGCCTTACATTTGCCAGCCCGGACAAACGGAAAGTCAGCATACTCGCTCCTCCCCCAGTGGAGATCATTTCCTGTCTGGGAGGAATTGAAGTATCACAACTCATGCAGAGGGCGGAGTTTCCAGCGGTTTTTCAATGAAAGGCGCTCTTACGTACAGGTTGATTACGATACGAATGTTATTGCATGAAGTAAAGCACTGAAAGAGGGTATTGGCAAATCATGGGGATATTCAGGATCAGGGGTGAAAAAGCGGATTCTCTGAGACACCTGGTCAGGGCTCTGCATTCACGAAATTATCGCCTGTTTGTCGCTGGGCAGAGTGTTTCGCTAGTTGGCACATGGATGCAGCAGGTGGCAATGAGCTGGCTTGTCTACCGCCTCACCGGATCAGCCATGCTGCTCGGAGTTATCGGATTTACCAGCCAGATTCCGACTCTTTTCATATCGCCGATTGCAGGTGTGCTTGCAGACCGTCTCAACAGAAGACGTCTGCTGATTGCGACCCAGATGCTTGCGATGGTGCAGGCCCTGTTTCTTGCGGCAACTGTTATTGCCGGGACGGTACAGGTCTGGCAGATAACTCTGCTAAGTTTTGTTCTGGGGGTTGTAACCGCATTCGATGTCCCGATCAGGCAATCTTTTGTAGTCGAGATGGTGGAGCGGAGGGAAGACCTCGGAAACGCAATAGCTCTCAACTCTTCAATGGTCAACGGCGCCCGCCTGATTGGTCCCTCCATAGCCGGTCTGCTTGTCGCATCGGCTGGAGAAGGGGTCTGTTTTCTGATCAACGCCGCAAGTTATCTTGCCGTAATAATTGCGCTGTCAGCCATGCGTATTGAGCCTGTTTCGGGCAGTGGCCGGCAGCGGCGGCATATCCTCCATGAGCTTGCGGAAGGTTTCTCCTATGCCTACAGATTCGAGCCTATCAGGAACATTCTGCTTCTTGTCGCAGTGATAAGCTTTCTCGGAATGCCTTATATGGTGCTTGTTCCGATTTTTGCCAAAGAGGTGCTCCACGGCGGGGCGCATACATTCGGTTTTCTTATGACTTCCGCCGGGTGCGGCGCGCTTTGCGGGACGCTTTCCCTGGCTTTAAGGAGGAGTGTTCTGGGGCTTGACAGAATGATAGTTAACGCTATGATCTGTTTCGCGTCCGGAATCGCCCTTCTGGCGCTCTCGGAAAGTTTCGTTTTTTCCATGTTCGCGATGATGCTTGCCGGTTTCGGGGGTATTACCGTAATAGCCTCGTGCAACACTATCCTTCAGACAATTCTCGATGAAGACAAACGTGGGCGGGTGATGAGCTTTTTTACTGTTGCGTTTCTGGGTGCCACTCCTTTCGGCAGTCTGGGAGCGGGGGCAATGGCCGGGATTGTCGGCCCGCGCGACACTCTCCTTGTCGGAAGCGTCGGCTGCCTTCTCGGGGCAGCTATATTCTCAAGGTTCATTCCGAAGATGCGGGAGAAGACCAGGCCGATATTTCGAAGGCTCGGGATCATGACGGGTTAATGGGGTGTTTTTGGAAGAGAAAAAGAAGAGCCTGATATGTCTCAAGGTGCCAGGAGATTTATGCAGAACGAATTCATACCGAAATGGATAGCGTGGGAGACGACCCAGAGATGCAACCTTCGCTGCGTCCATTGCCGCTGTTCATCAGAGCTGACTTCATCCGAAGGCGATTTCACCACTGAAGAGGGAAAGCGGCTTCTTAAGGAGATATCCGACTTTTCAAAACCTGTTGTAGTCCTGTCGGGTGGCGAGCCTCTCATGCGGAGCGATATTTTCGAGCTTGCCGAATACGGCACCTCGCTCGGCCTCAGAATGTGCATGGCCTCAAACGGTGCGCTTGTTACGGATGAAATCTGCCGGAGGATGAAAGGTGCCGATATAAAGATGGTTTCGCTTTCTCTCGATGGCGGCAGCGCGGACATTCATGACAATTTCCGCCAATGCCCCGGAGCGTTTGACGCAGTCGTCAAAGCTGCGGAGATTTTCAGGCGGAACGGGCAGAAATTCCTTATTAACTCCTCTTTCACAAAAAGAAACCAGAATGACATAGCTTCTACTTTCAAACTTGCAAAGAGCCTTGGCGCGACAGCATGGTACATGTTCATGATTGTCCCTACTGGACGCGGCGAAGAGATAATGAACGAGCTGATTTCAAAGGAGGATTACGAAGAGATTCTCGAATGGCATTATAACCAGGAAAAACTGGAGGATGAAATACTGATGCGCCCGACATGCGCGCCGCATTATTACAGGATAGTACCCCAGAAGGCGAAGGAGGAGGGGGTGAAATTTGAAAGACGCTCCCTGACGTTTTCCACCGGTGGTGGAAAGGGGTGCATAGCGGCACAGAGCATATGTCTCATCGACTGTTTTGGGAATGTCAAGCCATGTTCCTACTTCCATCGGAGCGCCGGAAATGTGAAGCAGACCCCTTTCAGGGAGATATGGGAGAATTCCAAAATTTTCCGTGATCTGCGCGATTTCAAGTCGTACAAGGGGAAATGCGGGGAGTGCGAGTACATCAATGTCTGCGGCGGCTGCAGGGCTCGGGCCGAAGCGGTGTATGGCGACTATATGGCTGAAGAGCCTTTCTGCAGCTATGTTCCGTTGCGCGGCAAACGGGCAGGGCAATGAATGCGTTTTGCTGAATATTCCAATAACAGTGCGGTTCTCCGAAAAAAACCGGGCATGACCTTTTAATTGGCCATGCCCGGTTTTTATATCCTCTCCCCCCTGCCGTCGGATCAAAGGACCTCCGGCGAGTTCCTTAATATCTGGGGGACCATGTACCGCTTCAGGCAATTCCCGCGCATTGGGGCAGACACACCACGGTATCGGACAGTCCCCCTGTTTAATAATTATTCCGCCCGGGTACTGCAATTCAACGCACAGGGGAGAGAGGACACTGTCAGTATCGCACCGGAGCCGGATAATTTCAAGAGGTATCTGCCTCTTTGTATCTGCTCATTTTACCTGATAAATTCCACGAACAGCATGCATGATGCATCATGTTTCCGCCCAGAGGCAATCTTCCGGCAGGGCAAGGTTTTTCAATAATTCCAGGATGAAAACCGCCCCCTTATCATGATTGTAAATTCTGCCGGCGCGGCGTACTATCCGATTTCGCCGTGCGGCACCGGATTCCCTTGCAAAAAGCTTGAACCTCTCTTTTGGGCATGAATCCGATTGCATAGTTTCACCTGATTTTACTGACGGCGGAATATAACTTTTTAACGGAGAGCTTGAATGGAGATCATAGCCATTTTAATCGGCCTGGCTGCAGGAGTGCTTGTAACCTGGCTTTTTTTGATAAAGCGCATGACCGATGCCGAAAGCATGGCCAGAGGAAAAGCAGAGCTCGAAGTTTCGCTCCTTAACGAGCGTCTCTCTTCCATGACTCTTGAAGCAGCGCGGCTCAGGGAGGAAGTAGCAGAATTCAGGCAGCAGCTTGAGAACCGGCAGAAATCGTTTGAGGTGGTGCGAAACGAGGCTGTGCAGCTTGCCGAGAGGGGAGAACGCATTCCGCTTCTCGAGCAGGAGTTGAAGAGCGCCCGGAGTCAGAACGATCGGCTTTCAGAGGAGATAACCACGCTTAAACAGAAACTTGCCGCGACTGAAGCAACGCTTGCAGGCAGCTCCGGAGAGGTTGCCCGCCTTGCCGATGAACGCCGCGCTCTTTCCGGGCGAATGGATGAACTTTTGATTGAGCAGACCAGGCTGAACAGGGAGCTTGCTGAGATGACCGCGGAGAGGGATGCCGAGAGGAAACTTAGCGAGGAGAAGCTGGCGCTTCTGAATGAGGCAAGAGAAGAACTCTCAAACAGGTTCAAGGCGCTCGCAAATGAAATACTTGAAGAGAAGGCGAAACGCTTCACCGAGCAGAACCAGGACAATATCGGACGGCTGCTGGAGCCGCTCAGGACAAAACTGACCGAATTCCAGGGAAAGGTTGAAGAGGTATACATAAAGGAGGGGCAGGAGCGTAGCGCTCTTGCACAACAGGTCAAAAGCCTGATGGAGTTGAACAGGCGCCTTTCCGACGATGCGCATAACCTGACGCGCGCCTTGAAGGGGTCGAGCAAAACACGCGGCACCTGGGGAGAGATGATCCTGGAGAGAATTCTGGAATCTTCCGGCTTGCGCAAGGGGCATGAATACGACGTTCAGGAGAGCCATGCCCGTGATGACGGCAGCCGCGCGCAGCCTGACGTGATTCTTCATCTTCCTGAGGAGCGTCATATAATCATTGACGCCAAGGTGACACTTAACGCTTATGAGGAGTACTCCAACGCCGAGGATGACGCGGGACGCGACTTGGCTTCAAGGCGCCATATGGACGCCGTGCGTAGCCATATAAAAGGGCTTTCGGACAAGAATTACCAGGATATCCACGGTGTCAGGTCGCTAGATTTTGTCCTGATGTTCATCCCTGTCGAGCCAGCTTTCATGCTTGCGATATCATATGACGCCAACCTCTGGGAAGACGCATGGAAACGGAACGTTCTTCTGGTGAGTCCCAGCACGCTCCTCTTTGTAGTCAGGACAATCGCGCACCTCTGGAGGCAGGAGCAGCAGAACCGCAACGCGCAGGAGATCGCAAAGCGCGGCGCAGAGCTTTACGACAAGCTTGTCGGTTTTGTGGATGATCTCAAAGGGGTCGGTTTCAGGATAACCCAGGCGAGAAAGGAGTATGACAACGCCTGGAGTAAATTTTCAGAAGGGAGGGGAAATGTTATAAAACAGGCTCAAATGCTTATGAAGCTTGGGGTCAAACCGTCGAAATCGATGCCTCGGGAAATTCTTGACGCGGCAATGGACGAGCCTCTTCTCCCTGCGTTGGAGAACAATGGCGGCGAAGATTGATGGCATGTAGTCCGCTTTTGCGAGCTTATTTCTTCCTTCTCAGCCATTCCATCCGGTCAAGTATGTTTTTCTCATAGCCGTTCCCCTTCGGGATGTAGAATTTTTTCCCGCGAAGTTTTTCAGGGAGACACTCCTGGCCGGAGAATCCGTTTTCAAAATCATGGTCGTAGCGGTATCCGTCGTGATATCCCATCTCCTTCATGAGCCTTGTCGGAGCGTTCCGGAGATGTAGCGGGACAGGAAGCGCGCCGCTTTTTCTTGTCTCCTCTATTGCAGAATCAATGGCAATGTATGACGCGTTCGATTTTGGTGCTGTGGCCAGGTAAGTGGCGGCCTGTCCCAGAATTATCCTCCCCTCCGGCATCCCTGTGACCTGAAAGGCGTGAAGGGCCGAAACCGCTACCTGTATACCTCTCGGGTCGGCGTTTCCGATATCTTCAGATGCAAGGATGATCATCCTCCGGAGTATGAAGAGGGGATCCTCCCCCCCTTCGAGCATCCGCGCGAGCCAGTATACGGCAGCGTCAGGGTCGCTTCCCCTGACCGATTTTATGAAGGCTGAAACCAGATTGTAATGCTCGTCTCCCCCCTTGTCGTAAACCGGCGCTTTTCTCTGCATCGCTTCCTGAACGGTTTCAACTGCTATTATGGAGAGAGGTGAGCCTGGATTGCCGGCTGCCGCGTTATTTCCCTCAGCGACGATCATGGTTGCGATTTCCAGAGTATTCAGAGCTACGCGGGCATCGCCATCTGACATCGATGCCAGAAAATCCATTGCATCATCCCCGATCGCAATTCCTGAATTGCCGAGTCCGTCAGTTTTGTCGCTTATCGCTTTTTTCAGGATTGCCGTTATCGCCTCCGGTTCCAGAGGATCGAGTCGTATGACCCTGCAGCGGGAGAGGAGCGGGGAGACGACTTCGAAAGAGGGGTTTTCTGTGGTCGCGCCGATTACGGTTACCACCCCTTTTTCGACATAGGGGAGGAATGCGTCCTGCTGCGTTTTGTTGAAGCGGTGAATTTCATCGACAAACAGAATAGTCGGTACTCCTTTTGCTGAATATTTCTCCGCTTCCAGGAAGAGCTCTCTTATCTCCTTTATTCCGGTGAGAATGGCTGAGAAAAAAATGAAGTGTGATCTTGTCTCTTCGGCGATTATGCGTGCCAGGGTTGTCTTGCCGCACCCAGGCGGCCCCCAGAGTATGAGTGACGACAGACAGTCGTTTTCTATCATCTTACGTAGTATCCGGCCATCTCCCAGAAGATGTTTCTGTCCAGCAAAGTCTGAAAGGGTTTTCGGGCGCATTCTCTCTGCCAAAGGCGCTTTAGAGGTTTTGACGTATGCCTGTTTCATGTTGAACAGGCTGTTTTCTTCGGCTTCTGGCATAAATTCCTTTCCTGATACATTGAGGCTTTGCGGTCTCCATTCGCCAGAAATTCCAGATTGCACATTTGGTGGTATGGCCGGAAGAGTGGCGCAGGTTGTCGCAGATTTGGAGGGGATAAAGTCCGCCGGCGAAGAGAGGTTTTCTGCGCTTCGCCGGGAGATGGCTCAAGAGATCAGTATTCGGGCAGTTTTTTCCGGTTTCTTTCAGGCAGGTTCTGCCACGATGTTTTTTCATCTTTAAGCTCCACAGACTCTACAAGACAATCAGCATCGCCATCCAGAAAAGACAGTTTCACTCTCTCCCCGGGCGATAACCCGGCCAGCCTGGTTATGGTTTCGCAACTGTCCTGTTTTCTTGCGAGCACGTAACCTCGTGAAAGCGTAGCCAACGGAGAGAGCACCTCGAGCTGCGCTGCGCTGGCGTAACAATTCTGTTTCATCATGTCGATCTTCTGGATGAGCGTTCTCTCCATCTGCCCTGAAAGCTGGTTTATACGATGTCCAAGGAATGTTATGCGTGCAACCGGAGAGAGGTGAATCAACGATGTTTCAACTCTTGCAAACCGCTCTCTCCTGCCGGAGAGTGAGTTTTTGATCGCATTATCGAGGCGTTCTGAAAGGTCATCAACCCTCTGGGAGAGCTGTTTCATCATCCTTGACGGATCCTGCATGACTCTCTTAAGCGAAGAGAGTTTCGCCTCAAGCCCGGAGATATGTTTTTCAACAGCAAGACGGAGGCGATGTGAGAGCCCCTCTATCCTGCTTCGTTGCTCATCCGTGCTCGCAACAACCATTTCAGCTGCGGCAGAAGGGGTCGGGGCGCGGAGATCTGCAGCAAAATCGGATATGCTCCAGTCGGTTTCGTGGCCAACCGCTGAAATCACGGGTATCCGTGACCGGTAGATTGCTCTAGCCACCACTTCTTCGTTAAACGCCCAGAGGTCTTCTATCGATCCCCCCCCTCTCGCCACTATGAGGACATCTGCAAGCCGCATCCTGTTCATTTCGTCAAGAGCTGCTGCGATCTCTTCCGCCGCTCCGTCCCCCTGCACCCGAACAGGATAGATAATGACATCGAGCGAGGCGAACCGGCGTTTGAGGACATTAAGGATATCCTGAATCGCCGCTCCTGTGGGTGATGTGACTATGCCGACTCTTTGCGGATAGGGAGGAATTTTCCGTTTGCGATCAGCTTCGAAGAGTCCTTCTTTGGCAAGGCGATTCTTCAGCTGGATAAATGCGGTCTGCAGGGCGCCTGTTCCGGCCGGCTCGATATAATCGCAGAGGAGCTGGTAATCTCCGCGCTGGTCGTAGACGGAAATCCTTCCTCTTGCGATAAGCGCCATTCCATCTTCAGGACGGAATCTGAGATTTTTCCCGCTGCCCCTGAACATCACGCATCTAAGCGACGCGCCGTTGTCCTTAAGCGTGAAGTATATATGGCCGGAGGAGGGGAACGATACGTTTGAAACCTCTCCTTCCACCCATACATGCATGAAGTTTTCTTCAAGAACGTCCCGCAAAAGAGCGGTGAGGCGGCTTACAGTCAGAATCGTTTTTTCGGATATCAGGGTCATTTGCCTGTTTATATACATTTTTCCCCAAAAATAACAGCTATTTCAGGAATATTGCATAAATGCGCAAGACACTATATACTCCGTTCAATTTTTTTAATCTACTCTCACCAAAAGGCGCCAGTCATGACTTTATCTTCCGCTTCAGATACGAAACTTCCTGAAATGCCATCTTCAAACGATCTGCAAAGCTCTTTCATGCGCCATCTCAAATATACCCTTGTAAAAGACAAATACTCGGCTACAAAGGCCGATCTTTACCTGGCGCTGGCTTACACTGTCCGAGATATGCTCGCGGAGAGGTGGCTCGACACCCAGCAGACTTATTACATCAATGACGCCAAGCGGGTTTACTATATCTCGATGGAGTTCCTGATGGGACGGACGCTTGGCAACAGCATTATCAATCTCGGGTTGATGGATGAATGGGAAACCGCGCTCAAGGAGATGGGAATAGATATCAACGACCTTCAGGAGACCGAATGGGACGCCGGGCTCGGAAATGGGGGGCTGGGGCGGCTGGCCGCCTGCTTTCTCGATTCAATGGCGACCATGAGCCTCCCTTCGTACGGCTATGGAATCAGATATGAGTACGGAATGTTCCACCAGAAAATCGTTGACGGGGCACAGGTCGAACTTCCCGATAACTGGCTGAGATACGGAAATCCATGGGAGTTCGGAAGGCAGGAGCATCTTCATCTGATCAGGTATAACGGGCATGTTGTGGATTATTTGGACGAAAACGGTGAGAAACGCCACTCCTGGGTGGATACGCATGACCTTATGGCGCTTGCCTATGATGTGCCGGTGCCTGGGTACGGGGCGGAAACGGTGAACACTCTCCGGCTCTGGAGCGCGAAATCGACCCGTGATTTCGAGCTTGGTTCGTTCAATCAGGGGAATTACATCGGATCGGTTGAATCAAAGATGCACTCGGAAAACATATCAAAGGTTCTCTACCCTGCCGATCATATGACTGAAGGTAAGGAACTCCGCCTGAAACAGGAATATTTTCTCTCTTCATCCACTGTCCAGGATATATTTTACAGGTTTTCAAAGAAGCACAGCGATATCGGGATGCTGCCGGAAAAAGTGGCGATCCAGCTGAACGATACCCACCCGACTCTGGCCATTCCGGAGCTTCTGAGGATTCTGCTTGACGAAAAACATCTCTCCTGGGAGAAAGCGTGGGATATAACGGTTCGGACATTTGCCTACACCAACCATACCATACTGCCTGAAGCTCTTGAAAAATGGCCTGTCAGCACTTTGGAAACGATTCTTCCCCGGCACCTGATGATAATTTACAGGATAAACGATTGCTTCCTGAAAGAGGTTGAAAAGCGTTTTCCTGATGATCCGGGGAGGATCCCCAGAATGTCCATAGTCGGGGAGGAGGGTGAAAAGCATATCAGAATGGCCCACCTGGCAATAGTCGGGAGCCATTCTGTAAACGGGGTTTCCGCGCTTCATTCCGAAATACTGAAAAACGAGCTGTTTCACGATTTTCATGAGATGTGGCCTGAGCGCTTCAATAACAAGACCAACGGCATTACGCCAAGGAGATGGCTTAAGCATGCGAATCGCTGGCTTTCTGACCTTATTTCTTCAAAAATAGGGGAGGGATGGGTTGCCGATCTCTGCAAACTGGAGAAGTTGCGAAAATTTTCGGATGACAGGGATTTCCAGCAACAGTGGATGGAGGTCAAGCTTGCCAACAAGCGGGCGCTCGCGGAGCATATAAGGAAAAGCACAGGAGTTGTCGTCAATCCGGAATCCATGTTTGACTGCCAGACAAAGCGGATTCATGAATACAAGAGACAACTCCTGAATGTTCTGCATGTGATAACCAGGTATAACAGGATAAAGGATCGTCCTGGACTCAATCTCCCCCCAAGAACTGTTATTTTCGGAGGGAAGGCTGCGCCTTCATATTTCATGGCCAAGCTTGTGATACGCCTTATAAACGGAGTTGCGTCAGTGGTCAACAATGACCCGGCTGTCGGGGAGATGCTGAAGGTTGTTTTTCTCGAAAATTACAACGTCTCTCTTGCGGAGATGATCTTTCCCGCTTCAGACCTCTCGGAGCAGATTTCCACAGCCGGCACGGAGGCGTCCGGAACCGGCAACATGAAGTACGCGCTTAACGGGGCGCTCACCATAGGCACTCTTGACGGAGCCAACATAGAAATTATGGAAGAGGTCGGACGGGAGAACATATTTATTTTCGGGATGACTACTGAACAGGTTCAGAGCCTGAGGAACGCGGGCTATCGGCCCCGCGACTATTACTACAGGAATCAGGAGCTCAAGCGGGTTATAGACATGATAGGGGAGGGGGCTTTCTCACCCGGAAATCCGGGTCTTTTCAAGCCTGTCGTTGAGTCGCTGCTGGATATCGACAATTATATGCTGCTGGCGGATTACGCGTCATACATAGGATGCCAGGATGAGATCGACCGGCTTTATCTACATCCTTTTGAATGGGCGAGAAAATCGATCATTAACACTTCAGGGATGGGTAAATTTTCCAGTGATAGAACCATAAGCGAATATGCCGAAGAGATATGGGGGGTAAAACCTGAGACGGTTTTGAAACGGGGAAAGAGAGATTTTGTGACGCGAGGGCCGGAATATTTTCCGAAAAGCGGTGGGATGCAGTGGTAGGACGACGTTTTCGTGTTTTTTGCTGAGGGCTCAACTGTTCAGGCTTTCAGGATGTTGACGTTTATCCCGTTTTCAGATACATCTGCAATCGCGTAGGATTGACATTCTGAATCTTTTTTCAATGTCCCCGGGTTTATGAATCTGATTCCGGAGAGCATGACATCGGACGCAATGTGGGTATGCCCGTAGAATACAGCGTCTGCCTCAATCTCCCTGGCTATCTGTTCAAGGTTTCCAAGGCCGAGTTTGACCCTGTAGCGGTCACCGTGGAGAAAAAAGAGCCGCTTCCCTTCTCTTTCCAGTAAGATTTCTCCTGGTGCGTTAGAATGAGGATCGCAATTTCCTGCGATACGGACAATTTCCGCGTCTGTAGCTTCGGCTATCAACTCCATCTCTTCCTCGCCATCGCCAAGATGGACGACAGAATCAATATGGCCGGCTTCCATGACGATTTTGAGAAGCAGCGGGTAGTTCCCGTGCGTATCCGATACAACCAGCAGTCTCATGACCGAATCCAATAACAAGGCAGGGTGTAGCATGTCAAGAAAAAGCGTCTTTTTTGCGGCTCTGGCCGCATTTTTCATTTTCCTGCTTTTTTCATTCTCTCTCCTCATTTTCAGGACATTGGCCGGCGGTCATAAAGACGAGCCGGTTTCGGGGGAAGGGGTCGGGGTGGTTGAAGTGAAGGGGATGATTCTAGATTCAAAAGAGACGGTCAGACAGCTTAGGTATTTCCTCAAACAGGAGAATATGAAAGCGGTAGTTCTGAGAGTTGACTCCCCAGGTGGAGTGGTTGCTCCATCCCAGGAGATAAGTGATGAGGTTAGAAAATTTGCGGAAAAAAAGAAGATAATCGTATCAATGGGAGCGCTTGCGGCTTCCGGAGGATATTACATCTCGGCTCCGGCAACAATGATTTACGCGAATCCGGGGACGATTACCGCGAGCATAGGGGTGATCCTCAAGCTTTCCAATATCGAAGCGCTTATGGACAAGGTAGGAATCAAGTCTTATGCGCTTAAGACCGGAAAGTACAAGGATTCAGGATCGCCGTTCCGTGAACTTGCACCTGATGAGATGGCCATGCTTCAATCGGTGATAGACAATACGCATGAGCAGTTCATCCGGGCTGTTGCTGCCGGGCGGAGAATCCCGGTGGAAGATGTCCGCAGGATCGCTGACGGAAGGATACTCTCAGGTGAGCAGGCGAAAGCTTTGAAACTGGTCGATCGTCTTGGCACCATGCAGGACGCCGTTGAAGAGGCCGGGCGACAGGCCGGAATAAAAGGGGATCCGGAGATAATTCACGCTCCGAAGAAAAAAATTAATTATATGGATATCCTGATAGAGGGGGCAGAGAACCTGTACAACGGGGGGGCCGGGAGAACGGCCGGCGGGATGCGGCTTATGTATGAGGCGGAGTGATCTCTCTTCCCGTATCCGCTCAATTTGATTTGCAGAGGCAGAGCAGTCATCAGCTTTTCCGGCATGTTGCAAGCTTTTTATGCGCGTCAAGGAGTATCCGCTCCGTTGTCTCCCAGTTTATGCAGGCGTCTGTTATCGAAACTCCGTATTTCATCTGCATTATGTCGCTCTGTATCTTCTGGTTTCCCTCTTCCAGGTAGCTCTCTATCATCACTCCGGAGATAGAGCTGTTTCCTTTCTCTATCTGTGTTATGACGCTGTCCAGCACTTCCGGCTGTTTTCTGTAATCCTTGCCTGAGTTGCCGTGACTGCAATCCACCATGATAGTCGGAAAGAGTCCGTTACTCCTGAGAGCCTCTTCGGTTGCAAGTATGTCTTCAGGGTAGTAGTTTGCTTTCTGAGCTCCGCCTCTCAGGACGATGTGGAGGTCAGGGTTGCCGGTTGTTCTTATTATCGATGTCCGCCCCTCGCTGTTTATCCCCAGGAAGCTGTGCGGGTGCATGGCTGCTTTCATCGCGTCTATGGCTATCTGAAGATTGCCGTCGGTTCCGTTCTTGAAACCGACGGCGAACGAGAGGCCGCTCGCCATCTCCCTGTGCGTCTGGGATTCTGTTGTGCGGGCGCCGATGGCGCCCCAGCTTATCATTTCAGCTACGTATTCAGGCGTTATCGGATCCAGCATCTCATTTGCAACCGGCACTTCGAGTCCGGTAATGCGAAGCAGCAGTGACCGCGCGATGCCTAGCCCTTTTGATATCAGATGCGTGCCGTTCATGTCCGGATCATTGATAAGCCCTTTCCATCCGACTGTGGTTCTCGGTTTTTCGAAGTATACCCTCATTATAAGGAGCAACTGGTCAGACACCTTGTCGGAAAGCTCTGCCAGCCTCTCTGCGTAATCTATCGCGGCTCCGGGGTCATGAATGGAGCATGGCCCGACAACAACCATCAATCTTCTGTCTCTTCTGTGTATTATGTTGTTGATTTCTTCTCTGCTTCTGCAGATGAATTCCCTGTTTCTCTCAGAAACCGGGAATACCTGCCTCAGTTCAGCCGGCGCTATGATGGGGGTTATTGAGGTTACTTTCAGGTTGTTTGTTTTAAGCATTCTCTTTTCCTGTGTTGTTTTTTATGTTTTTATGCTGTTTCAGACAGTATGTTTTTAGTTTCTTTCATCTATTTTGTCAAAGGGGAAAATCTGTGAGACAGGCGATCTTTCTCGACAGGGACGGAACAATCAATCTTGAGAAGGATTATCTTTACAGCATTGAAGAGTTCGAGTTCATTCCCGGTGCGGCGGAAGCGGTTTCACTGCTGAACATGGCCGGTTTCTTCGTCGCAGTGGTCAGCAATCAGTCAGGGATAGCAAGAGGTTATTATACGGAGGAAGACGTTGAAAAGCTTCATCGCCATATTTCGGCAGAGATAAAGAAACGTGGCGGAAGGATTGACGCATGGCTTTACTGTCCGCATCATCCCTCCGGCAGGGGTAGCCATGCGCTTCCGTGCCGATGCCGCAAGCCTCTCCCGGGAATGCTGCACCAGGCTGAAAAGCTATTTGATATTGATCTCTCCTCTTCGATAATGATAGGGGACAAGTTGTCTGATATAGAGGCGGGGATCGCCGCAGGCTGCCTCCCGATCCTGGTAAGGACAGGATATGGAATCTCCGAAGAGGAGAGGCTTCCGGAAGGGGTTGCGGTTTATGATGATATCCTCGAAGCTGCCAGAAGTATTGTTCATAATCTGGTGCCTGTATGAAAACGCGGTTTTGCGCCCAGTTGCAGCGGTTTGATTTGGAGTTGCTTTTAAAGCGACTATAAAGTAAAGTCTCAACCATTCTGCTCAGCATGATATTTCCCCTCCAGAGGCGGTTATCCTTGGATCAGAACAGTCCGACCATTGAAACTCTCCGTGCCAGGATTGACGAGATTGACGACAGCATACTCAGACTTCTGAATGACCGCTCCAGGGTAGTTCTTGAAGTGGGCAGTCTTAAATCCGGAAGCAATCTGGAATTTCACGTTCCGGGGAGGGAACGACAGATTTACGAGCGGATGCTTCGTAACAACCGGGGTCCCTTTCCTGATGACGCGCTCAAGAACATCTATCGTGAAATAATTTCCGCCTGCCTCTCCCTCGAATCCCCGATGAAAGTAGCCTTTCTTGGGCCCAAAGCGACATTCAGCCACCTGGCCACCAAACAGCAGTTCGGACTTTCCGCCGAACTTGTGCCGCTCAAGTCGATACCGGCAGTCTTTGAGGAGGTTGAAAAGGGAAAGGCGCAGTACGGGGTCGTGCCTGTCGAAAATTCCACCGAAGGGGTTGTATCCCATACCCTTGACATGTTTGTAGAGAGCAATCTTAAGATTACCGGCGAAATCATGCTTGAAGTGCATCATGATCTCCTTTCAAGAACAGGAAGAGTCGAGGATATAAGAAAAGTCTACTCTCACCCCCAGCCGATCGCTCAGTGCCGGCAGTGGCTGGAAGGGAACCTTCCGGGGATTCCACTTGTGGATGTGGCCTCGACAGCGGTAGCTGCGCAGATAGCCAGTGATGACTACACTTCTGCCGCCATTGCAGGAGAGCTGGCCGCTTCACTGTATGATCTCAAGGTGGTGAGCAGCAGAATAGAGGATCAGGTCAACAACTTCACCCGTTTCCTTGTGATTTCACGAAAGAGTTGCGAGCGTTGCGGCAAGGACAAGACCTCTGTCCTTTTCGCGGTCAAGGACGAACCGGGGATACTCTGCCGCATGCTGGAGCCATTCGCCGCACGGGGGATCAATCTGACCAAGATAGAGTCCAGGCCATACAAGCAGAAGGCTTGGGAATACATATTCTTTATAGATTTTTACGGACATGTTTCTGACCCGGATGTCTCTTCGGCCATTACCGAACTTAAGGAGTGCTGCCAGTTCCTTAAAGTACTCGGATCTTTCCCCCGTTCGCTATAGGAAATCCCAGTCTCATGCCCATGATTGCCGCACATATGGCCGTTATCGGCGTAGGATTGATAGGGGGCTCATTTGCTCTCGCCATGCGTGAATCGGGTGCGGTCGGCGCCATAACCGGCATTGATTCCGACAGCGGCAATCTGCAAACAGCCCTGGACATGGGTATTGTAGACAGGGTGGCCACCGCTCCGTCCGAAGCGGTTGCTGAAGCGGATATCGTATTCATATCTACTCCCGTATGCTCGATTATTCCGATCGCAAAGGAGATAGCCCCGTTTCTCAAGCCTGGCTGCATAGTTACCGATGGCGGCAGCGTCAAGGAGCTGATAACGGGCGAATGTGAAATGGCCATGCCACCCGGTGTTTTTTTTGTCGGAGGGCATCCGATAGCAGGCACAGAGCACTCCGGGGTCGCTGCGGCCTTTCCTTCGCTCTACCGCGACAGGCGCTGCATCCTGACCCCATCTGAAAAAACTCCACGGCATGCGCTTGATACAATTTCACTTCTCTGGCAGGCCGCGGGCGCAGAAGTGTCCGTGATGGAACCGGGGCATCATGACCGTATTTTTGCCGAGATTTCACATCTCCCGCATATTGTCGCCTATGCCCTTGTGCATGCGGTGGGAAGCGCGGATGTTGAGGGGGAGAATGTTCTTTCCTATACTGCGGGAGGGTTCAGGGATTTTACTCGCATTGCGTCTTCCAACCCGGTCATGTGGCGGGATATAGCCCTCATGAACCGCACTGCCATTCTCAAAAGTATTGACAGCTTTTCCGCGAGTCTTTCGGAGCTCAGAGAACGGGTCGAAAATTCCGATACAGAAGGGCTCGCCTCGTTTTTCACGCTGGCGAAGAAGTTCCGCGACGGGATTCTTTAGACTGGAATCGGTTTTGCCAGATATGTTTTTAGGTTTGTATGCATTTTGCCGGTTATCCTGACCATTTGCGAATGTTCTCCGGAAGATATTCAAATATGCATGGCGAGGAGTGTTTGTTTATGAAATCAATAATGATAATGCCGGCTTCCTCGCTTCGTGGCGAGATAGCTGTTCCCGGAGACAAATCGGTTTCTCACAGATCGATTATGCTTGGGGCTATTGCCAGGGGAATCACAAGAGTCACAGGCTTTCTCCGGGGCGAGGACAATATGGCCACCATGAGGGCTTTTCGTCTTATGGGGATTCCGATAGATGATGACGGAGAGACGGTGACAATCACCGGGAAAGGGGCGCATGGCCTTTCAGAGCCTTCCGATGTGATCGACTGTGGAAATTCCGGCACAACGATCAGGCTGATAACCGGACTTCTCGCTTCACAGCCCTTTTTCTCGGTTGTCACCGGTGACCAGTATCTACGCAAAAGACCGATGAAACGGATAGTCGAGCCGTTGACGCTGATGGGGGGGAGAATCTGCGGGAGGAGCAACGGGAGCCTGGCGCCGCTGGCGATAAACGGCGGTGGTTTGAAATCAATTTCTTACAACTCTCCGGTTTCAAGCGCCCAGGTCAAGTCCGCTCTCATGCTGGCCGCTCTTTACGCTGACGGAGTGAGCGTAATAACCGAGCCTGCCCCATCCCGCGACCACTCCGAGCGGATGTTCCGGCTTTTCGGCGCGAAAGTTCAAACTTCGGCAAACATGGTATCTGTAGAGGGGGGAGGTGAACTGCTGGGGGCTGATATATCTGTTCCTGGCGATATCTCCTCAGCCGCTTTTTTTATTGTTGCGGCTTTGATCACCCCCGGCTCCGAACTTTTGATCAGAAATGTAGGGGTTAATCCGACGCGCACCGGTGTGATCGAGATACTCAGGCTTATGGGAGGGAATATAGAGCTTCTGGATGAACGTGACTCTTCTGGAGAGCCGGTTGCCGATATTCTGGTTAAAGCATCTGATCTCAAAGGGGTATATGTCTCCGGAGATCTCATTCCCCGCGCGATTGATGAATTTCCCGCTATTTGTATCGCTGCGGCGCTGGCTGACGGGGTGACGTCGATCCGCGACGCGAGAGAGTTGAGGGTCAAGGAGACGGACAGGATATCCGCAATGGCTTCAAACCTGAGAGCGCTCGGGATTGATCTGGATGAAGTTGAAGACGGTATGGATATAAAAGGGGCTGAAAGATTCTCAGGCGGTTCGGTCGGAAGTTTCGGAGACCACAGGATCGCGATGTCGATCTCCATAGCCGCTCTGGCCTCTTCTGGCGGAATAAAGGTGAACGACATAGAGTGCGTCTCGACATCGTTCCCTGATTTTTTTCAACTGCTTGCAAAAACAGCGGCAGGCGCACTCTGATGCCTTCCGGAAACCGCGGGATAGTTGTTGCAATAGACGGGCCGTCCGGCGCCGGCAAAAGCACGGTTTCAGAGCTGCTTGCAAAGCGTCTTGGCTACATCAAGGTAGACACCGGTTCAATGTATCGGTCTGCGGCTCTGCTGCTGCATGAATCAGGGACAGATTTTGATGATGTCGCGTCAGTAGAGAAGTTCTGCAGAAACCTTGACATAAAATTCGGCCACTCTGACCGGGGTGAGAGGGTTATTGCGAACGGCAAAGATGTGACCGATCTTATCCGCACTCCTGAAATATCCCTGCTTGCATCCCGGGTTTCGGCCATAAGGCCGGTTCGGGAAGCCATGATGAGGCTTCAGAGAGAAATGGGGAAGCATGGTGGGGTAGTGCTGGAAGGGCGTGATATCGGCACGGTGGTTTTCCCTGACGCGGAAGTGAAATTTTTTCTCTCAGCTTCTACTGAAGAGAGGGGGAAGAGGCGTTATGCCGAGTTAATCGCCAGAGGGGAAAAAACTACCCTTCAGGCCACTATCAATGATGTTGCGAAAAGGGACGAACAGGATATGAAACGGGATATCGCCCCGTTGAGGCAGGCCGGGGATGCGGTGGTCATAGACTCGTCAGGGCTCTCCGCCGAGCAGGTGCTTGACCTTATGGAAAAATGCGTGAAAGAGAAAAAAGGGGTTTGTGAATCATGAAAGTTTTACTTGCAAAGAGAGCCGGATTCTGTTTTGGCGTCAAACGCGCCACACAGATGGCTTTTGAGGCGGCCGGCAGGGACAACAAGACATATACTCTTGGCCCGATAATACATTCGCCGCAGGTTGTGAACAAGCTCGAGGATATGGGGGTCAAGGTCTTGAAAAGCCTGGACTCAATGGAGAACGGAACGATAATAATACGTTCGCACGGAGTGGCTTCAGGCGAGATAACCGAGGCGATGCAAAAAAAGCTTGAGATTATAGATGCCACCTGCCCGTTCGTGAAAAAAGCGCAGGAGCATGTAAAAAGCCTTTCCGACGCCGGCTATGGAGTTGTTGTAGTGGGAGACGCAGACCATCCTGAAGTCCAGGGAATAGTTTCCTACGGTGGAGAAAAGGTATTTGTGGTCGGTTCAGGCGAAGAGGTCGGGAAACTCCCCAGAATGAACAAGATAGGCATCGTAGCCCAGACGACCCAGTCCTTTGAAAATCTGAAAAATGTAGTTTCGGAGTGTCTTGTCCGTGGCGCTGAAATCAGGGTGTTCAACACTATATGCGACGCCACTGCGGTACGCCAGGAAGAGGCTAAAGAGCTGGCCAGACATGTTGACTGCATGCTTGTGGTCGGAGGGTTCAACAGCGCAAACACGAGAAGACTCGCTGAAGTATGCGCGGAGCTTCAGCCAAAGACATACCATATAGAGACTGCCGAAGAGATAGACCCTGAATGGTTTGACGGCGTTGGAAAAGCGGGTGTGACCGCCGGAGCTTCCACTCCCAAATGGATAATTGACGAGGTCATGAACAGGCTTGATGAAATTAATAAAAATAATTGAGTTTTTGTCTGATTGTGATACATTGCCATGCTTGCGGACGCAGCAGAATCATGCGTGTCGTCCGTTCTCTTGGTATAATGGAAACCGCATAAAAAAAAGTACAGGGGGTATGATGTAATGGTTGATTTTAAAAGGCTCGACGTTTCTGAAAAAGAGGAGCACGAAGATCCGGATTCAGAATGTCAGAGTAGTGAATTTGCCGCTCTTTACAGAGAAAGCCTTAAGGAGAGGCCTGAGCGTGACAAAATCATAGAGGGGACGGTAGTAAGAGTCGACCAGGAAACCGTGCTTGTTGATATAGGGCTCAAGTCTGAAGGTTTTGTCCCGGTTTCCGAATTCCGTAATGCGGCAGGGGAACTGGACGTTAAAGTTGGCGATGCCGTTCGGGTTCTGATGACGCGTGAGGATGGCAAGCGTGGCTATGTTCTTTCAAAGAGAAAGGCCGATTATCAGTCGGCGTGGGAGAAAATAGGCGATGCGGGCCAGGAGGGGGGGATAATCGAAGGGGTCATAAAAGCAAAAGTAAACGGTGGATACAGCGTGGACATATGCGGAGTGCAGGCCTTTCTTCCGGCATCCCAGGTGGATACCCGTCCATCATCGAATTCTGACCGCTACATAGGCCTGAGTTCCAGATTCAAGGTCATCAAGCTTAATCAGAGAAGAGACAACATAGTCCTCTCGCGTCGGGCAGTTCTTGAAGAGGAGCGGGCAGCCGTCCGTGACATTACTCTGGCTAATCTCGAAGAGGGTCAGATCGTGGAAGGAGTTGTCAAGAATATCACCGATTATGGCGCTTTTGTAGATATAGGAGGGGTGGATGCTCTTCTTCATGTTTCGGACATGACCTGGGGAAGGGTCGGAAAACCGTCTGAAATCTTCAAGCCAGGGGACACTGTCAAAGCCAGGATACTCAAATTCGACAAGGCAAAAGGGAAGATATCGATCGGTGTAAAACAGATACAGCCTGACCCCTGGGTTGATATCTCTTCAAAATACGAAATCGGCTCCAGAGTCAAGGGGCGTGTAGTAAGCCTTATGGAATACGGGGCGTTTGTAGAGCTTGAGCCGGGGGTCGAAGGCCTTATACATATTTCGGAAATGTCATGGACAAAAAAGGTGCGGAGAGCTTCAGATGCCCTTAATGCAGGGGATGAAGTTGAAGTTGTCGTTCTTGGTATCGATATGCCCAACCGCAAGATATCGCTCGGCCTTAAACAGATAGGCGAAAATCCGTGGAAGCAGATTGCTGAAAAGTATTCGCCCGGCACCAAGATCGAGGGGCAGATCAAGAACATGACCGATTTCGGCATGTTCATAGGTATTGAAGACGGGATAGACGGCCTTGTTCATGTCTCCGATATCTCCTGGACAAAACGGATAAAGCACCCGGGGGATGCATATGCAAAGGGGGACACTGTTCAGGCGGTAGTCCTTAAGGTTGATGTCGAAAATGAGCGTCTCTCTCTCGGCATCAAACAGCTTGAACCTGATCCGTGGAGTGTCGCTCCGTCAATATATACTCCAGGGACTAAAGTGAAAGGCAAAGTGACATCCCTGACCGATTTCGGGATTTTTATCGAACTGCAGGAAGGGATTGAAGGTCTTATACATGTTTCGGAACTCTCTCGCGAAAAGATCGCTTCCGCCAAAACATTTGCGGAGCCAGGAGATATTCTTGAGGCGGTGGTGCTTAACTGCGATCCCAAAGATCACCGGATATCGCTTTCAATAAAGGCTATGCAGGCTGCTACCGAAAAAGCGGACTTTGAGCAGTATCTAGGCAGTCAGGGAAGCGCTACTTCCAATTTCGGCGAGCTGCTAAGGCAGGAAATCAATAACAAAAACGGCAACTGAATTTTCCTATGCAGGAGCGACTGTCAGATGACCAAGAGCGAATTGATTGAAAAGATGGTTGAGACTCATAACATGACCCTTAATCTTAAAACCTCCGAACTGCTTGTGAATACTGTGTTTGATTCCATTGAAGAGGCACTCTGCAGCGGAGACAAGGTTGAGATCAGAGGTTTTGGAAGCTTTACGATAAGGGAGCGCAACGGACGTGACGCGCGAAATCCCAAGAGCGGCGAAGTTGTCCCTATCCCACCGAAAAAGGCCCCTTTTTTCAAGACGGGAAAGGAGCTTAAAGAGAGAGTGAACGTCTGATTCTGCCTGCCCGGATGGCGGAACTGGTAGACGCAAGGGACTTAAAATCCCTCGGCTGAAAGGCTGTGCCGGTTCGATTCCGGCTCCGGGCACCAGTTGACAATTTAATAAGGTTTGTTGCAGTACGGGAAGCCCTGAGAAATCAGGGCTTTTTCTTTATTTGTTGTCCAACGAAGTTTTTTAAGGTATCGTTAAATCCGGTTGTTTTGGGGGTATTTTTAAGGGTATATCAGACCAGCCCCCGACCTCATACCCCCATAAAGGAGATAAAGTCCATGTCAAAGCAGATTCAGCCGTTATCAGCAGGTCAGATAAAGAACTTAAAACCAGCCTTGAAGGACGTAAAAGTTTATGACGGCGATGGTCTTTATTTACTGGTTACGGCGGCAGGCGGGAAGCTATGGCGGCTCAAGTATCGTTTTGGGGGTATGGAAAAGTTGCTTGCTCTTGGCTCATACCCCCAAATCACCCTTGCAGATGCCAGACAGCGCCGGGAGGATGCAAAGAAACTGCTTGCCAACGGTGTTGACCCCGGAGAGGCAAAGAAAGCAAAGAAGGCGGCTCAGGGCGAACAGGATGCCAACAGCTTTGAAGTAATCGCCCGTGAATGGCATAGTAAATTTGCTCATATGTGGGTTGCCAGTCATGCACAGCATAAACTTGAACGACTGGAAAAGAACGTCTTTCCCTGGATAGGTAAGCGCCCTATCAAGGAGATCACGGCACCGGACGTGCTGGCAGTATTGCGGCGCATGGAATCAAGGAAGATTCTGGACACGGCGCACCGGGTACGGTTTGAATGCAGCTCAATTTTTAGGTATGCTATTGCCACCGGGCGCACCGACCGTGACCCTGTAGCAGACCTGAAAGGGGCATTGCCACCAGTAAAAGGCGGGCACCATGCCGCCCCTACAGACCCGAAAGAGGTTGCACCGCTACTGCGAGCGATTGACGGCTTTACAGGTTCATACGTGGTCAAGTGTGCCTTACAGCTTGCGCCGTTGCTGTTTGTCCGGCCTGGGGAGTTGCGGGCGGCTGAGTGGTCAGAGATTGACCTTGATACCGCTGAATGGAATATTCCGGCTGAAAAAATGAAAATGAAAGCTGCACACCTTGTCCCATTGTGCAAACAGGCAGTTGCTATCCTGAAAGACCTTTACCCCCTCACTGGACACAGCAAGTATGTTTTCCCCTGCCACCGTTCGCCGTTGCGTTGTATGTCAGAGAATGCCGTCAATGCCGGTTTGCGTCGTATGGGTTTTGAAAAGTCAGAGATCACCGGCCACGGTTTCCGGGCTATGGCGCGTACTATTCTTGATGAAGTCCTGGAGATAAGGCCGGACTTTATCGAACACCAGCTAGCCCACGCAGTCAAAGACCCGAACGGCAGGGCTTACAACCGAACGGCACACCTCCCGGCGCGGGTAGCTATGATGCAGCAGTGGGCGGATTATCTGGAGGGGTTGAAAGCAGTATAAAAATAATTTATGTGATTAGTATTTTTTGTATATTTTTTTGGGTTTTTACAGTACTATAAAGAAAGTAATCATATAATAAAAACTAAATAGCAGTAACCACCCCAGGATTAAAGGATTGATTTAAACAATGGCTCAAAAGCCGTTGTAAAAAATCAATCCTTTTTTGCGTTTGGGGCCGGGAAACTTTGAAGGAGGTTCACAGATGGACGTTAGAAACCAGTTACAACCGGACGGGCTTTACAGGGTGTACCAGATCGTTAGCAACCGAAAGAAGAAGATAGAAGGGATATTCCCCTTTAGCAGAAGTACCTGGCTGAAAGGTGTAGCCGATGGCCGGTATCCTCAACCAGTCCGGCTATCTGAAAGAGTAGTTGCGTGGAAAGGTGAAGAGTTGCTGGCGGTAAAAAGCGGCATAACGGGCGCGATGTCCGCAAGATCAAAGGTTACACAGCCAAGAGGCTAACAGTAAAGGTGATACGGGCGCGATGCTCATATTTTAATTCGGCGGATGCCGGGAAAGGTTACAGGTGATAAATGAAAAATATCTTATACAAAGAGAGGCTGAATCATGCGAGCTGCACAAAAGATGAAGGCCCCGGAGGGTGTCTCACAGGGCCAACAAGGGGATGAGTTCGGGCGGACTCAAAAGGCTTTTAACTGTTGTAATTATAAAATGTTTTCAGCCAAGAGTAAACAACTGTTTTTAGAATATCCTACAGATACCACCACCGCTGAAACGCTCTTGTGGATGGAGATCACCGGGGAGATTGAGAGCACCGACCAGGCCGACCGCTTGACGCAGCAGCTTATGAAATGGCACCCGGAAAATCAATCATGGCGCAAGAAAGCTGTTGGACTTGTCCAGCAAGAGCGACAACAGGCCAATGAGCGCCGGGAGATCAACCGCAAAACCGGCGGGAAAGTTGTGTTTTTGGTTGATCGTTTGAAAAAGGCAAATGCAGCACGTCGGGCGGCTATTATTGAGAGTTGCCACCAGTCGCCGGAAGATCGCCGGAAGACCCTTGCAGTTAGCTTGCAAGCAATGTTGCGAGCAGATCGAGATTATTGGAGCGAATACACCAAACTTGCTTTATCTGTTAAACGAGACTGGAAGGCACCGGAAGACGCCCCAGACCTTGACGGCAGCAGGCCGCTGATTGACCGTGTGTTGTCAGGCCGGGAGTTTATGGCCGTCAAGTATGACAAGCCCCGTGAAATAGTGGCAGGTGTCATTAAGGAAAAGGGAATATGCATGGTTCATGGAGGTAGGGGAATCGGCAAGACACAATTTATCACAAACCTTGCCTTGTCCGCTTCAGGCGGCACGCCCTTTTTTTGCTGGGGGGTAAATCAATCATGGCAGACGCTCGTAATCGACGCTGAAATGGCGTCGGAACCTTTGCAGGCACGTTACTACGACCATTCAGGCGGTGAACTCCCGGAAAAGCTGGACATCCTTTGCAGTGAGCCATTGTGGCTTGACGATGAACCCTTGAACCTTGCCCACGATGAAGGGCGGGAGCGTATCAACAAGTTACTGACAGACCTTGAGGCGGCAGGCCGGAAACCTGATTTGATAATTTTGGACAACAAAAGCGCCTTGATTGCCGGGATGGATGAAAACGACAACAGCGCCCTTGATGGTTTTCTAAGGTGGCTTATCCAGTTGCGCCACAAAGGGCACGCGGTTTTGCTTGTACATCACCAGGGCAAGGGCGGGCAACAGCGCGGCGCGTCACGTCTTGAAGATCCGATGGATACAGTAATCAGCCTGGAACCAGTCAAAACAGATGAACCGGCAAGGGGCGCACGCTTCACAATCACCTTTACCAAGTGCCGGGGGGAGCGACCAACCCCGGACAAATGTAACCGTCAACTGCAGACCATCTTGAATGTGTAATAGAATTATGCTGGTGAGTTTTGCTTTTCGGTGAGCCAGTTGTCTGGAAGAAGTTGATCAATCTTCTTTGCTGGATGAGAAATGATACGGCGGAGTGCATCCTCCAGATACTCCTGGGGATTGATTCCAAGATTTCTGCAGGTCTGTACCAGTGACAGAATGGTGGCGGCG
>DFZL01000041.1 GCA_002382705.1 Geobacter sp. UBA4057
AACTGAGAGCTATAAATATCCGAAACTCTAACCTGACCCCAGAATTCTCAGAATTCTCCCGGAGCACTCTCTGCAGCCAGAGGGTTATTCAGTGTCGATATCACACAACCTATGGCTGCTATTTATGTTATTATCTTTTTTATGGTTGCTAAATTTGCTGTTATCGTTAAATATAGAAGCTATATTTGCTGATTATGGGAATTCTGATGTCGAATAGAAACGAAAATATCCTACCGGAAGTTTTCCTCTCAGAAAGCGACACCTCACGTGCCGTCTCAAACATGGTCAAGCTGGGGACTGCCCGTAAAATCGGCCCACGGCTCTATACCCGTAACATGAGCGAGCCGGTGGAGATTATCGTTACCCGCAATCGCTGGCAGATTGTCGGCATGCTGGCGCCAGGAGGCGTGATCGGTTTTCGTACAGCCCTAGAAAGTCATCCCGCCGAGGATGGATCCGTCTTTGTAACCTGCGGCTACAAAAAGATTACCGAACTGCCGGGTCTGCGGATTGTCAGAATACCAGGTTCAGGTCCGGTCGAAGGCGACATGCCTTTTATCGGCGGACTTCACATGGCATCGCCATCACGTCTTCTACTGGAAAACCTCTCGCATACAAAAGCACGGGAGGGAGCAACCAAGGCTGCCGGACAGAAGGCTGTCGAAGAGAAACTTACCTCCATCCTGCGGATCAAGGGCGAAAGTGAGTTGAACCGGATCCGTGACCTTGCACGCACCATTGCAGCGGATATCGGCCTTGAGAAAGAGTTCCAACTGCTCGACCGTCTGATCGGCAGCCTGCTGCAAACGCAGGAAGCAGACTTGAAAAGTCCGGTTGCACGATCATATTCCAGTGGCGAACCGTATGACCCTGTCCGTCTGGAACAATTTGAAGCCCTGCGCAGCGTTCTTGCCCGCACCGTCCTGCCAAGCCGGAACCGCATCTATGAACCGGGGCCGGCATTTTACAACGAAAGTTTCTTCGACGCCTACTTCTCCAATTTTATCGAAGGTACCGAGTTTGAAGTGGACGAGGCTCTGGGGATTGTCTTCTCGGGCGTGATTCCTCAATCCCGACCGGAGGATGCCCACGATATCCTCGGTACCTGGCGTGTCGTCGGCAATCTTGTCGAATTACAACGGACGCCATTGGATATCGCCTCATTCATGGAACTGCTGCGGAGCCGACATACGTCGATCCTGGAAGGGAGACCGGACAAACGGCCGGGGGAACTGAAGGAGAAGGGCAACCGGGCCGGGACTACCTACTTTGTCGCACCGGAACTGGTAAAAGGTACGCTTGCCCAAGGCTTCTCCTTCTACAATTCACTGTCTGATCCACTGGCGCGTGCGCTTTTCATGATGTATCTCGTTTCTGAAGTCCACCCCTTTGACGATGGCAACGGCAGAACGGCGCGGGCGATGATGAACGCGGAACTTGTTGCAGCCGGTGTCTGCCGGATCATCATCCCGAGTGTCTACCGCAACGAATACATAGCATCACTGAAACTGCTTTCCAACCACAAGGATCCTGCGGCATTCCTTCGCGTCATGGATGTGGCTCAGGATTTTGTCAGCAGAATAGATTTCAGCGATCTGGCGTCTGCCCGGCACATTCTGGAGCGCTGTAACGCGTTTGAACGACCAGCCGATACCGTCAAACTGATGATGCCCTCACCCTGAAGCGCATGAATTGAATATACAAAGCGGTGGCTCGACATGAGATCATTTCATGAAACATAACAGGGCAACACTCATCGAAGCCATTGCCTTGAAAGAGACACAACTTGCCCAGCTCGACGCTGAACGGCAGGCGCTCCTTGAAACGCTTCATGATCTATGGCAGCAGGTGTCAGCTATAGACGTATCCTCTTCCCCTGCTCCAGAACTTTCCTCATTATCCTCAGACGATAAGATTACCCTGTTCCGTTCGCTCTTCAAAGGGCGGGAGGATGTCTACCCGAAACTGTGGGTCAGCAAGAACGGTGACCGCAAGGGATACATGCCCGCCTGCGCCAATGACGGAGTCTATTCCCTCTGCGGAAAACGCAAGACTCCCCGAGTAAGGTGCAGCGAATGCAAGCACCAGTCGTACTTACCGGTCACGGATGAGGTAATTAAGGAGCATCTCCAGGGTAAACAGACCATCGGTGTCTACCCTCTCCTGCCGGACGACACCTGTCGGTTCCTGGCGGTGGATTTCGACAAGACAACCTGGCAGGAGGACGTGGCAGCTTTCCGGGAAACCTGTACATCTCTTGATCTCCCGGTCGCGATAGAACGCTCTCGCTCAGGCAATGGCGCCCACGCCTGGTTCTTCTTCTCGGAACCGGTTATGGCCGCAACAGCGCGGGTCATGGGGTGCTACCTCATTACCGAAACCATGTCCCGGCGCCACCAGCTCAGCATGGAATCATATGATCGGCTCTTCCCCAGTCAGGACACCATGCCTCGCGGCGGGTTCGGCAACCTGATAGCTCTGCCGCTGCAATGGGAGCCCCGCAAAAAAGGGAATAGCGTCTTCGTTGACGAGACATTCTCCCCCTATCCGGATCAATGGGGATATCTGACATCGCTCAAACGGCTATCTTCACAGGAACTCCAGTCCATTGCCGACAAGGCAGTGCGCAAAGGACAGGTAATCGGCTTACGGTTGCCGTCGGATCACGACGAAGAACAGGCGCCATGGGAACGGTCGCCTTCAGGACGGCTGCCTGAGCAGTTGATCAAGGGAAAGTTGCCAAAAACAATCACGGCGGTACTTGCCCAAAAAATCTTTGTTGAAAAGAAATCGATCCCATCGGAGCTTCTCAACCGGATCAAACGGCTGGCCGCCTTCCAGAATCCCGAGTTTTACAAGAAGCAGAAGATGCGGCTCTCGACACACAACACCCCACGGGTTATCGTCTGCTTTGAGGAACTGCCGGAATATGTGGCGCTGCCGAGAGGCTGTCGTGATGCGCTCGAAACCCTCCTCAACGAACTTGGTATCATGTTACATCTCGATGATAAGCGACAAACCGGTGTTGCAACAACATTTGCATTCCACGGCACATTGACAGATGTCCAGCAGCAGGCTGTCGATAAACTCATGCAGCACGACATCGGGATATTTGTCGCACCTCCCGGTTCCGGCAAGACGGTAGTCGGCGCATGGATGACAGCGGCCAGGAATTGTTCAACCCTGATCCTGGTACATCGCAAACCGCTTCTTGACCAGTGGGTTGCCCAGCTTGCACGCTTCCTTGATCTGCCACCCAAATCGATCGGCACCATCGGCTCGGGAAAGAGCAAGGCAACCGGGGTTTTGGATGTGGCCATGATGCAGAGCCTGGTCAGGAAAGATGAGGTTGCCGATCTGGTCGCCACTTACGGTCAGATTATAGTCGACGAATGTCATCACCTGCCGGCATTCTCCTTCGAACGGGTGCTGGCCGCGGTGAAGGCCCGATATGTGGTAGGACTTACTGCCACCCCGTACCGACGCGACGGCCATCAGCCCATAATCCACATGCAATGTGGGCCGACCAGGTATTCATTGGACCGGAAACAGCAGGAGTCACGTGACGCATTCACCCGGCGCCTTATCCTCCGGGAAACAAGTTTTACTGTGTCAGACTCCGATAAGGAGACGACCATCCAGGAAATCTATNNCTGTTGGCTTCCGACCGGGAGCGGAACCGTTTCATTCTCGATGACATACGAAAAGCCCTCGCCGACGGGAGGTCGCCAATTCTCCTGACCGAACGGAAGGACCATCTGGAACTCTTTGCCGGGGAGCTACGTGATTCTGTGAAGCACCTGGTGGTACTCCATGGCGGCATGGGGGTAAAACAGAGACGCAAGATTGTGGAGCATCTCGCAGCGATTCCCGATGACGAAGAACGACTGATCCTTGCCACGGGGCGCTATATCGGTGAGGGTTTCGACGATGCCAGGCTGGACACACTTTTTCTGGCGCTGCCGTTCTCATGGAAAGGGATGCTGGTGCAGTACGCGGGCCGACTGCACCGGCTACGCGCCGGCAAGGAAGAAGTACGGGTATACGACTATGTGGACGGGTCAGTGCCGATGCTGGCAAAAATGCATGAAAAGCGTATGAAGGGGTTCAGAACTCTGGGATATGAACAGTGACAGTAGAACCTTTATGGAGACGAATTTATGGAAACAATCAGCGCGTTGCTGGGGAATCTGACCCTTGAAGGCTTGAGGGAATGGGCTGGCACGAAGATTTTCAGTCGTGGTCAGTCCTACATTCGGCATGTCAAAGAACTTTCTCGCCTTGAGGATGGAACCCTGGCTGCATGGGTGTCGGGGAGTGAGGTATATGCGACGTCTGTCTGCCTCAATGACGAAGGTGATTTCGACTATTTCTGCACCTGCCCCTATGACTGGGGGCCGTGCAAACATGCGGTCGCCGTCGTGTTGTCGGCGGCGGAACAAGTGAAACGGAAGAAAGAGATCCCCCTGCTGAAGGATGGAGATGATCTCTACCACGCCCTTTTCGACGACTCCGAGGACGATTATGCCGACGATGATGATTGGTCGGACGAGGGTGAAGAGTCCGAGTTTGCTCCAGATACTACAAAGGTGAGGAGACCGGGGAATCCCCGTGTGCAGAAAATCCTTGAGAGGATGGAGAAGGATAAACTGATAACGATGATACTGGAACTTACGGCCCACTATCCGGAAATAGAACGAGGGATACTGGAAAAGGAACAGCTTGCAACGGGCCAAGTCGATAAAGTAGTGAGTTCCTTGCGGCGGGAGATCAGAAACGTTACCTCGGAGCCAGCCTGGTACAACTCCTGGAAAGGTGAAGGAAATATCCCTGACTATTCCCATGTGCAGGCCCAGTTGCAGGCGCTTCTCGCCAGTGGTCATGCTGATGCGGTGATTCAGCTGGGGGAGGAACTCTGGACCAGAGGTAACGAACAGGTGGAACAGTCACACGATGAGGGTGATACTGTCACCGCAATCAGCGATTGCCTGGAGGTCGTGCTGCAAGCTGTGCCGCTTTCTTCCATGACCCCGGCAGAGCAGTTGTTGTGGGTGATCGACCGGGCAATGGCTGATGAATACTCCCTGCTGGATTCAGGCGGAAAGATCCTGGAGAGCAAAAAATACACTAAGGCCCATTGGCATGAAGTGGCGAAAGATCTTGAAACTCGCCTGAAATCCATGGCCAAACCGACTTCTGCGGTTTTCTCCGAAACATACCGTCGGAATAAGGTTGTGAACATGCTTCTCGATGCCTATGAGCGGAGCGGCACGCCGGAAAAGGTCATCCCTCTGCTTGAGAAGGAGGCGGATGCCTGCCGGTGCTACGTAAAACTCGTCGATATCCTGTTGGCAGCTGGCGAAAAAGAAAAAGGCCGTGAGTGGTGCATCCGGGGTTTTGAACGTACACTGGAACATGCTCCGGGAATAGCAACAGAGCTGCAGAATCGGCTGCGACAGATGGCTGAAAAAGATAAAACGTATGACTTGGCAGCCGCTTACCTGGCAGAGGATTTTTTTGAGCGTGCCTCCCGCAAGACCTTTACAGATCTGCGCAAAGCTGCTGAGAAGGCCAAAGTCTGGCCGAATGTCAGAGCATGTGTCCTAAGATATCTTGAGACCGGTCAACGTCCCGAACCGGCAGTCGGCGGCAAGGGTACCGCCTGGCCCCTGCCGAAACCGGAAGTCATGCGACCCCGGAACAAGGCGACATCGCGATATGAACGGTTTCCGGACATTGTTACGCTTATTGATATAGCCATTCTGGAAGAGCGCTTCGACGATGTGGTTACCTTATACCAAGAACTGCGGAAAACCAAACGCTGGGGGTGGGAAACAGACAAGACTGTTGCAGAGGCCGTCGCCGAATCCCACCCCCAAATTGCCATCGACATCTGGCGGGCTGTTGTGGACAGCCTGATTGGTCAAGTCAAACCGAAAGCTTACGAGGAGGCCGCCGGTTATCTGCGGCGCATGTGCAAGGTATTACAAGAGCAGAATCGCACTTCCGACTGGCAGAGCCTGCTCAGCGAGTTGAGGAGGGAACACAAGGCAAAGAGGAGGCTCATGGAAGTCCTCGATAGCCTGTCTGGTAAAAAGATTATCGATTGATACACACCGTAATCTGATGCCCTCAGATAATTTCCATGTTGAGCAGATATTTGAAAGCCGGGATCAGCCGTATTATTTTACCGTCAAGCGAAAGTTCTTCCTCATCCTCATAGGTGATGATCTCTCCTCGATCCAGTCCGGTCTCTTCCATCGCCTTGATCAGAGACCGCAATTCCCGGTTGCGTGTGCCCTCATCCCCTAAGGTATGCACGATCTGGATCAATTGCGTGATTTTGCCGCCGGTACAACAGGCGAAATCAACCTCGAGGCCATTGCCGGTCTTGTAGTAGTAAAGTTCATGGCCTCGGCGTTTCAGCTCAAGATAAACCTGATTCTCCAGGAGATGTCCAAGATTTTCACTGAAGCTGAATCCGACGGCACCGGCCATCCCGGTGTCAATGGCGTAGATCTTTTTCGGGCTTTTGATCTGCTCCTTCACAGAAAAGGTAAAGGAGTCGAGAGTAAACAGCAGATAGGCATCGCTGAAATACCCCAGGTACTCCTTCACGGTTTTGTCGTTTAGTCCTACCAGCGCCGCCAGCTTGTTGAAGCTGTAGAGTGAGGAGATATTCGACGCTAGGTAAAAGAAGAGATTCTCCAGATCAACGGCCTTCTTGATGTTAAACCGGGGGGCTATGTCCTGGTAGAGGATGTTTCTGGCGTACATCACCAGAAGCTCTTTTTTTGTTTCCGGCAGGACTACCGCACCGGTCTCCGGGAACCCGCCAAAGCGAAGGTAGTCGTCAAGAAGTTTGCGCAGCCGGTTTCGCTGTTTTGTCACTGCTACTGTGTCACTGATACTCAGCCCGTTTGCAGCAATAAACTCCGAAAAAGAAAACGGATACACCTCCACCGGCATCGCCCGCCCGGAAAGAAGGGTAATGAACTCCGATGTAAGCAGGTGCGAATTGGACCCGGTGACAATGAACTTTATCCCCTTTTGCTCGTACTTTGCCTTGACGAATACCTGCCATTCAGGAAAGAAGTGCACCTCATCGAGGCAGCAGTAAACCGGTCCGACCGGCGCAACCAGCTTCAGGTAATCGTCATAGGCCCGCTCAAGGTAGGAAACATCGCTACGGTGACGGCTGAATTGTGGGTTTTCCAGATTGAGAAATAGTATGTTCCGGGGAGGGAGCCCTTTGTCACGTATCAGGTGGTTGATCGTCTGCCGCACCAGCGTGCTCTTGCCTGACCGACGCACGCCGACCAGCGCGATAATGTGGGGCAGATCCAGATAACCCTTTACCTTGCCGAGAATTCCGCGTGAGACCCCTTCCTGGTAGAGAGTCCCATCCCAATGGGGATTCTGGTCAACGATTACCGATTCAAACATATATCACCCCGAACTAAACCTATATTGTTCGCATTATAACGCGAATAATATTCATTTCAAGCAGAATTATCAGAATTATCAGCCCATCATCCACAGTCATGTTGGCCGACCATACGTATAGAGCGCTTTCGTTTGATTTCAGCGTTATCCCGCCTTTCAAACGGGCATATTCATTCGACAATAACGTCATTGAAGGTACCATTTTTGTACCCAAAAATGCGGCATTGACTGAAGGTGGCAAAAAGTTCGTCACGGACCGGCATTGGCGCTCTTGATGAACGGCAGCACTTCATCAAGAAGTTCCCGGCGAACCCGTTCTTCAATCTTTGAATTGACCAGTTTTTTTCGGATTTAGTCCAGCAGGTCTGCAACGTGGTCTTCTGTCCCGTAGTCACCGCCACCGCAATCGTCGATCTCCTCCAGGTCGGGATACAACTCCCACCAGAGGGCCATGACTATCTCACCTTCCGATCGTGCCTTCTGGGCAGGGGTGAGTAATACGTGTTTCTTCAGGTTATCTCCTTCAATGCGAAAAGGGGACCCGTTGCCGGAATCCCCCTTGTGCGATAGATATTGAGTTGTGAATGGTTGAGAGTTGTCGGGAGTCTATCTGGGTATGGCCTTCTGTGTAGTGCCGCCGGTTACGCCTTTGTGAATACCGACCTGCTGACCGTCTTGCTGGCCTTTGGTGTAAGCATTTGAATTGATGTAGCTGCGTCTGCCCCTGACGGTTCTGGTAGGGCACATCTCCGATATGGCCTTTTTGATCAGACCGGCCTTGATCGGTACAAGAGCGCCGGGCGTTATAGGTGTCTGAACTTTCTGTTCACGCAATCTTCCTGTAATGGTCGATACCGCTCCAAGATAATACGACTGCCGCATAAGCTCACGCTGCCGGTTCGGAACATTCCCATTGACATGGTGCTTGACATAGCTGCTGCATAGCTTCCTGACAGCCTTGTCCAGATATGCAAACGTATAAGCGGCAATCTGAACATCAGCGCCAACACCGATCAAAGTCATTTTGCCGAGTGCTGGATGATGTATCGCCTGACAATCAAAGGCGGTACAGACTCCGACTGACAAGTAACGTACCCATTTAGGCAGGGTTTTGGATACTGTAGTTTCAACCTTATCAGCTGATTGCGGTTTCTGTTCCGACTCGATGTCAGCCATTGCCAGATTATGTTCTGACAGCAGACGTTGAGCATGTGATGCCGCCAGTGCTGCTTCATGTTCGTTACTGGAATTTGCTAAAGCCAATAGCTTTCTGATTTTCTCGATAATAGGATTGGTTTCCATCTTGTGATTCTCCTTTTGCGGGTGAAATGGTATCATGACGTAGAAGCCGCGGTACGGCATTGCAATCTCGCCTTTTTTCTGCAAGCGATGCAACGCCGATTTGGCCGCAATCTCTGATGACCCCGCCAGTTGAAAAAACTCCGTAACTATTCAGCACCTTGTTCTTTCAGATTCATAAACTCCGGGGATTTTCCCTGAAACAGGATATAATACTTACGGTTTTTCGGACAGGTAGTTAAGTTTGGTTTGCCCATGATTACGGAGGTAATCTATGATGGCAAACATGAGAACGAAAGAGGCTGCCTGAAGTCTACAGCCACTACAATATCGGTGAATTGCTTATTCTTCTGCTCAGGCTGTCTCACTAACCCCGGCCACCTCAAAGGACAATGACAACTTTTATGCTTTTGCAAGAACCTGTCTCACAGAAAAGGAATTTTCCCTGTTTTTCATCTGGTTTTTATTTTGACATTTCATCTCTTCATTGGTAGATACTCTCCATCCGCAAGTTCCGGATGGACACAACTTAGAATTTTTGGAAATTCAATAACAAACCGGTCTGGTGCCGCATCCGCCGAAGGGTGCGGTTAAAAGGGAAGAGGGTGCAAACCCCTCGCTGTCCCGCAACTGTAACAGGAGATGAAAGCCGCAGGATGCCACTGGATAATTCCGGGAAGGCGCGGCAAGTAAGATGACCCTGAAGCCAGGAAACCTGCCATTCCGAAACTGTTTTGGAACCTCCGTGGAAAGAGTGGCCGAAACCCGCATTGCGTCGTTTTCAATCGGATTTCCGCCTCTGCCCGCACGGACAGGGGCATTTTTTTTGTAAAAACCATATAAAACGGGAGGAATGCCGAATGCCGAAAAAAATCTTCGTAACAGGAGGGGCACGGAGCGGTAAAAGTCTTTTTGCAGAAGAGCTTTCGCTTGGATTTGATTCCCCCAGGTGCTATCTGGCCACGGCGGAGGCACTCGACAGCGAGATGGAGGAGAGAATATCAAGGCACAGGAAACGGCGCGGAGAGAGCTGGAGCACTTCAGAAGAGCCTCTTCTCCTTGCAGAAACCCTCTTGTCGCTTGACGGGAAATTCAGCCTTATTCTGATCGACTGCATCACTCTCTGGCTTTCAAATCTTATGCAGGAAAACACAGCGAAAAACATTAACAGCGAAATAGCGATACTGGAAAAAGTGAATGAACTGATCGAAGTCCTCTCTGAGATACATACACATGTCATCATTGTCAGCAACGAGGTCGGAATGGGAATAGTCCCTGAAAACAGGATGGCGCGACTTTTCCGCGATATCGCAGGAGAGGCTAACAGGCTTTTAGCAGAAATCGCAGACGAGGCATGGCTTCTGGCCAGCGGAATACCTGTCAGACTGAAATAGCCGACAACAAAAAAGGAGAATCGTATAAATGGATAAACTTGATTCAACACTGGCAAGAATAACCCGGGTCTCGCCGGAATTTATGGAGATGGCAGAGAAAGAGCTGGACGGCAAGACAAAACCGAAAGGGTCGCTGGGGCGTCTGGAGGAGCTTGCGAGACAGATGGCGGCGATACAGAAAAGCATGAAGCCACGCTGTGAAAAAAAGGCAATCTATGTATTCGCTGGAGATCATGGTGTGACTGAGGAAGGTATCTCGGCCTTTCCCAGGGAGGTGACGCCGCAGATGGTGATGAACTTTCTTGACGGTGGCGCAGGGGTGAACGTCCTTGCCCGTCATGCCGGAGCAGATGTCCATGTTGTGGATGTAGGGGTTGATTATGATTTTGGAGAGATCCCCGGCCTGATTCAGAGAAAAATTGCCCGCGGAACCGCCAACTTCACAAAAGGGCCTGCCATGAGCATGGATGAGACTATTGCCGCGATAATCACCGGGATAGAGCTTGCCGACGAATGCGCTGAAAAAGGAGTCCAACTGGCAGGGACCGGTGATATGGGGATCGGCAACACGACTCCTTCTTCAGCCATTATCGCTGCTTTTTCAGGGATACCGGCCAGAGAGCTTACGCACAAAGGATCAGGGATAAGCGACGATGCTCTTGAAAGGAAAATAAAGGTAATTGAAAAAGGGATAGAAATCAATCTCCCTGACCCTCGCGACCCTCTGGATATCCTTTCAAAAGTGGGGGGATTCGAAATAGCGGCCATAGCCGGTTTTGTTCTCGGGTGCGCGGCAAATTCGGTAGCAGTGGTCATGGACGGTTTCATATCGACCGCAGGCGGGCTTGTCGCCTCGGAACTTCATCCCAACGTCCGTGACTATATCTTCGCTGCACACAGGTCTGTGGAGAGAGGGCACAGCTATATGCTCGAAAGAATCAGCGTAAAACCTCTGCTTGACCTCGAGCTCAGGCTCGGGGAGGGTACCGGTAGTGCGCTCGCCATGACGCTTGTTGAAGCTGGAGTAAAAGTGATAAGGGAGATGGCGACTTTCGAGCAGGCCGGAGTTTCAAAGGGGTGACAGATGCGCCTTTATCTGATTGCAATGCAGTTTCTGACAATAATACCGCTCCCTTTCGACACTCGCTGCCGCAGAGAGGATCTTGGCCGCTCCCTGGCTTTCTTCCCGCTGGCCGGAGCGACAATAGGCGCGCTTGTCGCAGTCGCAGACAGACTTATATCTCCGCTTATGCCGGTGTCGCTGAAAGACGCCATCCTGATAGCCATCATTTCTATAATCACCGGAGCGCTTCACCTTGACGGTCTGGCCGATGTATCTGACGCCATTGCGTCACGCGCAGGGAGAGAGCGTTTCCTTGAGATAATGAAGGACCCAAGGGTCGGCGCCGCCGGAGCATCCGCAATAGCTCTTGACCTTCTGCTGAAATGGCAGGCGCTTGTAGCAATTCCTGAAAAGAGCAAATGCGAATCACTCCTCGTTTTTCTCACGCTTTCCAGGTTCGGTCAGGTCATTACAGTTGTTGCGGCAGAAAAAGCCGCAAACGAAGGACTAGGCGCCTCTTTCATATCCGGTGCCGGCAAAAGAGAGCTTCTTGTTGCCGGGAGCATAACCATTGCGGTATGTTACGCGGCATTCGCCTCCAAGGGGATTTTACTTTTTGCAGCAGTGGCGGCTATGACTCTGGCGCTTAAAGAGTGGTTACGGAAAAAATCCGGGGGGATAACCGGGGACATTATCGGATGCATAAGTGAAATCAATGAAACAGCAGTTCTGATACTGATAGCAGCATTGCATGGAAGCCGATTTTAAGGGAGAAAGATAAATTTCCCGGGCGGTCAGAACCGGTTCTGGCGGATGAACTCAAGACTTTTGAGCCTCTTTCCGGCATGTTCGGCTATAGCGGAGTCAAGCAGCACCCCCGCCTGCATAAGCTCCTCTCCGGCAAATCTGACCACGCCGAACCTCCCTTTCGCAAGTGACTCCGAAAGGAGAGAGATTGCGCCGGCATCGATACTTCTCCCCTCGCCGCACCCTTTGCAGACAAGTTCGCCTCTGGCGGATACGACCGCTCCGGAAGCACCGAACTTCGCGCCGCAGCATGCGCAACCATCAAGCCTCGGGCGATACCCCAGAATATTGAGCATGTTCACTTCAAAAAAACGGCGATCCGATTCGGTTGCTGCTTCCGAATCAAGATGATCCAGATAAGATGAGAGGAGCCTGTAAAACCGAGGCAGCGGGTGCCCTTCTGGGGTCATGCACTCCGCGGCCTCGCATGCGTACATGGCATTGCATATCTTTGCAAGGTCACTCCTGATTCCGATAAATGTTTTATCTGCCATCGCCTCCTGCAGGTTGCACAACCCCACCTTCAGACGGAGTTCCGCTTCGATCCGCGAAAAAACCTCAAGAGCATGTCCGAAGCGCCTGCGACTCTTTCTCGCTCCCCTGGCAAAAGCCTTTACCCTGCCATGTTCAATGGTGAAGAGCGACACGATTCTGTCGCTCTCCCCATAATCAAAGGCAGAGAGGACTATCCCTCTCACCTTTTCAGGGTTCCCCCGCATAGGACTATCTCACAAGTTTCGACAGTTTTTTGAACTCATCTGTCCCCGCCACTTTCAAAAGCTGAAAAAGAACGGACTCTGTGCAGGTCGTAACGGCACCCGCCGCCGCCATCGCAGAAAGGGCGGTCTCCCAGTTCCGCTTATCCCTGCTCATTACAGCGTCCCTGACGATGTGAACATCATAGCCTGCATCAACGAGGTCTATAACGGTCTGAAGCACGCAGACATGCGTCTCCATTCCCGTGATTATAACCTGCCTCCTGCCGCTCTCTCTGACACTCCTGGCAAAATCATCCGACCCGCAGCAGCTGAAAGCCATCTTTTCAAAAAAAAGCGCGTTGCCGCACTTTTCCCGAAGTTCCGGCAAAGTTCCCCCAAGCCCTTTCACATACTGTTCAGTCACGATAACCGGCAGCCCCAGCTCATTCGCCACCTCAAGCAGAACCCCCATATTTTTATTGAGCTTCCTCAACACCTTTTCGTCCATAGCAGCAGAGAGTTTCTCCTGAACATCAATCACCACCAGCAGAGCCTTGTCACGCTCAAGAAAAAATTTTTCTTTAATTGACATGCCGCAAACCTCCTTCGAATATGAATTCTTACACAGGTGGTTATTAATACAGATATCAGATAATTCTGCAATAGAGATGAAACGTGCAGGCCATGAATCCGTCATCCGCTTTTTCCCGTTCATCAGCATCTTTACAGCCATGTCGGAGTAGCCTCGTTTTGAACGGAGTCACAACCGCCCGCCTCCAGGGTGGAGCCTCTGGTGAAATTGGGGGAAATGTCTGCATACAAGATTCATCGCGTAGTCGCATAACAGATAACTACCTGTTTTATAGGTTGAATCTGATATCACAGCAGTGATAATTTATGGTCGTGGAATATAATGCAGCACTTGGTGAGAGACTATGGCGCAAAATGGTATAGAACAGAATAAGGACAGATGAAACCATGAAGACCGATATCGGATTCCGGCTTCTCGGCTGAAGACGCTATAGTCATCAAAGAGCTTCTGCCGAAACTGTTCGAGAACGATGCCTCGTCGGCCCGTCCCGAAGGCAGCATGGAAATGCTCAAAGTCATCTGGTGGCAGCATGACAGCAAAAGTGGTAATTGCTCATAAGCCAAGATTCATCGCAGCCTGACGGTTAATGACGATGGTGGAATTTCCTTTGAGCCGGGAAAATGTCCGGATGATTCGGTTGAGAACTGGCCGAAGCCAGAAGTGATTGATGGGCATTGATCATACCCGTGCGGTTCCCAGGAGCCGCCTATACAGAAGAACCACCGAGGCAAAGCCATGGACTCGAAACTGATTGTATTTCAAAACAAGGAAATACGCCGCACGTTGCATAACGGCGAGTGGTGGTTTGTAGTCGAGGATGTTGTGCTTGCTCTGATCGACTCGAAAGACCCGAAGCAGTATATCAAGCGCATGCGGCAACGCGACCCAGAGCTTGGTAAAGGGTGGGTACAAATTGTACCTACCCTTTCAGTAAAAACACCCGGCGGTTTACAACGGATGTCATGCGCCAACACCGAAGGTATTTTCCGCATAATCCAGTCCATTCCTTCGCCCAAGGCCGAGCCGTTCAAGCGCTGGCTGGCAAAGGTGGGGTACGAGCGGGTGCAGGAGATCGAAAACCCTGAACTGGCAACTGCCAGGACGCGGGAATTGTATCGGGCCAAGGGGTATTCCGAAGCCTGGATAGAGAAGCGGATGCGCGGCATTGCCGTGCGGGCCGAACTGACGGAGGAATGGAAAAATCGTGATGTGGGTGAAGCGCCGGAGTATGCAATTTTGACCGCTGAGATCAGCAAGGCCGCCTTTGGTATGACGCCGACGGAATACAAGGCATTCAAGGGGCTGGAGCGGGAGAATCTGCGGGATCATATGACTGACCTGGAACTGATCTTCTCCATGCCGGGCGAGGCGGCCACCACCGAGATTGCCCGCAAACAGGATACCCAAGGGTTTGCGGAGAACCGCACGGCGGCTCGCAAGGGTGGCAAAATCGCCGGTGATGCACGGGAGAAGCTGGAGGTTGAAACCGGGGAACCCGTATCCACGTCGGAGAATTTTCGGAGCCAGAGGGGAAGAAGAGGGTGAAGGGGAGGAAGTAACAACGTGCTTTATTGACCTTTTTTGCGGTTGTGAAGGAGTTTGGAGAGAGATGATGGATAAAGAATTTTATGCACATTCAACAGATTTACCGGACAAATCAGACTGGCAACCGCTTGTTGAGCATCTGGAAGAGGTTGCCATGCTATCCGAAAAATTTGCGGCGGTCTTTCGGGCTGGAGATTGGGGACGATGCGCCGGGTTGTTGCACGACGCGGGGAAAGCGACCGAGGCGTTTCAACGGCGTCTCGAGGGGAGTGCGCAACAAGTCGATCATATGACGTTTGGTGCTCGACAGGCTCAAGAGAATACCGGTCAATTAGGCTTACTGCTGTCCTATGTCATCTGCGGACACCACGGTGGATTGCCTGATGGAGGCGCCCAGGAAGGTAAACTTCATTACCGGCTCAAGCATGGCAAGGTTCCGCAAGATGTTGTGTTGCTTTCTGTAGCCGATATCAAGCAGGCGCTCGTTCCACCATTTAAGTTGGAGAGAGATTTTGGCGGATTCAGCCTGTCATTCTTCACGCGCATGATTTACTCATGTCTGGTCGATGCGGATTTTCTCGATACCGAAGGCTTTATATCGCCAGAGAAAAGGGCGGCACGGCCCCAGGCCGAACCAGAACAGATGGCCAAGCTCAAGGCATCACTCGACACCCATCTCGCCCAACTGACTGTAACTGCCAAATCAACCGAAGTTAACCGTGTACGGCAGGAAATCCTGGCCCAATGTCGCGCCAAGGCCGGGTTGCCGCCACAAATATTTTCCCTGACCGTTCCGACTGGAGGGGGCAAGACCCTTTCCTCTCTTGCCTTTGCGCTGGATCATGCGGTCGCTCACAAGTTGCGCCGGGTGATTTACGCCATTCCCTTTACGTCAATCATCGAGCAGAACGCTGGGATTTTTCAGGATATCCTTGGCCGCGAGCAGGTGCTGGAGCATCACTGTAACTACAAAGAGAATGATGATCCGGAAGAAGCGGCTTACAACCGACGGCGCGGGCTGGCGGCGGAAAACTGGGACGCCCCCCTAGTGGTGACGACCAACGTTCAGTTGTTTGAATCCCTGTTCAGCAACAAACCTTCCCGCTGCCGCAAGCTGCACAACATTGCCGGAAGCGTGATTGTGCTCGATGAAGCCCAGGCGATTCCGACCGAATACCTAGAGCCGTGTCTGGCGGTATTGCGGGAGCTGGTTGCCCATTACAACTGCACCGTGGTGCTCTGCACCGCCACCCAACCGGCGCTGGACAATGACAAACTACGCAACAAACTCCAGAAAACCCACGAAATCATTACCGGCCCACAACGGTACTATGACGAGTTAAAGCGCACCCAGGTGCATTTTATCGGCAAGCTCACCGATGCCGAGCTCGCGGCAAAGATCGACGCAGAACGGCAAGTTCTCTGCATTGTGCCCACCAAACCGCAAGCTCGCACCCTATACGAGCAACTGCACGAGAATGACGGGACATACCACCTATCAACAAACATGTACCCCGAACATCGTCGGAGGATTCTGGATGAAATCCGTGCGCGGCTGAAATCTAAGCAAACCTGTCGGGTCGTATCCACCTCTCTCGTTGAAGCCGGCGTTGACCTCGATTTCCCCGTGATTTATCGAGCCATGGCCGGACTCGATTCCATCGCCCAGGCAGCGGGGCGTTGTAATCGTGAGGGGTGGTTAAACGAGTTAGGTGAGCTTGGCCAAGTCTACGTGTACGAGCCTGAAAAGCCGCCACGCATGCCCTGGCTCAAGCGTTGTATGTCCCGTGCGGATGAAACTCTACGCAATTTACCGGATGCCGATCCCTTGGGGTTGGTGGCGATGCGGCGCTATTTCGAGCTGTTGTACGACGTTCAGGAGCTGGACAAAAAGCAGATCGTGGCGCGACTGAACCAAATGACCAGAGACCTTTACTTCCCGTTCCACGAGATAGCCGGGGAGTTCCGCTTCATCGAAGATGACACCATTGGAGTAATCGTCCCCATCGAACCGGAAGCGCAAGAGCTGGTGCGGGAGCTGCGCCATACGAAGTACCCGCGCAACACTTTGCGGAAGCTGCAGCAATATAGCGTTGCGCTGCGGAGCAGGGAATTTTCGGCACTCGATACTGCCGGGGCGTTTGAGATGGTACGTGGGGAATTTCCGGTTTTGTGTAACCTGAAAGCCTATCGCAAACAGATTGGATTATGTTTCAGTGAGGGTGAAGTTTGGGAGGTTGAAGCTCTTATTCAGTAACTTCCTTACTTCTTTTTCTGAATATTTTTTTGATTGACATTCGAATCAGCCTCGTCTAGCCTATTGTAATCTTACTGGTGAAAGGGGGTTTTATGCGATTTAGGGCGAAGCTGAGATTGTTCGGCAGGGATTTTTTTGATCTTGAAGTTGAGATGGAGCCTCCATAGGTGTTTTACCGTATGTCACCCTCGTAAGGGTGTGGATTGAAACAGAAAAAGAAGTAAGGATCAGATAAAGTGGGGCCGTCATTCTGGCTGCCCCCAAATCTCCTAATCAAAGGAGGCATCTATGGCGAATGGTATCAAGCTACGCGTCTGGGGTGATTATGCCTGTTTTACCCGTCCCGAAATGAAGGTTGAGCGCGTCTCATACGACGTGATGACCCCTTCTGCGGCACGTGGCATTCTGGAAGCCATCCATTGGAAGCCCGCGATCCGCTGGGTGATCGACCGGATTCATGTGCTGCGCCCTATCAAGTTCGACAATGTCCGACGCAACGAGGTCAGTTCCAAAATCCCAAAACCAAACCCCGTAACTGCCATGCGAGACAAGAAGCCGCTCTTTTTCCTCGTTGATGACGGCAACAACCGTCAACAACGGGCCGCAACCGTACTGCGCGATGTTGAGTACGTCATTGAGGCCCATTTCGAGTTGACCGACAAGGCTGGCACAGAAGACAACTGGGCAAAGCACATTGACATCTTCGAGCGCCGGGCGAAGAAAGGACAATTCTTTCATCAACCCTCGCTGGGGTGTCGCGAGTTTCCGGCCTCCTTTGAGCTGGTTGAGGACAAGGTGCCGGCTTCATGCTTTGCCGGTCAGAGCAAGGATATGGGCTACATGCTCCTCGATATTGACTTTACCAACAACATGACCCCGCTCTTTTTCCGGGCACAGATGGAGAACGGTGTCATTTCGCCGCCGTCGCCCCTCTCCACGGAGGTGCGCGCATGATTCTGCATGCCCTCAACGGCTATTACGAGCGAATGCTTAACACTCCCGATTCGGGAATGCCCTCCTTCGGTACCAGTCTTGAGAACATCTCTTTCGCTTTGGTGCTCGGTAACGACGGGACGTTGCGAGGTGTGGAGGATTTACGCGAACCGGACGGCAAGAAGCTGCGGCCGCGCAAGATGCCGGTTCCGGCGGCCGTTACACGAACATCGGGAGTAAAGGCCAATTTTCTTTGGGACAAGGCGTCTTATCTGTTCGGCGCGGATGGCGACGGTCCGACAGCAGCAAACCGTCAACGCTTCGATGCTTTCAGGGAATTACTGCAAGACGTTGGAAAGGATATTGAAGATCCCGGCTTCCAAGCTGTCCGTCAATTCATTCAAGGCTGGGAATGCGCACGGTCTGAAAAAGTGATCGCTCGTTATCAACCTTGGGAGGATGTCTACAGCGCCAACTTGGTTTTTCGCCTGGACGGCGCTCCCGGCTATATCCATGATCGCCCACCGGTGCAACGCGAATGGTACAAATACGGGCAGCGCGATACGGATGCTCCACTGGGTCAGTGCCTGATTACCGGTGAACAAGATGTTCCTCTGGCACGGGTTCATACGCCGATCAAGGGTGTTCGCGGTGGTCAGACCTCGGGAGGCTATATCGTGTCGTTCAATGCCTCGGCCTTTGTTTCCTATGATCAGGATAAAGCGTCCGTCGCGGAATCTTCCGCCTTTGCCTACACCACGGCCCTGAATTCCTTGCTGTCCAACGACAGCCGCCAGAAGATTGTCATCGGGGATGCCACCTATGTATTCTGGGCCGCCTGTAGCAACCCAATGGAGCGCTTTTTTGCAGACCTGTTCGATCCTCCCGCCGAAACGGCGGAAGTATCAGCAACACAGGACGATCAACAGACCACCGGCGCAATTCGCGGCCTGCTGAAGGCAATCCGCGAAGGCCGCAAGGTAACAGACTTCCTGCCCGATCTGGAAGAGGACGTTCAGTTTTACATCCTCGGGCTGGCGCCAAATGCCGCTCGCCTGTCGATCCGCTTCTGGGAAGCGAACAGTCTGGGAGCGTTACTGGAGCGAGTCGGCAAACACTACGAACAGCTCAACATCGTGCGGCAATTCGACAACGAGCCGGAGTTCCCGCCCTTGTGGCGCTTGTTGTGCCAGACCGCTACTCTCGGCAAGTCGGAAAACGTCTCGCCGGTACTGGCCGGGGCCATGGCTCGCGCCATCCTGACCGGATCTCCCTATCCGCAAAACCTGCTGCCCGTAGTGCTGGAACGCATCCGGGCCGAACATAATGTTACCTATTTTCGCGCCGCACTGCTGAAGGCCTATTTGATACGCAATAAACAAAAGGAGGTTCCCGTGTCTCTCGATCCCAACCGGACTGACCGGCCTTACCTGCTGGGGCGGCTCTTTGCTGTCCTTGAAAAGGCCCAGGAAGAAGCAATTGATGCAAACATCACCATCAAGGATCGTTACCTGGCGTCTGCTTCAGCTACGCCGGGGCAGGTATTTCAAATGTTGATCAAAGGATCGGCACACCACATTTCAAAGTTGAAAAGAGATGTGGAGAAGAGAGGCCGGGCGATTTACTTTGAGAAAATGATCCAAAATATTACGGATGACTTCAATGACTACCCAAATACCCAGTTAGCAGAAGAACAGAGCCTGTTCATGATCGGTTACTACCATCAGCGTAAATCTTTATTTACTACTAAAAATCAGGAGGCCTAAACCATGACCGCACTTGCCAATCGCTATGAATTCGTTCTGCTGTTCGATGTTGAAAATGGTAATCCCAACGGCGATCCTGATGCCGGCAATATGCCGCGTTTTGACCCAGGAACCGGTCACGGCTTGGTGACAGATGTCTGTCTCAAACGGAAAATACGCAATCATGTGGCACTTACCAAGGAAGGAGCCGAGGGGTTCAATATTTACGTACAGGAAAAGGCGGTGCTCAATCTGACCAATGAGATGGCCTACAAGGCGTTTGAGTTGAAGTCCGAAGCCAAGAAGCTGCCGAAGAATGTCGAAGATGCCCAGAAGGTTACCGGCTGGATGTGCGCAAACTTCTATGACATCCGCAGTTTCGGCGCGGTCATGACCACCGAGGTTAATTGCGGTCAGGTACGCGGCCCGGTGCAGTTGGCGTTTGCCAAGAGCGTTGAGCCGATCCTCTCTCAGGAGATTAGTATTACCCGCATGGCAGTAACCAAAAAAGAGGACCTTGAAAAAGAGAGGACCATGGGGCGCAAGCATATCGTCCCGTATGGCCTGTACGTGGCCCAGGGGTTTGTCTCCGCGCCGCTGGCGGAGAAGACCGGGTTCAGCGAAGATGACCTGGGACTGCTCTGGAACGCGCTGATCAACATGTTTGAGCATGATCGTTCCGCTGCCAGGGGGATAATGAGCAGTCAAAAGCTCTTTGTCTTCAAACATCGGGACAAGCTCGGCAATGCTCCCGCGCACAAGCTTTTCGACCTTATCGACATCAAGCGCAAGGAAGGCTCGGAAGGACCGGCGCGGTCCTTCAAGGATTACACTGTCACCGTGGGGACTGCCCCGGAGGGAGTTGAAATCATCGAGAAGCTGTAACCCGGAGCCTACCCATGCCCACAAAAAAACAAAAAATTGCGGCCCCACCTGCAACCGGCGAATTCATCCTCTATCAGACCGAGGACGGGCGCACCCGGATCGAAGCACGGTTCCAGGGAGAAACCGTCTGGTTGTCGCTCAATCAGATGGTTGAACTGTTCCAGCGTGACAAATCCGTCATCTCCAAACACATCAAGAACATTTTTGATGAAGGTGAGTTGATACGCGAGCCAGTTGTTGCAAATTTTGCAACAACTGCCGCAGACGGCAAAACCTATCAGGTAGATCATTATAACCTCGACGTCATTATCTCCGTCGGCTACCGGGTGAAGTCTCATCGTGGCACCCAGTTCCGAATCTGGGCCACTCAACGACTTCGCGAATACCTGATCAAGGGCTTCGCCATGGATGATGAACGCCTGAAAAACCCGCCGGGAAAAGGGCAGAAGGACTATTTTGATGAACAGCTTGAGCGGATTCGGGATATCCGCTCTTCGGAGCAGCGCTTTTATCAGAAAATACTCGATATTTACGCGACCAGTGTTGACTATTCGCCGAACACGGAGATGTCCCAGCAATTCTTTGCCACCGTGCAGAACAAGATGCACTGGGCCTGCCACGGCCATACCGCTGCCGAAGTCGTCTATCAGCGAGCGGATGCAGATAAACCATGTATGGGGCTTGTGTCCACACGTCCCGGCGGCATTGTGCGGAAAGAGGATGTCACCATTGCCAAGAACTACCTGACTGATATCGAACTCCAGGCATTGAACCGTATTGTGGCAGCGTACCTTGACTTTGCGGAGCTTCAGGCGCTCAGGCGCAAAGCCATGACCATGCGCGACTGGGTTACAAAACTAGATGATTTTTTGAAGCTCTCGGAGCATGAGTTGCTGGAACATGCCGGTCCGATTTCCGCTGAAACGGCAAAGGCAAAGGCAGAATTGGAATATGAACGGTATCGCACCTTAATCGACGCTCTGCCGCGTCCGGTTGATCGGGATTTTCTGGAAGCAGCAAAGCGGATTGAAGCAACAAAAAATATTGGGAAAAAGCATGGCAACTGACTCGACAGACCCCATCCCCATCTCCGCCCTGGAGCATTACGCCTACTGTCCGCGCCAGTGCGCCCTGATCCATGTTGAGCAGGTCTGGAGTGAAAACCTCTACACCATGCGGGGACATGATGTGCATGAACTGGTGCATGACGATTCATCTCACGAGCAGGCTGGGGTACGTTTGGAGCGCTCACTGCCGATCTGGTGTCGCCGGCTGAACCTTACCGGCAAGGCCGACCTGGTGGAGTTCCACAGTGATGTCCCCTATCCGGTGGAGTACAAATCAGGAAGGCACAAACGGGGCACGCCTGAAACCCTACAACTCTGCGCCCAGGCACTCTGCCTGGAGGAAATGTTCAGCATTTCCGTACCGAAAGGGGCGATTTTCTGGCATGGCTCGCGAGAACGTCAGGAAATCTCTTTTACCGACGCCATGCGCGAACTGGTGGAGCGGGTAACACAGGAGACACGGGAAATGCTGGCACAGCACATCACACCGCCGCCGGTGAATGACAAGCGTTGTGAACACTGTTCGCTCCTGGAATCGTGCCTGCCCGATGTGGTGGCGACAAGAGGCGCAGCCGCAAGGCGGCGCGGGAGCTGTTTGAGAGTTAGTATGAGTTCATAGGGTTACTCCAAGAACCCTACGATCTCTCTGGACTACACAAACGGAGGCCTCACCATGAAACAACTCTTGAACACGCTCTACGTTATGACCCAAGGTGCCTACCTGTCGCTGGACCACGAAACTGTGCGGGTGGAGATAAGCGGGGAACTGAAGCTGCAGGTGCCGTTGCATCACCTTGGCTCAATCGTTACCATGGGCAATGTGATGATCAGCCCGTTTCTGTTGGGTAAATGCGCCGACGATGGCCGAGCGGCGGTAATACTTGACCGCCACGGCCGTTACAAATGCCGCATGGTTGGAAAGACCGGCGGCAATGTTCTGCTACGGCAAATGCAGTATCGTGCCGTTGATGACCATGCCCGCACCACAGCCATAGCCGCCTCCATTACCGCAGGCAAGATTAAGAACGCCCGCAACGTGCTGATGCGTAGCGCTCGCGAGACAAATGACATATCAGAGGAACAGCGCCTTAGAACTGCTGCGGAAGTTCAGGCACATACCCTGTTCCGCCTTAAAACTCCCCGTGATACCGACCATGTTCGCGGTCTGGAAGGAGAGGCGGCGGCAGCATATTTTGATGTATTTCAACTGATGATGAAACCGGCAGAGAGGGCAACTCTCCCCATGAATGGGCGGAACAGGCGACCGCCGCTGGACCCGGTCAATGCCATGCTTTCATTTCTGTACACATTGTTGCTAAACGACTGCATCAGCGCCCTGGAAGGAGTGGGGCTTGACCCGCAGATGGGTTTTTTGCATGTACCCCGGCCCGGTAGGCCGTCACTGGGGTTGGATATGATGGAAGAGTTCCGCGCCTTCATGGCTGACCGTCTGATCATCACTCTGATTAACCGGAAGCAGGTGGGCATCGAGCACTTTGAAGCACGTCCAGGCGGCGCGGTCTATCTGAACGAAAAAGGACGACGTGAGGTTGTAGCCGCCTGGCAGAAACGCAAGCAGGAAGAAGCTGAACATCCGCTGCTTAGAGAGAAAACAGCTCTAGGCCTCCTGCCATTCCTGCAAGCGCGCCTGCTGGCCAGACACCTGCGGGGAGATATCGAATCATATCTGCCATATGTTCATCCATGACCCCCCCTCTTTGAAAAAAATTGCGCGGAGGAGAGCAGCATCATCGGCAGTCAGCTTCTTATTTTCATTTTTGGCAAGGAGGGATTTGATGTGGATTGTGGTCTGTTATGATGTGAATACTGAGACGAGGGAAGGAAGGCGCCGTCTGCGCCGGGTTGCGCAGGTCTGCAAAAACTACGGCCAGCGGGTACAGAAATCGGTATTCGAGTGCCAGGTAGATGAGATGAAATATGAACAATTACGCAAAAAGCTTCTGAAAGAGATTAAACAGGAATTGGATAACCTTAGGCTATATCGCCTCACCGAACCGCGCGACAAAAGAGTAGAAGAGTATGGTTCGGTTCGGACTCTATTTTTTGATGAAGAGCCGATTGTCGTCTGATTTGCGCGAACCGGTAGTGGAGATGAAATCACTGTTGCATTCGCGAATCTGCAAAATCAGTAAGTTATGATCAAAACTGAGATAAGCTCGTCAGACAAGATAGTGCTTTTTAAATGTTTCGCAAAAACACAGCATAACATGCTGTATTCTGTCTCTTTTTTAACGAGGCAGATGCGCCGCCCCTTCAGGGGTGGCGAGGATTGAAACGAAAAGATGCTGCAGCGCGCCGAGCAAAACAGGCGATGCGCCGCCCCTTCAGGGGTGGCGAGGATTGAAACTGTTCCGTCTGGCGTCGTGAAGGGCGGGTAGTACGATGCGCCGCCCCTTCAGGGGTGGCGAGGATTGAAACACGATAACCCCGGAAATAGCCAGCGCTCTAATGTGGGATGCGCCGCCCCTTCAGGGGTGGCGAGGATTGAAACCACGGCAAAGTCTGAAACCTGTGAAAAGTACGAGATGCGCCGCCCCTTCAGGGGTGGCGAGGATTGAAACTGCTGAAATTGATCCGCTTGTATTAATCCAGATATCGATGCGCCGCCCCTTCAGGGGTGGCGAGGATTGAAACGCGTTAATAACGGCTTCGGTCGTACATTTTGGAGGGATGCGCCGCCCCTTCAGGGGTGGCGAGGATTGAAACTTCTGCTCCTTGCGGCTTGCCAGACCGCCTTTGCGATGCGCCGCCCCTTCAGGGGTGGCGAGGATTGAAACTGGGGAGAGACAACAGAACCGGCGCGGTGGTGGAAGATGCGCCGCCCCTTCAGGGGTGGCGAGGATTGAAACCGGAGAATGCAGTGAATTTTTGGGCATGATTTTTGGATGCGCCGCCCCTTCAGGGGTGGCGAGGATTGAAACTATACTCTTATATACTCTCTCTTATTTGTCATTTGATGCGCCGCCCCTTCAGGGGTGGCGAGGATTGAAACATTTTCGCTTGACAACAATCAATTATCTGGTATGCGATGCGCCGCCCCTTCAGGGGTGGCGAGGATTGAAACTGGGACTCGGTAAACCGTGCAAGTCCACCTGCGCGATGCGCCGCCCCTTCAGGGGTGGCGAGGATTGAAACCTACGATCAGCAGGCCGATGCTATTGACGCGCTTGATGCGCCGCCCCTTCAGGGGTGGCGAGGATTGAAACCGCTGGTAAAGGGCGGAGCCGACAAACCGCATAATGATGCGCCGCCCCTTCAGGGGTAGCGAGGATTGAAACAAGGATATTGACGATCACGTCATTGATGCCGACCGATGCGCCGCCCCTTCAGGGGTGGCGAGGATTGAAACCTGTTGGGCTACCGCAACCGGACGCGTCCACGCGATGCGCCGCCCCTTCAGGGGTGGCGAGGATTGAAACTACGTGATCTGCCTGCCCTGCGCGAAGAATCACGATGCGCCGCCCCTTCAGGGGTGGCGAGGATTGAAACATCATCATATTGGTCGGAAAACATTTGCAGTATCGATGCGCCGCCCCTTCAGGGGTGGCGAGGATTGAAACGATGAAGAAGATGGCGTGTGGAGCTTTGCCCTGGTAGATGCGCCGCCCCTTCAGGGGTGGCGAGGATTGAAACATTTTTTTAACTCTTGAATGACCTGACCCACCATTGATGCGCCGCCCCTTCAGGGGTGGCGAGGATTGAAACTTTACAACCAGGCAGAAATAGCCGCGTATCGTAGCTGATGCGCCGCCCCTTCAGGGGTGGCGAGGATTGAAACCACCCGGAGGCTGTCGCCCGTGGCTGCAGTCAGTCTGATGCGCCGCCCCTTCAGGGGTGGCGAGGATTGAAACTCCACCGGTTGCGATTACTGCCGAATATCATTTCCCGATGCGCCGCCCCTTCAGGGGTGGCGAGGATTGAAACAGCCAACTGGGTAAACCTCTGGGGTCAGGTTAGAGTTTCG
>DFZL01000059.1:0-23866 GCA_002382705.1 Geobacter sp. UBA4057
TCGTTTCCCGATGGCTGTTTCGGGAATGACAGGCTCTGTTGAATGTACGCCACATCATACATGCCGCATCCTCACCACGGTCATTCTGCGCGGAGTGAAACGAAGTCGCAGAATCCACACGCTAAAAAACAGCTTGAAATAGGCAATAAATAGTTCTGTTTGAATGCATAAGTAAGAGTTGAAATGGAAGCCCCCGGTGGTGTTGAATAGCTTGTATGAGCAAGCGGTCGGACCGGCATTGCCGTCCGAAATCAAACTACCACGAGGAGGCTCCCATGAATGCAATTTACTACATTGGACTGGACATTCACAAGAAGACAATTGCGTACTGCATCAAGCGGATTGACGGTGCGCTTGTTCAGCAGGGAACGGTTGCTGCAGAACGCAAAACATTGAGCAAATGGCTGGCTGAACTGCCCGGTCCCTGGTACGGGGCAATGGAAGCAACCATCTTCACTGGCTGGGTATATGACTTCTTGAAACCCCATGCCGTTGAACTGAAGGTCGCTCACCCTGCGATGCTCAAGGCAATCACTGCTGCCAAGAAAAAGAACGACCGTGCAGACGCCGAGAAAATTGCTGATCTGTTACGAGTAAATCTGCTTCCGGAAAGCCATATGATGTCGGAAGAACTGCGGGAACTTAGACGGATACTACGCTACCGGAATATGATTGTACGTACCGTTGTCAAAATGAAGAACAAGATGTCCGGCTTATTGATGGAGGTCGGAGCTCAATACAACAAGAGGCAGCTTCACGGCAAGAAGTATTTCGCTGCACTTCTTGAGCGGGTAGAAGATGTCCCTGAATCTGTAAAAGGGCTGTTGAGGTTGAGTCGTAATGGCTTTGAGATGTTTGACGGCATCCAGAAAAAACTGATTACGGCGTTGAGAAAGAACAAACTGATTCAAGAACGGGTGCAGCGTCTTATGACTATACCCGGAATTGGCGAGGTTACGGCACTTACCTGGGTTCTGGAAACAGGAGATTCAAGCCGCTTCAGCTCCTCTCGACACGCAATCAGCTACTGTGGACTATGCAGTGCGCAGCATGAATCCGCAGGCAAGGAACAGCGAGGTCCGATTTCCAAACAGCGCAACAAACATTTGCAGTCCACGTTGATTGAAGCCGCCAAACTTGCGCCGCACTGGAATGAACAATTGGCAGTTCTGCATGAAAAAGAGTTGGCTCGTGGTAATAGGAACCGCGCTACTTTGGCTGTGGCCCGCAAGCTGGTAGAATATATGCTGGCAGTAGATAGGCGGGAAACCGGCTTCGAGTCAATGAAGGAAGCAGCATAACAAAATAGACATAACCTTCTTGCATTATGATCTTCCCGTCGGGTCTCGCCTAAATGGGGACTACGAGGGCATGCAATACAGCATGTGCCACGGCTATTAGTCTGTTTCGAGGCCGGCGGGTTGGCCCTAACTCAATCTTCCGCAATGGGTTACACCTGTTGAGTATCTGGCACCGATACCGCCACCAGATACTCAACAGGTGATTATTCTAAAGGCGGCACATGGATGTCTGGTCGCATGATCACAAATGTGTGGACCATCAAGAAAAGATCAAAAGGATTGGAGAGCATGAAGGAGTAAAACAAGGCTACCGGTGGCAGCACGGGAAGTTAAGGGAAACCTCTGTTTTCCCCTTGACAAAACTTATCATGGATGTCCCCTTTTCTGAGATATCTCCCACGGTTGCGAGAACACAGATACCACGCGGTCAATCAGTTCAAGGCGATAATTGCTCAGTTCGGGGATTGCCGCTAACAGCCTTTGAATCCGTTCGTTTCTATTCATTTTTTCTCCATGTCCAGACCTACTTGTTTGAGATCAGCACCTGCCGCCCCGATTCACCCAGGACGCGGGGGGAGGGATGCAGGTCGGGGAGCAGGTCATCCAGTTCGCCCTTCTTGAGGATGATCAGCATGGGGGTGGCGGTGCCCCACGCTTTGAGCAGGGCCTGGCGGTCGGGAAACCAGGCCGATTGGTTCCCCTGCCTGCTGCCGAACTCCAGTTCATCGAGCTTGCCGGTAACCAACACGCGCCGTCCGGTGTACCAGGATACCCCCTGCATCAGGCCGAAGGTTGCTATGACCGAATCAGCCGAAGCTGCTGATTTTGCCTTAAGCGCTAGCCCACGTCTGGATTCCTTATCTGCAATAACCGGCATTACCATCTCGACGACAGAAAGCTCGAGCGCATACAGACAGATAGAGATCAACGCAAGCATTCTGACCGGATTCCTGAAAGAGGCCAGCACAACTATCCCCTGAAACAGGAAATTCAGCCCGAGTGTCATGAAAATCATGAGAGATAATTCAGGGATATTCTGCTGAAAATGCCTCAAACTCTTTTCCTGCAAAGGAAAAATCCCGGACAGAAATCTTGTGATTTCAGGCAGAAAAAGATACCCGACTCCAGCAAGCCCCAGAGCGATAAGTGTCAGACCAAGAGTTAACAACGCTGGTATCAACTCATCATGCCGTCCGTCAACAGCTCTGGAAAAACGGGAGGCTATCAGGATGGCGAGCGGCGGAAATACAGGAAGCATGTAAGGGACAAGCTTGGAGACGGAAACAGAAAAAAAGAGAAAAACCAGGATGAACCAGAGAAAGAGATATAATCCCGCCTCCCCGTTTTCGTGGTTCCTGTTGCGCCAGGCGCGCCCCAGCGCCCCGGGTATGAAAAATGACCAGGGGAGCATCGTGACGGCAAGCACCGGCACGAAAAACCAGAAAGGTTGATAGCGGGAATGGACATTGCTGGTAAAACGCTGGAAATGCTCGTGAATAAAAAAGAAGCCGGGGAATTCAGGATTCGCCATAGTGACAGCTACAAACCATGGGGCTGATACGGCAAGAAAGATCAGGATGCCTGGCAAAATGCGCATTCTTGCAAGCATATCCAGTTTTCTGGTCAAGAGAAGATAGGCAAAAATTATCATCCCTGGCAGGAGTATCCCGATCAATCCTTTTGCCAGTACCGCCAACGCTGAAAAAAAATAAAAGAGGAGCCAGAGAGGCGATTTACGTCTCCCTTCACGCTTTGAAGCCACAATAAAGGAGCCCAGCGAAACGACAATGCAGAAGGTGAGAAGTGTGTCGGTCAGAATGATTCTTGACTGGATCAGAAAACCGGTGGAAGTCCCAAGTATAAACGAGGAGATCATTGCCGTGCGCCGGTCATAAAGACGGCGGGCTATAAGGTATGTGGCCAGAACTGTTAAAAGGCCGCAGAGGGCGGAAGGAAATCTGACAGCGAATTCGTTTTCCCCGAATATTTCGATTGAAGCCGCATTAAGCCAGTAGAGAAGAGGAGGTTTTTCAAAGTATTTGACGTAATTCAGCGTCGGGGTTATGAAATCGGCGCGCTCAAGCATCTCGCGCGGAATTTCGGCATATCTGCCTTCATCTGGATCCATCAGCGGGATATCACCCAGGTGGATGAAAAATGGTATCGCAAAAATGAGGACAAGCAGCAGGATATCCCTGAGCAACCCTTGATCAGAGGGGCGGTAATACTCTTTAAGATCGTTCATTGCATTGCTCTCTTTTCGCGCCTTGCCAGATCGAGCAAAGCGACCTCGAACGGCAGACGCATGATGATGCGCTGGTTTGGATTCGCCTGTTCGGCTTCAATGCTCTTTCCGGATGAATCGATAATCTCCAGTCTCTCTACAGTCACAATTCCGGACTTCATCCCAGGGCCTATGAATTCGAGCTTGTCTCCGTTTCTTATGCGGTTCCTCACATCCAGAACAGCGGTGCCATCTTCAGAAAGCGATTCCACAACCCCGACAAACTCATGGCTTCTGATATAGGCCGAGTCGTACTCCTGCCCGACATCGCGGGGGTGTCCGAGCAGGAAACCGGTCGTGTAGCCTCGGTGGCTCAGCTTTGCAAGCTCATCCATCCACTCCGGCCTGCAAAGATAGCTCTCAGGGCGCTCAAAATATTTGTCGATCGCCTGCCGGTAAACCCTGAGAACGGATGCGACATAATTTATTCCCTTCATTCTCCCCTCTATCTTGAGTGAAGCGACGCCGGCGGCGAAGAGCGAAGGTAAATGCTCCAGCAGGCAGAGATCGCGGGAGTTGAATATGAAAGTTCCGTTTTCATCTTCGTAAACAGGAAAATACTCGCCTGGTCGCTGCTCTTCCAGAAGCCGGTAACTCCAGCGGCATGGGTGCGCGCACTCTCCCCTGTTGGCATCACGCCCCGCCATTGCGCTTGAAAGGAGGCAGCGCCCGGAGTAGGAGATACATAACGCGCCATGGACGAAAACCTCGGCGTCTATCCCGGTACGGGCGACAGTTTCGGCTATCGCTTCAAGCGTGGTTTCCCTTGCCAGATTTATCCTGTTTATCCCCTGCTTCTTCCAGTAAAGAGCGCCTCGCCAGTTCACGGTGTTTGCCTGGGTCGAGAGATGAAGGGGCATCTCCGGAGATATCCCGCGCACAAGATCAAGGACTCCGGTGTCTGCGATAATAAATGCGTCAAATGGGATCGAAGAGAGGCGGCAAAGATAGTTCTCAAGACGTTGAAGAGCTTCGTTGTGCGGATAGCTGTTCAAGGTAAGGTATGCTTTCACTCCGTGGGCATGGCAATAATCAATCGCCCGTCGCATTTCATCAAACGTGAAATTATCCGCCAGATTTCGGAGGCCGAACTCTTCTCCTCCGAGATAAACCGCGTCGGCTCCGTAATGTACCGCCGTCTTCAGTTTTTCCATATTGCCGGCCGGGGCCAGCAGTTCAGGTTTCCTCATCCGGTTCTGGTTTCCATGTTTTTTGTGATGTATTGCCACTGAAAAAGCGGAGCCGGGGTGAAACAGAATCGCCAGATCGTCAACATTACGCAGTTTTCAGAGCGGATACTCTTTTGCACTATATACTGTTTTTTCAAACTGTAAAGTATGGGGAAAAAACACAAAATACTACGAAATAGTTTCCCAGCTTTCGCTTGACAAATCTCTTGCTGTCGCTTTAATAATCAAAAAACCGCTGAAAAATAATGTCAAATGGAGGAATTATGGCATTCATAGCAAGAGTGACGTTATTAATCCTGACTTCAACTGTCATTGCAGGGTGTAGCGAAAACGATCTTATCCTGAAACGTCAGGCAGAAACAGAGGCCAAGGTGGAGCGGCTCATTCAGGATGGCCAGAAGAATCTTCAGCAGTTCAACATCCAGGCAGGAGAAATTGTCACGCTCTCGGAACAGCTGAAATCCGTGACAGCTCAACTTGCGATCAATGACGAGATAATCCGCTCGCTTCGTAAAAACCAGGATGACCTTATTGCAAAGACGACCCTTATTGAAAAACAGTTTTCAACTCCGAAAGTTGAAATGGTAAACCCTAATATAGCAGCGCTTTCGAAAGGGAGCGACCCTGGCCCGCCGCCTGAATATGTGAAGGCATTCGGCCTGTACAGCACAAACAGCTTCAGAGCGGCGATAGAGGCTTTTGAAGATTTTCTGAAAAAAATGCCGGATAACGACTTCGCTCCCAATGCTCTTTACTGGATCGGAGAGTGCCACTACACGCTTTCCGCTCTTCCCGCCGCGCTCGCCTCATTCCGCAAGGTGACCGAAAAATATCCGAAAAGCCCGAAGGTTCCGGATGCACTTCTGAAGCAGGGGTACACACTTATGGCGATGAAAGAAAAATCAAAAGCCAAAGAGGTTTTTGAGGAGATAGCCAGAAAATACCCGAACTCCCCAGCAGCTGTAAAAGCCAGGGAAAAACTTTCGCAGCGTTGAAGCCGACAAGAAGTTTCAGGTACACTGCCGGATCATTCTGGACTCAGGTTCTTACCCGCAGGAATCTCACCGGAAAAGGATTTGAAAAAAAGTGATGTCGAGGTTTTTCATAATGAAAAGAGAACTTCTACTGCTGCTTTTTCTGGCAGGCTGCATATTCGCATCCAGGGCCGTATCAGGTGAAACTCCGCAAGCCACCTATGTTATAAAGAGAGGAGACACCTTATGGGGGCTGTCGGAGCGATTTCTTAACGATCCGTACTGCTGGCCCGGCGTATGGTCTGACAACCCTGTGATAACAAACCCCCATCTGATCTATGAAGGGCAGAAGATCATCATTTTCCCCGACAGAATTGAAGTGGCTCCAGAGAGTAAGCCGCCTCTTAAGCCTGAAACCCGTATGGCAAAAGAAGAGTCTAATCAGGATATCCCTGCCGCAGAAGAGAGGAGCTTCGTCATAAATGGAACTGAAAGCTTTCTTGAGCTTGACGAGACCAGACCCTTCGGAAGCATAATAGGAATATATGGAGATCGCATGATAGCGGGCGAGGACGATATCGTATTTACCGACATGGGGAGAGCGCAGAATCTGAAGGGTGGTGAAAAATTTCTGGTTTACAGTGCGGAAAGCAGTGTCAGCCACCCTGTGACAAACGAGATAATGGGGAGAAAAATAATCCCACTTGGAATGCTGCAGATAACCAATGTGGAGAAGAGATCTTCAAGAGCCATAATAATACGCAATTTCAAGGAGATCGTTCCTGGCGCATACCTTATGCCTTATCGTGACGACCGGCGGCATGAAGTTACGCTGAAACTTCCAAAACGGGATATCAAGGGGTATCTGATCGAGAGTCAGAGTGGCGCGAACATAATCGCGTCAGGAGATATAGTTCATACGGATATCGGGGAGGCAGAGGGGGGAGAGCAGGGAAATCTCCTGTATATTGTCAGAGACGTGACGATTGACCAGAGATATTCGGAAGGAAGAATAAACCGCTTGCCGCAGGAGTTGCTGGGAGCCCTGGTGATTCTGGAGACCAGAAAAAAAAGTTCAATGGCTCTGGTGGTCAAGAGTATAGATGCGATCTACATTGGCGACAGAATCGTCGCAAGAGTCAAATAAAACAATCCAGGGGTTTATGCCTTCATTTGATCATGAAACGGAAGAATTCTACTGGCTTGGCCTGAAAGCTGTGCCCGGAATAGGGAATATAATCTTCCGGCGTCTGCTTGAAACCTTTGGAACTCCGAAAGATGCCTTCGCCGCATCCGAATCGGAGCTTTCATCCCTGCGCGGGATTACCCCTTCCATCATCAGCTCGATAAAAAACGGCGCCTGGAAAAAGTTTGCCTCTGAAGAGTCCGCACGGCTGGCTGAACTGCAAATCAGGCTGGTTACATTCACCTCGAAAGAGTATCCGAAATCACTTTTCGAAATTCCCGACCCTCCCCCTTTTATTTACATTTCAGGAAACATCCCCGCCTCTTCTGCAAGAATCGCCATAGTAGGCTCCAGAAAGGCGACATCCTACGGACTTATGACAACCGCCAGACTTGCTGAAGAGCTTTCGGCGAGAAACATAACCGTTGTCTCCGGAATGGCGCGCGGCGTTGACACAGCCGCCCACAAAGGTGGAATCAATGGCGCCGGAAGCTCGATAGGGGTGCTCGGATGCGGCATCGACATAGTCTATCCTCCGGAAAACAGGATGCTATTCGAAGATATGGCCAGCAGAGGATGCCTTGTCTCGGAATTTCCGCTCGGGACACTCCCTCTTGCGGAGAATTTTCCACGGCGCAACAGGATAATCAGCGGTCTCTCGAGAGGAGTGCTTGTTGTTGAAGCTACCGAAAGGAGCGGATCGCTCATAACTGCCAGATATGCTCTGGATCATGGCCGCGACGTTTTCGCCGTGCCTGGAAACATCAATTTTGCAACAAGCAGAGGGGTCAACATGCTTATCAAGCAGGGAGCCAAGCTTGTAGATTGCGTGGAAGATATCCTTGAGGAAATTCCTGATTTCATTTGTTGCCCCGCTCGGCCTGAACAATCTTTTGGCGATTTTTCTCTGACTCCAAGAGAAGCCGTCATCTACGAGCTTCTGGCGCATTCTCCGCTTCATGTCGACGATATCATCCGCCAAACGGAATTGACAGCCCCGGAGGTTTCTTCTATGTTACTCACCCTTGAGCTGAAGGGAGCGGTGACCCCGCTGCCGGGCAAACATTATTGTATCTCCGGATGTCGCTGAATAATCAATTTCCCAAGGAAACCGAACAGATATGTCCCAAAGCCTCGTCATAGTCGAATCGCCTGCCAAGGCAAAAACCATAGAGAAATTTCTGGGTAAAGGGTATATGGTGCTCGCCTCGTTCGGCCATGTGCGCGCCCTGCCGAGCAAGCAGGGGTCGGTGGATATAGCAAACGATTTCGAGCCCAGATACCAAGTGCTTCCAGAGAGCAAAAAACATATCGATGCCATAAAGAAGGCGCTCAAGGGGGCTGACCGGCTGCTGCTCGCCACCGACCCGGACCGGGAGGGGGAGGCTATCTCATGGCATATGCTGGCTGCCCTTGGCCTGGACAAGAAGAATCCGGGCGTCGATATCCAGCGGGTGGTGTTCCACGAGATCACCAAAGATGCAATCATCCATGCCGTCAGACATCCCCGCGCCATTTCCGGCGATCTCGTGGATGCGCAGCAGGCGCGCTCGGTGCTTGATTACCTGGTAGGATTCAACCTCTCCCCTTTTCTCTGGAAGAAGATCCGCTACGGCCTCTCCGCCGGGCGGGTCCAGTCTGTGGCGCTCCGGCTGATCTGCGAGCGGGAAAAGGAGATTCGCGCATTTGCAGAGCAGGAGTACTGGTCAATTGCCGCCCGCCTCGGTGTTACGCCGGAGCAGGAGTTCATGGCGGCTCTCGTGGAGGTCGGGGGGAAAAAGCTCGGTAAGTTCGACATCCCGGACGAGACGGTGGCGGCTGCCCTGAAAGCGGCGCTTCAGACAGGCGCCTACCGGGTTGAGAAGATTACCAGAAGCGAAAAAAAACGTAACCCGGCGCCACCCTTCACCACCTCGACCCTTCAGCAGGAGGCGTCCCGCAAGCTCGGCTTCTCGGCCAGGAAGACCATGTCAACCGCCCAGAAACTGTACGAAGGGGTGAACATCGGCGAGGCGGGAACAGTCGGCCTGATCACCTACATGCGTACCGACAGCGTCACCCTCTCCAGCCAGGCGCTCAAAGAAGCGCATGACGTCATTTCGGCCGCCTACGGCAAGGAGTACGCCCTGGCCAAACCCCGAATCTACAAGACCAAGACGAAGAACGCCCAGGAGGCGCACGAGGCGATCCGCCCCACCTATATAGCCAAGACCCCGGCCGAACTGAAAAAATTCCTCACCCCCGACCTGTACAAGCTGTACGAGCTGATCTGGAAGCGGACAGTGGCCTGCCAGATGGCCGAGGCGCTCCTTGACCAGACCTCCATCGACATCAGCGCCGACCTGGCCACGGCGCCCGGTGCCGGGCCATTCAAAGGGGCCAGACGGGCCGGCATGAGGGCCAGCGGCTCGGTTATCCGCTTCTCCGGCTTCATGAAGCTCTACATCGAGGGGGTGGACGACCAGGACGAGGAGAAGGAAGGGCTGCTCCCCCCGATGCAGGAAGGTGCCGGCTTGAAACTGCACGAACTGCTCCCGGAGCAGCACTTCACCCAGCCGCCCCCTCGCTACACCGAGGCGACCCTGGTGAAGACCCTGGAGGAGTACGGTATCGGCCGCCCCTCCACCTACGCCTCCATCATGAACACCCTGGTGGAGCGGAAGTACGCCCGGCTGGACAAGAAGCGCTTCTTCCCCGAGGATGTGGGGATGGTGGTGAACGATCTGCTTACGGCTCATTTCTCCCGCTACGTGGACTACAACTTCACCGCCGGACTGGAAGAGGAACTTGACCAGGTCTCACGCGGCGAGAAGCAGTGGAAGCCGCTGCTCAAGGAGTTCTGGGAGCCGTTCTCAACCCTGCTGAAGCAGAAGGAAGGGGAGGTCAGCAAGTCGGACCTGACCACAGAGGCCACCGACGAGGCATGTCCGGAGTGCGGCAAGCCGCTGGTGGTCAAGCTGGGCAAGCGGGGCAAGTTCATCGCCTGTTCCGGGTTCAGGGAGGGGTGCAAATACACCCGCAACATCGAGTCGGAAAAGGCGGAAGAGACGGCGGAGCCGGTGCTGTCGGACGAGAAGTGCGACAAATGCGGGGAACCGATGCTGATCAAGGACGGCCGTTACGGCAAGTACCTGGCCTGTTCCGGTTATCCGGCCTGCAAGAACATCCAGCCGCTCAACAAGCCCAAGGGAACCGGGGTCACCTGCCCGGAGTGCGAGGAGGGGGAACTGACAGAGAAAAAATCGCGCTACGGCAAGATGTTCTACTCCTGCAACCGCTATCCCCAGTGCAAGTTCGCCCTGTGGGACCCGCCGATGGAGAAGAAGTGCCCCAAGTGCGGCTTCCCGCTTCTGGTGAAGAAGGTGTACAAGAAGAAGGGCGAATTCCTGAAATGCCCCAGGGAAGGGTGCGACTACACCAGCGAATAAGTTGTGAGGAGGCGGGACGCGAGTCCCGCCTTTTTCTGTGCACAAGGGGACGTCAACTTACACAACAATTCGTTATAGTAAATTTTTTCCGCATCTGGTAACTTCACTATTCATTCTCACATGACAGGCGGCACTATGGGGAAAGATTCCCACGAAATCCGCGATCCGATCCATGTTTTTGCCTATTTTGATTCGGATGAGAGAAGCGTCATCAACTCTCGTCCGTTTCAGCGTCTTCGTTCAATTCATCAACTGGCGTTGACATACCTCGTTTATCCCGGCGCAACGCATAAGCGGTTTGAGCACTCCATCGGCGTGATGGAACTTGCCGAGCGGATATTCAAAGTCATTACACAAAAAAAACCGCATCCAAAACTTGAGGAGAGCATCCCCACGCCGGAGAAACTTGCCTATTGGCGCAAGGTGCTCAGGATTGCCGCGCTCTGTCATGACTTGGGACATCTTCCCTTCTCGCACGCTGCTGAAAAAGAGCTCTTGCCGAAAAGCTGGAATCATGAACGCCTTACGGTAGAGATTCTTCGTAGCGATGAGATGAAAAATATCTTCGCAAAGATGATTCCTCCCCTCGAGGCGGAGCATGTTGTGAAGATTTCAGTCGGTGAAAAGGAACTTTCCAAATTTGAAGCAATAAGTTTTACCCCTTGGGAGTCGCTCCTTTCGGAAATAATTACCGGTAACGCCTTTGGTGTTGATCGTATGGATTACCTCTTGCGTGATTCGTACCATTCGGGGGTCGCATACGGACGTTTTGATCACTACCGGCTCATAGACACCTTGCAAGTTCTGCCGGTGCCTGACGAACGAGAGGAAAGGACCATATCTAAACTCGGGGTTGAGGTAGGTGGTCTGCATTCAGCCGAAGCGCTCTTGCTGGCTCGTTATTTCATGTTCAGCCAACTTTATATGCATAGTGTACGGCGCATCTACGACATCCATTTGAAAGACTTTCTCAAGGCATGGCTACCCAATGGGATGTACAGCACCGATGTGGAGCATCACTTGAGCATAACGGATAATGAAGTCACTGTTGCGTTCAACGAAATCAGCCGGGATTCGCCTAACCCCGCATATGAAGCGGCGTGCCGATTGGCCATGAGAAATCACTATAAGGTCTTGTACGTAAAAAATCCCGAGGACATGGCCAAAAACCCGCGAGCGGTAACAGCAATATACGAGGCCGCGATGAAAGAGTTTGGCCCGGATTCCGTGATCCTGGACGAAGATCCGGGAGGGTCTACCCAATCTCCCAAATTCCCGGTTGTGGAAGATGACAGCCGGGTTGTGTGGTCGCTCCAGGAATCACCGATTTTGAGGGAAAAACTACCGCCGGTAACAGTTGGCAGGGTCTATATCGCTCCAAATTTGAGAGATAAAGCAAAAAACTGGCTGAACGGCCATAGAACGCAAATTATAGAAAACCACGGGGAGGGGACATGGACCGACTGAAAAGGGCATCGATCCTGCTGTCATTGGTGGAACAACTCCGGGAACGAGGCAGTTGGTGCGGTGAAACGCACATCCAGAAAGGGACATTTCTTCTGCAGGAAATGTTGGGAGTACCCTTGGAAATGGAGTTTGTGCTCTACAAGCATGGCCCGTATTCTTTCGATCTGAATGAGCAATTGTCGTGGTTTAAGGCTGACGGCATATTGGAAGAAGAAGTGATGCCCTATCCCTATGGGCCAAAGATAGCACCGGGCAAACTTGCCGGACAAATCAGGGAGAAATATCCCAATACACGGGCGAGGTATGATGCACAGGTGCGGTTTGTGGCGGAACGTCTCGGCGACAATAAGGTTGCGGAACTCGAAAGACTTGCCACGGCTCTCTTCATTACAAAACGGGAGATGCCGGTCGCCGATATCGAGGCACGCGCACAACGGCTGACCGCGCTCAAGCCGCACGTTGCCCTGGAGGATGCACGGGAAGCTGTCGAGCAGATAGACCTGATGATGACGGAAGCGGCACGTATAGCAACCGCCTGAAGATTACCCGATAGGGTTTACAAGGCGAAGATAACCGGTCTTCGCCTTTTTTAATCAAGTCCATGTTTGTGCCGGGAATAACTTATGTCCGCCTACGACCACCTGTCCAAAGAACAACTGATCGCCCTGCTTCAGCGCCGGGAGCGCGAGGCTTCCTACGGCCTTATGTGGGAACGGGACGAGATAGGTCAACGAGCTGGGGAGTCAGACCGTGGTGACCATCATCGCCGGAACGCCTGAGGTTCAGGTGGCCCGTTGCGGCGAACCGCTCACTCTCTTTCGCCCCGATACGCCGGAAACAATGCGACCGGAAACGTCTTCGGAAGACATGGACGATTTCCGGTTGACAGCGCCGACAAGTGGTTCCCAAGAGTCGTTTCTTGATCAGGTGGATTGGGCACCGGTTGCCCGGAACTTTTCAGGTGATGCCCTTTCAATCAGCGATTTCAGCACTTCGGCCCTGACCCTGGCTTTGGCGGCCGACGCCCGGCGGGACTATCGCTATCAACTCCGCGACGATGCGCCGATGACTCTGGTGACGGAGAAGATGCCGCCTGTGCCGGATGATTTCGAGGCACAGGTCGCGGACCAGATTGACTTCACCGCCGTGCTGGCCGACCGGGACAGGGTGCGGACCAGGATTGTGCAACGCACCATGGATCTTTTCGAACAGGGTGAGGTCGTTGATGAGGGAAAATGGGCATCACTGTCCGTGGAGGCCATAGCCGAAAAGGCGTCACAACTTGTTTTCCAGTTTGATGTAGACCATTACAGCTTTCCCCGCCTGCTTGAGGAACGATTCAGGAATGCCCTGACCAACCAGGGAATTGAATTGCCCAAGGATGCCGAGTTTCTACTTCAACAACTGGACATTGACGACAATGTCCTCTGGTGGCACCGAAACCCTTCTCAGCAAGAGACTTCTGTAGGGCTGTACGGCTGGTCTTTGGGTAAAGGCTTCTTTCCGGATTTCGTTGTCGGAATCAATGACCGCAAAGTTGGTAATGGTATCGCGTTGGTAGAAGTAAAAGGTCAGCATCTTCAGCACTACGAACGGGCAAAAGCCTCGGCACGGCACAAGGAGTATGGTTTGGCATTCATGGTAGGGTACGATAAAGAGAAGAAGGACTTCGTTATGTTCCGCGAAGAGGCGGGACAGTTGTACGAAAACGGGCGTTTCGAGACGGCGCGATTGAGGTGGGATAACTGATGGAATCCTCACTTACCATCATCGGCGCCGGCCTTGCAGGGTGCGAGGCCGCCTGGCAGGCGGCCAAACGGGGCGTTGCTGTCACCCTCCACGAGATGAAGCCGGAAAAATACTCCCCGGCACATCACCTCCCCGACCTTGCAGAGCTCGTCTGCTCCAACTCGCTCAGGGGGGACTCCCTGGAAAACGCCGTGGGGCTTCTGAAGGAGGAGTTGCGCCGCTGTGACTCTCTCATCATGGCCGCTGCCGAGGCGACCCGCGTGCCTGCCGGCGGTGCCCTGGCCGTGGACCGGCAGCTCTTCTCCGATTACATTACAGAAGAGATCGCCGGCAACCCTCTGATAAAACTGGTCCGTGGCGAGGTGACGGAACTCCCTGACCAAGGGACGGTCATCATCGCCTCAGGGCCCCTTACAAGCGATGCCCTGGCGGCCTCCCTCTCACGTCTGACCGGGGAGCGGCTCTATTTCTACGACGCCATATCGCCTATTGTAGCCGCCGATTCCCTCGACATGGCCAAGGTGTTCGCCGCCTCCCGCTACGGCAAGGGTGATGGCGACGACTATCTGAACTGCCCCCTTGACGAAGAAGAGTACCTGCGGTTCGTGGAGGAACTGGTGCAGGGGGAGAATGTCCCGGCCCGGGATTTCGAGAAGATCATCCACTTCGAGGGGTGCATGCCGGTGGAGACTTTGGCCCAGCGGGGGGTGGAGACCCTCCGTTTCGGACCGATGAAACCGGTCGGCCTGGATGACCCGCGAACCGGCAGGGAACCACATGCCGTGATCCAGCTCCGTGCCGAGAACCGCGAGAAGACCATGTACAATCTCGTGGGGTTTCAGACCAAGCTGACCTACGGCGAGCAGCGCCGCATCTTCCGGATGATTCCGGGGCTGGAGGGGGCGGAGTTCATCCGGCTCGGATCAATGCATCGCAACACCTTCATCAACTCTCCCTTTCTGCTCCTCCCGACCCAGCAACTGAAGGGAGAATCCAGGATATTCTTTGCCGGCCAGATCACCGGGGTGGAGGGGTATGTCGAGTCGGCCGGCAGCGGTTTTCTGGCAGGCATGAACGCCGCCAGGCTGCTCCTCGGCCTCCCACCCCTCCTCCCCCCGCCTGAAACCGCTCTGGGCGCCCTCGTCACACATGTAGCCAATGCCGATGCCGGACATTTCCAGCCGATGAACGTCAATTACGGCCTCTTCCCGGAGCTGGGGGAGAGGGTGAAAAAGAAGGAACGGCGTGGCAGACTCGCTGAGCGGGCATTGGCCGCGCTTGAGACATGGCGGGGGCAAATCTGCTGAGCCCGGCAAGACCGGTTGAAGTTATGATTGTTTTTAAGTATCCTTTACAAATCTCACCTGAGATAAGACCTTCCCGCATTCTCCGGAAAATAAAAAGGAATCTCTTCCATGTCCGATAAAAGTGACGATCCGATAAAACGGGTTGAAGAGCAGCTGAAAAAATGCGTCAAATGCGGCGCCTGCCGCGCAAACTGCCCCGCTTTCACCGCGTTTGGCCGTGAGCCTGCGGTTGCAAGGGGAAAAGTCGCTCTGGCGCAGCATATACTCAAAAATGATCTCGAGCTGGACGACGGGACTTATGAGGCGATGTCCAGATGCCTTCTCTGCGGCAGTTGCGTGGAGAAGTGCCCCAATGACGTCCCTACCGATGAAATAGTCATTGCGGCTCGTGAAGCCCTTGCCGAAAGACGGGGTTTGTCAACCTTCCACAGGGCGGTAGGCCAGGTGATAAAAAACCGAAGTCGCATGAAAATGGGGGCAAAGGCCGCTTCCGTGCTGGGCGCACTCTTTTTCAGGAAAATCCCCGAAAATTCAGGGCTGCGCCTCCGTTTTCCGCTCCCTTTCATCGGCAATGAACGCCATATCCCGCAGATTGCCGCAAAACCTTTCATGGAAACGCATCCCGAAATAATTCCAGGAGAGCCTGGAAAACCGAGGATAGTTTTTTTCGTCGGCTGCATGACGAATTTTGTCTATACCGGGATAGGAGAGGCGGTGGTCAAGCTTTTCAGGCATCTCGGATGCACCCTGATAATCCCTCGGGGTCAGCAGTGCTGCGGTCTTCCCGGAATGTCCGGGGGGGATGCGGAAACAGTCCGGAGTCTCGCGGAAAGCAATCTGGCGGAGATAGAGAAGTTTGACGCCGATTATGTCACCAGCGCCTGTGCCACCTGCGGAGGGGCGCTTCACAGACTCTACCCGCTTGTGGTTGGAAAACGTAATCCGGATTTGAGAGCCAGGCTCGATGTATTGGCGGCAAAAACAGTGGATGTTTCGCAACTGCTCGCGAAAATGGGTCTTGATCCCGCAAAAACAGGCGGAGGCGACAAAAAGCTGATTACCTATCACGACCCGTGCCACCTGAGGACGCGAGGGATAACCGGAGAACCCAGGGCGCTTCTCAGGGATGCACCGGGGATCGAGCTTGCCGAAATGGATGGAGCCGACAGATGCTGCGGCCTTGGAGGGACTTTCAACGTCTACCATTACAACTCTTCAATGACCATAAACGAGGCCAAGAGCATGGCGATAATCTCGACCGGCGCAGACGCGGTCGCCACAGGCTGCCCCGGCTGCATGATGATGCTCTCCGACGGACTGAAGCGGAACGGCTCCACTGTGGAAGTCGTTCATACCCTTGAGCTTCTGGCGAGAAACCTGTGATGCCGCAGGAGAATAAACAGCGTTTTTACAAAATGAACTCCGCCGCATAAAACAAATTTTTAACGATCGTTTTACCACTTTCCGGAACAGAAGCTTTCATTGAAGATAAAACTTTTTTTATTGACAATATAAGGCAAATTGTATACAACCGCCCGCATAAAAACAGGTTTTATATCCACGGAAAAGATCAGATGAGCGATTACAATATCGGGGCGAAAATAAAGAAACTCCGCCTTGCGAAAAAGCTTACCCTTCAGGCGGTGGCAAAAGAAACCGGTTTTTCTCCCGCGCTCATCTCCCAGATAGAAAACAACAATGTCTCCCCGCCTATCGCCACCCTTACCAGAATCGCAAGATTTTTCGATGTAAAGATCGGCACGTTCTTCGCCGATGACGAAGAGGAATGCCGTTTTGAAGTCGTGCGTGAGAACGAGCGAAAGGCCATACCAAGGGTGATCTCCCGCGCCGGAACAAACCAGGGATACTCATACGAATCGCTCTCCTTCCGGAAGCAGAACAAAAAAATGGAGCCGTTTCTCCTTACGATAACGCAGAAGGTTTCGGAGGAGAATACTTACAGTCATGACGGAGAGGAGTTCCTCTTTGTTACGAAAGGGTGCGCCGAACTGCTGCTCGACGACCGGAGGATAACCCTTAACGAAGGGGATTCCGTTTACTTCGACTCTACCCTGAAACACCGTCTCCTCTCGAAAGACGGGAGCGAGGTGAAGGTGCTTGCAGTGGTGACACGCTGATACCAGCGAGCGGGCTGTTTCCCGTTTTTTCAATCCCCTGAATCGGAGAGGTATCAATACGATCTAAAACCTCATTTATCCTGAGGCTCCTGCAAAAGTCATAAAAATGTCACTGCCCTTTGCGTAATCCGGAATCCGGCCATTAAAGCCTTTGAACCTGTGGATGTCCGATAAAACAACTCCGGCATGACAAGAAAGAAACTGTATTCCCGGTAGCCTTTCAATCGTGGATGACACCATTTTTGCAAGAGCATCACCCTGTTTTGCAATAAATCCAACAAAGACGGCTGACAGAATGTTCTGATTATTAATCAAGCATCGGAAGGAAGAGAGAGATGTCAAAAAAAATGATTAAACCCTCATTGAAGAACCCGTTTGCGCCTGAAGAGACTATAGATTTCACTATACCAGGAGAGATACCGGGCAAAAAAGGGGGATACGAGGAGGCGATGAAAGAAGGGTACGACCTGATTCAGCGCCCGATCAAATCCGTAAGCATCGCCCAGATAGAGAAACAGCATTTCAAAAAGAGAATGACGGTCTGGGAACGTATCCGGGTGCTGACCGAAAACGAACCGAACATTCTTTTCCAGAACTGGGGGAAAAACCTCGACGGCGCTTCGCTCGTCACCGGCATCCTGAACATAAACGGACGTGACGTCGCTGTCTACGGCCACGACTTCACCGTGCGCGCCGGCTCGATAGACGCCACCAACGGCAGAAAGCTGGCTCTTCTGTTTCAGATGGCCGGCGAAAAAGGGATGCCCCTTATCGGGATGAACGACAGTGCAGGCGCATTTGTACCTGCCGGAGTAGGGGGGCTTGACGGCTATGCCGAGGCTTTCACCGCGCTTCGGAAAATCAGCGGAATAGTGCCGAGCATAATGTGCATGTTCGGTTTCAACGCTGGGGGGGGGAGCTACCTCCCACGACAGGGGAGCTTCGTCATACAGCCCGGTGACACTTTTTTCGGCCTGACAGGGCCTGGCGTCGTGAAATCGGTGCTGGGGGAGGATGTCACGCCGGAGGAGCTGGGGGGGCCCAACGTGCATGGGCAGTCAGGTGTCGCGGATCTTACGGTGGAAGATGAGGTGGATGCTCTTCGCACCGCTCTGCAGCTCCTCTCCTATCTGCCGGACAACAACGGAGTCATGTCGAAATTCCAGCAGACAAGCGATCCGCTCGACAGGAAAACGTGGGAGATAAACACGCTCCTCAAGAAAGCCTTCAACTCCCCCACCGGTTTCAACACCCCGTTTGACGTTTCAATAATCATTCAGCAGATATGCGATCATGGAGATTATTTCGAACTCCAGAGAAACCGCGCCCGCGAGGCTGTCACCGCATTCGGCCGCCTGGGAGGGCACGTAGTCGGTTTTGTCGCCAACAACAGCGCGGTATCATCCGGCCAGATATCGGTTGATTCCGCCTACAAGATCGCCCGTTTCAACCGTTTCTGCAACATATACAATATCCCGATGATTTTCATGGAGGACACGACCGGTTTCCTCCCCGGAAAGGAACAGGAGTCGCGTGGTATAGTCCAGGCTGGCCGCGCCATGCTGGATTCGATAGTCGACATAAGAACCCCGCGCATACTCCTCATAATCCGCAACGCCTACGGCGGGGCATACGCCTCCTACAACAACTACCCGACCGGAGCCGATCTGGTTCTCGCCCTCCCCACAACCCGCCTGGCGGTTATGGGACCTGCGGGGAAAGAGTTCGTATACAAGGACGAAATCCGCAAAATACGTGCGGCTGCAAAAGAGCGGGTCAGCCAGGGGGCAAAGGAGAGGATGCTGGCAGGAATGGAAGCGGGCGAGGCGAAAAAGGATGCGGAAAAGGAGGCGGCAGAATGGCTCAGGGTTGAGGAGGCGGCATTGAGCCTCCGCTACGAAAAAGAGCTTATGAATCCGAAAGAGGGGCTTGCTCTTGGCTCGATCTCCTCTCTCGTCGTGCCGACCGACCTTCGAAAGGTTTTGGGCGAAAATATGAGCTTCTTCATACGTCACTACAAACCGGGCCCGATGCAGGGGGTACAGAGGGAATTCCATTAAAATCAAATCGACGAGATCGGAGATACAGGATATGCCAGACCAGATGAAAGATTATTACAGAAACAACCCGCTGATACATCGCGACCGGCGACTCGGAAAAGCCTCTTCGGAATGGGTGCGTTCCTTCTCATGCGAGGAGATGAGACCTCTCATCGTCTGTCGAGGCCCTATAAGGAAAGAGGCGATGGATGTGTTTGGAGAGATGGGCATTACGCGTTACGGGATTCTACTCTCTGAAAAGGACTCCATAGTCTACCCGAACGCCCTTGCCCCGGAGCTCAGACAGCTGACAGACTCCACACGGGTTCACAGGGTTCCGGATTATTCAGGCGCATCCAAGGAGGAGCGGGTTGAGCGGATACGCCAGATAATCGGGATAGCGAAAGACAACGGCTACGACTCTATCTTCGCGGGCTACGGCTTCATGGCCGAAGACGAGGAGTTTGTCGATGCGATTGAGAAGAGCGGCCTCTCCTTCATCGGTCCATGCGCCGCCACTCAGGCCAGGGCGGGGAAAAAGGACGAGGCGAAGCGGACAGCCCTCCAGGTCAATGTGAGCGTTACCCCCGGTGTTGACAATGTCACGGCAAAAACCCTGCTTGCAAAGTATCCGGCACGAGAGGAGCTTATTGAGCTGATCTCCACCGAAGGGCTCGACTGCGATAAGTCTTTTGTCGCAGACAGGAAAATTTCACTCGAAACTCTTGCCGACCATATCCTGATGGCATCCTACCGCAAGGGGATCGATCTTTTCACCATAGACGAGCTTTGCGCCCAGGTCGAAAAAGAGGTGGCGGAGCTTTTCAGGAAACATCCGAAGAGCCGTTTCCGGCTTAAGGCGATCGGAGGGGGGGGAGGAAAAGGGCAGAGGATACTCGGCGCCTCGCTGCTTGGAACAAAAAAGGCGGACGAGTCGCTGATTGCAAAAGCGGCGGCAGATGCTCCTGCGCTTGTTCGCGAGGTGCTGAACGAAGTAAAGGCCAACGGGACAGGCGACAACAAGAACGTACTGATAGAGCTGAACATAGAGCAGACAAGGCACAATGAAATACAGCTCCTGGGGAACGGCGAATGGTGCATATCGCTCGGGGGGCGTGACTGCTCGCTGCAGATGCATGAGCAGAAGCTTCTGGAGGTATCGGTCACCCAGGAGGGGTTGCAGGCCGCGATTGAAAAGGCGAAAAAAGCCGGCAGAAAGAAAGAGGTGGCGGCGCTGGAATCCGACCTGAATGTGCTTAGAAGAATGGAAGATGAGTCAGCGAGGTTCGGCGAGGCTGTGGGGCTCGATTCTGCCTCCACATTCGAATGTATCGTCGATCGCGACAGGCACTATTTCATGGAGGTCAACACCAGGATACAGGTGGAGCACAGGGTGACCGAGCTCTGTTACAGCCTCAAATTCACAAACCCTGACGACAGGAGCGACTTTTTCATCGTTGAATCCCTTGTAGAGGCGATGGCGCTTCTGGCGCTCCACAAAAAACGCCTCCCGAAACCGGAGAGGACAGTCCGATTCAACGCATCTGTAGAAGCGCGGCTGAACGCGACCGACGCCTCGCTTTCGCCTCATGCGGGAGGGGTCATACGCTACTGGTCAAAGCCTGTGGAGGGGGAGATAAGGGATGACCAGGGGATATGCCTCACCAATCCGGACACGAAGATATTCATGAAGTACAGGGTGGCGGGCGCCTATGACTCGAATATAGCCCTTCTCCTTACCAAGGGGGAGGATCGCCAGGCGGCCTATGAACGGCTTTCGGAAGTTCTGTGCAGCACCACGCTTCGAGGAAGCGAGCTTGCGACAAACCTTGAATTCCACTACGGACTCGTCAACTGGTTTCTTGGCAGGAATGTAATGGCGAAACCGACCACCCGCTTTGTGGTGCCGTACCTCACGCTTGTAGGTTCCCTGAAGGAAGAGGCTGACAGGCTTGATGTGGTCTATGCGTTCTTCCAGATGAAAAAGCATTACGCGGCGAAAGTTTCCGCTCAATATGCCGATAATCCCGAACGGTGCGAGAAAGAGCTGAAAAACATGTCGTCGCTTCTTGACAGGAAAGGGACGCTGATAACCAGGCCGATGGAGAAGCTGCTTGAAAACCCGCATCTCCTTTCAGGCTGGCTCAGCATCAACACCAGGAACTTCCGTTTTGAAAACGGCAAGGTCATATGGCTCAGAAATCCGCTGGGTGTGCTCAACGAAACATATGAATATCTCCATATGAATTACCGCCCCCACAAGCCTGCCGCTGAGATAATCTGGGGCCATGACAACGAGCTTCTGCAGCAGTCGCTTCACTTTTATCGCACCCTCCGCGAGAAGCTGGGGCTTGCACGGGACGAATACTTCACTCTGAATGAAATACTTAAAAACGAAGAGCCGCAGGGGGGATTCGACGAAGAGAAATGGGACCAGATAAGATCTGCCCATCATGGTTACGAAGCAGGGCTTGAGATGCTGGGGATGCTCTTCCTGATAGGAGAAACGACTAACTTCTGGGATATGAAGGTGCTTGACGATCTTGAAATCGTGATCCCGGACTACCTGACAAACCCGGACCTTCAGGCTAAAATGAAAAAGATTCTCGCCCCCCCGCCGGCGACCAAGGCAGACGAGATCGTGGCAATCTGCGGCGGTATGTACTATGCGCAGGAAGCTCCGGGAATGCCCCCGTTTGTCGAAGAAGGGATGCATTTCGATGCAGGTCAGCCTCTCTACATAATCGAGGTAATGAAGATGTTCAACAAGGTCTACGCTCCCTTTTCAGGGACGATAGACAAGATATTGATGGCTTCCGGGGATGGAACCATCGTCTCCAAAGGGCAGCCGCTCTTCAAGGTGACTCCGGACGAGAAGTTCGTGGAGGTTGACCGGAAGGCGGTTGAAAATGAGAGACGCGAACGCACTTCTTACTATCTGAAAGCCGTGTTTTGAGCCGGCTGGAAGCTAGTCAGGACAAAACCGGCAAATTCTCGAAGATGAAAGGCGAATCCGGATATGAGCCTCTTTGACAAAAAAGAAGAGTGGAACAAAAAGTGTGAAAGAGTTCTGGCAAAAACGCCTGAACGTAAAGAAAAGTTCAGCACCGCCTCGGAAATCGGGATAGAGCGTTGCTATGCGCCTGATTTCGAATTCCCGGGATATGAGGATAAACTCGGTTTTCCGGGAGAATACCCCTTTACGAGGGGGGTGCAGCCTACAATGTACCGTGGCAGGCTCTGGACAATGAGGCAGTATGCCGGTTTCGGGACAGCCAGGGAATCCAACGAGAGATACAAATATCTGCTTTCGGCAGGCCAGACCGGACTGTCGGTCGCCTTCGACCTCCCGACGCAGATGGGATATGACTCCGACGCCCCGATGAGTCTGGGGGAGGTTGGGAAGGTCGGAGTCGCCATAGATTCTCTTGCCGACATGGAGACTCTGTTTGACGGGATACCTCTTGACAGGGTCTCGACCTCCATGACCATAAACGCTACCGCCGCGACGCTTCTCTGCATGTACATCGCAGTGGCAGAGAAACAGGGGATACCTCCTGCCAGCATATCCGGGACGATCCAGAACGACATCCTGAAGGAGTACATGGCACGAGGAACTTACATTTACCCCCCAAGGGAATCGATGCGCCTCATAACCGACATCTTCGCCTACTGCAAGGACAATGTCCCCAGGTGGAACACCATCTCCATATCCGGGTACCATATCCGGGAAGCCGGCTCAAGCGCCGTTCAGGAGGTCGCCTTCACGCTTGCCGACGGGATAGCTTACGTCGAAGCGGCTCTGGAAGCAGGGCTTAAGGTGGATGAATTTGCCCCACGCCTCGCATTTTTCTTCAATTCACACAACAATCTTTTCGAGGAGGTCGCGAAATTCCGCGCCGCAAGGAGGATATGGGCAAAGATCATGAAGGAGCGCTTCGGCGCTGAAGATCCGAGGTCGCAGATGCTCAGGTTCCACACACAGACGGCAGGTTGCACCCTGACCGCCCAGCAACCTGACAACAACATAATGCGCGTTACCATCCAGGCCCTTGCTGCGGTGCTTGGCGGCACACAGTCGCTTCACACGAACTCAAGGGACGAAGCGCTGGCTCTCCCGACGGAAGAGTCAGTCAGGATCGCGCTCCGCACACAGCAGATAATCGCCTACGAATCAGGCGTTGCAGACACGGTTGACCCTCTGGCCGGATCATTCATGATCGAATCCCTGACAGACCAGATAGAGACGAAAGCGCTTGATTACATCGAGAGGATAGATCGTCTTGGCGGCGCGGTCGAGGCGATCTCACGGGGATTCCAGCAGAAGGAAATCCAGGACTCCGCCTATGCATACCAGAAGGGGATCGAGAAAGAGGAGCTTGTCATAGTCGGAGTCAACAGATTCACCGTCACCGAACCTCCACCGGCGGGACTTCTCAAAGTCAGGGAAGATGTCGAGATTTCCCAGAAAAAATCAGTGGCAAGGATGAAAGCGGAGAGGGACGCATCAAAGGTCAATGCATCCCTGGCTTCACTCAGGGAAGCCGCAAAAGGGAGCGGAAACCTGATGCCTCACATTCTTGAAGCTGTGAAAGCCTATGCCACGCTCGGTGAGATAGCGGATGTATTCAGGGAGATATTCGGAACGCATAGAGAGACCGTTGTCCTGTGAGACTCTTGAAAAAAGGTTGTCACCTCCGAGTGATTCCATCGGACATCCATATCACCGTAATTCTGCGCGGAGCGAAGCGGAGTCCCCCTTTATGTCATTCTGCGCGGAGCGAAGCGGAGTTGCAGAATCCA
>DFZL01000059.1:23934-51984 GCA_002382705.1 Geobacter sp. UBA4057
CCTGCGACTTCGCGCAGGGTGACGACTGGTGGTGCAGGGTGACCGATGGTGGCGCAGGGTGACAGTCAAAGGCAAAGCGCGGAGTGACGGCCTTGGGGGTACTGGGTGACCGCTGGAGGTACTATTGACCCTGTGTCCCGAATACGGTCATTCTGCGCGGAGNNGTGACAGATGGTGGCGCGGAGTGACAGTCAAAGGCAAAGCACAGGGTGACAGTCAAAGGCAAAGAGCAGAGTGACAGTCAAAGGCAAAGAGCAGAGTGACAGTCAAAGGCAAATACGGCTTTTTATGGATTCCCGGTAACACCTTCCGGGAGTGACAATCTTTATGGATTCCCGATTACATCCTCCGGGAATGACATCTTTTATGACTTCTGCAATGATCCCCTGCAGATTGCAAATGCCGTATTTGATATGGTTAAAAAGAGAGGTTTCGCCATGTTGACGAGGATAGATCATATCGGAATAGCGGTAGAGTCGATTGAAAACGCGCTCCCATTTTACAGGGATTCTCTGGAGATGCCGCTTGCAGGGATAGAAGACGTGACGGAACAGAAAGTCAGGGTCGCCATGCTTCGAACAGGAGAATCAAAGGTGGAGCTTCTGGAGCCGACATCTCCCGACAGCCCGATAGCTAAATTTCTCGAGAAAAACGGTGAAGGGATACACCACATCGCATATGCGGTTGACGACATCGGAAAGGCGCTCGAAAAACTCGCGAAAGAAGGTGTGCGTTTGATAGATGCCGTCCCTAGAAAAGGGGCACACGGGGCTATGATCGCCTTTGTCCACCCCAAAAACGCCAGCGGAGTGCTCAGCGAACTCTGCCAGTCATCTTCACTGCCATCCTGACGGCGGCAAGGAGGCTTTTTTCGGAAGCCTTGCCGCTGCCGGCCAGATCGTACGCGGTCCCATGATCAACTGAAGTTCTTATGAACGGAAGTCCGAGAGTGACATTCACCGCATCTTCGAAATGAAGCATTTTAAGCGGTATCAACCCCTGGTCGTGGTACATCGCCACAACCGCGTCATATTTTCCGGAGAGGGCGAAGTGAAAAAAAGTGTCGGCCGGGTAAGGGCCGGAAACCTGTATCCCTTCGCTCCTGGCTACCCTGATTGCCGGCGCTATTTCCAGCTCTTCCTCGTTCCCGAAAAGCCCCCCCTCGCCGGAGTGCGGATTAAGGGCAAGGACTCCGATTTCAGGGGAGCTTTTCCCACAGATCCCTTTTATCCCTTCAGCCGTTATTCTTATGCATTTGAGAACCCTGTCGCGGGTGACGAGACGCGGTACGTCGGCCAGCGATTCATGAATCGTCACAAGAGAGACCCTCAGAATATCCCCTGCAAGCATCATCAGATAATCGGCCGTTCCGCCAAGCTCGGCCAGGAGCTCGGTATGCCCGGGATATCGATGCCCCGCGCGGTTCATCGCCTCCTTGTTTATAGGTGCGGTGACCATCCCGTCAATCTCCCCTTTCATGGCAAGAGAGGCGGCTTCGGTTATGTACCTGAAAACGGCGTCTCCTGCGGCAGGCGAAGGGGCGCCGTAGGAGATATCATCCTTGCCTAGCCTTGAGAGAGGGAGAAGGGGGATTACCCTCTCCTTGAGAGCGGAAACATCTTCATGGGAGGATATCTCAGCAATCCTGAGCGCGGAACCGCAGACTCCAGCGGCTCGTTCAAGCGCCCCCGGGTCTCCGATAACAAAGCTTCTGCAGCTTTGATTCACTCCTCCATGTTCAAAGGCTTTGACAATGATCTCGGGGCCTATCCCGGAGGGGTCCCCCATCGTTATGGCGATAATCGGTCTTTTCATGAGAAGCTTCCGGCAGGATGCCGTTTTTCGGCTATCGCCAGGGTCACATTTCCTGACTTCACCTTTTTCATGATCAGACTCCCACCGTCTGCGGCCAGAACAGCGGCAGGCTCCGCCACCCCTCGCGCCCCGATAGCCTTTATTGCATGTCTCGACGGGGGAGAAAGAAGCGTGACACTGTTCAGCGACACGCTGTCATAGAATTTCAATGGAATACCTTTTGCTTGGGCAAACGCCGACAACCCCGCCTCTCCACGTTTCGCCTCCGCCGTACCTGCGGCCATTACGCTGAGTTCCGAGAGATTCATCCTCTCCAGTTGAGCAGTCACAAAATCATCGATCTCTTCAGCGGTTGCGCCGCGGTTGCAGCCGATTCCAAGGGCAAGGTTCGCCGGGTGGAGAAGAAGAGCGTTTTCCGGCAGGTTGCAGTCGAAAGAGTCCAGATTGGTCACAATCACCGCCCCTTCTGCGCCTGTTTTATGCAATTTTTCAAGGGTGTCGCAGAAAATCAGGTTTCCCTTTCCGGAAAAATAGCGGGAAACCGCACCGCTTGCATCAAGGACAGCTATACTGCCGCCATCAAGCAGAAGTAAATTCAATTTTTTTATTTTTGAAATATCTCTTATTCTCCATCCGTGATCAGAGGCGAGCATGTCGAAAGAGGGGAGCGAGGCTGCATCCGTGGCTGTGGTTATGACAGGGGTCGCCCCGATTATCCTTGCGGCTTCGAGAGCCAGTGCGTTAGCCCCGCCAAGATGGCCGGAGAGGAGTGAAACCGAAAATTTCCCGGCGTCGTCCATGACAATCACAGCCGGATCGATAACTTTGGATTTCAACAATCCGGCAACGATGCGTACAACGATCCCTGAAGCCATGATGAATACAAATCCATCCACCCTCTCCCAGAGAGAGCGCACCAAAGCTTTCAGTTCAGTCGGTTCGAAAGGAGTCACAGAGGGATCATCCGGCGAGGCATAGCGTGAGGACGCGTAAAGCTCGGCAGAGCCGAAACCGGCGAGAAGCCGTCTTCCGATCGATGTGCCATTTGCGGTTATGGCCAGAATAGCTGTTTTCACCTCAATAGCTGCCTCTCCTGCAACCGTGAGTGAAGCTTTCGTCATAGAGCATCGATTTTGCCTTGACACCTTCGCGTCTTGCAGCAAGTACGTCGCCGACTATTATCAGAGCGTGGCGCTCGATTCCGGCTTCCCGCACACTCTGCGCCAGCGATGCGAGATTACAGCGGATAATCAGTTCGTCATCCCAGGACGCCCTGCATACAACCGCAGCGTCTGTCTTTTCCGTATAGGCGCCGGCCAGAAGCTCCTCTACGACCTTATCGACCATACCAACGGAAAGGTATATCACAACTGTCGCTCCGATGCCGGCCACCCTGCGGAGCCGCTCCCTCTCCGGGATCGGGGTTCTCCCTTCAACCCTGGTGAATATCACGGTCTGTGAAATCTCCGGCAGAGTCAGCTCCTGTCTGAGCGAGGCGGCAGCAGCAAAAGCGCTGGTCACGCCGGGCACCACCTGATATCTTACATTCAGGCGGTCAAGCGCTTCCATCTGCTCCTGGATCGCTCCGTATATCGATGGGTCTCCGGTATGGAGGCGAACAACCTTGAGGCCTGAGGAGAGGCTGTCCATCATTGCTGTTATGACTTCCCCGAGTGTCATCGTCGAAGAGTCGTGAAGAACAGCACCTGACGCGTATCTCTCGACAAGCTTCCGATCAACAAGGCTTCCGGCGTATATCACCACATCTGCTTTTGCGAGAAGTTCCGCACCTCTCACGGTTATCAGATCAACTGCGCCAGGGCCTGCTCCGACAAAAGATACCGGATACGACTGTTCGATCAACTCTGTCACGATGTCGATTCTCCTGCGAGAAAAGGGTTTTCCATTTCGATTCCGTTCATGGAGGAGGGGGTATCGCCAGCATATGCCTGCGTCGCCGCCGATGATTCAAACAGGCATGTCGTATAGTGCGGATCAACGGTTTGACTTGTAGCCCCAAACAGCTGTCGTGTCAAGATTATCCGAAGGTTTTTTTGGTCTGCCGAGGTTTTTTGAGTTGACTTTAAAAAGTTCGCTGTTAAAATGCCAGACTCTGAATTTTTACGATGGCAGAATTATCATCTCTGTCGCCAGCCTGAATTCAGGTGAATTTCACAATGGGGGGAGTGATATCTGTGCCAGGTGTAAAAATCAAGGAGAATGAGCCTTTCGAGCTCGCTCTGAAAAAATTCAAGAAACAGTGCGAGAAGGCGGGCATTCTTTCCGAAGTGCGCAAACGTGAACATTTTGAAAAACCGAGCATAAAACGGAAGAAAAAAGCGATCGCAGCCCGCAAGCGCGCCCTGAAAAAACAGCGTAAAATGATCGATTAGGAACTTACGGCGACGACATGTCTACCAAGGACAAATTAAATGAAAATCTGAAACAGGCGATGAAGGCGCGGGACAACCTGCGCCTTTCGGTTGTGAGGATGATTCTGGCCGCTGTCAGAAATCGCGAGATTGAACGACGAAGCGAGCTGGATGATCAGGGAATTTCAGAGCTTCTCTCGACTCTGGCCAAGCAGCGGCGTGAATCTGTCAGACTTTACAGGGATGGCAACAGGCCTGACCTGGTGGCAAAGGAAGAGGCCGAGCTTGCGGTGCTTGAGGAATTCCTTCCCGAGCAGCTTACCGCTGAAGAGCTATCCGGCATGATAGAGAGAGTCATAGCTGAAACAGGAGCTGAAGGGACAAAAGATATCGGGAGAGTCATGAAAGCCCTCTCCCCTCTGATTGCCGGCAGGGCAGATGGCAAGAGCGCAAGCGAAATGGCAAGGGAGAAACTCTCCTGAAGAGATTTTTAGCGTCATCAGAGAGCAAGGTATCCAATTCAATAAAGGGGCTATCGGTGATCGCCCTTTTTTCATAATATGATCCCAGGTCACAAGGCTCGCGGATGAACCTTTTTGACATAATAATCGCTGCTGTCCTGATTTTTTTCCCCCTGAAAGGTCTTCTCAGAGGTTTCGTCAACGAAGCGGCCTCGCTGACGGCCCTTCTGCTGGGTGGCTGGCTTGCGTACCGCTACTATCCGCTCCTTTCTACACCGATACAGGCAAGACTCCATATTCCGGCTCATCTGTCCGCTTTTCTCGCCTTCATGCTTCTCCTGTCAGGGGTAGGAATCGTTTCTCATGTTTTGGGCAACATAATCACCACAGCCCTGAATCTTTCGCTCCTTGGCGCCATCAACCGCGCAGGTGGACTGATGACCGGCGCGATTGAAGGGGCGATGCTTCTCTCCCTTTTTTTCAGCATAGGCACGGCAACCTATATGCCGGAAGATTTAAAAAACAGGATAATGGCGTCAGATCGAGCCAGATTCTTTGCCGAGGCGGGAGGAGCCATACTGCATATATGGCGGGAAAGGCCACCGTGAAACGTCATGATACCTGAAGAGAAAATCCGGCAGGTTGCGGAAAGGGCGTCAATATACGAGATTGCATCCGAATATGTGCAACTGCGGAAGACGGGCGTAAATTTTACAGGACTTTGCCCGTTTCATTCGGAAAAAACACCGTCGTTCAATGTCAATCCGGTGCGGGAATCATACTACTGTTTCGGATGCGGCGCCGGAGGGGATGTTTTTTCATTCGTCATGAAGATCGAAGGGGTAGCTTTCCCCGAAGCTGTCAAGATTCTGGCCAAAAGAGTCGGCATAGAAATAGAGGAGCGTCATCTGACGCCTCTTGAGAAGCAGAAACAGGGCGAAACTGAAGCCCTTTTCCGCATAAACCGCCTGGCGGCCGATTTTTACTCGTCACAGCTGAAACGCCACCCGGACGCCGAAAATGCCAGAAATTACCTGAAGAAGAGGAACGCGGGAGGCGAAATTGCCGACATCTACTCCCTCGGTTTCGCCCCGGAGAGAGGAGACGCGCTTTTCCGTCATCTGAAGGGAAACGGAGTTGAGCCGGAGCTTGCACAAAAGCTCGGACTCATCAGGAAGGGTGACAGAGGGTGGTACGACCAGTTCAGGGGCAGGCTGATGTTCCCGATCCGGGATATCCGAGGACGTGTCATAGCCTTTGCCGGAAGAGTGCTTGACTCATCTCTCCCGAAATATATAAACTCGCCGGAATCTCCGCTCTATCATAAGGGCTCGGTACTTTTCGGAATGGATATCGCTCTCCCTTCAGTGCGCCATGAAAACTCGCTTATCATAGTGGAGGGGTATTTCGACCACCTTGCGCTCTTCAGATCGGATATCCGCAACGTAGCGGCTACCTGCGGCACGGCGCTTACACCGGCGCACGCATCTCTCATAAAAAGGCATGCCGCAAAGGTATATCTGCTGTTCGACGGAGACGCCGCAGGCCGCAAGGCGACAGTCAGGGCTATGGAAATTTTTCTTGAGCAGCAGATTCCCGCATACGTCATAAATCTTCCTGATGGTGAGGACCCCGACACTTTTTTATCCGTCAATCCGGCGGAAAATTTCAATAGCTTTCTGAAAAAGGGGAAACCGGCCTTTGAACAGTTCATCAAGTCAACTTTGCGGGCTTTCCCCCCTGACTCCGTAGACAACAAGATAAGGGCGCTCAATGAAATAACCCCTCTCTTCCGTAAAATAACGGCACCTGTTGAGCGCGACCTTTATGAAAAAGAGATTTGTCGGCTTATGGGAATTACGGCTCATGCATTCAGGAAACAGGCGTCCTGGCGCGCTCCGGCAGAGACGTCCATACTGCCTGATCGGACAGAAAAGAGCGGGAAAGCCGACAGATGGCAGGAAACCCTCCTCTTGCTGATATGGAGCTATCCGGAAGCGAGACCTAAAATAGTGGAGGCAGGGATTGAAAACCTTTTTGAAGGTGATTATCTCTTACTGGCGCGGATTATCATGGAAATCGCTCCTGACAGGGACGGAATGTGGCGCGCAAATCGGCTGGCCGACTCTCTTGATTCGGCGGAAGCGAAAAGAATCCTGGCTCGCATTCTCGTCTCCGATTCCCGCCTGGCCGATGTTGACTGGAGTCAGGTTCTGGATAACTGCATGAAGGGGCGGGAACTGAGAAAAATCGGTTCCATAAAAAATATAGCTGTCAGACTTGCATCACTTGAACCTGGCAGTGAAGAGTATGACAACCTGCTGCTTCAGGCTGACCTCCTCCGCAACAGGAAATCAAAACTTTAATCACTCTTCATCCGGAGTTGCCGGATGAAGACAAACTTGCATACCGCTGTATTCGAGGTGAGTTAATGGCGAAAAAAAACATGGATGAAGTGAAGGAACTTATCGATCTCGGCAAGGAAAAGGGATTTCTTACGTTTGACGATGTAAACGACATGCTTCCCCAGGATATCGCCACGGAGCAGATCGATGATGTGATGGGGATGTTTGGCGAACTGGATATCGAGATCATAGATTCCTCGCAGAAGGTTAAAATCCCCAAGCTGAAGGTGGATATGGAGGAAGAGGAGGAGACCGAAGGAGAGGCGGAGGAGGTTGAGTTCGAGCCCGGCTCGATCGGTCGTACAAGCGATCCTGTCAGGATGTACCTCCGGGAAATGGGCTCGGTTTCTCTTCTTACCCGTGAGGGTGAGGTGGAGATCGCCAAACGGATAGAGGATGGTGAGCGCGATATTGCAAGCGTGCTTCTGAACACTCCGATCACGGTCAGAGAAGTGCTGCTGCTTGGAGAAAAATTGCGTAATTTTCAGATCAACCCCTCTGAAATCAGCAAGGAGATCGAAGAGGAGACCCTTGAGGAGGATGAGGAAGACATACAGAAAACTAGGATGCTTGACATTATTGATTCAATAGGGGCAGGTTCGCAGGAGATACTTTCCATCAATGAGGCCATCGGCAAGACAAAGCCTGTTTCGAGAAAGAAAGACCTTGAAAAGCGCCTGGCCATTCTCAAGGAAAAGCAGGCAGAGCTTCTCGCCTCTCTTAGATTGAAGGACCGCCATATAAACAAGATAGCCGAGCGTCTGAAAGAGCTCTCCATGAAAGTGGACCGTCACTTGCGGGAACTGTCCGAGCTTGAACCGCTGCTTGACATGGAAAAACTGAGAGCGCTCCTCGTAAGTTACGAGAAAAGTTGTGGGAAAGGACATACCGAGCTGAAGAAGATGAAGCTTGGAGCAGATGAGACGGGAAAAGTTGACAACACTCTCAGAAATATCGTTGAAAAACTCCTGCTTGTCGAACAGGAGTCCGGATTCAGGGCAAGCGAGCTTTCAACTGCGTTACAGGCGATAGAAGAGGGGGAATGCAAGGCTCGGATAGCCAAATCGGAACTTATCGAAGCAAATCTCCGCCTGGTCGTCTCAATAGCAAAAAAATACACAAACCGCGGGCTGCAGTTTCTCGACCTGATACAGGAAGGAAACATCGGTCTGATGAAAGCTGTGGACAAATTCGAATACAAGCGTGGATACAAATTCTCGACATACGCTACATGGTGGATAAGGCAGGCGATAACAAGGGCCATAGCAGACCAGGCCCGCACTATCCGGATACCGGTTCATATGATCGAGACGATAAACAAGCTGATAAGAACCAGCAGGCAGCTCGTGCAGGAAAACGGCCGCGAACCGTCGCCTGAGGAGATCGCCGAAAGAATGCAGCTGCCGCTCGACAAGGTGAGAAAGGTGTTGAAAATAGCCAAGGAGCCTATCTCGCTTGAAACCCCTATCGGCGAGGAAGAAGATTCGCATCTGGGTGATTTCATAGAGGACAAGGGTGCCGTCTCCCCGATAGAAGCGGTCATAAAGGCCAACCTTTCCGAGCAGACAGCGAGGGTTCTCTCGACTCTCACCCCGCGCGAGGAGAAAGTTCTCCGGATGCGGTTCGGCATAGGCGAGAAGAGCGATCACACCCTTGAAGAGGTTGGACAGGATTTTGAGGTCACCAGGGAGAGGATCCGCCAGATTGAGGCGAAGGCCCTTCGCAAGCTGCGCCATCCAAGCCGCAGCAAGAAACTTAAAAGCTTCGTGGAGTAGCTCATGAATTTTTCAAGACTCTTTGCTGCATCGATCACGCTTCTGCTCTTAATCGCGCTTGCCCTGGATTGCTCTTCCAGGAGGCTTTACGCCGCCGTTCTTGACGACTCGGAACTGTTTGTGGAGGCTTTCAACGCTTACCAGAAGAAAGATTACCTTCTTGCGATAGAAAAGGCGAAACTGATTACTGAAAATTTCCCGGATACCCCTCTGCGTGACATTTCCTTCCTTCTGATTGCCCGCTCCGGGCTTAAATCAGGGGACAACGAGCTGGCCGCAAGCGCCGCTAACCGCTTCAACGAAGAATTCCCCTCAAGCACTCTGAAAGCTTCTGTCGAAGACGAGCTCCTCCATCTTGTATCCCGCATGAAGAAAGGGGAGCAGCTTCTTCCTGACAGGAATTTGCAGATGGCCGCCAGGAAAGTGAGAGATGACCAGCTCGCGCTGGAGCGTGCCGCCGCGCTGAAAGCGGAGCAGCTTCGCCTTGCCAGGGAGAAAGCGGAGCGTGAACGGGTCGCGTTGGCCAGGGCTGAGGAAGAGCGTCGTGAGAGAGAGCGTATTGCCGCTGAAAAACTCGCAAGAGAAAGTATAAAACTTGCAATCATCCTCCCTGCACAGCCTCTCACAACCGCTGCAGGAGAGAATGCCGGGTTTCCGGCAGATTTTCTGAACAGCGGAAGCGGAAGCAACGAATTTCTTGTCTCTGTTGAATCTGCCCCGGAATACAGGGTAAGGATCGCATCCGCCACGAATCCTGGCAGGCAGCTTGAAAGAATAACTGTTGCGCCAGGTGAGAAATCGAGCGCAATCGTCTCCTTCACTATCCCTGCAGGCAAGGTTGACGGTCAGAAGGCAAATTTCATAATCAAAGCCGTATCATCAAGATACAGCGATATCTCGTTTACAGGCAGTTTCCGTGCTGTCGCGGCTGCTCCCCTTATCCGCGCCGTTATAAGGCCGGATATGGCAAAAGCGTCCCAGGGGCAGCTTCTGGAATACCGGATATCAGTTCTTAACGCCGGCTCGCTGGCATCAGGCGAACTGGCGCTCCGCCTTACACTACCGGGTCAACTGGAATTCGTTTCTGCCGGAAACAGTGATTTCAGAAGGGATAGCGATGGCAGCCTGAGATTCAAACTCGCCAAGGTAGAGAGCGGAGCTGTATCCGATATCCGGTTCAAGGCAAAAGTAAGGGACAGCGCCCCGAAAAATGAGAGTTTGCGCTGCAAGGCCGAAATAACGGACAGCTCCTCCAATATCCCGGAAACATTCAACTCGGCCGCAGTAGTCGTGCAGTAGACGATTCACCGGTTCTGCGGTTTGCATGAGGCTTTCAGTGACGATGGAGCTTTGAAATGCCCGGTAGCATAACTGATTGGCCTGAAGACGAGAGGCCGAGGGAGAAGCTTCTCAAAAAAGGGAGCTCTGCCCTGAGCGACGCAGAGTTGCTGGCGTTGATTATAAGGAGCGGCGACCGTTCAGCCGGGCTCAGCGCAATCGACCTTGGACGTGAGCTTATCATCCGCTTCGACGGCAGCCTCCGTGAACTCGGGAGCGCCGAAGTGACAGAGCTTACAGCAATCAAAGGGATCGGGCTTGCCAAGGCGGCGGGAATCAAGGCCGCCTTTACTCTTGCCGGCAGATTCCAGGCCAGAAGACTCGAAAGCCTCGACCGTTTCACATCCCCTCGCCAGATTTTTGACTACTTCCACCATGAATTGAGAAACTGCCGAAAGGAGTATTTTCTTGTGCTGCTGCTCGATGGCAAGAACAGGATCATAAGACGCCTGCAGATATCGGAGGGTTCTCTGAACCAGAGCATAGTCCACCCCAGGGAAGTTTTCGTTCAGGCGGTAAGGGAGTCCGCCGCCGCCGTCATCCTCCTGCACAACCATCCGACCGGCGACCCGGCGCCAAGCGCTGAAGATATCGCCATAACCCGCAGAATCAGGGAAGCGGGTGAAATAATCGGAATCAAGGTTCTAGATCACATAATTGTCGGAGACGGCGAATATTTCAGCTTTGTAGAGCGGGGGACATTCTGACGGAAAAGCTCCCGCAACGGAAATTGCGGGAGCTTTTTTATCGCCTGATATGTTTTGTAGCGGACGGAGTTATTTCTGTCTGGCAATCTTTTCCTTCTCCATCTGCATGGCTTCCCTCCCCGCCTCTATGGCTGACGCGAGAATTGATTTTTTCTCCGCTATAGCCCCTTTCCCCTCCTCAACGGCGCTTTTGATCTTATCCTGAGCTTCTTTCGTATAATCCTTGATTTTACCTACGGCGTCATCTGTGAAATCAGCAATAGTGGCGCGCATTTCAGAGCCGCTCTTCGGGGCGTAGAGCAGAGCGATGCCGGCGCCTACAGCAGCGCCTGTAAGAAATGAGAGCAGTACAACACCGGCGGATACTTCATTGTTTTCGGACATGTCAGTTTCCTCCCTTTGTTTTGTTGAAAAATCTGTCAACCACGAACCTGCCGGCCACCTTCGCTCCGGTGATCCACGCAGAACCGCTCCCCACCGCCCCGGAGACTATTCCTACTGTCCGGTTCAGGGTGGAAAGCTTCTCACCCGCCTCGCCAAGCGCGGACATGAAGCAGCGAAGGTCATCCGTATGATCGGCGACTTCACTTCCGACTGTTTTCAGCTCGGAAAGAAGCAGCGTAAGCTCCTTGAGTGCAGGCTCAAGTTCCCTGTTCAGCATGTCTGAGGTTGAGAGGATTGATAGCGCGGCTCTCCTGATCAGGACAGTAGCCAGAATCGACACGGCTACGAGTCCACAGAGCGCGGTTGCTATGATGATCAAAGTAAATTCTGTCACTGACATTGTTTTGTCTCCTGTCGGGCACCTGATTTTTGTAACTATATCAGAAAAAGAGAGTGGAATGCTAAAAGTTTCCTTCCAGGCAAAAACTGTTTGCCAGCGGAGATACGTATTTTCATCGATCCCTCCAGGCGAGCAGTATATCTGACAGCACCTTGTCCGCCGCTGTATATGGGTCAATGCAGTTTTTCTCTATCAGTTCAAGTATCGTTCCGTTTTTACCTCTCTCCTCAAGGCGTTTTTCTACTTCTCTGTATATGTTGTCCCTCACAATGGCGTTAAAATGCCTCCTGACCTTCTCATGGCGGAGTTTTTCCATCCTGCCGCCTGAAACGAGAAACTCGCGATGCGCTGCTATTGAGTCAACCAGCTCCATGACCCCGATGCCACGTTCCGCCTCGGCCTTCATCACAAGCGGCTTCCATGCGCCTTGCACATCCCCCCTCATCTCAAGCATTAAGGAAAGGTCGCGGAAAGTCCGGTCAGCCCCTTCACGGTCACTCTTGTTGACAAGGAAAATATCGCCTATTTCGAGTATCCCCGCCTTTATCGCCTGAATATCGTCGCCCAGGCCAGGAACCATCACGACGCAGGTAGTATGCGCCTCCTTCACTATGTCGACTTCATCCTGCCCCACTCCTACGGTCTCTATGATGATCACATTGAAACCCATGGCATCCATCACCATGACCACATCGGAAGTTGAACGTGAAAGTCCCCCCATCGCGCCTCGAGTTGCAAGGCTCCGGATAAATACCCCGTCATCAGAGGCGTGCCGGTTCATCCTGATTCTGTCGCCAAGAATCGCCCCTCCTGTGAAAGGGCTTGTAGGATCAATCGCGACAACACCCACCTTTTTCCCCTCTCTCCGGAAAGAGGTTGTCAACTGATCGACAAGGGTGGATTTACCGGCGCCCGGAGGGCCGGTTATTCCGATTACGAAAGCTTTTCCTGAATAGGGGTAGAGCTTTTTCAACTCATTGGTCGCGGAAGCGCGGTCATCGTCTATATCCCGCATAAGCCTGGCGGCCACCCTGATATCGCCGCCAACTATTTTTTCAGCCAGCGTCATTTCAATACCTGCCTGTAATTCTATTGATGTTGAACATAGACCTGGAGCCGTGAAGACGTCACGGATTCAGAATAAATCTATAGCACGAGTCGAAAGTGGAAACAACATCAGGACGTTTCAAGCCACTTATGGATACAGGAGGCTCTCTCACTCCATGAATCATTCACCCTCTCTTGAAGGAATGCGGCGAACAGCGAGTCAAAAAGCTGCAACCCCTGTTCTACAACAAGCATTCTTTCATAGAATGCGGCTTCTCTCTCTCTGCCGGCATCAACGGAATCGTCTCGCTCGATCCGTATGGCTGGCGCCTTGAACGACGCGAAGTCAAAGGTGTCGCCACGAAGGGTGAGTTTCCAGATATCTTCCCCTTTTTCCAAGCAGATAGTGGAGCTCTTAATGGTTTTCCCCCCCCTGAGTGAAGTTATGGCTTCGCTGTAGCTGTCCTGCGAACCGGATACAGAAACCTTCTGCACCCCTCCATCATCGCTGCCCCCCTGCAGCAGTATTCTTTCGTCGATCCAGGCGGAGAAAGGCTCCCCCCCGGAGAACCGTCCGGGGAGCGAAATCCTGAAATCACCCTCGCCATTGAGAGAGCGATAAAGGAGCCAGAGCTGGAAATCTTCTCCTATCCAGCGGTTTTCTGCAATGAGCGCCGCTACAGAGTCCGAATTTGCCCTGTTCGCTTTATGAAGGAGTTCCAGCGATTTACCCTCAAGAAGCATTTCCGCTCTGGCGAATGGATGTACCGGAACGAGATGAAAGCTTTCGAATGTTTTTCTGAAGAGGGTTTCAAAGCGCTCAAGCGTTTTGCCGCTGCAGGAGAAGATGGTCAGAATACCGTTGCCGGTGTTCCAGACAAGGTCGGTGGTCGAAGGAACTGGAAGTGTTTTTGCCATGAGCCGCACATGCACCATTTCCTTCATCTCCTGCATCTTCCCTTTCGGCGTGCGATGAAGATCAGGACGCCCTGCAAGAAAAGCGGTCTCTTCCCTTGACAGATGGAACCTGAAAAGCGAAGAGGGAATTTTCCGCTGATCGCAGCGGATCGAGACCAGGATGTAATCATCCCGCCAGAAATCGCCTGGAACTTCAAAAGCAGGGTCATCCGGCTGATCTGTCCGTGTCCACCCCTCTGAAAGCTGCTCGGAACCGTTTTCTATCGAGCGAAAACCCATCAATGAGAATTTTTCGCTGTACCACCTGAACTGCTCATTTGCCGGAATGTCGCCGGAGACCCTGAACTGGGTCATGGCTACGCTGTTTGAATAGACTCCCATTATTGCATCTCCTGAACAGTCATTGAGACTTTTCTTCTTGAGCTCACACCCCTTTGCGGGGGATTCCCGATAAGTTCTGAAGCCATCTTTTCCACCCCCGCCTCTTTCAGCGCTTCAAGGATTTTCGCCTTCTGTTCCGGAACACGCCAGAACAGAAGGGCTTTCTGGAGCCCCTTCTCCCTGTCGCTTGCCGGGACATGCAGAGGTATGCCGCTCTCCGGATCTGTCCCGGTGTAAAACATGCATGTGGAGAGGGTGCCGGGAGCAGGGGTGAAATCCTGAACCTGTTCAACTCTTATATCCAGTTTTTTGAGTTTCAGCGCAAGTTCAAGCATATCCTGAATTCTGCACCCGGGATGCCCGGAAATCAGATACGGGACGAGATACTGCCGCTTGCCGCAACGCTCGCTTTCGCTCGCGAAGCGCCTGAGAAACGATTCGAAAACCTTTGGTCCCGGCTTTCGCATGAGGGAGGCTACATGTTCGACAAGATGCTCGGGGGCCACTTTAAGCTGCCCTCCCACATGCCGTGAGACCAGTTCCCTGAAGTAGCCCGGCTGCCGTTCCAGGAGGTCATAACGGACACCCGAGGAGATGCTCAGATGCCTTACCCCCTTTCTCTCCCTCGATTTCATGAGCAGCCTGAGGAGAGCGTTTTCGGAGCATTGCAGGTTTTTGCATATCTTCGGGAAAAGGCACCCGCTCTTCCTGCATTTTTTCAGCGCATCTTCATTGCCGCACCCGGTTGAGTACATATTGGCAGTTGGCCCGCCCAGGTCGCTTACGCTCCCCCTGAACCAGCGCTTTCGCACAAGAGCATCGATTTCCGCGAGAACTGACCTTTCGCTGCGGGACTGGACGATTTTCCCCTGATGCATGGCGATGGCGCAGAAGGCGCATCCGCCGAAACAGCCGCGATGAGTGGTTATTGATGTTTTTATCTGCTCCCAGGCCAAAACCGGCTCCTTGCAGGAGGGGTGAGGCTCTTTTGTGAAAGGGAGAGCGTAAATCTCGTCCATCTCCTCTTCGGAGAGCGGGAGGGAAGGGGGATTGCATACCAGAAGGCGAACGCCGTGCCTCTGAATTATCCTCTCTCCAGAGAAGGGGTTCTGCTCTCCTGCGGAAATGTTGAACGCTTCGGCAAACTTCTTCCTGTCTGAAGAAATCTCCTCGAACGAGGGGATTTCTACGCCGGCTCCAGAGAGTTGCGACGGATCGGCGCGGCATGTGAATGCCGTGCCGCGGATATCTGCAAGCTCGGAAATATCCGCTCCTTCTCTCATTCTTGTGGCAATCTCCAGCAGGGGGCGCTCCCCCATGCCGTAGACCAGCAGATCGGCCTTGGAGTCAAAGAGAATTGAGCGGCGTATCCTATCCTCCCAGAAATCGTAATGCGCGAACCTTCTGAGCGAGGCTTCGATTCCCCCTATCACGACCGGAGTCCCACTGTATGCTTCCCTGAGGCGCGAGGTGTAGACAACAGTTGCGCGGTTCGGGCGTTTCCCGTGGCGGTTGCCGGGGGTGTAGGCGTCATCGTGCCTGAGCTTCCGCGCAGGGGTGTAATGAGCCACCATTGAATCCATGGCGCCTGCGGAAACCCCGAAGAAGAGGAGGGGGCGACCAAGCGCCATAAAATCCTCTTTGCTGCGCCAATCCGGCTGTGAAATTATCCCTACCCGGAAATTGCGGCTTTCAAGCCAGCGGGCAAGAAGTGGCACGCCGAAAGCGGGGTGATCGATACAGGCATCTCCAGAGACGAATATAATGTCAAGTTCGCTCCACCCCCTCTGCTGCATCTCCTGGCGGCTTGTCGGGATGAAACTCATCTGTCCCCTGAAATGCCGCAAAGTCTTGAAGCCGCTTCGTCGGCTTCAAGAAGTATATCTTCAGAAACCTCGTCAACAGTCGCAGGGCCGATTCCGCAGGCGCGTATGAGCGTTGACTCCTCAAATCCCATCCATTTGTAAAAACCTGAATATCGCGGATATATGTCGGCAAAAAAGGTTTTGTCAACATGCCCCTGTGTCAGGATGAATACAATTTTCTTGTCCGACAGCCTGCTTGGCGTCCGGCTGGTCATATAATCAGGCTTGAGAAAAGAGTAAGACCTGTCTATGAATCCTTTCATCTGGGCGGTTACGTCACCGTAGTAGACCGGGCTTGCCAGAATCAGAATGTCGGATCCCCTGACAGAGTTCAGCGCCTCCGCAAGATCATCGTTGAGCACGCACTGTTCGAGTGATTTCTTGCAGGCGTAGCACCCCTGGCACCCTCTGTATGTCATTCTGTTAAGCTCGAAAATAGAGCTCTCCGCTCCAAGTTCTTTCCCCTTGGCTACAAACCTCTTCGCAACAGTCGCGCTGTTGCCGTTGATTCTGGGACTCCCGAGAATGGCTGTAATTTTCATGACTCTTCTCCTTTACGCATTTTCTCACGGAAAGATGGCGATACCTTCCAGTCCGACGGTCTCCGGAAGGCCGCAGAGGATGTTCATATTCTGGACAGCCTGCCCTGACGCCCCCTTGACCAGATTGTCGATCGCCGAAATTATGACCGCTCTGCCTGTGCGCCTGTCAACCAGCGGGGCGATATCGCAGAAGTTTGAGCCTCTGACGTATGCGGTCGATGGGAGGGCGCCATCGGCAAGGACCCTTATGAAAGGCTCCCCCTTGTAAAACTGCCGGTAGATATCGACTATTTCATCTGCCGCCAGTGGCTTGACCGGATTAGCGTAGAGTGTTGAAAGTATGCCGCGGTCCATCGGCACAAGATGCGGAGTAAAGGTTATCCTGACCTCCCGGCCGGCCATAAGTGAAAGTTCCTGTTCGATCTCCGGTATATGCCTGTGCGTTCCGCCAGCTCCGTAAGCCTTGAACCCCTCGTTGACTTCGCAGTACAGCGAATCCGTTCTGGCTCCCCTGCCGGCTCCGCTGACTCCGGAAGCCGAGTCGGCGATGATGCTCTCCATATCTATCGCACCATTCTTAAGAAGCGGCGCAAGAGCCAGTATTATGCTGGTCGGGTAGCAACCGGGGTTTGCAATCAGACTCCCCCCCCTGATTTTATCCCTCCTGATTTCAGGGAGGCCGTATACCGATTTTTCAAGATTTTCCCGGTCGGTGTGACTCTCGTACCATGCGCCATAAGTATCCGGGTCGGCAATACGATAGTCCGCCGAGAGATCTATCACTTTTTTCCCCATGCCGATGAATTCAGGCACCACTTTCATCGCAGCCCTGTGCGGGAGGGCGGTGAATATTATGTCAGCCCTGGCGGCGGCTCTCGAAGGCTCGAGATTTTCAAGAATCAGGTCGCATCTGTCGCGCAGGGTCGGGAAGATGTCGGATATTCTCTTTCCGGAGCTCTGTTCCGAAGTAAGAGCCGTTATGGCGACCTCCGGATGCCTGACAAGAATCCTTATCAGTTCCAGGCCGGTATACCCGCTCGCCCCTGCAATGGCAACATTGATCATCTCACTCTCCTTTTTTCACGAGAGGGGCGGAATCCAGGTAGCGCGGCAGTTTCCCCCTGATTTCGACTACCGCCCCTCCATCCAGCTCTTCCAGTTCGCCCAGGTCATCTCCGTATTCATCCTCGCCCGCCGCCCAGTCATAAAGCTTCTGCGAATCTACGAGGGCAGGATTGCGCGGATTTTTGAATACGCGCAACTGCATCTCCTCATCATAGAGCCCGATGCATCCATGCGAAGCGGGACGGCCCGGGAGGTCTCTCGCATGTATCCAGTAGGCCACATTATCCTTGCCGATGTGAAACCTGAGCGCGTTGTCCATCGGATATTGATCCCCCTCTTCGGCGATCTTGTAGAGAGAAGATGTATGTGCAAGGTGCCTCGCGTCAATCCTGAAGAGCCCGACCGGGGTCTCTGTCCCCTCCTTGCCGGTCGCCGCGGGAAAGGAAAGCTTCAGTCTGCCGCGTTCATAAGCCCCGAGCCACTGCTCTGTGACATCTACAAGGATGTATTTTTCATGCCTTCTCGCAGGCTCGTAAACATTGGGAAGAGGTGAATATTTTTTCGCATCGTCAATATTGTCAGGAACCTTTATAGTTACCCCTGGGTAGGCGTGTCTCCTGTCAAGGCGGTTGAAACGCGCTATCCATGGCCAGTTTTTGCCGAAAAGGGATTCAAGCGATTCATCCGGCTTGATGAAGTGCGGATGCCATCGGATCGACTCAAGACTCGGATATTCAATGCGTGAAAGATCCTCTCTCCCCTTGTCATCAGGAGAGGCGGCAGGAGGGGCGGTTGTCGAAGGAGTTCTGATCACTGCCAGAGGAACAGCTATGACAGCGAAAAAAGCTGTCAGTACGATTTTATGCGAAAGTCTCATGCGACTGGTACGCATTTTTCTCTGTTCCTCTTGCCGATGCGATCCTGTAAACCGGCGGCTCATCTCCAATCAGCAGGTCTCAACAGAAGAGGAGTAGAAGCGTACCTGTACAGTTGATGCGCCTCTCCTCCTCTCTTCCTTGTCATGACAGCTTATTTCAGGCGCAGGGCAAAATAGATGTTCGCCTCTCCGCGACGCACCAGGAGTGTGAGCGCGCCATCTCCCGGACGCCCGATCATTCTCCTGTATTCCTGAATATTTTTCACCTGGACCCGGTTTACACCGACGATGATGTCGCCTTCCCTTATGCCGGCTTCCTCAGCAATGGAGCCTGGCGCCACAGCAAGCACCACGACCCCCTCAGCGTCGCCGTCTCCGGCAATGATCCCGAGCCTGTCCGCCTGGCCGGAGCTTTTCCTCTTCTCACCGGGAGAAGCTTTTCGCGGAGCGTTTTCGGCGCTTGCGAGAACAACTGAAAGCGTCAGCTCCCTGCCATCGCGGAAAACCTTTAAATCTGTCCTGGCACCTATGGGGGTTTCAGCCACCATCCTCTGCAGATGTGAAGAATCATTTACCTCTTTGCCGTTGAAAAAGGTTATTATATCTCCCTGCCGGATTCCCCCCCTGTCGGCTGGACTTCCTCGAAGCACCTCGTTCACCAGCGCCCCCTTGGGCTCTGCCATCCCGAACGACCGGGCAAGCTCTTCGGTCAGGGGCTGGATGGTCACCCCCAGGTACCCGCGGCTGACGCTCCCGTTTTTTACAAGCTGCGTTATAACCGGCTTTGCCATAGAAACCGGAATCGCAAAGCCGATCCCCTGACCGGCTGCAACTATGGCGGTGTTTATCCCGACCACTTCACCGTATATGTTCAGAAGAGGTCCGCCGGAATTTCCGGGATTTATCGAGGCGTCGGTCTGTATGAAGTTTTCATACGTCTCTATCCCCATGTTCGTCCTGCCTTTAGCCGATATGATCCCGACAGTGACAGTCCGGTCAAGTCCGAACGGGTTGCCGATCGCAATCGCCCATTGGCCGACTTCCAGCTTTTCGGAGTCACCGAGCACAGCGACAGGAAGAGAGGAAGCGCTGATTTTGATAACGGCTATATCAGTTTTGGGGTCTGAGCCGATTATCCTGGCATTGTAGATTTTCTCATTGGAAAGCTTGACCTGGATACTTTCGGCGTCCCTCACGACATGGTCGTTAGTGACTATGAATCCATCTTCGCTCAGTATGAATCCTGAACCAAGGCTCTTGTTCTGCCTGTATTGCGGAGCGCCGAAAAAATCGTCAAAAAAAGGGGAGATTTCAAAAAGCGGGTTGACTATCTTCTTCCTGCTGACAGTTGAAATATTGACAACGCTTGGAGTCACCTTCAAAGCGACGTTGCTGAAAGCTTTCTGTGCGGCAAGGATATCTCCGGGAACATTTTTGACAGGTGGTTCCGACTGGCCAGGCTCTCTTTTTGATTCGAGATAAAGTGTCGATCCCGGTTTGTCGGAGCATGAAGTGGCGGTTGCAAGAAGAGCAAAAGCCATGAATACGGTGAGCCGTTTCAATAATGTGTTTCCGGGAATCATTCGAAAATCCTCATGATTGCAGAAGTGCAGAAAGATTTGCAGGTTGAATTCATACGGGGAAGAAATAGTAGCAGACTGTTAACTCATGTCAATCTGTTTTAATGCAACAATCGGAAGAGCCATCCGGATCAATCCTCATCCTCAACCTCAACCGAAAGAACCCTCATATCTTCCCCGGCGGTTATCGAGATGGAGTATCCGCCACAGGCGGAGCAGGGGTCGAATATAGTTTTCATGCGGGTCTCCGTTTTGCAATCGAGGCAACAGCCGATCCCGGCTGTCTCAACAATTTCAAGCATGGCATTTTCAAGCAGAGTGCCGAGGCAGCACGCCTCGAAGCAGAACCTGACAGCATCGGCGACGACCCCGCTCAACTCACCTATCTCCACCTCTACAAGAGAGACTTTCTTTCCCTCCGCATATTTTTCGCAGATTTCAATTATCCCCTGTGTAAGCGCCATCTCATGCATTATGAGAGCTCCATCTCTCTTCTATAGGTTCTTGCGGAAGTCATAAAGCCTGTCATTGCCCTTTGGGTAACCGGGAAACCATAGAGTTTGTCATTCTACCCCCATCTGTCACCCTGCGCCACCATCTGTCACCCTGCGTCCCCATCCGTCACCCTGCGCGAAGTCGCAGGGTCCATAAAGACATGGATTCTGCGACTCCGCTTCGCGCCGCGCAGAATGACCGTGTTTGAGTCGCAGGGTCAATAGTACCCATCGGTCACCCTGCGCCACCATGCGTCACNNCATAAAAGATTGTGGATTCTGCAACGCCGTTTCACTCCGTGCAGAATGACATAAAGGGAGACTCCGCTCCGCTCCGCGCAGAATGACCGTGGTGTGGATGCGGCATGTATGATGTGGCGTACATTCAACAGAGCCTGTCATTCCCGAAACAGCCATCGGGAATGACAGGCCTTTTCAAAAGACATCTGAAAAAAGCGCCCTTTCCGGATGGAAACGATCTAGAGCAGCGATGCGACCCTTCGTATGACATCCCCCCACTCCCCCCTCCTCTTCTGCCTGAAAATTCTCATTGTCGGATACCAGGGGGAGTCATCCCGCTCCAGCATCCATCTCCAGTCAGGCGCATAAGGGAGCAGCAGCCAGACAGGCTTTCCCATGGCGCCGGCCAGGTGGGCGACAGCGCTGTCTATCGTGACGACAAGGTCAAGATGCGATATCAGCAGAGCGGTGTCGTTGAAATCCCTGATGAATGGCGCAAGATCAGTCATCCGGAACGGAAGCCGGCCGGTTGACGGGTGTTGCAGGGAATACCACGTTATCCGGCCCGGCTTCTCCAGTAAAGAGAGATGTTCAGGGGGGCAGCTTCTGCACGGGTCAGGGTAATCCCTCCCTCTCCAGCATAAGCCCGCTTTGATTCCGTCAACGCTGAAAAGCGGGGAGAAATCCTTGCCGGCCGGAAACGGGGCGAGATAAGGGATGTCTGCCTGGATATTGTCAGGCTCTGTTCCGAATAGCATCGGAAGGGAGAGGAGCGGGATATGGAAGTCAAAACCTGGCAGGGGAGAGCCGAACCGGATTACGGATATCCTGCTGTCGAGGCCATTCAGGAGATTCAGAAGCTCCTGGTGGCATTCGAAGGTGACTCTCGCCCCCTGATCCGCCAGAACGGGGAGGTAGCGGGAGAAGTGGATGGCATCTCCGAACCCCTGCTCGGCATGCACCAGAAGATGCTTCCCTTTTACAGGCTCTCCTCGCCACTGCGGCCTGCCGAATTCTCTCGCAGGCGAGGTGAATCCTCTCTTTTTCCACCTCCATTCATACTCCTTCCACCCCTCCCGGTACTTGCCCTGAAGCAGCAGAAGAAGAGCCCTGTTCCAGTGCGCCTCGGCATTTTCAGGCGATATGGCGAGAGCCTCATCGCATGCTGCGAGCGCCTCGCTGATTTTTCCCATCCCCTGAAGCGCCGTGGCGAGCGCAACTCTGGCGTCATGAAGGTCGGGCTTCAGCGACAGGGCGCTTCTGTAGCTTTCCGCAGCCTCTTCGAGCCGATTCATCAAAAGCAGCGTATTGCCACGGTTGTTAAGGGTGACCGCGTTGTTCCACCCATGTGACAGCAGTTCGTCATAAAGCGAAAGCGCCTCGTCGAATTTTTTCCGCATATGGAGCGAGTGCGCGAGATGCAGCCTCGCTTCGTTGCATGAGGGGTCCAGCAGGAGTGCTTTCCTGAAACCGGTTTCCGCCTGCCTGACGCGACCGGCGTCAAGAAGAGCGAGGCCGAGCGAGAACAGCTCTTCTGAAGCTTCGGCGACGGCTCTTTCCGACAGTTTCTTGCCGTCAGTCATTTTACCCGTCTCTCCGGTCTTTCTATTCCGAACTTGTCAAGCCTGTACTGAAGGGTCTTATAGCTCATGCCCAAAAGCGGCGCGGCTTTTCCTATTACCCACTCCGCCCGCTCCATCGCCTTTATTATCAACCCCTTTTCCAGAACTTCAATGTCGATCCCTTCCGGGGGGAGATCAAACGGCACTTTGCCGTCGACAAGCGATGAAGCGGTGATTTCCGCCGGGAGATCCCCCGGCTCTATGAAGTTGGTCTCGGCCATGAGTACTGCCCGCTCTATGACGGATTCAAGCTGCCGCACGTTCCCCGGCCAGCTGTAGTTCAAAAGCACCTTGAGCGCTCTTCTCGATATCCCTTCAACGGCTATTCCGGATGAAGCGCTGTATTTTCTGACAAAAAAATCGGCCAGACTCTTTACGTCGCTCCCTCTCTCGCGAAGCGGGGGGAGATTTATCCTTATGACATTCAGCCTGTAGTAGAGGTCTTCCCGGAACTCCCCTTTTCTTATCTCATGTTCAAGCTCCTTGTTGGTAGCCGAGATGATCCTTACGTCGAGCGGGATGTTCACCTTTCCCCCCACCCGTCTAATCTCTCTCTCCTGGATTGCCCGGAGGAGCTTCGCCTGCATCGATATGTTCATTTCGCCTATTTCATCGAGAAACACGGTGCCTTCATTCGCAGCCTCGAATATTCCCAGCTCCCTGGCGTCTGCGCCGGTGAAGCTCCCTTTCTCATGGCCGAACAGCTCGCTCTCCATCAGGGATTCCGGTATCGCCGCGCAGTTGATCGCCATGAACGGCCTGCCTCTCCGCCGGCTCCCCTCGTGAATGGCCCTTGCGACAAGCTCCTTCCCGGTGCCTGACTCGCCCACTATGAGGACGGTAGAGTTTGTGGCGGCAATTTTATTCACGATCCTGAAGACTTCGAGCATTTTGGGATGTTCCCCCTGCATGTTCGGGATCGGCTGGGCGGACGCAACACGTTTGAGAAGGAGGCGATTCTCTCGCATGAGATTGATTCTCTCGAACGCCCGCTTGAGGGTGAGAAGAAGGTTTTCCCGCTCGAGCGGCTTCTCGAGATAATCGAATGCCCCCTTTTTCATCGCTTCGACGGCGGAATCTACGGAGCCGTGCGCTGTCATTATTATGACGCACTGCTCGGGGTCGGCGGCGACCACTCTCTCTAGAAGATCGAGTCCGTTCTCTTCCTGCATCTTCAGGTCGCTCATTATCAGGTCGAACTCCCCGGACTCCAGACGCTTCAGCGCCTCGGCGACCGTCGCCGCATCCGTTATCTCGTACCCCTCATTGTCGAGAATAAGCCTCAATATCTCCCGTTGAGGCTTCTCGTCATCCACAATCAGTATGCTCCCCTGTTTTTTGTCGTTTCTCATTTTCCCTCGACTCCTGCTGATAACGGTGTGTCAATCCGGTTTCTGGCCTCATCTCCGTTTTGTATCGGAAGCGTAACGGTAAAGATGGCGCCCTTGCCGGGGGCGCTCTCCACAGTTATGCCGCCGCCATGCTCCCTTATGATCCTCTCTGTTATGGCGAGTCCGAGCCCTATGCCGAGATCCTTCGTGGTAAAGTAGGGCTGGAATATTTTCGGTATATCCTCCTCCCCGATCCCCTTCCCCTGGTCGGCGAAGGTGAGCCTCATCACTTTCTCTTCCCGGTCTGCCGACGCTCCGAGCGTTATGACGCCCCCGTCAGGCATGGCCTGAATCGCGTTGCCGATGAAGTTGAGGATGCAGTTCCGCATCATTTCCGGGTCTGCCATAACAGGCGGGAGGTCAGGGGGGAAATCGGTCTCCGCGGTTATCTTCTGCTCTTTCATACGCTCTTCCAGAATAGGGAGCACCTTTTCAATCAGCTCCGGGTAAGATACGGCTGCAAGCCTCAGTTTCAGCGGCCTGCCGTAATTCATGAAGTTTACCACCATATAGTTCACCCGGCGCACTTCTTCCTTGATCTTGTCGGTCAGCTCCGCGATTTCCTCTCTTTCACAGTTCGAGCGCGTCAGAGCCAGCTCTCTTATATGGTCAACGGCAAGACTTATATAATTGAGCGGGTTTCGTATCTCGTGCGCTATCCCTGACGCAAGCTGCCCCACCCGCGAGAGGTGCTCGGCCTCGTAGAGCCTTTTTTCAAGATTCTCCCTCTCGCGGAGTTTCTCCACCATGTTGTTGAAGCCGCTGGCGAGCTCCCCTATTTCATCGTCGCTTTCAACAGGGATCGTAACCGAGAGATCCCCCGCAGAGACCTTGTTGAAATCGTTGACAAGGCGATGGATCGGTTTCGTGTAGCGCCGCGCCATGAAAAACGTCAGAGCTATCCCGGCCGAAAAAACCAGGCAGGTTGCGAAGAGCCTCTTTGTGAAATTTTCACGCTGAAGATCCCGGATATTGTCGAGGAGCATGTTTATCTGGACATACCCGAGCTGTTCGTCGCCGACTATTATCGGCACTACAAGCTCGTATGGCTTCTGCGAGAGGATGTGCGCCGCCGATTTCTTTTTCGGCCTTGAGTGAGCCAGTTTTTCAAGTTTTTTGATTTCGCTTTTCTTGCCGATTTTTTCAGGATCGGATGAATCTATGATCTCCCCCTCTATGTTGAATATGTTTATCTCATTGATCCCTCTGTCCCTCGCCTTGTCAAGGTAGTCGGTAAGCCGCGAGTTTTCGGCGTCGGAAGTTATATCTTCTATGCTCATCTGAATGGCCTTGGATATTTCCAGCGAACTCTCCTGTATCGCGTGCACCAGGCTGTTCTGTGCGAACTGGTTGAGAAGGAAGAGGGAGAAGAGCGCGACCAGCAGCAGCGTCAGCATGAGCAGAACCAGTTTTGCGTTCAGTTTCATTCGATTCCTTTCAGGTGCTCTCCATCTGTGGAATGGTTTTCAACAGCGGCTCTTTCAAAAAAGGTAGTCATCTCCGAACGGCTCCATTCTGCGCGGAGCGAAGCGGAGTCCCCCTTTATGTCATTCTGCGCGAAGTGAAACGGAGTCGCAGAATCCACTCCCCTTACGTCATTCTGCGCGGAGCGGAGCGGAGTCGCAGAATCCACGTCTTTATGGACCCTGCGACTTCGCGCAGGGTGACGGATGGGTATTATGGACCCTGCGACTTCGCGCAGGGTGACGACTGGTGGCGCAGGGTGACCGATGGTGGCGCAGGGTGACCGATGGAGGTACTATTGACACTGCGTTCCGAATACGGTCATTCTGCGCGGAGTGANNCTGCGACTACGCGCAGGGTGACGGCTGGGTATTATGGACCCTGCGACTCAAACACGGTCATTCTGCGCGAAGCGAAGCGGAGTCGCAGAATCCACTCCCCTTACGTCATTCTGCGCGAAGTGAAACGGAGTCGCAGAATCCACGTCTTTATGGGCCCTGCGACTACGCGCAGGGTGACAGATGGTGGCGCAGGGTGACGACTGGAGGCAGCTTCTGCAAGAGCCTTCATTCGCATCTGAAAAATCATGGCCGCCGGGAGGGAAAAGCGCCCTTTCCGGATTGAAACTATACAGCAGGGGGATACTGTTAACAACAAGTTCCATGAACGATGCTGCATGGAGCAATTCGTTGACTTTGACTCTCCCTTTTGCTAGCGTATCCGGGCATTAATCTGCCGCCATAGAGAGATACATCATGCACAAGAAGCTTTTCATACCTGGCCCGGTGGAAGTCCATCCCGATATTCTGGCGGCCATGTCGCAACCGATGACAGGCCACAGGATGAAGGAGTATGCGGAACTGCACGAACGGGTAGTCAACGGATTGAAAGAGGTCATGTTTACGGACGGGAAGGTTTTTCTGGCGACATCCAGCGCTTTCGGCGTAATGGAAGGGGCTCTGCGGAATCTTGTCGGGAAGCGGTGCGCCTGTTTCTGCAACGGCGCGTTTTCGGACAAATGGCACGATGTCGCTCTCCGCTGCGGCAAGGAGGCGGACGCATTCAAGTTCGAATGGGGGAGGCCGGTTACTCCTGAAGCGGTTGAAAAGGCGCTCTCGACAGGGCTGTATGACAGCATGACGCTTATCCACAATGAAACCTCGACCGGCGTCATGTCCCCCCTTCCGGAAATAGCTTCGGTCATGAAGAGATTTCCTGATGTGATGTTCATAGTCGATACCGTTTCGTCTATGAGCGCTCTCAGTATTCCTGTCGATGAACTGGGAATAGACTGCTGCATCTTCGGCGTCCAGAAGGCGTTTGCCCTCCCGCCGGGCCTCGCTGTTTTCAGCGCGAGCGAAAAGGCGCTGAAACGGGCGGCTTCGATGAAGGGAAGAGGCTACTATTTCGATTTCATCGAATTTGCCGCAAATGACGAAAAGCACAATACCCCTTCCACCCCGTGCATCTCCCTTGTATACGCGCTGGACAGACAGCTGGAGAGGATTTTCGCGGAGGGGCTGGAGTCGCGCTGGAGCCGTCACCGGAATCTTGCGGAGCATGTCCGGAACCGGCTCATCTCGAAAGGCTTCACACTATTTCCCGAACGGGGCTCGGAGTCGATAACACTCACTTGTGCAAGGAACAGCCGGGGGATTGACCTCTCCTTCCTGAAAAAGGAGCTTGGAAAGGCCGGTTTCGCATTCGATGACGGTTACGGGAAGATCAAGGGGGAAACGTTCAGGATAGCGCACATGGGTGATATGACCAGGGATGATCTTGACGGGCTTTTCGCGGCTATGGCGGAGATCATGCCGGAGCTGGCCTGACATGGCATATTTGAACCTGTGTATTCCGGCTTGACTCCTGCCGGAATGACACCTTTTTTAAAAGCTTTGCGGATGCCCGGTAAAACAACTCGGGGATGACACGCTTTCCGCAGGAGCATCAAATAATAACGGCCAAGAGGAGCAAAAGATGAAGTGTCCGAATTGTGGAGACAGAACAGCGGTAGATCTTGACATGCATTCAAACGGCTTCACATCGGAAGAGTCGCCGGTCAAGGAGTGCGGCTCTTGCGGGCTTGTATGGCGGCTGATAAAAGACGGGAAAAATGACAGGATCGACATAATAAAGCAGGCCGAAAAAAAATAGAAGCCTCCGGGGTTCCGGAGGCTTCCATGCCGGCTCTTCTTTCTGAAAAAAATGGAAACAGATGGGCGGTTTCCACTTTTCAGGTCTCTGTCACTCCTGCTCGAAAGAGTCCTTTCCTACCCCGCAGAGCGGGCATGACCAGCTCTCCGGTATCTCTTCGAATGGGGTTCCCGGAGGAACGCCGTGGTCAGGGTCACCTGTGGCGGGGTCATAAACATACTGGCAGATGGTGCATATCCAACGTTCCATTTTAAGTTCTCCTCTGTTTTTTAATTGTTTTCCCAGCTTATACACTGAACAGGGCAGCTATCGATGCTTCTCTGGATATCTTCTTCAGACGCCCCTTCCGGGTCGTAGCACTCCGATTTGCCGGAACCGCCAAAACGGAAGGCTCCGGGAGAAATTGACATGCAGAGTCCGCAGCTTATGCAGCTTTCCTGATCTACTACCGGTCTTTTCATCGGCATTCTCCTCTCTGAATGCGGGAAATGTATACCACCCCTCTGTCGATGTCAATATTGTCGGAAGCGGGAAATTCCATGACTTCATCCGGGATTGAAGGATGACATGAGGGGCGTGGAGTCTGCGACTCCGCTTCGCTCCGTGCAGAATGACCGTATTTGAGTCGCAGGGTCCATAAAGACGTGTGGATTCTGCGACTCCGCTTCACTCCGCGCAGAATGACATAAAGGGGCATACATGAGAGGAGCGGATTCTGCGACTCCGTTTCACTCCGCGCAGAATGACCGTGGT
>DFZL01000057.1 GCA_002382705.1 Geobacter sp. UBA4057
AGTATTTAAGTTTTTACAGTGCGAGGTTCTTGCAAAAGTCATAAAAGCTGCCATTCCCGAGGTAGTTTCCATCCGGAGTTTCCGGATGGAAACGAGATAAGCGATCGGGAAAAAGAGTCGTCACCCTGCGCGAAGTCGCAGGGTCTACAGGAAACATCATCGAGCTCTTCAGATGGATTCTGCGACTACGCTTCGCTCCGCGCAGAATGACAGTATTCTGGATGCCTGATAGAATCATTCGGGGATGACACCCTTTTTGCAAGAGCCTCGTGCGTTTAATAAATAAGGTGCCGACGTCGGCGCCAACCTGATCGACGGACACGCCACTGCTGCCAGCAACTGTAAGGGAACCATTCGCCCTTTCAGCCGTCATCACAGCAGTTGTCTGCACGAATGATCAGGCTTCTGTTCTGTCTGCAAACCGAAAACGCACCTGCCGCGACTTTACGGCAAAAACCTGAAATCTGAAAATGATCGGAATGCGATGCAGGATCTGAAACACCTTTCAAATAAAAAGAAATTTTCAATATTTGCAATTACAGGCAGGAATCGTGCCTTAAACAGGGTAAGCCGGGGCGCTTTCCCGCAGTTTTTAAAGTCCAGTCACAACACCTCCGCAAAACGACGTGAACGGATGAGAGATTTTCTCCTGTTCATCTCGATAGTTACTCTGCTGACTCCGCTTTTTCTACTCTCTTTTCATTATTTACCGCGGCTGTTAAAGAGCCTTGATTTCACGACTTCGGCAAAACAGGCCACAAATGTCGCCGAGGCTGTAAGCAGGCCGCCCGCCAGCTCTTTCAGCGCCGCCAACGTGCTTCTGGGGAGTGCGGATGAGTCGGGCAACTCCCTCAGAGCAAAGATGCCTAACGGGGATATCATTCATTATTCGATACTCCCTCGCCTTCAGAAACGCGTTCACGATTACATGGCTTCCAACAGAGTGCCGTATGGAGTTTTTGTCGCTATCGAGCCCTCTACCGGAAGAATCCTTGCCATGACCTCCTATTCGTCCGTCTCACCCGAGTGGCAGCTAAACGCTTTTTTCGACCTCTATCCGATGGCGTCGCTCTTCAAGATAGTCACCGCATCTGCTGCTCTTGAAAACAGGAAGATAACCCCTGACACGGTAATTGAATTCAGAGGGAACGCCTACTCTGAAAACCCGAAATACTGGGGGACAAGCAGGAGAGGCCGGAACAACAGAATGGACATGACCATTGCAATGGGCAAATCTGTAAATCCGGTTTACGGCAGGGTGGCGGCCGACATTGCCGGCAAGCCGGCCATAATGAGCTCTGTTGACCGCTTCGGTTTCAACCAGACGCTCCTGCCCGGGATACCTGTGAAGGAGAGCAGGGCTGATGAGCCAGAGAGCGAACTCGAACTGATGAGGATGGGGGCAGGCCTTGACCATGACGTGAAAATATCCCCCATACACGCAGCGGCGATCATGGCGGCAATAGCCAATCACGGAACGATGATGCAGCCTGCCCTTACAGACATGGTCTCTGACAGTCGCGGCAATATCCGGGAAAGCCACACCCCGCGCAATATTAGACGCCTGATTTCCCCTGAGACGGCGCTGTCGCTCGGCAGGATGCTCTCAACATCGGTGACCAGCGGAACCTCCCGCCGCGCCTTTCACGACAGGCGTGGGCGCCCATTGCTGAATGTTGACATAGCGGCAAAGACAGGTTCAATAAACGGGGCGGATCCTGAAGGTCATCACTCGTGGTTCGCCGCATACGCTCCGATGCAGAATCCCAGGATCGCTATTGTGGCGCTTGTGATAAATCATGACAGATGGAAGATAAAATCAAGCAGCGTCGGGGAGCAGGCTTTAGCCGAGTTCTTCAGAGATGCCCCCTAGATCGCGTCAATGGGGCTGTAGCTTCTCAAAAAAAGCTCGCCATCGATCATCTCGCCATATGTGAAGCTGTCAATCCAGTCGCCAAGCGAAAGAAGCGTAAAATCGGGGGCTTGATATTTTTCACACATAGCCAGATGAAAATGCCCGCAGACAAGCCCGTCATACCCCTCTCCCCTGACCCTTTCCGCGAAAGAACCGATTACGTCGTGATGATTCCATCTGGCATTTTTTTCAGCATATCCTTTTTTGCTGATCCTCTGGAGCACCTCTCTTGCCTTCATCGCAAGGGCCGGCGGGAGGAGATTGACTAAAGAGCCGACAGCAGCGTTATGCGTCAATGCCCGCAGAGCGAGATAGCCGTAATCGCTCCTGTTTATCTGATCCCCGTGGCAAAGATAGAGCCGGCGCCCCTGAATGGTCGCTCCAGCCGGGTATCTATGCACTTTGGCCTTGATTTTTTCCCTGAAAACAGCCCCCAGGTGGAAATCGTGGTTCCCCTCGAAATAGACAATCCTGCAGCCGCTGCGATGCAGCAAAACAAGAGCCTCGATGACCGGGTCATACTGTCGGAAGGGGTTTTCCGGAAAACCGAGCCAGAAGTCGAACAGATCCCCCATTATGTACAGAGTTTCGGTCTTCCCCTGAAGTTCCTCCAGAAAAGCGAGCAGCAGCAGGTAGTTCGTATCTGAAGGATTTTCAAGATGAGCATCTGCGATAAATACGGTTCTCATGCCGGTAATTCTGCTTTTACTATCTGCTTTAGTCAACAGAATCAATGGCAGAAGCATCAAAATGTATTGTTTTTTCTCTTTATTTAACATATTGTTATCAGACTGTTTCCATAGAGAAACAACTGATTTCAATGTCGGAGTCTGCTAAATGGCGTTTGTGCACAATGTTGAAATAGTCTGGGATGAACTGATTAACGCTTTCACGAGTTGCCAGTCTGACAGAATTTACTTTCTCGACTGCGCCAGCGGCGAAATCTTCGCAGTCCCATCTGCACTTGAAGATGAAGAGTTCTGGGGGCAGATCGAAAAATCGGGAGACAGGTTTCTTGAAATACCCGGATTCGATTACACCGGCGAAAGGCGCATGGTTGCCGATTTTGTAAATTCAGTGCAGGATGAAGAGCTCAAAAGGATTCTGAAATTAGCAATATGCGGGCAAAAACCGTTCGGCAATCTTGACGATATAGTTTCATTCTTTCCGGAAGAGCATGAGCGCCTTCAGGAGATACGCTCCGAATTCCTTTCAAGCAGAGTCAGGCTCTGGCTGCAATCAAACGACCTTTTTACGATGGAAACGGAAATGCTGCTTTCAACGCGGCTATAACGCAGGAATTTCAACCTCTCCCCCCGTTTCTTGAATTGCTGATCGAAGAGACGCCGCAAAAGATCGCCACCGGGAGACAAGAAGTCAATTTTAGGAACCCGGCATTCAGAACGTGAAAAAACCGTCAAAACGCCACGATTCCAGGTTCAACCCTATGACAAAACCATCCTCCGACACCCCTCTGGATAGAGAGGAGGAGAGTGCAACCTTTTCCGCCGCCTCTGCAGCCGAATTCACCTTCGGCGTCCGAGGCCTTCACTGCGCTTCATGCGTCAGCACTCTCGAAAAAAAACTCCTAGAAAACAGAGCCATCCTTACAGCTGTCGTAAACCTTGCCGCCGAAACCGGTTTCGTCCGCTATGACCCATCGGGAATAGACCGCTCCGGAATATTCTCGATAGTCCACGCAGCCGGCTATACCCCGGTAGAACTGAAACCGGACGACACCAGCAAGGAAGATGAGCTGCTGTCACAGCGGAACTGGTTTCTCTTCTCTCTCCTCCTCTCCCTCCCGATAATGTTTACAATGGGGATGCACGACAACGCTCATATACTGAGAATGAATCTGGTTCTGGCCTCGATTGTCCAGTTCACAGCCGGCATTGCATTCTACCGCGGTGCCTGGCACGCCGTAAAAAACCTGAACGCGAACATGGATCTACTTGTGGCGCTCGGCACTTCGGCAGCCTATTTTTATTCGCTTCTCGCTTTTACCGGACTGCTCGGCGCCCCCCATGACGTTTTTTTCGAAACGTCGGCCATGCTGATAACCTTCATACGCCTTGGAAAATACCTGGAAACCCGCGCAAGGGGGAAAGCCGGCGATGCCCTGCGAAAGCTTCTCAGACTGCAGGCTGACAAGGCCAGGCTTGTAACCGGGGATGGCGAGACTGAAGTCCCGGCTTCAATTGTCAGGGAGGGGGATATTCTTGTCGTACGTCCAGGCGAGGCCTTTCCCGTGGATGGCGAAGTGCTTGACGGGTGCGGCGCTGTCAACGAATCGATGGTGACTGGTGAATCGATACCTGTCCAGAAAAATTCTGGGGACAGTGTCACCGGTGCCACTATCAACCTTAACGGTCTTTTCACGATCAGGGCTACGCGTGTCGGCGAAGCCTCCATGCTTGCCCAGATCGTGAGGATGGTGCGCGACGCGCAGGGCGACAAGGCTCCGATCCAGCGTTTTGCGGATATGGTTTCGGCTTTCTTTGTCCCGGCCGTGATACTGGTTGCGCTTGCGGTCTTTTATTTCTGGCTTTTCCACCTCCGCTCCGACTTTCTTACCGCCTTCCGCTTCGCGATAGCTGTTGTCGTGATAGCATGCCCCTGCGCCATGGGGCTTGCCACCCCCACCGCTATCATGGTCGGGAGCGGTGTGGCGCTGGGCAGGGGGATACTTGTAAAAAAGGGGTCGGCGCTTGAGATCATCTCCCGGATGAATGTTGTTCTGCTGGACAAGACAGGAACATTGACCACCGGCTCGATGTCCATGACCGATCTTCTTCCGGCAGTCGAAAAAATTGACTCCGGAAAACTTCTCAAATGCCTGGCGACAGCGGAAGCAAATTCCAATCATCCTCTGGCAAAAAGTGTAGTTGAGGCTGCCGCCGCTGCCGGGATCACCCCTGGCGATGCCATGGAATTCGAAGAGCGCGGAGGTCTGGGAGTCACATGCCGCTATGAGGGGGTGCGGCTCGCAATAGGAAATGCGAAATTGATGGAAGAAGAGGGAATCAGCACAAAAATAATGTCTGATAAGGTAAGCGAGCTTGCAGATTCCGGGAAATCCCTCCTCTTCATAGCCGCCGACTCAAAGCTCGTCGGTCTGGCTGCCTTCTCCGACACTCTCAAGCCAGGCTCCATAGAAGCAGTAAAAAAACTTAAGGCGCTCGGAATAAAAACATGCATGATCACAGGCGATCATCATCAGGTTGCGATAGGAATTGCAAAAAAGGCCGGAATCGACATTTTTGAGGCTGAGGTGCTCCCTGACAGAAAGCAGGAAGTAGTGAAGGAATACCAGAAACGCGGGCTCGTCACCGGCATGGTGGGCGACGGAATAAATGACGCCCCGGCGCTGGCCCAGGCTGATGTCGGGATTGCAATCGGCGGAGGGGCCGACGTCGCGAAAGAGACCGGTGACATCATACTTGTCCGGGACGACCTGCTTGACGTCGTGCGCGCCATAAGCATAGGCCGTGCAACCCTCTCCAAAATCAGACAGAACCTTTTCTGGGCGCTGCTCTACAATATTCTCGGAATTCCGGTGGCCGCCGGGCTCTTCTCAGGGTATGGCATAACCCTGAAACCTGAGTACGCCGGCCTGGCAATGGCGCTTTCTTCCGTTTCGGTAGTGCTTAACTCCATTCTCCTCAAACATGTCGAGAGAGAGCTGTAACACCTTTGCCTAATCCCCGGAATCCGAGTCCAGAAGAAAAGTGAACCGAAAAAGGGGAGCGACGGATTGACAAAACATCTTTCAATACTTATTGTTCATCCGTCTGTCATCTGGTTTCCGTCCGGAAACCATATTATTTCCCGGCAGTGCAGGCTTTGCCGCATTCCGGAAATTAAACCAACAGGTCAAGGAGAGTCTTGAAATGCCAATGTACGAGTACAGTTGTGAAAGCTGCAGCAACAAGTTTGAAATCCGTCAGAAATTCAGCGATCCACCGGCTGACAGATGCCCGGAATGCGGCGGCCCGGTCAGGAAAAACATCTCCGCCACAGCTTTCTCCCTGAAAGGTGACGGCTGGTTCAATACAGGCTACTGCGCCAAAACAGATTCACCGAAACCTTCCGCTTGCGCCTGCGCTGCCGGAGGCGGTTGTCCGGCTGGTTAATCACTGAATAACCGGGGGCGGAATCAACCTTCAGGCCAGAATCTTCTCTGCAGCTCTTCGAGAAGCGGGGCAAGCGTGCTCCTGTCACAGGCTGAAAGCATTATTCCGCCTCTGCTGTTTACATACTGGCGAACCTTCAGAAATCCTATCGTGTCCATTTTTTTCATCTTCTGCAGCAGGTCGGACTTGTTGAACACGAGCAGTTTTTGTTTATCCCCAAGCCCCAGTTCATCCAGAATACGCTCCACCTGCTCTATCCGCGCCTCAAAACAGGAATTGGAAGCGTCTACTATATGGAGCAGCAGGTCTGCGTCCTGCATCTCCTCCAGCGTCGCCTTGAAAGCTCCTGTCAGGGATTTCGGCAGCGAGCGTATGAAACCGACCGTGTCGGTTATGATGACCTCCCGCTCCCGCGGGAATCTGAGCCGCCTGGTGGATGTATCGAGTGTTGCGAAGAGCAGATCCTCCGTGAAAACGTCGCTTTGAGTGAGGGCGTTCAGAAGAGTGGATTTTCCGGCGTTTGTGTATCCTACTATGGAAATTATCGGAAGATTTCTTCTTGTCCGTTTCTTGCGCCGCTCTTCGCGCCCTCTTGAAAGCTCCTTAAGCTCTTTCTCGAGCGACGCTATCCTCTCCCTGATTCTCCGTCTGTCGATCTCGAGCTTTGTCTCGCCTGGCCCGCGCCCTCCGATCCCCCCCATCAGTCTGGACATCTGAACTCCGCGCCCGGAAAGACGCGGGAGTAGATATTTGAGCTGGGCGAGTTCCACCTGAACCTTCCCGTCCTGCGTTTTAGCCCTTCCTGCGAATATGTCGAGTATCAGCTGGCTCCGGTCTATGACCTTAAGTTCTGTCATTGTCGATATCGACCTTATCTGCGCCGGGGTCAGCTCCTGATCGAAAATAAGCATCGTTGCTCCGGAACCAAGCGCCCTGATTATCACGTCGCGCATCTTCCCTTCGCCGATCAGATATCGGGGGTTTGCAGCTTTCTGGCGCTGGATTATCGCGTCAATAACCTCTATATGTGCCGTGCGCGCCAGTTCACGCAGCTCCATTATCGAATCTTCCGCTTCCCGCATACTCTCTTTTGAAGCTGCTGAAATCAGTATCCCCTTCTCCAGCATCCCGGGCGTAAGCGGCGACAATGAGCGGATGCGCCGTTCAAGGAGGGTTTCAAGCTCCGCCGTCTCAGCGGCAAGGTCATCCTCCAGCCGCTCTAGCCGAATTATCGGCCTCACATCAACGGCGCGGTCGGCTCCAGGAGGGGCGAGTCTCGCAATATGCACTGAAATTCTGGGGTCTTCGTGAGAAAAGAGAAGGGCTGCAACAATATCTAATCGCAGAAGAGAGAGATCGGCAAGATCATCTTCCGTAAGCTGTTCGTTTTTGAGGTGTGTGTGAACAAGGCGCAGTCCACGCATGACCCTCCGCCCAAGCGGATAATCATTTAATTGAGGGATCACAAGAGACTTCTCGTCTCCGATTACAACGTACTCGACAACCCCTGTCCGGGCTATGAGTATTCCGATCTGCCGCCCTGTTTCCCTGGAGAGTTCCACAAGGCGCGTCGCCAGTTCATGGCTGCATAATTCGGATGGATGAACGCGTCGCCGATAGAGGCGTTCCAGGGCGTGCAACTGACTCTGCTTCAGTCCTGCAAGGTTTCCGTAAAGTTCCTTTATCTGTATCCTCCTGTTTTATCTTCCTAAAATCTGATAATTATGAGGTCTTGTCGTACCTGCGAACCTGTTCGATGCTCACAGGCCGATAACGTTGTATCCGCCATCGACATAGTGAATTTCACCAGTGACTCCGCTTGCGAAGTCGCTACAGAGGTAGACCGCCGAACGGGCGACATCCTCCTGGGTGACATTCCGCCTTAACGGCGCTTTCTGTTCTACATGGTTAAGAATATTGAGAAATCCGTTTACTCCGGCTGCGGCAAGCGTCCTGATCGGACCGGCTGAAATCCCGTTAACCCTGATGCCATCTTCCCCAAGGGCTTCCGCCAGATATCTGACTGAGGACTCAAGCGCGGCTTTGGCCACCCCCATCACGTTATAGCTCGGGAATACCTTGACGGCGCCGTGATACGTCAGCGTGACTGCGGCGGAATCTCTTCCGCGCATCATTGCGAGGGCTTCCTTCATTATCGCGATGAATGAGTAGACGCTTATATCCATTGCGGTCGCGAAACCTTCTCGGGTCGTGTTCAGTATTGTCCCTTTCAACTCCTCCTTGTTTGCGAAAGCGACCGCATGAATCAGTATGTCCAGACCGTCCCACATATCCGACAGGGTTGAAAATACCCCCCTGATCTCGTCATCATCCGCTACATTGCAGGGGAGGATCGCTGATGCCCCCAGAGACTCCCCCAACGGCCTGACGCGTTTTTCAAGTGGCTCGGATGCATAAGTCAGGGCCACTTCGGCGCCATGTTCATGCAGTGTCCTGGCAATTGCCCAGGCGATGCTTCTTTCGTTTGCAACGCCAAAAATCAGCGCTTTTTTACCCTTCAGCACAGACATCATCGACCTCCCTGTTCTGTCTGGTTCAGATTTTTTCCTGTCCGTTTTCCGCAGGCGATGAAGAATTCTCTTCAGACTCAAGGTTTTTTCGCCCTGACTCAAGGTCGGAGAGCCTCTTTTCAATTTTCTCAAGCAACTCAAGCGTCCGGTCAAGTTTCCCCTTTACCGCAAAGAGCACAAAAGGCATGACCAGCCAGGCGATCGCCATGAAAAACCCGAGGATGCTCATCATTACCATAAAACCACCGAAAATTTCCACCATGCTCTCCATTTTGGCAAACAAACGACTGCCGGTCAGTTTTCATCACCAGAAGCTCCCGGCCGGGAACCGGTTACTTTCTGCGTCTCTCCAGAAGAGATACCACTTTTGATTCCTTCATCCCATCAGCCGGTTTTTCAACTGCTTCGTCACATTTTTTCTGTCCACTCTTCTCCCGGCTTTTCTCCTGCTGCTCTTCTTCAACCGGCAAGGAGGGGAGGGGGTCGATCCTGAGCGGGGTTCCCCCGATAGTGAAATCAGCCCCGTTCAGTTGGTATTCATCGAGAATCCAGGTAAAAACCTGTGCCGGAAATGTCAGCGCAAGAATACGCACCTGCCACCAGTTCGGCTTGACATCGGGGTTGATTTCTTCTATCCGGGCGTAAAATCCGGGTTTGTTATCCACATTGATCACTACTAGATCATTTATGTCAATCATTCAAAAGTTCCCTTCATTGCTTGTTCATGAGACTGATTAGAAGATTAATTGGCTGAAGCGGTCCATAAGCCGGGTTCTGTCCCCTGAATGGATTGCTCCATACAGGGTGATGGCCATTCATCTGGGTCTGCCGTTACCGGCAGCCTCAAGCGACCAACCCGGAGGCACGGGCGGGTCACCCTTTACGCCCCCCTATTAGGTCTTGCTCCTGATGGGGTTTACCTGGCATTCGCCGTCGCCGGCGAACCCGGTGAGCTCTTACCTCACCCTTTCACCCTTACCTGCAAAAAGCAGGCGGACTTCTCTCTGTGGCACTTTCCCTGGGGTCGCCCCCGCTGGACGTTATCCAGCATCATACCCTCTGGAGCCCGGACTTTCCTCGATTCCCGCAGGAACCGCGACCACCTGTACCGCTTCAGCCAAACCGATGATATTATTACCCCTGCTTTAAAATCAATATTCGCTGGCAATGGGGGCAGAGCAGCATTTCGTCATTGCGGAAAAGTGAGTTGTAAAGTTGCGGCGGGAGCTGCATGTTGCACCCTAGGCAATAGCCGTCACGGGCAACGGCCAGCGCTTGTCCGCGTCTCTGCGCCCTGAGATTTTCATACCGCTTCATGATGGATGCTGAAAGCTGTGCCACTATGACTTCGCGTCTCTCACTCCCGGCATTAATACTCTCGGAGATACTGGCAAGTTCCTTCTCCTTTTGATTGCGCCGCTCAGCGCTGTTCTTTTCAAGCTCAACAAAATCTGAATTCCCTTTCGCGATTGCAGCATTTATCTCTTCAATCCTGGAAAGTCTGTCCAAAAACTCCTCTTCAAGCTCGGCAACCTGTTTCCTTGCTGCAGCAATCTCCCTTCCTACAGCCTGAAACTCCTTGTTTGTCTTGATCTCCTTCATGTTTGTTTCAGCACGTTTGATATTCTCATGCTCCATCCCCAGGTTCTTCTCCAGTTCCCCTTTTGCCTGCTCAAGCTCTGCAAGGCGGTTTTCGCTCTCGGCAAGCGCATTTTTCGCCAGAACGAGGTTCCCCGTAATTGCATCCAGCTCCTTGTCCAGATCATTCCTGTTCCTTTTCAGTGAATCGATCTCAGAATCGATCTCCTGCAACTGCTCCAGCATTTCCAGTTTTCTTTTCAAAACTCAATCCTCCCATGCACGAAAATCTCTGACAATTACTATGGCTTAAAAACCGTAAAAGGGTCGCATTCTCCTCTGCTGCATATGACCTGGCAATCCGGATCACCGGATTCAGTGAGCATCACTCTTAAACGCGAAGCTACTGACTCAGCCATTATCATCTCGGTCTGGAAATGGCCGGCATCAATTAGCGCCAGACCGATATCCAGAGCATGCATTGCATCATGGTACCTGACATCCCCGGTAAGCAGAAGATCAGCGCCTGCCGATTTTGCCGCGCCGACAAGCGAAGCGCCGCTGCCGCTGCAGATCGCCACTCTCCTTATCATTTTTGAAGGTTCCCCAACATAACGGAGGTTCGGATAATGGAGAACCTCTGCGACTTTTGAGGCGAATTTTTCAAGTGAAAGAGGCTTAGGAAGTTCACCAATCCTCCCGAGCCCGATATCCTGCCCCTTGTTCTGCAAAGGGTAAACATCGAATGCGGGCTCTTCATAAGGGTGAGTCATAAACATTTTGCTGATAGCCCTGGAGAGGTTTTCCCGGTCAAGGAGGAGTTCCAGACGCTTTTCTGAAACTTCTTCAAGTTCTCCTCTTTTCCCTTTGAATGGAGTGGAGCCTTCAAGCGGGGTAAAAGTCCCCTGGCCATCGGAAGCAAAAGAACAGTCACTGTAGTTCCCGAGATTTTTCGCAAAAGGGAGCAGAGCATTCCTGACAACTTCGAATTGTTCGTCAGGAACGAAAATCACAAGCTTGACCAGCTCCCGCGTCGATGTAACCTGAAGCGGAATAGAGGAAGAGAGTCCTGTTTTTTCCGCAAGAAGATCGTTCAGCCCCCCTTCGGCGATATCGTAGTTGGTATGAAGGGCGATTATGGACAATCTGTTTTCGATTGCTTCGTGAATGCTTCTTCCAAGAGGTGTGTCGGCGGATATCGTCGAGATCGGTTTGAAAATGAGGGGGTGGTGCGTTACAAGAATGTTGCAGCCCGAGAGAAGAGCCTCTTTTATGACCTTTGGGGAGGGATCCAGAGCAACCATTATCCGGCGCGCCCCCTCCCCAGGATCACCCACCTGGAGCCCCGGATTATCCCACTTTTCAGCGAGTGGCATTGGAGCAATTTTGTCAATAAAACCTAGGATATCGGATACTTTTGTCATTTACGCCTTTTGCAAGAAAAAAGAGTGCAACCTTTCGGTCTGCACTCTTCAGGAGTCGATGCTTCCGGTATGAGATGATTTCGCATTCTGCCGTCATCCGGCCTGACTTTCCAGGATGAAATGGTGGGCCCACCAGGACTCGAACCTGGGACCAACCGGTTATGAGCCGGTGGCTCTAGCCAACTGAGCTATAGGCCCGCAAGGAAGAAATGATACTATTAAACGTCATGAATCATGTCAAGGGGATAATTAAGCCTGCATCTGTTTTTTGTATGCAAATCTTTCAGAATCTGTTACCCGCGAGCAGAGGAAACAACGCCAGTATTGCCGATGAAAGGCTCCTCGAAGCCTTACCCCCCCCACTGGCAAGGCGGATTAGCTGTGGCAATATCAGCGGTTTCCTGATGATGCTCCGCAAAACCCGCGCCGGACTGATTTTCATTGAGTCATCGCAGAACTCCTCTATCCTGAAAAGGAGCTCTTCATTCCAGGGATCGCTGACCGAGCGGACTCCGAGAAACGGGATATTTTCTCTTGCAGCAACCCTGGCAAGATAGGCGCTTTCCATTTCAAGGACAGGATGACGAAATGCCTCGTCGATAACTCGGGCTACCATCTTTTTCTCCATGATCCGGTCGCCGGTTATGAAAATTCCTCGTTTTCCCGGAAAATCCAGCGGGACCGCAAAAGAGATGAAATCTGCCCGTTCCATTGCGCCCTCTTGGAAAGCGATGATCTCTTGCGCAACGACAATGTCGCCGACAGCAAGGGAGGGGTCGATTCCGCCGCAGAAACCGGCGGAAACCAGAAGTTCTGGCCGGTCGGCCTCAATAATGCTCTCCGCAGCACTCTCTCCGTTTTTCCCTCCCATCCCGGATTCGATTACAAGCGCTGTAACTCCGCCGGAACGGCAACTGTAGAGAGGATGCCTGCCGATGCTTTTTTTCTCACGGCTCTCAAAACAGGAGAGCACCGCTTCTGTTTCCTGCTTTAAAGCAGTTATGATGACCGTTTTCACTCTTAAGGCCTCTCTTCACTTTTGAAGTTCTTACAGAAGTTCTTAAAAGCTGGACAAAATTCCACCGATATAGTAGAAAGATTTTTCCTGTGGAGAGATGTCCGAGCGGTTGAAGGAGCACGCCTGGAAAGCGTGTGTACGTTAATAGCGTACCGAGGGTTCGAATCCCTCTCTCTCCGCCATTTAACAATCTGGCGATGTCCGATACAGCCCAAAAGCCTCTGAGAAATCAGAGGCTTTTGCTGTTTTTGCGTCCAGACACATCCAGCCCCGTCTTTTGGCATCCGGTGTTTTTTATGGTACTTTTTTATCCATAATACCATAAAAATTTTCGGATACTTCAGAGGTTCTTGCAAAAGTCATAAANNTCCGGAGTTTCCGGATGGAAACGAGATAAGCGATCGGGAAAAAGAGTCGTCACCCTGCGCGAAGTCGCAGGGTCTACAGGAAACATCATCGAGCTCTTCAGATGGATTCTGCGACTACGCTTCGCTCCGCGCAGAATGACAGTATTGTGGCCCGATGGAATCATTCGGGGATGACACCCTTTTTGCAAGAGCCTCTTCAGTATCCGATTCATTGTTTGTTTGGCAAGTCCTCTATGAAAGCTGTGTAAGGCGCCGCCCATGTTCCTGCCCTGATGAGGCCGTTCGTAGTTGTAGTGTCGGAAGTATTCTTCCAGGCCGGCCTGCATCTCCTCGATTGATTCGTACCACTTGGTTCGACCCATGACGCGGAAGTGCTCATCCAGAAGCGTTTTATGCAGTCTCTCAACAAAGCCATTGCTCTGGAGCCTTCTGACCTGTATTGCGATATTTTCAATGCCGATCTTGATCGGCAACTATTTGTTGACCGCTTCTTGAAGCCCTTCCCGGAAACCGGTGTCCGATGCCATGCATGGGCGCTTCTATCCAACCTTCTCCACTTGTTGCTCATGCCTACCGCAACACTGTTCTCCTATTTCATGCGCAGCCTTCTCACCGGTTATTACTCAACAATATATGCACTTACAATTTCGCCATAAAAGGCAGTGTGATAATCTCTATTTGCCATAGGGAAGGAGCCGTCCACATTTTGCGGATGGAACGTATCTCTGTTTTCAGGTGTCATTTCGTGTGGGTCTTGTGCCTGCTTGTAAATAATCTTGCATTCAAGGGTGAGCGGAAGTTCTTTAATTGCAGGAACCGATACTATATTGGATTCGACCAAGGTCAAACCAAGTTCACTTACCTTATCGATATCACGACCTGACTTTGAACCGCAGGTGCCAAGAATCTTTTTATCATAATCACCATAAGGAATGTTGATTGTAAACTCCCCGTTTTTATCAAGCTGCTCTTTCGTAAAACGATGCTCTCTCACAAAGACGGTAAAAATCGGTTTTGACCATTCAATGCCAAGCATCCCCCAGGAAATAGTCATGGAATTCACTTTGTCTTCGACTTTTGTGGTCAGTAAGATACCTGTAACCAGAGCCTTCATAATTTCGCCTGCGTAATCGAATACGTTGATTTCCTTTTTCATCGAGTGTAGCCTCCTTGAATTTTAATTGTCTCGACGTTATGCTCGTATTTACCGTATGGCAAGTATGCACTTTAAAGTAAGATACTATCTGAAATGAGAGTGTAATATGAATGATTGCCAAGAAGTTGATGTAACACCCTTTGCATATGCGATGTCGTTAATTGGCGGCAAATGGAAGATGCATATCCTTTTCTGGCTTTGGAAAAAAGAAGTACTGCGATATGGAGAGTTGAAAAAGTCGCTGGGACAAATCACTCATAAGATGCTCAGTACTCAACTAAAAGAGCTGGAATGTGACGATCTGCTCATCAGGAATGAATATCCGCAAGTTCCGCCAAAAGTAGAATATAGCCTGTCTGAAAAAGGAAACACATTAATGCCGGTGCTGAATTCATTGTGCCGCTGGGGAAGCGAACACAGGCCGGATAATAAATAACCGGCGTCAGCCTTGCGTCAAGGCCCGGAGAAAAATATTGAAGAGCGATATGGCAATGACGAAGGCAGTAAATATCCCCCGGCAGAGCCGGGGGCTTTACGATTGCTGGCCCCTCGAAGGGGCCTATTCGCAATCGAATAAGTCAAAGTCAAAACCCGAAACTGCAACATCTAGGCATACTCCCGGAACTGTCGAACTTTGGGAGTCCCCCACCAGAGGTGGGGGTTTACCTATAGGAAATTATTGAGAATAGAGCCTCTTGCAAAAGTGTATTCAGAAAACCGAATAAAGTTGATTTAACAGCATAAAAGTCGAGCTTCAAGGACAACCATCTGATATTATTAGTTTGCGCGACAAACAATAGTCAGGAGACTGTCGATGAAGCTCAAAGAAAGAATATCATGGCTGATGGGGACAGTACAGCAAAGCCGGCACCTATGGAGGCACCTCGGCTACCGTCGCCATGAGGTTGGCATGGGGAATGGTGTCGAAGTATTTGGAAAGATCGGCGTCGATGACTTCGGTATACCCGGTGAACATGGCATCAGCTACGTCATCAACTGCGTTATGGGCTGATTTCTTCGGTCTGAATCCG
>DFZL01000013.1 GCA_002382705.1 Geobacter sp. UBA4057
TTTATGACTTTTGCAAGAACCTCAGCAGGAGTGGCATTTTAATACTCCACAACTTTTTGACAACTGATTTTACCGGTTCCCGGAAAAAGGGGATCTGAAACCGCAGCATTATAACCCTTACCTCCAGGGATATGCATAAAACGAAATTAAACGGAGCAACTTTTGAACAACGCTGAAGGAGCAGAGTTTAAAAAACAGGTGCGACACGAAAGAGCAAGGGGATGGCGGTTATGGTTCCCCGGGATAGCATTGCTGTCACGCTACAATCGAACGTTCTTCGCGCAGGATATGCTCGCAGGAATTGTTCTTACAGCAATCCTGGCTCCAGTAGGGATGGGTTATGCCGAAGCCGCCGGACTTCCTGCCGTTTGCGGTCTTTATGCGACCATCATTCCTCTTCTCGTCTATGCTTTGACCGGCCCGAGTGCAATTCTGGTGCTGGGGCCTGATTCTGCGCTAATCCCCCTTGTAGCTGCAACAATCCTCCCACTTGCAGGCAGCGATCCCCTGCATGCTGTCACTCTGGCCTCTTTTCTTTCTATATTGACAGGGCTTGTAATAATGCTGGCCGGTGCAGCAAGACTCGGATTCATAACGGATCTCCTCTCGAAGCCAATCAGATGCGGTTATATGAACGGCGTCGCGATCACTCTTCTCATCGGACAGCTTCCTAAAGCGGCGGGATTCAATGTTGACAGCGGGTCATTCATAAGCGGAATATCGGGGTTGGCAAGAGGGGTGGCGGAGGGTAAGGTCAACTGGAAAAGTTCGGCTCTTGCAATCTTTTCCCTTGTCGTCATTTTTTTCTTCAGATATTTCTTTCCCAGGATATCAGGGATATTTGTCGCTGTGGCCCTGTCAACCATAATAGTGATTCTGCTCCCTTGCCAGGCGAGGGAGGGTATCCAGTTAATCGGCGAGCTTCCGCGCGGCCTTCCGGATTTCGCCGTGCCGCTCATAAAAGCGGAAGAGTTTCTACCTCTTCTTGCAGGGAGTGTGGCGATTGCGCTGGTTTCGATAACCGACATGAGCATCCTCTCGAGGGTTTACGCGCTCAGGGGGGGATATTACTCGAATCAGAATCAGGAGCTTGTCGCGCTAGGGCTTGCCAACACTGCGGCAGGATTTTTCCACGGGTTTCCGGTGAGCAGCAGCGCCTCAAGGACACCAGTGGCTGAAGCGGCCGGCGCCAAGAGCCAGATGACATGTCTGGTCGGCGCGCTGTCCCTGGCCGTTTTGCTGATCTTTGCTCCCGGGATATTACGGAACACTCCGACCGCAGCGCTCGCTTCGGTTGTCATTGCGGCAGGGATAACAATACTCGACATCTCTCAGCTGGCACGCCTCTTCACTCTTCGCCGGGGGGAATTCTTCATCTCGGCAATATGCACCCTTACCGTTCTTTTCATGGGGGTAATTCAGGGGATTTTCATAGCTGTAGGAATCGCCCTGCTAATTTTCATCTGGCGGGCGTGGCGTCCTTACCATGCCGTATTGGGGCGAATTGACGGGGTCAAGGGGTATCATGACATTTCCAGGCATCCGGAAGCGAGGCTGGTGCCGGGGCTTGTTCTTTTCCGCTGGGATGCTCCGCTCTTCTTCGCAAATGCCGAAATGTTCCGGGAAAAGGCGCTCCGTGCCATATCCGATGCTCCGACAGCGACACGCAGGATCGTCATTGTGGCCGAGCCTGTCACGGATATTGATATAACAGCGGCAGACATGCTGGCGGAACTGGCCGATGAGCTCGAAATATCCGGCATAGAACTCTGCTTTGCCGTCATGAAAGGGCGTGTCAAGGATCATCTGAAGCGTTACGGCCTTTACTCAAGGTTTGGCGACGACAGTTTTTCCCCTACGGTAGGCCATGCAGTTGAAAGCTATATTGCACGGTACAAGGTGAACTGGGTTGACTGGGAAGAGCTGAGCGGATTGCAGAAGGGTGATGCTGCAAGCGATAAACATTGACTGTCTCAAGTAAAAAGCTCACACATTGCAGGTTCGGTAACGCTTCAGGATTGAGTTATTGCATCCCCGGGTCTTATCTCTCCGCCGGTTATGACTCTGGCAAAAATCCCCTCTTTCGGCATGACACAGTCACCCGCCTGGTAATATATGGCGCAGCGGTTATGGCACTCTTTCCCTATCTGAGTGACTTCTAGGAGAGTTTCTCCGATCTTGAGTCTGGATCCGATCGGAAGTGTGACCAGCTCAATGCCGGAAGTGGTAATATTCTCCGCGAAATCGCCGGAATCGACATCCAGCCCGAGTTTCCGCATCTTTTCTATGCTTTCCGAAGCAAGAAGGCTCACCTGACGATGCCAGTCACCCGCATGCGCGTCATCCACAATCCCGTGGTTTTCCCGCAGAATGACCGACGAAACCGGTTTCTTCCGTTCACCTTTCTTCTCGCTTATGCAGACCGCTGTCACTTCCGGCATGATTTATCCCCCCACCTGCGCCATGGCAAAATTCGAATGTTCATATCCCTCTTTTGAAATACCGTGCCTGTCAGGCTTCCCTCTCACTATCCCTTTCAGCACATTGGTCAGTCCGTCATGGTCGGGGGGTCTCAGCCAGGGGATGAGATCGGTTTTCTGATCGGCGAAGAGGCACCCCTTCGCCTCTCCTGTGGATGTCACCCTTATCCGGTTGCATTCGCTGCAGAAGTGACCGGAAACGGCCGTTATAATCCCGATTGTACCTGCCGCGCCCGGTATTCTGAAATCTCTTGAAGGGCCTGAAAAAGGCATCCTCTCCACCTGTTCAAGCTGGTAATTTTCGGAAATGCGCGACAGTATCTCGTCGCCGGAAATGCAGAATCTCTGCCACCCCTCCTCCTTCACCACCGGCATGTACTCTATGAAGCGGACAGAATTGCCGTTTTTCCTCGTCATTTCGGCGAAAGAGATAATTTCGCGATCATTTATGCCGCGCATTATCACAACATTGATCTTAGGGGGGGGGAAGCCGGCCATCTCGGCGGCTTCAAGCCCGTCAATAACCCTTGAAAGAGAGCCTCCGCGGGTTATCCTGTAAAAGACTTCGGGATCAAGCGAATCGAGGCTTACATTAAGTCGCTGTACCCCGGCATTCCATAGCTCTGCTGCCATGCCCGGGAGCATGAGCCCGTTAGTTGTAAGGGCAAGGTGCCGCAAACCACTGATCCTGGATAGTCTCCCGAGAAAACCGGTTATCCCTGTTCTTACGAGCGGCTCGCCGCCGGTTATCCTTATCTTTTCTATCCCTATGTCAACCGCCGCCTCGGCTATGAGCAGAAGCTCCTCGTAACTGAGGACAGCGGCGTGTCCCTTGCTCACCACCCCCTCCGCAGGCATGCAGTAAAAGCAGCGCATGTTGCAGCGGTCAGTGACTGAGAGACGAAGGTAATTTATTGTTCTTCCATATGAATCAGTCAGCTTCATTGTCCATCCACTCTTCAATGAAATCCGCCACCTCGGAAGGGTTGTTGATATCCAGAAGCGGCACATCGACATCAAGTTTTTCATCGCTTGCGACTGCGACCAGCAGCGGGTCATGCCGCTCTCCGCGGCAGATGAGAGAATTTCCGCACTCTTTCCTGTGGATCTCTATCTTCGGAATCGAGCTCTCCTTGAACCCTTCGGTCAGGACAAAATCGACATCCTGGAAATATTTCGAGACAAGCTCCTCGACAGGTGGCGATTCCGGGTGTTTTTTAATCAGCGCCAGCTTGTCCGGCGAGGACAAAAGCATCGTATCCGCACCTGCGGCCGTGAAGCGGTAGCTGTCCTTCCCCTTGTGGTCAATATCGAACCTGTGGGCGTCATGTTTTATGACGCCGAGCCTGTGTCCACGCCTTTTCAGCTCTGTTATTACTTTTTCCAGCAGGGTAGTTTTGCCGGTTCCTGATTTTGCGATAAAAGAGAGGACTTTCACACTGGAAGCTCCGGAATTTTCATTTTAATAACTGGCAAGCACTGATTGCTCTCCGACGCAAAAGAATGCCGCCAGGAGGAAATACGTCCTTTCCGGATGGAAACTAAATTAGCTTAAAGAAACCTTATACGCAAACAAAAAGAGCGAGAAATTGACCTGGGTCATGCCGAGACAGCGATAATAGCGCGATTATGACCGGCATGAAGAGTTTTACTGAAAAACAGAAAAATGATATCGGGATAACGGCAGAATTCGTTGAAACCTACTGTGCCGCAAAGCATCGGGGTGCGGATAAAAATTTATCCATGATACCAGGGGCGGAGCGTGAGAGCAAATTGTGCAGCGAATGCCGCGCTTTCATGGATTACGCGGTCGCAAGACGGATAAATTGTCCTCTGGAGCCCCAAAAGCCGGCCTGCAAGCATTGCACGGTGCACTGCTACGAGACCCGGCAACGGGAAAAGGCCAGGGAGATAATGAGCTTCTCCGGGAGGAGGTTGATACTGAAAGGAAGAGTTGATTACATCTGGCGCTACTTTTTTTGAATACCGAATAATTGGAGGGGAGAAATGCTGAGAAAAATTGTTACCATCGATGCTGAAAAATGCGACGGATGCGGGCTCTGTGTCCCGTCATGTGCTGAGGGGGCTATTACTTTGATAAACGGCAAGGCGGTGCTTGCGGCGGACAACCTCTGCGACGGGCTTGGGGCATGCCTGGGGGAGTGCCCCCGCGATGCGATAAGAATCGAAGAGCGGGAAGCCGATGCCTTTGACGAGGATGCGGTGGATAAACATCTGTCAGAGATGAATAAAGGAGAGAAGCCCGGCAAACACCACTTCAAACCGGCAATGCACAGTCATGTCGAAGGGGGATGCCCCGGCTCCAGATCGATGACTTTTGCCGCGTCTGAAGATAAGAGCGGAGGAAGAGCCGGAGGAGAAAGCGCTCCAAGCCGGCTTGGCCAGTGGCCTGTCCAGCTTCATCTGGTCTCCACGACCGCTCCGTATTTTCAGGGCGCCGACCTGCTCATAACGGCCGACTGCGTTCCTGTTGCCTATGCAGGCTATCACGAGGATTTTCTGAAAGGAAAAGCGGTAGTGATGGGGTGTCCGAAGCTTGACGACAACAGCTTCTATACCGGCAAATTGACGGAGCTCTTCTCCCGTTCGGAGATTAAAAGCGTTACGGTTCTCAAGATGGAGGTGCCCTGCTGCGGCGGCATAGCTATTGCAGCGAAACAGGCGATTGCCTCAAGCGGCAAAACGATACCGTACAAAGAGGTCACGATAGGGATAAGGGGAGAAGTAAAAGATATCCGGCAATAAAACGGAATTTATTCAAGCCATCTTCTGACTACAAATATATCGTCATGTCTGCCTGAAGCCGGCCATTCATCAGCCGGCTTCCTTTTTTTCATTATTGCATCGATCCTCTCCGGAAGAGGGGTCGCGACCACTCCCCCGTTCCCTGGCGTGCCGCATGAAAGAGCGCTTTCAATGGCGGTTTCACTGTCAAGCGCTATTACCAGGTGCCCATTCCAGGCGAGAAGATCGAGCGGACGGAGCATCGCCGCTATCTCTTTTCCGCTTTTCCCTTTCACTTTCAATCCTCTTCCGTAATGAACAAGGTCAGAGCTGTTTCTGGGTGTAAATCCTCCGGTCGCATGATAGAGGAGCCCGCTGCAATCCAGGCCGGCCAGCATGAAAGCGCCGGCCTTGTCAGGCTTCAAAGCTTTTCCTGAATAATAGCGAAGCATGCCCGGCGCCCCTTCAGGGTGATTTCCTCCCCAGATGTAGGGGGTTCCAACCGCAGTTTTCAATGAAGCTGCGATCTCATCTCTTGCGGGTAGCATCGGTTTTCTGGGAGGAGGTATAGTATCCACGACTTTCAGAAAGCGGAGATCAGTGTAAAGTTCGACGCCTGGAGGGGGTGTATATTCATCCGTGGCTACACGATATATGAATCGGTTGCTGCCCACCGCTTTGCCGAGAATTCTGAAAACTGCTCCCGGAAAAGCGATGAATTCGACTTCCCTGACCTGACCGCATCTGTCTGTTTTCAGGGTTGCACCATCAGCGCCACCGAATACCGCTGCGAACTCCGGACTGTTCAGAACCGGAGTGAACGCAACCGCGACACCGAAAGAAGAGGCTGCTGACAGAGAAGGTACGGCCAGCATGGAGATATAAGCAGCGGCGGAAGAAAAGATAAAAAATCGGAGAAAAAACCGCACTAAAACCTTACTCCTGCCCCTGCCCCCAGAAAATCGAGCTTGTCGTCAAACTGCCTGCGATATTCGAGATTTATGAAAACAGGGAGGAGAAAGGGATCGAAATTTATTCCGGCTAGCGCCACAGGGCTCCCTTTTACGCCACGGTCATCATGAAACACCAGCGCCGCGCCGAGTCCGGCATATGGTTTGAAAAAAGGGATCGGGGCATGCACCTTGAAGAGAGCTGCTACCGGCACCGATTTGTCCTTCTTGTCACCGTGACTGTCGCCACGATCAACGGAGGTGAAACCAACTGCCCCTCCAAGAGAGAAAAGCCGGTTAAGATAAAAATCGCCGAAAGCCTCGGTGTAATAGCTGCTGTCACCCACCGATCCTCCCCCCCTGATTCCTGCCCTGACGGTGTCGGCAGCCTCTGCTGATGACCATGAGATAATGGCGGCAACCACTGCAATCGATAACACTTGTGCAATCTTCATAATTCGCCTCCTGGATTTTAGCAGCGTTGCTGATAATATACAGGTGAATGACACTTTTTGCTGATTTTTGCAAGATGCCTCAGGCCGGAAATGGAACTGAACCGGAATTGAAATTACCAAACATTGTAAAATATGATAGTAAGTTTCCATCCGGAAAGGGTGCTTTTTCCCCCTGGCGGCGTCAATCTTCGGGTTTTCTTGTGCGGCGTACCTCTGT
>DFZL01000021.1:0-80000 GCA_002382705.1 Geobacter sp. UBA4057
CCGGAGTTTCCGGATGGAAACTATCTAGGCCTGGAAGGGGTGGCGCTGCTTACAGAAAGGGGATTGAGACGGCATTACGCAGAATTTGAAACATTGCCTTGACAACGAGAATCGAAATACATATCTTTCGATCACGATGGTTTCCATGCCGCTACCCCGGATGGAAACCGCTTAAAGGGGAGTAGTTATCGGCCACATGAACAAGGCCGACCCGGCTACCGTCAGGACGGCTGCAAAGCCCGGTGCCAGGACAGAGCTTTCTGTAGACAAGACCTTTATCCGAGGCTTTCATGCCTGTGGGTAAAGGTCTTTTTATTTTCCCTTCAAAAAAAGGAGGTAATGATCATGAACAGATTCAAAACTTTTATGCTTCTCACTCTGCTTACGTTGCTGATGGTTTTCATGGGGAATGCGATCGGCGGAAAGAACGGCATGTATATGGCTTTCCTTATCGCTCTCGGGATGAATTTTTTCTCCTACTGGTTTTCGGACAAGATAGTCCTCAGAATGTACGGAGCGGTTGAAACAGGCGAGTATGACAATCCCGCCTTTTACGGGATGGTGCGAAGGCTTGCGATGAAAGCCGGGATACCGATGCCGAAGGTCTATATAATCCCCTCCGACAGCCCTAATGCTTTCGCTACCGGGAGAAACCCGCGCCATGCCGCAGTGGCCGCGACAGAAGGGATACTCAGGATTCTTTCGATGGATGAGCTCGAAGGGGTCATGGCGCACGAACTGACTCACGTAAAAAACCGCGATATCCTCGTCGGCACCATAGCTGCGACTTTTGCCGGCGCGATCTCGATGCTGGGCAACATGCTCCAGTGGGGGGCGATGTTCGGAACGGCAAGAGTGGATGACGAAGAAGGGGGAGGCGGATTGATCGGCTCTATCGTTATGGCGATAGTTGCGCCTTTGGCCGCGATGCTGATACAGATGGCTGTCTCACGCTCCAGAGAATACATGGCGGACGAGGGTGGAGCCAGGATATCCGGAAAGCCGCTTGCCCTTGCTGATGCGCTGAGAAAACTCCATATGGCGTCCCAGGCGATTCCGATGCGTGATGCGACTCCGGCTTCCGCGCATATGTTTATCGTAAACCCCCTGACTTCCGGCGGCCTTGTCTCTCTGTTTTCAACGCATCCACCCATGGAGGATCGGATAGCCAGGCTCGAGGCGATGACGAGAACAGCTCCAGGAATCTGATTTTAAGGGAATGAGCATTTTAGCCAAATTAACGTGTTGCATTTGCATGGTAAATATTGTAAAAGAATCGTTCTTTTAAAGACGGCTCAGGCCGAATCTCCTTGTTCCGGGATAGACCGGGACTTGAAAACCGTGAGGAGGAAATACCGATGAGGAAGTATGAAACGATTTACATCCTCCAGCCTGATCTTGGCGAAGACGAAATAAAAATCGTCTCGGACAAGGTTCAGGACGTGATCGCCACCTGTAATGGTGACTTTCTGCGACTGGAAGACTGGGGTGTGAGAAAACTGGCGTATTCGATCAGGAAGTTCAACAGAGGGCGGTATATGTATCTCCGCTTTGATGGCGCGAGAGAGGCTATCTCCGAACTGGAAAGGCGCCTTAGGCTGGATGAGAGGGTTCTCAGGTACCAGAGCGTCAATATAACAGACCTGCCGGAAAAAGTTGTTGCAGAGAAAAAAGCGCCAGCTTTTGAGCCGGAAACCAGCGAAGATTCCGAAACGGCGGCGCCTGAGGCGGATGCCGCTACGGCTGATGAATAAAAATTCCCGGAGGATAACAATAATATGAGCAACGAAAAGCCTGCAAACCAGCAGAGACCTTCAGCGGGACCTGGGGGTCCCCGGAAGAAGCGTCCTTTCCAGCGGAGGAAAGTGTGCCGTTTCTGCGCCGAGAAGAATATCGTGATCGATTACAAGGATCCGCGCACTCTGAGATATTTCATTTCCGAGCGGGGCAAGATCGTGCCGCGCCGCATATCCGGCAACTGCTCCACGCATCAGAGGGAAATTACTGAGGCCATCAAGCGGGCTCGCAATATAGCCCTGCTGCCGATAGCGTCAAATCACGTCCTCCCCTGATGAATATTTTATGAAGACAAATCTCCCTGCAAATCCGGCTGCTGCAAGGATTATCACTGTTTTGGCCGGATCTGCCGGCTCGTTTGTCCTCTTTGCGGCATACTCATTCATACCTGTGCTAGGACTTTTGGCGGGGATACTGGCGCCTTTTCCGGCGTTTTATATCACACTCCGTTTTGACAGGTTGACCGGAGCATCTGTTACCATTGTTGCCGCGGCAGCTTTTCTTTGGTTGTCCGGGAGCGACGTTGCCTCGTTTTACCTTCTGCAGTGCGCGGTTACAGCCCATCTGATGTCCGAACTCCTTTTGAGGGGATTCAGTATCGCCCGTACGATGCTCTGGACTACCGCGGTCAATATCCTGTTCTTTGCAGTCGCAGCTTTTTCTTTTTCATATACAAGCGGCATCAATCTGCATCTTGCGGCTCAAAAGGAAATAAATGAAAGCATCGCTCAGGCTCTGGCTATTTACGGCAAGTCAGGCGTAAAGGGGGACGATCTTGACGCTCTGAAAAACTCGCTCTCTTCTGCTGCCCTTCTCATAGAAAAAATTTACCCTGCTCTCATTACTGTCATGCTGGTTTTGATGGCAGGGTTGAATCTAGCGTTGTTCAAGCGTTTTGCGGCTGGCAGGGTGACAGGAGTCAAATGCGAGGAGTTCAGCAGTTTCAGAATGCCGGAGAATATTATATGGGTTCTGATAGCAGCCGGTTTTTCTCTGCTTTCGTCAAATTCTGCTGTCAGTACTCCGGCCTTGAACATACTTGTAATTCTTCTTGTCTTTTATTTTCTGCAGGGGATGGCGGTTCTGCTTTCAATGACGGCAAGAGTTGCCTATCCGGCCGTTTTAAGAGCCGGGTTGTATCTCATGCTGTTGTTTCAACCGTATCTGACAGCTTTTGTAGCGCTTTTGGGAGTATTTGACCTCTGGGGCGATTTCCGCGCCCCAAGAAAACAGGAAAACCTGTGAATACAGGCTTGAAAGGGGAGCACCATGAAGATAATACTGAAAGAAAATGTTGAAACGCTGGGTCACATCGGGGAGATGATAAAAGTCGCTCCGGGCTATGCACGCAATTATCTTATTCCAAAAGGGCTTGCCATAGAGGCGACCGAGAAGAATGCCAAGGCTCTTGAACATACGAAACGCCAGATGGCGTACAGGAAGAACAAGGTTGTTGAGTCTGCCAGAAACCTGGCCGCAAAACTAGGCGAGCTTGTTGTCGAACTGGCACATCAGGCTGGCGAGGAGGGGAAACTTTTTGGCGCTGTCACAAATATGGAGATAGCCTCTTTTCTCAAGGCTCAAGGCTTTGATATCGACCGCAAGACCATTGTCCTTGCCGAGCCTATCAAGCAGACCGGGGAGTATGCCATTTCGGTCAAGATTCATCCTGAAGTTACGGCAACTTTGAAAGTTGTCGTAAAGCCGGTCTGATACTTTCGACATAGTTTCCGGATGGAAACGAGATTGTAAATTCAATGGCAAAAAGCCTGTCGGAATCTTCTTCCGGCGGGCTTTTTCCGTTTTTGGCAGCTTTTTCAGCCTGCTTGCAAGAGCCAGCAAAAAGATATTCAGGAGAGGGCGTTATAAAAGTCACTGAAGGTGTCATTCCTCTCCGCTTAACCGGGAATCCATAAAAAAGCGGTCGTTCCCGAAGAGGGTTATCTGGAGTCCAGCTTTCAAATCTTCGGATGCCCGATAGAGCAACCCGGATATGATGGAATCAACTGCAGACTTTTTCTGACGAAGTCAGAAAAGCTGATGTATTCAACCCTTCTGTTGACAACAGCCTCTGCAGGATGGAAAATGCCCCCATGCCCTGGGTCTGGTGTGCTTTTCTGCCTGGGCAGGCTGGTGCCTGAAGTGCGCGGCACGTTTTTTGGAAATTCCCGTTGCTGAAAATATCAGAGGAACAAAATGGACTACATGCTTTCTGAAATTGTTGTTATCGCGGTTATGATACTGATTAACGGTTTTTTTTCATGCTCCGAATTTGCGATTATTTCAGTTCGCAAAAGCCTGGTCGCCTCTCTTGTCGCGGAAGGAGACAGTCGCGCGGCGATTATCGAGGAACTCCAGAAAGATCAGCACAGGCTGCTGGCCATAATCCAGATAGGCGTCACAGTTTCCGGTTCCGCCGCTTCAACTGTCGGCGGGATTCTGGCCATCCAGCACCTGAAGCCGTTTTTCGCTGCCCTCCCCTGGCAATCGGTGAGCAGGATGGCTGAACCGCTTGCGGCAGTCACGGTTGTCATACTTTTATCCTATATCATGCTTATCATAGGCGAGCTTGTTCCCAAGGCGCTAGGATTGCAGTATTGCGATGTTATTTCGCTCAGGGTGGCAAGAAGCATAAAATTCATTTCCGATATAGCTTCGGTGGCTGTCACCATCCTTACGCTCTCCAGCAAGCTGGTGCTGAAAATTATCGGAATAAGCGGAGACAGGGAAGCTTTCGTCTCACGGGAAGAGATACGTCATATTGTTTCAGAAGCCCATGAAACCGGCGTTTTCACAGAGACAGAAAATGAATACATACGCAATGTTTTTGAATTCACCCATACCTGTGTGAGGGAGGTGATGGTTCCGCGGACACGTATAGTGGCGCTTGACCTCGATGCGCCTCAGGATGAAATTTTACAGACAGTTATGGATAACATGTATTCAAGGTACCCTGTTTACAGAGGAGATATCGAAAATCTCTGCGGCATTCTGCATACGAAGGATCTTCTGGGAAATCTGGTGGCCGGGAAAGAATTCGACATGGCCTCTGTCATGAGACATCCCGCTTATGTCCCGGAGAGGAAAAAGATAAATGACCTTCTTAAAGAGATGCAGCGGACGCGCAACCAGATGGCGCTGGTAGTTGACGAGTATGGCGGTTTGAGCGGCCTCGTGACAACAGAGGATCTCATTGAGGAACTGGTCGGAGAGATAAGGGACGAACATGACGCAGGAGAAGCGGCTCCGATTGAAACCCTGCCTGACGGCTCTTTCATGGCCGATGGCCTTCTTACGGTATTCGACCTTGCCGAACATCTGAAGTTCAAGGCTGAAGAGAATCCTCACTATGATACGGTGGCCGGCCTGATACTCCATGAACTGGGCCATTTCCCTCTGCCGGGGGAGGAGATAATCTGGCACGGGCTTCGCTTCATATGCGAGGAAGTCACACGCACGGCCATTCTCAAGGTTCGAATTGAACGTTTTGAAGCAGGAGAAGATGAAGAAAAATAGGTACATAAAAGTCACAGGCCTTCTTTTTTTTGCGGTCAGCATGCTGATGATGGGGCTCGCGGTTTTCCTTCCGCGGCTGATTGACGTAAACGCCTATCGTAATGAGATTATTGTATCTGCGAGGCAGGCGCTTGGCAGGGAAATTTCATTCAAAAATGGGCTTTTTTCAATGCGTTACGGCCCTTCATTTATATTTGACTCCGTAACGGTGCGCGAAAAGGGAAGCGATCAGAACTTCGTTGAAGCGGAAAAGATGACGCTGCATCTGGCTATCCTCCCGCTTCTTGAGGGAAGGATAGAGTTTCGTGAATTGTCGCTGGAGAAGCCGAAAATAAATCTTTTGCGGAATGACAAGGGAGAGCTGAATTGCGACGATATTCTGAAGAGCTCCGGCCATGAGCCTCTGCGTGTCAGAAATTTTTCCATGAAACAGGGGGAAGTATCGTGGCGTGATTATTACATACATTCTGAAGGGGTCAGTCTTGAAATAAAAGATATTGACCTGTCGCTTCACAACCTTCATCGCGGAAAACGGGGCAATTTTGCAATTTCAGCAAGACTCGCTTCGACTGCCGAAGAGCAGGCAACCGTATCTCTTAAAGGTTCAGCCAGAGTTCCGGAAGCTGAAAAATCGCTTTTTGAGACGACGCTTAGCGCTGATTTGACAGCTAAAAAGGCTCCGCTCTCAAAATTCTGGCCATATTTCGGAAAATATATCCCTTTTCCAGACACCGGAGGAAAGGTTGACCTCGTAACAAAATTCAGAGGCAAACTGTCGGAATTCAGGGCAAAGGGGAAACTTTCACTTTCCGGAGTCGCTGTCAACTGGCCGGCAGTTTTCCATCATCCGGTAAATCCTCGCACTGCCTCTCTCGATTACGAACTTGCCTTTGACAAAAACAGCGTTGACATGCCGTCACTCTCTTTTACAGCAGACGGTTTCAGGATTCATGGCAGTTGCAAGGTTTCCGGCTACACAGGGGGGGACCCTCTTATCTCTGCAAAAGCCTCTTCTGACCCCTTCCAGCTCGAAAACCTGAGACAGTGGATACCTTACGGGATAATCGCAGACGATGCGTCAAGCTATATAGAAGAGCATATAACCGGCGGGCTATTCAGGCTTGAAACAGGGACGCTTAACGGAAAAGTCAGCCAGATAACTAGCATGGAAAAAGGGGAAAACTACAATGTGCTCCATATAAAGGGGGGGGTGGAGCGTGGAGTGGTAAGTTACGGAAACGGCGTCCCCTCCTTCAGCAATATAAAGGCAGGACTCGAGATGCTGGGGAAGGACTTCATCCTCTCGAATGTGACCGGCAGCTTCGGAAAATCACCGTTTTCCATGTCTGGCCGGATAACCGGTTATCCGCTCCTCTCCCCTTGTCAATATCCCTTTCGCATGCAGATCATGCCGCATCGTGATGACGTGGCCTGGCTGGCGCGCATTGCAGGGGGGGGAAAGCTGGAATTCGACGGAGCGTCAGAGCTTACCCTTACTGGGAGCGGCACTGTAAGCGCCTATAATCTGACCGGTGAATGGGATATGGGGCAGGCCTCTTACGCCTTCCCGCCTGCCGTGAAGAAACAGGCGGGGATTGCAAGCCGGATCGCGTTCAGCGCCAGGCTTGGCCGGGAGGAAACGAGGCTTACAAGCCTCACTTATACTCTCGCTTCCATGATGATTTCCGCTTCCGCCGATTTCAGTTATTCCGGAAGACCTTATCTGGCGTTTGAACTGCAGACCAGACCGTTTCTCATGAGCGAAGCGATTCCCATACTCCCTGGTCTGCGCAAGTTCAAGCTTTCCGGAAAGGTGGCGGCGCACATAACCGGCCGGGGGAACCCCGAAGATTTTACAACCATGGATTACAGAGGGTCGATAAATCTTTCATCATTTTCATTTGTCCCTGGCTACGGGATAAAACCTGTAAGCAATATTGAGGGAAGAATCAGTTTTGCCGGGAACAGCCTTGAAACTTCCAGCATTGATATCATCTACGGAAGGTCGAAAATAGCCGTCAGGGGGAAAGTAAGGAATCTCGCGAATCCGGAAGCGGAGCTGGCATTGAACTCTCAGGAACTTTTTCTGAGAGACGTCTCTGATTCTTTTGCCGGAAGCGATGCAGCGATAAAAAACATGCAGGCCACTTTCAGTATGGATAACGGAATTTATCTGCTGCATGACTTTTCTGGCCAACTCGGCTCATCCTCTTTTGCAATGGATGGGATGTGCGATACGGTCAAACGGACGGCAGATATCTCGTTACATGCATCGGATATGAATCTGGAAGAAGTTGTGGCTTTGGCCGGTGAAGGAAAGGAAGAGGAGAAATCCGGAGAGGCGCCGTACCGGATAAAGATCAGATTGACCGCCGAGAAGGGCTCTTACGGGAAAGTTGCTTTCAGCAGAGTGAAGGCTGAGCTGGAAAAGGGTGATCGTGCCCTTGATCTGCGATCCCTTGAGGCGCATCTGTATGATGGAAAGGTTGTGGCAAGCGGCAGAATGGCCAGAGGCGCCAGAGGTGAAGCTCTGTACGAAACAAGCTTCTATCTGGAGAAAATCAATGCGGGCAGATTTTTTGACTCTTTCGGGATATCGCGGGAAGTGACCGGATCAATGAACCTGAAGGGGTCGCTTGCCGGAGTGGGGGGGAGCATGGCTGAATTTCGAAGATCTATTTCCGGGAATCTCGATTTGCGCCTGGAAAAAGGGAGCATAAGGAAATTCAGCGTGCTTTCGAAGGTATTTTCAATCCTCAATCTCTCGCAGCTGCTGAAATTCCAGCTGCCGGACATGGTTTCGGGAGGGATGCCTTACAACAAGATAAAAGGGAACATTGTGATAAAAAATGGTGTTGCCTCGACAAAAAATCTGGTTATAGCCGGAGACGCGATCAATATATCGATAATCGGAGACGCTGATGTCGCAAAAGAGGAGCTTGATCTTGTCATAGGGGTAAAGCCGTTGCAGACCGTGGACAAGATCGTAAACAGGATACCGATTGTCGGCTGGATATTGACCGGCGAGGGGAATTCGGTGATTACGGCTTATTTCGAGGCTAAAGGGAGCTGGAACGATCCGCAGGTGAACACGATTCAGGCAGAATCCATGGCAAAGGGGGTCATGAATATCTTCCAGAGGATACTGAAACTGCCTGTCAAGCTCTTCACCGACACCGGAGAGGTGATGCTCGGCAAATAGCGGTTACACTCATTTGACCTGATTCATGCCGGTTCGTGAGACGCAGTTTCAGCCTTAACGGAGTAGCCGGAATCATCCCCGTTTTACTTCAATCCCCAATTCATTGATTTTTTTTCTGAGCGTGTTCCGGTTTATCCCCAGGATATCAGCGGTTTTCACCTGATTCCAGCGGGTTTTTTCCAGTATGAAACGAATGAGCGGTCGCTCGGCCTGCTCCATGACCATGTTGTAGATATCCCCTTTGTCCAGTTTTTCCACCTCGGTCAGACATTTCCTGAGCTTGAGGTCTATGATTGACTCAAGGGAACCTTCATTGCATGTGGAGGGGTTCTCTCCGGCAGAGCGGCGCTGTATCCCTTCGAAATCAAGGCCGGTGAGATGGATGTCGTTAGAGAGTATAGCCGCTCTTTTTATCGAGTTTTCAAGTTCACGCACATTTCCTGGCCAGTCATATGAAACCAGAAGTGATACAGCTTCATTCGACAGCTTTTTCTGCGGTATTGAGAGCTCGGTGCAGATGCTTTCGAGGAAATAGGCCGCCAGTTCAGGGATGTCCTTGCGTCTCTCCCTGAGAGGTGGGAGATTTATCGGAACAACATTCAGCCTGTAATACAGATCCTCCCTGAATTCCTTTCGTTTAACCTGTTCAATCAATTCACGGTTTGTGGCGGCCACGATCCTGACATCGACCGGAATGCTCTGGCTCCCCCCTATCCTGGTTATTTCATGCTCCTGCAGAACCCTCAGGATTTTAGCCTGCAGTTCAAGCGGCATATCTCCGATTTCATCAAGAAAAATCGTGCCATGGTTGGCCTGTTCAAACTTTCCCTGTTTTCGCTCGCTTGAGCCGGTGTAAGCCCCTTTTTCGGATCCGAAAAGCTCGCTCTCCAGCAGATCTCGAGGGATCGCCGCGCAGTTTATCGCTACAAACGGCTTGCCTATCCGGCCAGAGTTGAAGTGTATGGCTCGCGCCACAAGCTCCTTTCCTGTCCCTGATTCCCCCTGTATAAGGACTGTCACATCGCTTCCGGCTACCTTCCCTATTGTTTTGTAAACATCCTGCATGGCAGTGGAGTTGCCGATTATGTTCTTTTCGATCTGGTATCGTTCCTTGAGCTCTTTTTTAAGTATCGTCATCTGGCCGGAAATCTCGCGGGCGCGCCCGGCTTTTTCGATTATTGCGTCGATTACGTCAAGGTCGAACGGTTTTGTTATATAGTCGTAAGCCCCTCGCTTCATCGCTTCAACCGCATTTTTCATGCTCGCCTCGGCGGTCATGATGACTACGAGAAGGTCATTTTTGGCCTCTTTTATCCGATCAAGCAGCTCCAGCCCGTTTATTCCGGGCATTTTTATGTCAACAATGGCGAGGTCGTAGCTGTTGTCCTGTATCATCCCGAGCGCCTGTCTCCCGTCTATTGCCATGTCAACGCTGTATCCTTTCCGTTTCAGGGCTTTTGAGAGAACCCAGCGCATGCTCTCCTCATCATCGGCTACGATTATTCTTTCTATTCTCATCGACGTGCTCCGTTTGGATATTTCAGTTTGAAATTATTTCTGTCAAAGGCTTGAATTGACTCATTGTCTTTGATAATACATGTCATTTCCTGGCAGTTGTCTCACATTCGGAGGATTCCCTGGCATTCGGCTTGATGTCCGGTATTTTCTCTCAGGAAGTTACTGCAGAAGCGGAAGGAGCACCGTGAATTTTGTCCCTCTGCCAGGCTCTGATTCAGCTTTTATCATGCCGTGATGCTCGGAAACTATCTTGTGGCATATGGTCAGGCCGAGACCGCTTCCCCCCGATTTTGTAGTGAAAAAGGGGGTCCAGATATTTTCGATGTCCGCAGCCGCAATGCCTGTGCCGTTGTCTGAAATTTCTATCGCCATCATGCGGGCGAATTTTTCATTCTGGGCAAGACGGTAATCTGAAAGAACACGGCTCGAAACTGAAAGCACTCCGTTTTTGCCCATTGCTTCAAGCGAGTTGCGGATAAGGTTGAGGAAAAGCCTCTTAAGCATCTCCTCGTCCCCAAGTATGTCAGGAATGCTGGGATCGAATCCTGTGATGAAACGGATATCCCTGCCTGCTTTTGTCTGTTTTTCAAGGAGGAGTATGTCGGAGAGAAGTCTGTGGATGGCTACAGGTGCGATCAGCATGCCACGAGGTGAGGCGAGTTCGAGGAGTTCTCTGATAATATGATCTATCCGCTCTGTCTCGCGGATCATAACTCTGGTGTACTCCCTCAGTTCGCTCTCTTCGCAGAGCTCCCGTTCAAGGAGTTGCGCTGCCCCCTTGATTCCGCCAAGCGGGTTTTTTATCTCATGAGCCAGCCCCGCCGCCAGCGTTCCCATCGTGGAGAGCCGGTCAGCCTGCCTTACCGCAGCTTCCAGCTCTCTTATGTATGTTATGTCCTTGAGAGTTACAATGGCGCCTACAGTCTCCCCGGAATCGAGCATCATCGGGGCGCAGGTCGCTGAGACAGGTTTGGTCTTTCCGGTTGAATGCACTACGATATTCTGGTGATCCGAAGTGGTAAGGCCGGTTCTGACCGTTTTTGCAACCATCTCAAGAAGAGTTTTTTCGGTGGAAAATACTTTGCCGAAAACGGCTTCAAGCGCCTGGTTTCCTGAAATACCGGTAATCTCTTCGGCAGCGGGATTGAAAAGGGTGATCAGATCATCTCTGCCGACAACAATTATCCCATCCCCTACGCTGTCAATGACTGTCGCAAAATAATCGGTTCCGATTTTCACCCGCTGCGTCATCTGTAATGCCCTTCTCGTCCGGCGACTCTCCGCCGTGAGTTTCCCGCAATTCAATTTTATCAATCAGGCGGATTATGTCGTCAAAGGAAGCCGCGGCTCCGGCTTCGCTTCGGATTTTAGAGGCGCCGGCAAATCCTTTTGCGTACCATCCGATATGTTTTTTCATCTCCCGCACCGCAATGGCCTCTCCGGAGTGTGCAACGTACATACCAAAATGGGTTCTTATCGTGCTGGCAAGTTCGCTTTTTGAAGGGGTAAACGGCTCAAGAGCTCTTGCGACATCAAGCGCGTCGCTGAAAATCCAGGGTGCGCCCAATGCACCGCGCGCAATCATTATTCCGTCGCAGGCTGTTTCCCTGAGCATTCTGATGCAGTCGTTTCCGCTGAAAAGGTCTCCGCTCCCAATGACCGGTATGGAGAGAAATTCTTTCAATTCTCTTATCTTGTCCCAGTCGGCATGACCGCCAAACATCAGGTTCCGGCTGCGAGGATGGAGCGTTATGGCGTCGCACCCCTCCGATTCCGCTATTTTCCCGGCCTCAAGAAACACATCTTCCCCGGAATGCCACCCTGATCTTATTTTGACGGTAAGCGGAAGACAGGTAGCTCTCCTGGTTGCGCGGATAATCGCCGCGACCTGTTTCAAATCCCTGAGCAGCGCGCTTCCGGCGCCGGTTCCTACAACCTTTTTCACCGGGCACCCCATATTTATATCAATAAGCTCTCCATCCCCTTCAACCATTCGCGCCGCTTCAGCCAGGTCATCCGGTGAGGAGCCGAAGAGCTGTATGCCTAAAGGATAGTCATCTGCCGTTCTTTTGAGCAGTGCTCTTGTTTTGGCTCCATCACGCACCAGCCCGTTTACGCTCACCATTTCCGTAAAGGCCAGCGACGCCCCTCTGCTCCGGCAGATAAGGCGGAAAGGGAGGTTGGTGATCCCGGCCAGCGGGGCAAGGAAAATATTGTGAGGGAGGCGTAGATTCCCTATTTTTATCTCTTTCAGCATATGAATGATTAATTTGTTTCCATTCCCTTTTCATGACCCGGGTGTAACTGAAAAACAGGCTCTGTAACGGTCATGGGTTTCCGGGAGTCGTATCAGGGCGTAAGAAGATTTGCACAATCTTTTAGCAGGAGTATTGTGGTTATGTCTTTAAAATAATTATTGCATTGTTAAGCTTTTTCAGGTTTTAATGCTGGCACTTCAGCGAAAACAGTACAGAACAACGATCGAGAGGTTTGTCATGTTTGGAATCGGAATGCCGGAGTTGATCATAATTTTGGTTATAGCTCTGCTTGTCATAGGGCCAAAGAAACTGCCCGACCTTGCAAAGTCGCTTGGAAAAGGGTTGTCTGAATTCAAAAAAGCTACGGAGGATTTCCAGCGCACAGTGCAGGAGGAGTCGAAGAAAAGCGATGAAAAATCTTCAACCCCGCAGCAGGTATCCTCAGAAAACAAGCAGGATGTAACTCAGCAGCCTTTTGTTCCTGCTCAGGCGGCTCAGGCAGCGCAGGCGGCTCAGGCGGCCAAACCGGATGCCTCGCACGGCGCGCCTGTTGAAAATACTGATTCTGCTGTAACTGCCGGAGCAGAGCCTGCCAGGAAAGAGGGGATTAAATCCTGATTTCGTGATGTACTGCTATATTCATGACGAAAAAGAGCCGGATTAAACCGGCTCTTTTTTTGATTGGAAAGTTCGTATCCGCATGGTGACATGACCATTTTCCGGATTTTTCACATGCGGCGGTTCGAGTCAGTGCACGTCAACCTTGATCTGTTTCGGCTTTGTCTCTTCCTTTTTCGGGAGTGTAATAGTCAGCACTCCACGTTCGCATATGGCGCTGACATTATCCTGGCGGATGCTGCTTGGAAGGGTGAAGCTGCGCTGGAACGAGCCGAAATATCTCTCTATCCGGTGATAGTTCTCTTTTTTGACTTCGCCGTCATGTTTTCTTTCACCCTTTATTGTCAGGGTGTTGTCTTCTATCCGGACTTCAATGTCTTTCTGCTCCACATCAGGCAGCTCCGCTTTTATTACAATGGAGTCAGCTGTTTCGTAGATATCCACGGAAGGCTGCCAGATCCCTTCACTCATATCTTCCCCTGCCAGGTCGTGGTTCCAGGAAAGATTCAGAAGCCTGTTCATCTGCTCCTGCATTCCTCTCAATTCCCTTAACGGATTGTATTTTACTAGCGCCATGACGTTATCCTCCTTTGCAATGGTAAATACTGACATCCGGAATAAAAGTTAACTACTGGCACGCCAAAGTCAAGGGTGTCACCTGTTTTCAAACAGTTCAAGAAACTCTTCCTCGGATATTACCCGTACGCCAAGTCCTGCAGCTTTCTGCATTTTGCTCCCCGGCTCTTTCCCGGCCACAACAAAGTCTGTTTTTCCTGAAACGGAGCCTGTCACATTTCCCCCCTCTTTTTCAACCAGCTCTTTTGCGGCATCTCTCGAAAGTCCGGTCAATGAGCCTGTGAACACAAAGGTGCGCCCGGAGAGTTTTCCTCCGATATTTCTGTTTTGAACGGCGGGTGATACCCCCGCCTCCAGCATTCTCCGTATGGTTTCAAGATTGCCGTTGTTGTCAAAAAAAGTACGTATGCTTTCGGCTACGCTTTTGCCGATGTCGCGGATTGTCATCAGCTCTTCAACTGTGGCTCTCTCAAGGTTTTCCAGGCTTCCGAATGCACCGGCAAGGGTTTTCGCCGTCTGTTCCCCGACATGCCTTATGCCGAGCGCGAAAATGAATCTCCATAAGTCTCTATGTCTGCTCTCGTCTATTGCCGCCAGAAGTTTTGATGCTAGCTTTTCTCCCATCCTGTCGAAACGGTTGAAATCTTCCCTGGAAAGGTAATACAGGTCGGCAACGCTTTTCATCGCTTTTGTATCAATGAGCTGCTCGATGAATTTTTCCCCCAACCCCTCGATATCCATGGCGTTTCTTGATGCGAAGTGTATTATTGACTCGCGTATCTGAGGGGGGCATGCCAGATTCATGCAGCGGAGCGCGACCTCTTCAGCGATATGAACGCTCTTCCCACCGCATTCCGGGCAGTATTCAGGCGGGACCAGAATTTTCTCTTTTCCGGTACGCTCTCCCGTGAGCACCTTCACAACAGCCGGAATAACGTCTCCTGCGCGTTCAACAAGCACCTTGTCGCCGATTCTGATATCCTTTGCCGCCGCTTCGTCCCAGTTGTGAAGGGTGGCTCGTGAAACGGTCACTCCCGATATCTCAACAGGTTCAAGTATGGCCACCGGTGTGATTACCCCTGTCCGACCCACGGAAGAGATCACCTCTTTCAAAGTGGTAACCGCCTGGCGCGGGGGAAATTTGAATGCCACCGCCCATCTCGGAGAGCGGCTTTTTTCTCCAAGCTCGCGCTGGATCGCAAATGAATCGACTTTGATTACAACGCCGTCTATTTCGTACGGCAAGGATTCCCTCTTTTCCAGCATTTCGTGATAGAAGGCGACCGCCTCCTCAATTCCGGCGGCCTTTCTGGACATTTTGTTGACCGGCACTCTCCATTCCTGAACTTTGCTCAGAAAATCCTCCTGTGAAAGGAATTCACCCCCTTCAACGACTCCGGGCGCGTAGCAGAAAAAAGAGAGAGGGCGTTTTGCCGTTATTCCGGGGTCAAGCTGCCGCAACGACCCGGCTGCTGCATTGCGGGGATTTGCAAAAGGGGGTTCTCCGTTCTCCTCCCGTTGCCGGTTCATCTCCTGGAAAGCCTGAACCGGCATGTAGACCTCTCCTCTTATTTCCAGCATGGCCGGAACATTTTCTCCTTCAAGATGTTTCGGGATATCCTCAATAGTTTTCACGTTGGCGGTCACATCTTCGCCTGTTATCCCGTCTCCGCGGGTCGATGCAAGCGTCAGAGCAAAGTTCCGGTATACAAGCTCGACAGCCAGGCCGTCTATTTTGGGTTCGCAGAAGTAGGCGAGTTCATCGTTTGTGCCAAGCGCTCTTTTGACTCTTCTGTCGAATTCCCTCAATTCACTCCCGGTTGTTACGTTCTCAAGCGACAGCATCGGTGCGCGGTGCAGAACGGCGGCAAACTTTTCCGAGGCGCTGCTCCCGACTCTCTGGGTCGGAGAGTCCCGTGTGATCAGTTCGGGGTGCTCTTTCTCAAGTTGTTGCAGCTCAAGAAAGAGCCGGTCATATTCCGCATCCGGGATTTCAGGTCTGTCCATCTGGTAGTAAAACCTGTTATGGTACTCAATCAGGGCGCGTAGCGCAATGATCCGTTCAGGCACCGGCTTTTCGGCTCTATCTCCTTCAGGAAGAAGAAGTTGCATGATTCATCTCCAAAAGCGACGATATTGACAATATTGGAACGTACAGTATTATGCATTAAATTTCAAATGCGGCAAGGGAACCCTATGACTGAAAAAACTAAAGCTCTCCCCCCTGAAAAACTCAGATGGCTCTGTGATCCGGCTGAACTTGATTTTGAAACTACGGAGGAGCTGCCTGACCTTGAGGAGGCGATAGGGCAGAAAAGGGCTCTCCGTTCGATAGAATTCGCGCTCGGCATGGAGGATGCCGGATTCAATCTCTACATAGCCGGAGAGACCGGCAGCAGCCGGACATCCACAATCAGAAAAATACTTTGCAAGAAGGCTAAAAACGAGCCGAAGCCTGATGACTGGGTCTATGTGAACAATTTCAAGGATGCCAATTCACCTCTCTCGCTTGCTTTGCCTGCGGGGTTTGGAAAAACCCTTGCGGCTGACATGAAAGAGATGATAGACGCCCTTAAAGGTGATATCCCGAAGGCTCTTGAAAGCAAGGAGTATGAAAACCGGCGTCGGGAGGTCTTTGAAAAGTTTCAGGCCCTGAACAACGAGCTCTTCCAGGAGCTTGAAAAAGAGACCAATGCAAGGGGATTTTCGCTCCAGAGGACTGTTTCTGGCCTGGTCGTTGTTCCTCAGATTGACGGGCGCAACTATACCCAGGAAGAGTATGAATCGCTCTCGGATGCCGAGCGCGAAGCTCTGGAGAATGACGGAAGAGATCTGACCGACAGGCTGAATGATGTTCTCAGGCAGGTTCGGGAGGGCGAGAAGGAGACCAAGGAGGCGCTCACGCTTGCGGACAGGGATCTCGGAATGTCCTGCCTGGGCCACCGCCTCGATCCCATGCGTGAGAAATACGGTAACATCAGCAGGGTGAACGCATATATAGACTCCATTCAGGAAGATATCCTGCTGAACCTGGAGGATTTCAAGCCGCAGCCCCAGCAGCCACAGATACCGGGGATCCGCCTCCCGCGGCAGGAACCGAATTTCGAGCGCTATGAAGTTAATGTTCTGGTTGACAACGGCGCTGCAGATGGCGCGCCGGTCATTTTCGAGCCAAACCCGACATATAATAACCTTTTCGGCAGGATAGAGCATCTGATGGAGTACGGGGGGGTTGCCGTCACCAATTTCACTCTGATCCGCCCCGGCGCCCTGCACCGGGCAAACGGCGGATATCTGGTGATAGACGCCCGTGAAGTCCTTATGAACCCTTTTGTTTGGGATTCTCTCAAGCGATGCATCAGGACATCCGAGATAAGGATCGAGGATGTACTGGAGCAGTACCGATTCATGACAATGGTATCGCTCAAGCCCGGGGCTGTCCCGCTTAAGTCCAAGATAATCATGATCGGCACCCCCTGGATATATTATCTCCTCTTTTATCTCGATCCTGATTACCGCAAGTTTTTCAAGGTGAAAGCCGATTTCGACAGCAGGGTGAATCGCTCTCCCGAGATTGTTCGAGATTACGCGCTATTTGTCGCGACTCACTGCCGGGCGGAGAAACTCCTTCATTTTGACAGGAGTGGCGTGGCGCGCCTTCTTGAGTATTCCGCCCGGATGGTAGAGGATCAGAACCGTTTTTCATCCCAGTTCATGGAGATTGCTGACCTGATACGCGAGGCAAGTTTCTGGGCGGGGAAGGACGGGCATGATCTTGTCACAGCTTCTGATGTTTCAAGAGCCGTCAATGAGAAAAACTATCGTGTGAACCGGATCGAGGAGCGGATGAACGAACTCTACCGGGACGGGGTGATAATGGTGGATACCGACGGCGCTGTGACAGGCCAGATAAACGGGCTGTCTGTCATTTCACTGGGCGACCACACATTCGGGAGGCCATCCAGAATAACAGCCAGCGTTTACACCGGCAGGGGGGGGATGATAAACATCGAGCGGGAAGTCAAGCTCTCAGGCCCTATTCATGACAAGGGGGTTATGATCCTGACCGGTTATCTCGGGAGCCTTTTTGCGGTCAACAGACCTCTATCCCTCTCCGCTTCCATCTGTTTCGAGCAGTCATATGACGGTGTTGAAGGTGACAGCGCTTCATCGACTGAACTTTATGCGCTTCTTTCAAGCCTCTCCGGAATTCCACTGCAACAGGGGATAGCGGTGACAGGGAGCGTGAATCAGCGCGGACAGATACAGCCTATTGGAGGGGTGAACTTCAAGATTGAAGGTTTTTATGCGGTTTGCAAAAGCCGTGGACTGAACGGCAGGCAGGGGGTGATGATTCCGAAGGGGAATGAAAATCACCTGATGCTTGACGATGAGGTTATCGAAGCGGTAAGAGAAGGGAAGTTCCATGTCTGGAGCGTTGAAACAATCGAGGAGGGGATAGAAATCCTTGCGGGCATTCCTGCCGGAGTCAGAGGGGAAAGCGGCAGATACCCCAAAGGCTCCCTTTATGCGCTTGTTGACGAGAGGCTCTCTGTTATGGGGAAAAGGCTGAGAGAAGCGGACAGACCCGGTTCGGAACGGAATACGAAAAGGAACAAAACGAGAAGGGTCCAGAAAATGGAGAAAGGAAAAGATAGATGATTCAATGGAGAGAATCGCTGGCGATAGGTGTGGAAGAGATAGACAACCAGCACAAGGAGCTTCTGAAACGGTTCAACTCACTTCTTTCCGCATGCGAGGAGGGGCAGGGGGTGGCGAAGCTCAAGGAGTTGCTCGGTTTTCTTGACGATTATGTCGTAACGCACTTTACTGCTGAGGAAAAGCTCCAGGAAACCTGCGGCTATCCAGGATTCGAGGAGCACAAGAAGCTGCACGACTCTTTTATAGAGCGGATTTCCGAGATTCATAACGAGGTGCTGATAGAGGGGGTGTCGGTTCATCATGTCCTTGAGACAAACAATATCCTCCTCAAGTGGCTGATCAACCATATCTCCGTTGAAGACAGGAGAATAGGAAAGTTTCTTAACGAAAAAAAATGATTTCCGCTCTTTGGCTGGATATATCCGGATTGAAATTTCAGCTTGAGAACCGGGGCGATCTCCCCTCCTGACTACTAAAAGAGGGGAGATGATTCTGCCTATTGATTCCGCACATTTATCCCTGTAAGCCTGAAGAGTGCCTCACGGTATTTATCGGCTGTTTTCTGAACTATTTCATCCGGCAGGGGAGGGGGAGGGGCTGTTTTCCCCCAATCGAGGGTCTCAAGGTAATCCCGCAGGAACTGCTTGTCGAAGCTTGGCTGAGGGCCGCCAGGCTTGTAGCTGTCTTTCGGCCAGAAACGGCTTGAATCGGGTGTCAGGCATTCATCTATTATTATAAGCTCTCCGTCATATATTCCGAATTCGAATTTGGTGTCGGCTATTATTATCCCTTTAGTGTCGGCTATCTCTCTCGCCCTTGAATATATCCTGATCGTGTAGTCGCGCGCCTGCTCTGCCATATCCCTGCCGCAGAGTTTCGCCATCTCGTCGAACGAGATATTTTCATCATGCGTTCCGAGTTCCGCTTTTGTCGAAGGGGTGAAAATCGGCTCCGGGAGGCGATCGGATTCTTTCATCCCTTCCGGAATTTTAATGCCGCATATCGAGCCTCTGCTCTTGTAATCTTTCCACCCGGACCCCGATATATACCCCCTCACGATGCATTCAGCCGCAAGAGGTTTCGCCTTCCTTACCAGCATTGACCGCCCGGCGAGCAGTTCCGAATATGGCCTGCACTCCTTCGGAAAATCTGCGACATCCGTTGAAATTATATGGTTTTTTACTATATCCTCCATACTCCTGAACCAGAAGGCGGATATCTGGGTCAGGACGAATCCCTTGTCCGGAATCGGCTCGTTCATTATCACATCGAATGCCGATATCCGGTCAGATGTTACGAGAAGCAGGGAATTTCCAAGGTCATAGATGTCTCTGACCTTGCCTCTAGCGAGCAGTTTCAGGCCGGGAAAATCGGTCTGTAGCAGAGTTTTTGACATGAGATGTCTCCTTGTTGAATTATCGGGAGTTATTCCGGTTTCAGGGGATATTGTGAACTCAATCTGTTATCATATCCGGAAATCCCGGATGGGTACGCATTTTCAGGATGGCCATAAATCAGGCTGTTCTATCCGGATTGAGAATGCCGGAGCCTCTCCTGTCTGCGACAAGTCTGGCTATTATGTCATGATTAAGCCACAAGACAGGCGCTTCCGGTTTCCATGAAGCGTGAAGCATCAATCTTCCTGTCGAGAGGAAAACGATCCTTGACAGCTCCGCGCATACGAGCCGTTTCTGATCCGAATGCATATCCATGAGTTCAGCCGATGCGGCGAGCATCATCTCGGCCTGTTTCAGGGTGTTATGCTGCGGCCATGTCCCGAAATCGGTCATTTCAGTCACGATCGGATCTGTCAGAAACTGTTCGGTTCTGGCGAGGAGGTCACTGGTCTTAAATCCTTCTTTAAGCATCAACAGACATCGCTTCTCGAGAGCGCTGTATCTCTCCGCCTCGACTTCCCTGCATATTGCCTCCAGCAGCCGGTAAAGCGGTATTTCGACGCCGAGAAAGAGGGCGCTGGAATTTGTCTGTATCTCGGGGCAGTTGAATACCGTCGCCTGTATTCCGTTTTTTGCGCTGGAGAGAGCTATCTCTTCAAGTCGCATCTTGGCGATTCCCTGAACATAAGGGGTGTATGATTGCCACCTGTATCTGCCGCCGATGATAACCGCTGTTCCATGATAACCGTAAGCGATGCAGGCTGTTTTTCCTCCGGCTGAATTCACCTTTTCTCTCAGGCCGGCGCTCTCTTCGATAAGGTACCGGAAAGTGTCTGCGGTCACTTCATTGAAGCTCGCCTCGCAAAGTTTTCCAAGCCCGCTTTTCCAGAAAAGCTCCGAAGGAAGAAATTTTTCTCCCGTCCCTTTGAAAATCCTGTTCAATAGTGGCATGAATACCCGCGCTCGGGGGATGCCTCCCGCCATGGTATGGGCAAAGAGAACGTTTGATCCAGGAGGTATCATCGATGCCGCCTCATCGAAAACCCTGGAGGCGTTGTTACGGAAACGCGATGCTCCGGCGCATCTGGCGCTCTCGATAAACCCTTCTTCAAAATTTATGGCGGTGAAATCGTCAGGCCGCGTTTTTTTAAGCTGTTCGCAAACAGATGGCAGGCCGTCCACGCTCTCCATGTCGAAGCCGGCTTCCAGCGGGATATTGATTATCCTCCCACCGAGAATGGCCTCGGCTTCGGCCAGTTCATCGGCCGCAAGAGGGCGCAGATCCCCATCCTGGTCACGTCTGCCGACTGTTGTCCCTATGACCGTCATTCCGATCCTCTTCGCCTCGTCTACAAGCCCGTTTGCATAACCGCGCCCGAAAAGCTCGCCGAACAGCAGGAGAGTGTCTCCTTTGCCGTATCCGGCTGCTTCCGGCAGAGCCTCCATTGGTCTGTATTTTGTCATTTATCCCCCGATTACCGTTCAATTTATTAAACTGCCGGCTGCATCCAGGTTTTCCGGAAAATCATTCAAAGTTTTTCCAGCAGGATATCCGGCTCCATGAAATGCATCTTTCTTATCATGAACCGGAGGAGATTGTGAACAGAAAAAGCTTGGGCCGGAGGAGGTGACAACAGCCGCAATAAATGTTATTGTCATCCCGTTTCAGAGCGCTGACAAATCCGGGAGGTCTCGGGGAGAGTGAATCAGGACATGATACTTCTAGGTCATGGCAGTGGTGGGAGATTGTCGCATAAATTGCTTGAAGAGCTCATATTGCCTGTTCTAAACGGGGATGCCCGCTCTTGCCAGAATGACGCCGCCATACTTGATTTCCCGCATGGCCGACTCGCTTTCACTACTGATTCTTTTGTAGTTGATCCGATTTTTTTCCCAGGAGGCAGTATAGGCTCGCTGGCAGTGCATGGGACAGTGAACGATCTGGCAATGATGGGGGGAGCCCCCCTTTTTCTGAGCGTCTCCCTGATAATAGAGGAGGGGTTCCGTAAAACTGAACTCGCAAAGGTTCTGGAAGATATGCGGAATGCCGCAGATGAGGCCGGTGTCAGGATAGTCGCTGGCGATACAAAGGTGGTTCCATGCGGCAAGGGGGACAAGATTTTCATAACCACTTCTGGCATAGGCGTCATTTCACACGGGCTCAAGATAAGCGGCGACAACGCAAAGCCAGGAGACAGCGTGATCATCAGCGGGACTGTCGGCGATCACGGCATAGCCGTAATGGCCGGGCGTGAACGATTGGATGTCGGCGCAGAGATTGCAAGCGATTCCGCTTCGCTTAATACTCTTGTTCGCGAGATCATGGCGGCGGCAGGGGAGAGTCTTCATGTGATGCGAGACCCGACTCGCGGCGGAGTCGCAACCACTCTCAAGGAGATCGCTGCCCAGTCCGGTGTCGCAGTAAGATTGCGCGAGAGCGACATACCTGTAAAAAGAGAGGTTGCGGCTGTCTGTTCCATTCTTGGGCTTGATCCCCTTTATGTCGCAAACGAAGGGAAGCTCCTCGCTTTTGTTGCTCCGGAGAGTACGGATTCAATCCTTGCGGCGATGAGAAAGCATCCACTTGGGGAAGGGGCCGCAGTAATAGGGGTTGTTGAGGAGTCGCCCGCAGGGAGAGTAGTTATGGAGACCGCAGTCGGCGGGTTCAGGAGCGTGGAGATGCTCGCCGGAGAACAGCTGCCGAGGATTTGCTGATGTCGCGTGAAAAAGCGCCTGTAAGCGCGGCTGTAAGGGAACTCAGAAGAGCGGAGGTCTCCTTTTCCGATCATCTTTACAGATACGAGGAGAGGGGAGGGACTGCTGCATCCTCGCGCGAGCTTGGCCTTGACGAACACTCCGTCATAAAGACATTGATAATGGAGGATGAATCTAAAAAACCTCTGGTCGTCCTGATGCATGGGGATATGCAGGTCTCCACGAAGGAGCTGGCCAGGATTATCGGCGCAAAACAGGTTTCACCCTGCTCCCCCGAGACAGCTAACAGGCATTCAGGGTATCTGACAGGCGGCACATCTCCTTTCGGACTGAAGAGAAAGATGCCGATTTACATGGAGGAGAGCATCCTTAAACTTGAGATTGTCTATATAAATGGCGGTAGCAGGGGGTACCTGGTTGGGCTCTCCCCTCTTGAGATGAGCAGAGTGCTTGAACCTGTTGTGGTGACTGTAGGCATATCCGGGTAACTTATGAACTCAAAGGATGCCTGTCGCACTGATACGTTGTTTCCCTCCGGAAAGGGTGATTTTCCCCCCTGGCGGCGTCAATCTCCGGGTTTTCTTGTGCGGCGTACCTCAGTAAGCCTCCGCGCAACTCCCCGATTTCCTTGCCAGAAGAAAAAATCCNNCAGGAAACCGACTGTTTCTCATCCGGATTTTCCGGATGGAAACCATGTAGTTTGCGTGCGGAACAATTCAAGATAAACGGAGGGGTGGAATGATCCGGAAGGCAGAGATAAATGATGTGAAGGAGATACAGAAGCTTCTGATTGTTTTTGCAAGCAGGGGGGAGATGCTCTCCCGCTCGCTTTCCGAGCTTTATGAATCTCTCCGGGATTTTTACGTCTTTGAAGAGAACGGTGCTCTGCTTGGGACAGCGGCGTTGCATATCGTCTGGGACGATCTGGGCGAGGTGCGCTCCGTTGCCGTGCAGGAGAACGCCGGCAGAAAGGGGATCGGCAGCCAGCTCGTTCAGGCCTGTATAGAGGAGGCCAGGGTACTTGGACTGAAAAGGATTTTCTGTCTTACCTACAAGCCGGACTTTTTCGGAAGACACGGCTTCAGGATGGTCGACAAGTCGGAGCTTCCACACAAGGTCTGGGGAGATTGCATAAAGTGTGTCAAGTTTCCTGATTGCGATGAGAATGCGATGATCCTCGAACTATGAACCAAAGCGGGGATGGCCGTAAAGTTACAGCAGGGCGTTTTGCCCCTTCCCCCACCGGCCATCTTCATACCGGCTCTCTGGTGACAGCAGTCGGAAGCAGGCTTCTTGCCAAGAGCCGGGGAGGGAGATGGCTCCTCCGCCTTGATGACCTTGACGCTCCAAGACAGATTACAGGGGTGGCTGATGATATCATGGCCACTCTTGAGTCATTTTCTCTCTTCTGGGATGGGGAGATTTCAAGACAGAGCCTGAATACAGGCGAGTATGAAAAATTCTTCGAAATACTGCTGGAAAAAGGGACACTCTACCCCTGCCGCTGTTCCCGAAGAGATATCGCGCTCTCCGCTTCTGCCCCTCATCCGCAAGATGATTCAGTCCCTTATCCTGGAACCTGCCGGCACGGCGTCTCTCCGGGTGAGACAATCCGCTCCTGGCGGATAAAGGTCTTGGATGAAGATATCTGCTTCAGTGACCTCCGTCTCGGGGTTGTATGCCGCAATCTTGTAACATCCGGCAACGATTTTGTCGTCAGGCGGGGGGACGGGGGGTTCGCGTATCAGCTCGCCGTGGTTGTGGATGATTTCATAACCGGGGTGAACCAGGTTGCCCGTGGCGATGATCTTCTCCACTCGACTGCGAGACAGATACACATTCAGAGAATTCTGGGCATTCCGGAGCCGGAATATTGCCATTTCCCTCTGGTGACCGGACAAGACGGGAAAAAACTGAGCAAGCGGGACAATCTTGTCTCATCTGAGCTTGGGAACTGGAGAGGGAGGGAGTCGGAGCTCCTTCTGCAGGTGCTCTCTTTTCTCGGTCAGAATCCGCCGCAATCCCTTGCCGGAGCCGGCTGTGCAGAGATAGTCGAATGGGGGGAAGCCAATTTTGATTCTGCGCGTATACCACAGGCGGGAGGGGAGCTGCTCATGTTGTGAAGGTATGAACCTCAAAGGTTTTCATCCTGAAACTCCGGATGAGAAACAGCTGTCTGCAAGAGCCTCATCTTTCACTACTTTTGCAAAAACCTCATCTTTTGTGACTTTTGTAAGAACTTCAACGCGAGAGGGGTGGACTCGCGCGGCTTCCGGCTCTGTTGCCGATTTTTTCCATGTTTGCGGCAACTTCTTCTCCCCTTTTGCGAAAATCCTCAGCCGATTTCTGATCCCCTTCGGCAGCTGCGGAGTCTGCGAGTCCCAGCAGAGCTTCATGAACCTTTTTTCCGTTTCCCGCTTTTTTTGCAACTAGAAGCGCCTGATTGAAATATTCCGCCGCCGCTTTCCAATTTTTCTCTGACATCATGCATTCGCCAAGCAGCAGCAGGGCATTAGCCTCTTCCAGGGCGTCATCGTCTCCCTTGGCTATATCAAGAGCGGCCATCGAACTCTCCGCCGCCTCCTTCAGGGCGCCGTTACGAAGGTCGATAGTGGCAAGCAGATTCAGAAGCCGCGCGGAGCTTCTTCCAGTTTTGTCAGTTGCTCCTTTGTTCACCCATCTCTTCGCCTCCTGCAGATCGCCTTTCAGCAGGGCGATTTTGGCTTTTTCAAAGCAGGTTTCGTCACACATTACCTGGTGAGTTTCGCATATCCGGTACGCTTTGTCAGAAAAGAGAACGGCCATCTCCATGTCGCCGGAAAGCCGGTAAAGCCTGATCAGATTCAGAAGTGATCTCGCCGCTCCCCTTTCGTTTTCCGCCGAAGCATAAAACGAGTATGCCAGACTGAACTCATCCTCCGCTCTTCTGTGATCATTCTTAAGAAAGGCGGCTACCCCTCTTTTGCTGTGAATATCCCCTTGCAGCTCTGTCTGATTAAGGTTCTTTTTCTGCGAAGCACATCCAGCCAGAAAAATGATTATCGTTACGCTTGAAATGACGAGATGGAGTCTAGTCACGGCTGTCACCTTTTATCATCAACCCTTCCGGCGTTCCGGAGAAGTAGCTTCTGATCGGCCATACACCTTTTGCGGCATTCATGATGTCGTTTCCGTTTTTAAGGAGTTCACCTCCATCCTGGAGAAGCCCGGGGAGAAGCGGCAGGTTTTTTTCCGCGCTCTCCGTCGCCAGTATCGATATCTTTTCGAGATTTGTCAGGCTTGAATCTATTTTCTCGAGTATTACAGGGAGCTTCCTGTTTACAAGAGAGATCGAGCTGTCAGAATTTTCGATAAGAGGTTGAAGCTTCCTGACGGTTGAATCGGCGTTCTCCAGGGTAGCTGACAATTTTCCGGATACCCTGGCTGCTTCGGCATTGGCTGTCATCAGGAGCATGTCTGCGTTCTGTCTAGTTGCTTCGAGATTGCCCGAGAGGAGTCGTATGTTTTTAACCGTCTGCCTGACATCTCCTTCAGGGTTGTTCAGATAGCTCAGGAGCTGCCGGACTTCAACTAATATCGGGCGGACATTTTCGGCCATGTCCGCGGCAAGCTCTTCAACCCCCCTGCCTTTTACGAATCTTATGACTCCTTTGTCCTCTATTGTTCTCGCGTTTCCGGAGCCGGCGGTAATTTCTATGATGAAATCACCGATCAATCCCTCTTTTACAAGTCTGGCCTCCGAATCCTCCCTGATCCATTTCCGGTATTTTTTATAAATCTGAAGCTTTACCTCAACCATCGCCTGGTCGTTAAGCGCGATTGAGTTGACCTTGCCTACCCTGAAACCGGAGAGTTTCACAGGCATCCCTTTCGTAAAGCCGGTCCCCTTCTGCACGGTGAAGACGAGTTCGTAAGTCGAGGCGAAATAGTCGTTTTCCCAGGCTATGTAAAGCGCCGAGGCGATAATGGCAAAGAGAGCCAGTGAAGCAAAAATACCCACTGTTTTTTCGAGATTACGGAAGAAAAAATTTTTCTGGTTCATTTCGGCACCTGATCAAAGCCGGTGATTTTGTCCGGTTTCAGGCCGGAGAGGAATCTTTTGTCTGAAGTTATCGCGAGCGATGTTCTTCCGGGGGTCTCCCTGTGGAACTGATCTGCAAGGTTTGCAAGCTTCTCCCGCTCCTTCTCCTGCACCCCTTCGAATGCAGCGTTGTAAATGACAAGCTTTGGTTCTGTGATCAATATTCTGGCGAATCCGACCAGCCTCCTTTCAAATAGCGTCAGATGGCCCGGGAGCTCATCCAGGCTCCCGCAGTACCCGACCCGATTCAGGGCGTTTATTGCAGCATCCCTTATCTCATCCTCTTTCTTGTCTGAGTTATACCCCAGTTGCAGCATCGCGTTTTCAAGCACCCTCAGGTTGGAGATCAATCCACCGCCGGCATGAAGGAGTGCGATTTTTTTTCTTATTTCAAGGAGCCCATTTTCCGTCATCGCAGTAATTTCGCTGCCAAGGAGAGTTATTCTGCCTGAACCCGGTTTTTCCATTCCAAGCATCAGATCAAGGAGCTTCTCTTCAGGGAAGCCGTCAGGGGTGACGATGGCGGAGAAATCCCCTTTGTGGATATCGAATGAAATCCCGTGCGGGAAATCTTCAGTGACTACCGAAACAAATCTGATCATCTCCGGCATCTCCCTGGCTTCAGTGAAAGATGAAAGTAAGTACTCCGTCTATGAAAAACACTGCGAAGAGGCTCTGTATGACAGCTCCGGTCGCTGCCTGTGGAATTTGCGTGGCGCTGCGGCTTACCAGCAGCCCTTTTCGGCAGCATATAAGGGAAATTGTCATCCCGAGAGCGGATGACTTGAAAAAGAGCTGGAAAATATCCGCGAGTCTGATTGTTGATGCCAGACCGTGCAAAATCTGTTCAAAGGGGATATGCCATATGGCAGAAGCGGTCAGAAACCCTCCGGCAACTGTTGCGGAGGCGAAGTACACGGAGAGTATGGCGACTGCGACTGTGACCCCGAAGATGCGGGGCGCGACCAGGTACTGGTCCGGAGATATCCCCATCGAGCGTAGCAGTTGTATCTCGCCGCCAAGCTTCATCTGTCCGAGTTCCGTCGCTATGGCGTTGCCGCTTCTTGCTATGACTATCAGAGCGGTCAGAAGCGGTGCTATTTCCCGCACCACTACCCAGACGAGTATCTTGCCGGCAATAGAGCCGCTCCCCTCTAGTGATGACGAACCGGAGCTCGCGAAACTCATAACCTGGCTTACTATCACCGCACCGATAAGAACGGCTATGACAATGACGATGGCGAGGGCTTGCAGGCCGGTAAAGTATATCTGTTTGAAAAACACCCTTCTGGCCGGTCTGGCTCTTCCGGTTAGAACGGGACCTGCTTCGCTGAATGCCCTGCGGAGCATATCCGACATCTCTATGAGAGTCGAGAGAGAGAGGAGTATTTTCTTTCCGATCCTGTCAAACATTGGAGCTCCTGACCATCGGGCCAGCATGATTTCGTTATGTTACTGCATCTCCATTTCAGAAAGCTTCACAAATCTGTAGCCTCGCCTGATAAGCTCCGGCAGCGCGCTTATCGCCCCTTTTCCGGTTTCGGCTTCGGGGTGGTTCATATGGATTATTATAATCGCTCCAGGCTTTGCCGATAGGATCGCTTCTTTTACCTTTTCGCGGGAAAATGTCGCGCCGGCGTCGCCCAGAATGTTGAAGCCTGCAACTTTCTGCCCCAGTCTGTTTGCGACCTTTACGGCAACTTCGTCGTAAAAAGCTGTTCCGGAACGGTAAAATGCAGGCCTCTTCCCTGTCAACCGCCCGATCTTTCTGGCGTTAAGCTCTATCTCGTCCACAAGCTCCGATACGTTTCTGGTGCCGCTTATCCCATAGGCTTTTTCCCCGTTCACGGAAGCGGGTTTATGGGCAAACCCGTGGTTTGCAATCTCGAAAAGAGGGTTCGAAGCAAGTTTTTCAAAAAGCGCCATGTTCCCGTCGATCCACCTTGCGTTAAGAAAAAGGGTAGCCGGAATTTTTTCACGCTCAAGAAAAGTGATGAGCTCCATGTCAATACCCATACCTTTATGGCCTCCGCAGGCATCCATTGTAAGGGCAATTTTTTTTGCGGCGCCTGAGCCTCCGGTTATGACTCCTGTTACATTTTCTCCCCACTGAAGAGGGGTAGTCGCACCGAATTTGCGGGTAAAACTCTCTTCGAGGTTTTTGATCGGAACTTCCGATATCTGCCGGGTCTCCTCCGAAACAGCCGCAGCATGAGCAGAAATGGCCAGTGTCATGATGGCGGATGCAAGAATGGTCAGATGTAATTTCATTGAAGGCATGAGTGAAACCTTGTTAATGAATGTTTTTTCGGCATGATACACGGTTTTCAGGCGAAATCAACATGCTGTTCGGTCGATTTTGCTGAAAATCTTATTCCCGTTCTCTCCAGCTCTTCCAGTACCATCAGGCAAAGTTCGTCAAGTTTCTTTTCAATTTCTTCCGTAAGGTTCTCCCCCATCTCGATACTTCCTGGCTGTATCCCCAGCATCACAATTTCGGCAGGTTCATGTCCCATGAGCGCGGATACGGCGAGAAGGTCCTTCACCCCCATCTGATGAGGGGAAAGCTTGTGCTCGATCGCAACAGGAATATCGCTCCCGGTCAGACGTACTATCTCGCCCGGCTTCCCACCCGTTTCGACCGCGTCGACTATGACGAGGTGGCTTCTTCCTTCCAGGGCAGGGAGGAGGTCGAGGCCAAGTGTCCCGCCATCAAGAAGGGTCACTAATTCCGGAAAAATGTAATTTTCGCGCAGCTTCCGTATTACTCTGACCCCTATGCCGTCATCCGACATTATCAGGTTTCCTATGCCAAGGATCAGAAGATCGATTTTTCCACTGTTTTCAGTCATCTCATTCTCCATTTCGGGTTAAAAAAAAGCGCGCAATATTGCGCGCTTTCATATTTCACTTCTGAAAATTCCCCTTGTGGATTGTCGGCTCTCTCTCAACAATCCGGCAAGATACGGCAAGAGCTGCCGTTCATATGATGTAGGCCTTGTGCCAGAAACCGGGGCTGTACGGGAGGCGTTTGTAGAGCGGGCCCAGCACGTCCCAGAAGGCTGGTTCGGAACAGCCTACGCAGTGATGACCCGCCCCGACAGGCCAGTTTGTTTTTTCATTGTAACGCTGGATAGGGCAGTTATGAAATGTTGCAGGCCCCTTGCACCCCATTTCAAAAAGACAGAAACCTTTGCGGTGGCCGAAATCCCCCCATTTTTTCACAAACTGACTTGCATGGAAGTGTGGTCTCCTTTCGCAGTTGTCGTGAATCCTTTTTCCGTATGCGAAAAGAGGGCGGCCATTGTTGTCCAGAGCAGGTATCTTGCCGAAAACAAGGAAGTGAACAATGGTTGCTGTCAGGTTGTCGGCATTTACAGGGCAGCCGGGAAGGTTGATAACGGTTGCGCCAGGCACTGCCTCTCTCACCCCTACGGCTCCGGTCGGGTTCGGAGAGGCGGCGGCTATGCCGCCGAAAGAGGCGCATGTCCCTGCTGCTATTGTTGCAACTGCGCCGCTTGCAACCTGGCGTGCTCTCTCCAGATTCGATTTTCCCCCTACACACCCGTATGCGCCATTTTCCTTCAACGGGATGGAACCGGCCAGCACGCAGATATATTTACCTTTCTGCTCAGATATGGTCTTGTCCAGGGCTGCTTCCGCCTGGTGGCCTGCCGCCGCCATTATGGTTTCATGATACTCCACAGAGAGTATCTCGAGGAGCAGCTCGCTTACTGTCGGGTTTGCCGAGCGGAGGAGAGCTTCAGTGTCGCCGGTGCATGCCTGGAATTCAAGCCAGACAAGAGGAGGACGCCTGACTCTGTCGAGCGCATGGGCGACTCTGGGAGCAAAAGTGGCTGGAAGAGACATTGCCGCAGTCATCAGCGAGCAGAACCTGAGGAAGTCGCGTCGGGAGACTCCGCGCTCTTTCAGAAGCGACCCTACGGAGCGGAAGTCATCTTCCGGCCTGTTTTTTTTTCTCTCTCTTTCTGCATAAGAGTTTACCGGTTTTTTCAATCGAACCCTCCTCATGATAAAATCGCAGACAACGAAGCTCTATCGGCTGCCGGTCTGATAATAGAACAGTTTTTCCGCATAAAGGGTGAATTTGATTTTTGCTGAATTGAGATGTCAATCTGAAAACGGAGTTGGCCACGGATTAACACGATTTTCCTGTGAGGGGAAAAATCAAAAAAGCCGGCGCAACACACAAGCAGTATACATAAATGAACTACCCGGCAGCATTTTGCAGGGTAGTTCATTTGGTTCGTTACTCATTTAAGTGAAATCTGTAAGTAAACATTCTGTGACAAGGCGCATGCAGAGAAGTTTTTAAGCAGTGACAAATCTTATTGCATGCATCAGCATAATTGTCGAGTCATATTCAACTCTGACTAAGATTTTTATTCCTCCCGCTTTACGGTGAACTTGTAGCCGCTGAACATGCTCGAAATCTCACTGCCATGCTCTTTTATATCCATAAGCCACGCGCTGTAGATGTGGTTCACTATAAAGCCGAAAATCAGGTACATGCTGAAATGGTGAAAAAGCCTCATCCCCTGGTTGCTGAACATGGAGTACATGAAGCCGAGCGATTTGTGCATGATACCCTGCGGGGCATGCTCCGCATAGAGCGAAAAACCGGTAAGTACCATAGTGATGTACAGGAAGAAAAGCACCAGATAGGCTGTAGTTGCAAGCGGGTTGTGGCCGACGGTTTCCGGCACCTCCTTGTCCAGGAGCATGTAATAGCGGAGCATCCTGATCATTTTCTCCCGTCCTTTTACATACAGGAAAGGGAGGAACTCGCGCCACTGCGCGTATCTGTTCCCGATGAACGACCAGATCACCCGTGACGCCAGGCTGACTGTAAAGGCATAGGCCGCGGTAAAATGTATGAATCTTATCCACCCCATTGTGAAGTCGGACGCCGATTTTCCGAATGAGTACGGGTTTCCAATAAGAAAGCCGGTTACCGCCAGAAGAGCAATCGAGAGCACATTTATCCAGTGGCACCAGCGAACCGGGAGTTCCCAGATGTAACGCTTGAATTTGCAGGATTCGCTCATTTTAAACCCCCTTTTTCAGGTTACCTTTATCTTGAGCAGTTCGCTCCCTGTAGAGTCTACAAGATGGACAGCGCAGGCCATGCAGGGATCAAAGGAGTGTATCGTCCGTAAAATCTCTAGAGGCTTGTTCTGATCCGCCACTGGTGTGCCTACAAGGGCTGATTCATAAGGGCCGCGCACCCCTCTGGCGTCTCTGGGTGATGAGTTCCACGTTGAAGGAACTACAGCCTGATAATTCGCTATCTTCTGATCCTTTATCCTGATCCAGTGGCCGAGCGCGCCTCTGGGAGCCTCGTGCCATCCGTAGCCCAGCGCCTCTTTCGGCCAGTCGGAAGGATCCCATTTCTCGTTGTTATGAGTCCGATAGTCGCCCTTTGAAATGTTGCCGATCAGCTCGTCGAGGTATTTCGGGGTCTGCTGTGCTATGAGGAGACAATCTATTCCCCTTGCCGCGGTGCGCCCCAAGGTCGAGAAGAGCGCCCCGGCCCCGACTCCAAGTTTCTGCAGCACCATGTCCACCGCCGCCTTTGTCTCCTTGTGTCCTGCAGCGTAGGCTACAAGGACACGGGCAAGCGGGCCTACCTCCATCGGCTTCTCGCCGTATCTCGGGGTTTTGCAGAAAGAGTATTTCTTGTCAGTGTCTAGGTGTTCGTATGGTGGGTTGGGTCCGGTGTAGTGGACTTCGCTTTCGCCATCCCACGGGTGGAGACCTTTGCCGGCGCCTTTTGAATTGTCGTACCAGGAGTGATCGACAAATTCCGCTATCTTATCCTGATCAGCCGGCATTACCTTTGAAATGTCCTTGTTAATAATAGCTCCGGCCGGGAGCCACATGTTGCCGGACGCATCGGGAAATTCGCCGTACGAGAGGTAGTTACCCACTCCAGCGCCTATTCCGGCCCACTCCTTGTAGAAAGAGGCGACCGCGAGAAGATCGGGAATGTAAACTTTTTCAACAAACTCCTGTGCCCTTTTCAGAAGACGCTTTATCTCTATCAGTTTGTCTGCGTTAAGTGCGTTCTGCGAGTCCGGATCGACGGGTATTGCCATGCCGCCGACAAGAAAAGTCTGCGGGTGCGGATTTTTGCTTCCGAGTATCGCGTGAATCTTGATGACATCCTTCTGCCATTCAAGAGCTTCGAGATAGTGGGCAGTAGCCATGAGATTCGCTTCTGGAGGCAATTTGTAGGCCGGATGCCCCCAATAGGCGTTGGCGAACGGGCCAAGACGGCCTGATGCGACAAAGGCCTTTACCTTGTCCTGAACCCCTTTGAAATATGTGGGAGAGTTGTGCGGCCAGTCGGAAATTGAGGCGGCAAGAGCAGCCGTCTTTGCTGGGTCGGCATTCAGCCCCGAAGTTATGTCCACCCAGTCGAGAGCGTGCAGGTGGTAGAAGTGAATGACGTGATCCTGCACGTTCTGTATCCCTATGATTATGTTCCTGATCAGCTCGGCATTAGGCGGTATCCTGATTTTGAGGGCGTTCTCAACAGCTCTGACGGAAGCTATTGAGTGAACCGTTGTGCAGACCCCGCAGAATCGCTGTGTCCAGAACCAGGCGTCGCGCGGGTCGCGGCCTGTGAGTATTTTTTCTATTCCACGGAACATGGTCGCGGCGCTCCAGGCATCTGTGATTCTGCCTCCGCTTACTTCAGCTTCAATGCGGAGGTGCCCCTCTATGCGCGTAATCGGATCAACAACTATCTTGGCCATAAATTACTCCTCCTTGCCTTTGTCGGAAGGCTCTTTGTCTTTGCGAATCGCATTCAGTGTCCCATGAACGGCAAACGCAGCGGCAGCTCCGGCTACAAGGGCAACTCCTACCTTGTCGGCTGTCGCCTCTATGCCGAATCCAGGAACATTGGGAAGGCGCTTGTACATAGGCGACATCGTATCCCAGAAATTCGGCTCCGAGCAGCCGGCGCAGGGGTGTCCAGCGCCTATCGGCCAGCTCGTCTTTTCGTTGTAGCGCTGCGTCGGGCAGTTATGAAACGTTGCCGGCCCCTTGCACCCCATCTTGTAGAGGCAGAAGCCTCTGCGATGCCTGTCGTCCCCCCACTGCTCCACATACTGGCCGGCGTCAAAGTGGGGTCTCCGTTCACAGTTATCGTGGATGCGCTTGCCGTAGGCAAAAAGCGGCCGGCCGTAACTGTCTAGCGCTGGCAGCTTGGAAAATACGAGATAGTGGACAATGGTCGCCGTAAGGTTGTCGGCATTCACCGGGCAGCCGGGCAGATTGATAATGGTTGCCCCCGGCACTGCCTCTCTCACCCCTGCCGCTCCCGTAGGGTTCGGAGCCGCCGCCCCGATGCCGCCGTAAGATGCACAGGTGCCGACCGCTATGGTCGCAAGAGCGCCGCCGCATACCTGACGGACCCGGTCAAGGTGCGACTTGCCGCCGGTGCTTGCGTAAATTCCGCCATTTTTCATGGATACGGAACCTTCAACAACACAGATGTATTTCCCCTTCTCCTCGACGATCACCTTGTCAAGCGCCGCTTCCGCCTGATGTCCCGCAGCCGCCATTATCGTTTCGTGATAATCGACCGAAAGGATTTCAAGAACGATCTCCCCTACCGTCGGATTGGCCGAGCGAAGCAGGGCTTCAGTGTCGCCGGTGCAGCTTTGCAGCTCGAGCCATACGAGTGTCGGACGCTTGACCTTGTCAAGCGCCTGCGCTACTTTCGGTGCGAAAGTGGCCGGAAGCGACATTGCGGCAGTCATGACTGAGCAGAATTTCATGAAATCACGCCGGGATACTCCGCGCTGTCTCAGAATCTCCCCTATGGAGCAATCCCTGTTTTCAACACCCTGTTTTGAAACATTGCTGATCTTTCCGGTATCGAGTTTGGCCATGCTGAACCCCCTTTGAGAGTCTTTTGGTCTGGCGTCGCCGGTTTCCGCTATCTGATTCCGGCAAGGAGGTGAAAACAATATTATAAAATAAGGTTTGAGACAAGAGATATTTGCGTGATCATCCTTTTGCTTTTATTCCGATATTAATGGATTTCAGGATATATCCTGTACCCCCCGGTAAATGATGTCGAACAGTTCCTGAATGTCGCTTTCAGCGATGCATGAGAAGGCTATCCTCAGGTCTGTTTTTGTCGTGGAGATGGTTCCCACTCCGTATCTGTCGAGCAGATGTATGCGAAGTTTCTCGGCGTCAACCGTCTTCAGTCTGAGGCACATGAAATAGCCTGAATTGAATGGGTAATAGTCCCATGCTTTCAGATAGTTGCCGCTGTTCAGGACTTCTTTCGTCTTTAAAGCGCGCCCTTTCATCGTATGGAGCTTCTCTTCCTTCTGCCTGAGGAAGTCGGGTGAGCGGAGAGCCTCGATAACGAATGTCTGTGATGGATGCGGGCAGTTCGAGATACGTGCGCGAATTATCCCCATTGTCTTTTTCTCCAGGGCTGTCATTACCGGGCTGTTTTCATGGCTGTTCCCGTCCGCAAAAGTGATGAAGCCGGTGCGGAACCCCCATACAAATTCCTCTTTCGTCGCTCCGTCGAGCTTTATGGCGAGAATCCGCGGATGAAGGTTTGCTAGTTTGCCGAAGAGCGACTCTTTAAGGGTGTCCTCGTAAAAAAGGCCGAAATATGCGTCGTCAGTAACTGCGACCACGTTGCATCCCGATTCCGCCGTCTCCCTGATCGCTTCCACTATGGCGTCCCCTTCGGCCACTGTCGGGGTATAGCCGCTCGGGTTGTTCGGAAAGTTCAGAAGCACTATTACTTTTTTCTTCTCTTCAGCGCTCTTTCTGAGAGTTCTTCTGAAGGCTTCTACGTTGTAACCGCCCGCTTCATTGAATGTTTCATGTTTTTTTATCTCAGCGCCGCTGCATACGCCGAAAGTCAGATTGTAATTCCCCCATAGCATGTCAGGAAGCACCAGGTGATCCCCCTTGTCAACGAAAAGGTCTGCTACGATGGAGAGGCCGTGTGTCAGAGCGTTTGTGACTATCGGATTGCTGAAATGTTTTCCTGCCTGGCTGGGATTTTCACGAAGCTGTTTTTCTCGCCAGAGGGAGCGCAGTTCCGGTTTACCGGCCGGAGGAGCGTACGGATAGATATCTTTAGGGTCGAAAGCGGACAGTCTGTCCTGGATGCATCCAAGAAACATCGGTCCGCCATTTTCCGTTGCAATTCCTATTGTTGCGTTGAACTTGTGCGCTTTTTCCTTTGCTTCGGCAGACTGTGTCAGTATCCCTTTCGGGAAATACATGTTCTTTCCGAGTCCGGACAGCATTTCCAGAACATGCGGATTATACTCTGTGAGCATGGCGTTAAGTTCGGCGGCTAACGGGTTCATTCGTTCTCTCCTTTTTATTCAATGTCTGTTTCGGCATGGTTATGCCGGATTTTTTATTTCCAATTTCAGGGAGTAGAACAAAACTGCTTACTTTTTGTCAATAGCATATTGTGCTAATGTTTCAATCGGGAGAAGAGGATTTTTAAATACTTATACGGTATCGCTTCAAGTTCACGAAAAGTTTTATTTCCGGCTGTTTCAAACCGGAATCGCCCTGATCGGAAGGAGTCTGATTCATATGAAGAAAACGCCGGACAAAATATTCATAGCCGGATGCGGTTACATCGGGAAGAGGGTTGCCAAATTATGGGAGGAGAGGGGTGCGGAGATAGCCTGCCTGAACCGTTCTTCTGAAAAGATGACCGGATATTCTTCAGAGAAGTTCAGTATGTTCGTCCGTAACCTGGATAATGCCCTGGAATTGCCTTTTGATGCGCTTTCAGGAAGCGTCTGCTATTATTTCATTCCCCCTCCTGGCGGGGGGGTAACCGATGCCAGGTCACGGAATTTCTGCTCCCTGCTTGGTCGGGATGCAAGGCCGGAAAAGATTATATACGCCAGCGCCACGTCGGTTTACGCCGAGAATTCCGGCGGTGTAGTAAACGAGGAATCGGATGCATTTCCCTCATCAGCAATGGGAAAGAGAAGATTGGATGCGGAGAAGGTTTTTCTGGAATACGGAGAGCTTTATGATGTTCCGGTCGTCATACTCCGTATCGCCGGAATATATGGGCCGGGGAGGCTTCCTGTCATGCAGATAGTAGAGCTTCATCCACTGCTGGATGAAGCGGAGTCAGGCCCGGGGAACAGGATTCATGCAGATGACCTTGCGAAGGTATGCGTTGCTTCGGTACTTGAAGGGGAAGGGGGGGATATTTTCAACGTCTGTGACGGTTCCCATGAAAGCATGACCGCTTATTTCAATCTGGTGGCCGATCTTGCCGGCCTCCCCAGGCCTCCGCATGTCCCGATGGCCGAGGCGAGACAAAAAATGACCCCTCTCATGTTTTCATACTCGTCGGACACAAAAGTGGTGGACAACGGAAAAATGCTCCGAAAACTCGGAGTCAGGCTTCGTTATCCCGATATACGGGAGGGGGTGCTTGCATCTCTGCACGAGAGCGGAGCATGATTTTTTCAGCTTTGATTTGAATATGGAATTATGCTTTAATCGCGAGGTGGAAAATACAGCGTATATTGCGTTAGGCTCCAATCTGGGTGACCGGGAGATGAATCTGCTCAGGGCTGTAACTGAAATTGCACGCATCCCCGGCACGAGAGTAACGGGGCTTTCCCATTTCTATGAGACTTCTCCGGTCGGATTCAAAGATCAGCCACCTTTTAATAATGCCGTATTGAGGATTTCCACCGGTCTCTCCCCTGGCGATCTTCTGTTGTCGCTTCAGAGAATCGAAGATGAGGTGTTCAAGCGTAAAAGAGGTGTAATGAACGGCCCACGGACGATGGACCTCGATATACTTCTCTATAACGATCTTATGCTTGAGAGTGAAAACCTTGTCATCCCTCATCCGGAAATGACAAGAAGGCGCTTTGTTCTGCAGCCGCTTAACGATATCGCGCCGGATGCGGTTCATCCTGCAAGTCGCCGCAATATTTCGGCGATTCTTGCATCGCTTGAATCTGACGAGAGTGTTACAAAAATCTGAACAAGGGATACTGATATGATAAGAATTCTGATGTGGGGATTCCTGATTTACATCGGCTACAGGATAGTGCTAGCCATGATTGCGAAAGGGAGCGGAAAGGAATCGGGCAAAGAGAGAGAGACGGAAGCGGACAAGGCGACTTCCACATTCAAGGATCCGGTCTGCGGCGTTTATGTTTCCGAGGATGACGCCGTAATTGGCAGGCTTGACGGCGAAAGGCACTATTTCTGCTCCATGGATTGCCTCGAAAAATTCCGCGAACAGCTTGAGCATAAGCCATAGGCTTTTCAACATATGTTAACTTGTTTCCATCCGGAAACTCCGGATGAGAAACAGTCGGTTTCCTGCTCGGAAAGCGGGGATTTTTTCTTCTGCCAAGGAAATCGAGTATTTGCGCGGAGGCGTACAGAGGTACGCCGCACAAGAAAATCCGAAGATTGACGCCGCCAGGGGGAAAAATCCCCGCTTTCCGGACGGGAACTAACTTGAAATAAAAGGAGCAGCAGATCATGAAGTTTTTTATCGATACCGCCGATGTCTCCGAGATACGGGAGGCGCACGCCCTTGGCCTTGTAGACGGAGTAACCACTAATCCATCCCTGATAGCCAGATCTGGGCGGAGATTTGAAGATGTTTTAAGCGAGATTCTCTCCATAGTCGACGGTCCTGTTTCGGCGGAGGTGATATCCCTCGATGCCCCCGGGATGCTCAAGGAGGCGGAGGAGCTTGCAAAGATTGACCGGAACATAGTCGTAAAGGTACCTATGACCGCCGAAGGGTTGAAGGCCACCAAAATCCTGGCCGGAAAAGGGATAAGAACCAATGTGACTCTCGTTTTCACTCCGGTGCAGGCGCTTCTCGCCGCGAAAGCCGGAGCGAGCTACGTCTCTCCTTTTGTAGGGAGGCTTGACGACATCTCGCAGGAGGGGATGGGGATCATAGAGGAGATAAGAACCATTTTCGATAACTACGGCTATATGAGCGAGATAATAGTTGCAAGCATTCGTAATCCGGTTCATGTCCTGAATTCCGCCCTGATCGGCGCGGATGTAGCGACAATTCCATATCAGGTACTGCTTCAGCTGACAAAACATCCTCTTACAGACGCAGGGATCAGAAAATTCCTGGATGACTGGAAAAGCGTTCCGGCATGATTCAACCTGAATACGCCGGGATTAAAGAGGTTGAAATATTTTCGATCGAAACTGAATTCATAAAGCTTGACGCACTTCTCAAGGCGGCAAACCTGGCGGCCTCGGGTGGGGAAGCCAAGTTTCTGATAAGCAGCGGCGAAGTCTCTGTCAATGGGGAAATGGAACTGCGCCGCGGGAGGAAAATATACCCCGGATATCTGGTTTCGGCATCAGGTTCAATTTTGCAGATCGAAAAAACTTCCTGATAGATCGGATTATGGAGACACGAATATGAAGACAACTTTTCTGGATGCCTGCCGGTGCAAGCCTGTAGAGGAGACCCCGGTCTGGCTCATGAGGCAGGCCGGCAGATACCTGCCACAATATATGGCTGTTCGCTCACGCTGCACTTTTCTGCAACTCTGCAAGACTCCTGAACTGGCTGCGGAGGTTACGATACAGCCTGTTGACTTTCTCGGAGTCGATGCGGCCATCCTCTTTTCAGATATCCTGACCCCTGTAGAACCGATGGGGATGCGGCTTGATTTCGTCCCTGGACCGGTTTTTGAAAATCCTGTCGGAAGCATGTCCGATGTGAAGCGGCTGCGCATACCTCATATAGAGCAGGATCTGCCGTATGTCATTGAAACCATAAAAATACTTCGTAGAGAACTCGATGGGAAAGTTCCATTGATCGGTTTCGGCGGGGCGCCTTTTACGCTTGCATGCTACATGGTGGAAGGAAAGGGGAGCAAGGATTTCGCCCGGACCAAGCGGATGATGTATTCGGCTCCGGATGTTTTTACGGCTCTTATGGAGAAAGTGACCACCATGAGCATAGAGTATCTTAACGCGCAGATCAGGGGTGGCGCCCAATGCATACAGATATTCGACACATGGGGAGGAATGCTTTCTCCGGCTGACTATGCCGGGTATGTGCTCCCACACACTTCAAGATTGATAAACGGGCTTGACCGGGTGAATACCCCCGTAATTCATTTTGTCAAGGGGAGCGCCGGGATGCTGGATGTCGTAAAACGCGCCGGTGGGGATGTCATCGGTCTTGACTGGCATCTGGATCTCGGAAGGGCTCGAGATATAATCGGAGGCAGCATGGGGGTTCAGGGGAATCTCGACCCGACGGTGCTTTATGCCCCCGAAAGTGTCATAGAGCGTGAAGTCAGGCGGATACTGGATGAAAATGCGGGGCGTCCCGGTCATATATTCAATCTTGGCCATGGGATACTTCCGGATATTCCCCCTGAAAACGCCCGTTTCATGGTTGATTGCGTTCACAGGCTTTCCAGAAAAAAAAGTTTGGCAGAGAGGGGCTGATGTCTGTCTCAATGAAAAACATAGTTGTCTTTGTTACAGACCTCGCGAAGGCGAGGCATTTTTACGCCGATATCCTGGGGCTACCGGTTGCTGGCCAGAGCGATATGATAATTGAGTTCTTCCCGGGGGCGGCCACGACTCTCGGCATTTCGCTCGCGCTGCACGAAGATGCCAGAAGGCTGGTAGGGAGGCATACAGGCCTTACGCTGAAAGTTTCCGATATTGAAACCTTATGCGAAAAACTTGAAGCCGCCAACGCAGATTTCATCGAGCCTCTGGAGTCGAGCCCCTGGGGGAGGATGGCAGTTGTGTCTGATCCTGACGGCAATCAGTTCGCTCTTGTGGACAGGTAGAGAGTTTCCGTCCGGGAACCGACTGTTTCTCATTCGGAGTTTCCTGATGGAAATCATGGATAAATTAATCCTAAAAGAGAGGTCAATATCATGAGAATCGAACTGGTGAGCCCCGGGAGCGGCGAATTGACGTATGAGATAAGGAATATCGTAAATGTAGCCGAAAAACTCCAGAAGCATGGTGTGAGGATCAACTGGGAGAATATCGGAGATCCTATCGTGAAGGGGGAGGTTATCCCTGGGTGGATGAAAGAGATCGTTGCTCAAAGCGTCATGGACAACGGCAGCTGGGGGTATTGCCATACCCGCGGGGTTCTAGCGACGAGAGAATTCATATGCGATATGACAAACGCCAGGGGCGGGGTGAGGATAACCCCTGAAGACATAATATTCTTCAACGGCCTGGGCGACGCCATTGCCAAGATTTACGGCTCGCTCAGAGCCGAAGCGAGGGTGCTAATGCCGTCTCCTTCGTACACTACGCACACACTTGGCGAAATCGCCCATGCCAAGGCCGCGCCCTCATTTTTCCGTCTTAAGCCTGAGGATGGGTGGCGTCCGGATATCGACGAGATACGCAACAGCATAAGGTACAACCCGAACATCTGCGCGATAATGATAATCAATCCGGACAACCCGACCGGCATGGTCTACACTGAAGCGATGCTGCGGGAGATCGTGCGGATTGCACGGGAAAACGACCTCTTCATAATAGCGGACGAAGTCTATACCAATATCGTCTACAACGGCGAGAAGAGCCTCCAGATAAGCGATCTGATAGGCGATGTCCCTGCGATATCCCTCAAAGGCATCTCGAAAGAGTTTCCCTGGCCCGGCTCACGCTGCGGCTGGATTGAGGTCTACAACGCAGAGAGGGATGACCTGTTCAGAAGATACATAAACCTGATACTCACCGCCAAGATGAATGAGGTCTGCTCGACGACGCTTCCTCAGAGCGTGATCCCGGAGATAATGCGGCATCCTGAGTATGAAGGATATCTCAAGGAGCGGATTGCGGTTTACGAAAAAATGAGCAACATCACTTACGAATCTCTCCGTCAGGTGCCGGAGTTGCAGGTCAACCGGACTAACGGAGCCTTTTACATGGCTGTCGCCTTCAAGGACGGACTCCTGAACGACCGTCAGTCGCTTCCGATAGCCAACCCGGAGGTGAAGGAACTGGTCGGTTCATACATTAACAAGCCGGGGGTTTCTCCTGACAAGCGGTTTGTCTACCAGATGCTCGCGGCGACAGGCATCTGCGTGGTGCCTCTTTCGTCATTCTCAACTCCGCTTCAGGGATTCCGCGTAACGCTTCTTGAAAAGGACGAAAGCGAATGCCGGAGGATATACGACACTCTCTCCGAGAAAATAGGAGAGTACCTTAAATCATGACGTTACGGCCTGAGGAGATCGCTTTTTTCTGCTTTTTGGGAGAATGGGTTTAAAAAAATTGTAATGTTATGCCCGAAAGGTTATAAAACCAGAATATTTGAAAAGGTGTGAGCAATCATGCAAACTATAAAAAACAACAAAAAATTCCTGACTCGATATCTCTTTTGCGCATTCAGCCGTATGCTCAGACATCTTTCTTCTGCCATTGTTGCTTTATTTTTTTTCATGCTGATTACGGCTGTAAAAGGAGAGGCTCAGACGGCACCAGTTGTTGACGGAGAAAAAGGATTCAGCGAACACTGTGCGGAATGCCATTCCGGAGGTGGAAATCTGATTGTGCCGTCAAAAACGCTTTCAAGGATGGATCGTGAAAAAAACGGCATAAGAAGCGCTGAAGATATTGTCAGACTTATGAGGAACCCAAACGGTGAAATGACCGCATTCGACGAAAAAACAGTTTCCGAAAAGGATGCCGAAGGGATTGCCCAGTACATACTCAATACCTTCAGGTAACAAAACAAGAGGAGAAAAATTGATGGCAAAAGCAACAGCAAGACACATTCTGGTAGATTCCGAGTCGGAATGCACAGAGCTTAAAAAAAGAATCGAGGAAGGGGCTGATTTTGCGGCCTGTGCGGCAGAGGTTTCAAGATGCCCTTCAGGGCGGCAGGGAGGAAATCTCGGGGAGTTCAGCCCAGGCCAGATGGTAAGGGAGTTCGACGAAGTCGTTTTCACCGGAGAAGTCGGTAAAGTGCTTGGACCGGTAAAAACAGATTTCGGTTATCATCTCATCGAAATCACCAGCCGCTCATAGAGCTAGCTGTTGCAACTTTCTAGCAGAGCTTGAAAGGAGAACGCCGCACAGAGGATATCCTCGTGCGGCGTTCTCATTCAGACTTCTTGCCAGATTCGGGTTGAAATCAGTCCATTTTGACCGGCACTTTTGCTTTAAGCGCAAACTGTCCGTTCTTCACTGCAAGCAGGCAGAGAGGAGACTTGATAGGCTCGCGGTTCGCCCTGATTGTGATTGTCCCGGATACTCCTTTGAAGTTTTTAGTGGTTGCGAGGGCATCCTTGAACACCTTCGGATCTGCGCTGTTGGCGCGTTTGATCGCATCGGCCAGCATCATCACGCCATCATACCCCTGAGCGTCGAAGAGGCCGGGGAGTGCGTCGTTGAACTTCTTCTTGAATGCTTCGATGAATTTTGCCGTTTCCGGTGTAGCCTGCTCGGGAGAGAAGCCCAGAGCTGACATCGAGCCTTCAACCGCTTCTCCGCCAAGCTTGATGAATTCGGGCGAGAAGAGGCCATCGCCGCCGAACATACTGGCTTTTACACCCTGTTTGCGGGCTTCTTTCATTATGAGAGCCCCTTCGGTGTAGTAGCCGGAATAAAAGATGACATCAGGTTTCTTGGCCTTGATATTTGTGATCTGAGCGCTGAAATCCTTGTCGCCGTCTTTCACTTTCTCATCTGCAACGATCGTGATCCCTTTTCCTTTAGTTGCATCGCGGAAAGTCTGCGAAAGGCCTACGCTGTAGTCGTTATTGTCCGATGTGATAACAGCGACTTTCTTGTACTTCAGTTCATTTGCAAAATAGTCGATACAGGCAGGAATGGCGACGCTGTCAAGAAGGGTGTTGCGGAAGATGAAGTCGCCTATTTCAACAAGCCCGGGGCCTGTGGCGCCTGCCGAGAGAAGGACAACGCCGGCTTTCTGCGCGATTGGAGCGACTACCTTGGAAATTCCTGTTGTAGGGTCGCCTATCATTGCAACCACGTTGTCGCGGGTGATAAGCTTCTGGGCGACAGCAGCCCCTTCCTGCTTGTCTCCCCTGTTGTCAGCTTCAACAATCTCTATTTTCTTCCCGAGCACTCCACCGGCTGCGTTCACCTCTTCCGCAGCCATCTTCATCCCTTCCAGTGTAGGTTTGCCGAACATGGCGACATCGCCTGTAAGCGCGCCCATGAAACCGATCTTGATGGTGTCGCTTGCGGCTTTTGGCACCGGTTCGGCAGGTTTGGCCTCTTCCTTCTTCTTGCATCCCGCGGTGACAGAAAATGCCAGTGCACAGGACAAAAACAGCGCTGCAGATTTCCCGAATTTCATATTTCCCTCCTGGAAATAAGATTTTACTGCTTTTAAAAAATAGAATTGAAAGGCAAGGGGTGAGTTTTCACCCCTTGCGTTATATCAGAGTTTTTAAAGAAGTATAGAATATTCTCTGCGAGTCAGGAGCTTAGAAAGAGTAAGTGAAAATCAGCTTTGCATCGTAAGGGTTGACCGGGGTCTTGTTGCCCAGGGCTACATTGTCGAATTGACCGCCAAGGAATACGTAGCCAGCACGCACACCTGCGGTGAAACCGTCCAGTATCTGGTAATTGGCTTCTGCATTTATCTCTGTTCCAAGGAATTTGCTGTTTGACTGGGAATATGATTTAGCGTTCCTGTGTGCAACCCATGCAAAACCGAGGTTAGCCGCCGTTGACAGTTTGGGGGTCACGGGGAGGTCGTATCCAAAGTATGCGCCGATCTGTCCCTGCCCTTTGTTGCTACCGTCAAAAATAATTGCATTGTCAGTAGTGTATGCGTTCTTGTCGCGTCCGAGCATTACCATTTCGTTGCTGTAGTAACCATTTTCTGCATCTACAGAGTAGAATGAATTCTTGCCGTCATCGGAGCCGCTTACATACAAAAGTTCGGCGCGCGCAGTGCCGGGGCCAGCATTGACTTTAGCCCCAATATTGCCTGCGAAAGCGTTTACATAGGTTTTTTTGCCGACAAGCAGGTTATTCCAGCCTGTCTGATATATAAGGAAGCCTGACAGAGTAAGGGGGCCTGATACGTATTCGCCGTTTAAACCGAAAGAACTGATTTTAACATCATTGTTAGGTTTACCAGTTTGCGCTTGGTTATCACGGAAGAAATAGTAAGCGGCGCCAAGTTTCAGGTTTTTTGAAACTTCATACTTCCCGTCCAGCATGAAGAGGTCATTGGTGTTGTGTCCGAGGACTTTATCCTTGTTTGCGCCATTGTCATTAAAACGATAATAGCCTATTGAGGGTGCAAACTTCCCGTAATTGCTGGAAAGCATAATCCCGGCCATGTCAGCGTCGAAAAGTATTCCTTTGAAAGCATCATTGTTTGGCATCATCCCCAGTTTCATGTTTAGATTTTTGGCAGGATTCGCGTCAAGATAGATGCTCTTCGTCTCAATGTTGATGGTGTCAGCTCCAAGCGCGGCGCCGCCGTTGCGAGCTGTTGTGTAGGAGTTGTTCCCCCAGTATGCGTAGTCGAGCTCAAACTGCGTAACAAGTTTAAGATCGGCGTTTGCCTTGGCAATGTATTTGAGCCTTGCGCGCTGCTCGATGAAATTGGCGGAGAACTGTTTCTTGTTTTTCCCGGTAGGGTCGTAATTCCCATCTCCTAGACCATTATAGTCGGTTGTTTCTGTTCTGTTGAAGTTCGAGTTGATGTAGCGGGCGCTGAACATGCCATGAAATTCGTTTTCAAAAGCTGCGGCAGGCGCTGCTGTCGCCACGCAAAGCCCAACTGCGGCCACTGTGGCCAGAATATTTCTTTTTTTCATCTTACTACCTCCTTTTTTTGGTGTTCCTGCATTTTCAAGTCTCAACTGTCTTTGCAAATGGGATGCCGCTAAAGTATCTGGCTCAGGAAAAGTTTAGTACGTTCATGAGACGGATCAGTGAAGAAGTGTTCCGGAACTCCTTCCTCGATGACTTTTCCATGATCCATGAAGAGTATTCGATCTGCCACCTCTCTGGCGAAACCCATCTCGTGCGTTACTACAACCATTGTCATCCCTTCGCGGGCGAGGGTTTTCATTACATCCAGAACTTCTCCGATCATCTCGGGGTCGAGAGCAGATGTAGGCTCATCGAACAGTATCGCTTTCGGATTCATGGCGAGCGATCTTGCAATGGCGACCCGCTGCTGCTGCCCGCCTGAAAGCCTTGCCGGATAGGAATTCGCCTTTTCTTCAATCCCCACTTTTCGAAGCAGCTCCATCGAAACGTTTTCCGCTTCCGTCCTGTTCCTCCTCCGGACTACGAGCTGCGCGAGCATCAGATTTTCCAGCACCGTCTTGTGAGGAAAAAGGTTGAATGACTGGAATACCATGCCGACTTCCTCGCGCACGTTGCAGATGTCGGTCTCCGGATCGTTGACATCCATCCCGTGAACGACGATCCTGCCACGATCGATAGTTTCCAGCCGGTTGATGGAGCGTAGCACGGTGCTTTTCCCCGAGCCGCTTGGTCCTATGATGACCACTTTTTCACCATCTGCGACACTGAACGACACGTTGTTCAATGCCTGAAAAGCTCCGAAAAATTTGCAGATACCGGAGACCTCGATGATCGGCTCGCTATTTCCCTTCATTGAGGCGTTCCTCCATGATTCCTATCAGTTTTGAAAAGAAGAGCGTCAGTATGAGGTAAACAAGAGCTATCACGGTGTATGTTTCAAAATAGCTGAAAGTTTCGGAGGCGTATTCCCTTCCCCTGCGAAGCAGGTCGGAGACGGCCAGAATCGAAACAAGTGATGAATCTTTGAGCAGAGCGATGAATTCATTACCGACAGGAGGGAGAATCACCTTGAACGCCTGCGGGAGAATTACATGGCGCATCGCCTGAAAACGGGACATCCCAAGCGAGAGGGCGGCTTCCATCTGCCCCTTAGGGATGGATTGTATCCCGGCGCGGAAAACCTCACCCAGATATGCTCCGTAGCATATGGCCATTGCAATTATTGCGCTTGCCATGTCTGGTATTTTCACAAATCTGCCCAGAGCATAGTAGATGTAGAAAAGCTGAACAAGCAGCGGAATGCCGCGTATCACCTCGACATAAAGTGAAGCTGCCCCGTTGATGAGCCGATTGGAAGAAATCCGTCCGAGCCCCGCAATCAGGCCGACTATAAGAGCCAGGATTATAGAACCGACTGTCACCTTGAAAGTTACTATTATGCCGTCCGGTATGAAACGGAAGATCGCCATGTACTCATCCGGCCTGAAAAATGCCAGATAGAGGCATGTCGCTATTGCGCCGAAAAAGGCTATCCTCCAGGCGGTGAACAGTCCTTTGTCGCTTTTGAGTGGGATAGCCGCCCCCTCGCCTATATCGATCGTTTTTTGCAGAGAGCTGTTATCTTGCATTGACACTCTTTACTTTACCCACTTGCTGTGGATTCTGGCATCGAGTTTTTTGGCTTTTACCGCTTTTATTCCTCTGTTGAGAATATCAAGAAGCTCCTTGTTCCCCTTCTTGACGACTATGCCGTAAGCTTCCTTCGTAAATGATGCGCCCACGATCTTGAACTTGTCCTTGTACTCCTGTTTTTTCAGGGCGAAATGAGCTGCGACAGGTTCGTCGCAGACAACGCCAGAAACACGCCCGGCAGCCATGTCTTCAAACGCCAGGCCGATTTCGTCGTAGGTCTTGAGCTCGACACCAGCCACCTTCTTGACTTCAAATGCGCCGGTGGTGCCGATCTGTGCCCCGATTTTCTTCCCCTTAAGGTCGGCAATTTTTCTGGAGCTCATGTCAGCTTTGGGGACTATCAGTATCTGGCCGATACTGGTGTAAGGTTCGGTAAAATCGTATTTCGCCTTTCTTTCGTCGGTTATCGTGACCGAAGAGATGATCGCGTCATACTGCCCGGAATCAAGGCCTGCAAAGATGCCGTCCCAGGCTGTGTTCTTGAATTCCACTGCAATTCCGGCCTCTTTTGCGACTGCGTTCAAGAAGTCGATGTCATAGCCTACGATCTTCTTTGCGGTGTCAACCATCTCCATCGGCGGCCAGGTTGCGTCTGTTGCAACCTTTATTGTTTTCGGCGCCGCAAATGCAACAACAGTGCTACATGCAAGCAGACAAAACGCTACGGCGATGTTACGAAAGATTTTCATATACAACCTCCTTTTTCAGTCAAATTTAATAAATAAATGGTAAAACCAGTGCCTTTTTATTTAATGTCGTATCTGTTGTCAATAAAAAACTGACTGTTACATTTCTGTCAAAACCTTTATTTTTGCAACTATCGTTCCAGCACAGTTTTTGCTTGCTCTTGAACCGGTCATGGTTTAATAAGAAAAATTCTTTTTTGTTTCAATAAAATGGAGAGTTCAAAAATTTGGAGACAAGTCGTTTCAAAGCTGCGTTGCTTCTTCTTACAACCACTTTTTTCTGGGGAGTAACATTCACGATCGTAAAACAGGCGATTGAGAGTGTCGATGTATTCGTCTTTCTCTCGCAACGCTTCATTCTGGCATTTCTGCTGATTCTGCCGGTCGCCATTGTTAAAGGGAGAAAGCCTGAACCCTCTCTCTTCCGTCAGGGGGGGGTGATGGGGCTCTTTCTCTTCGGCGCATATGCTTTCCAGACTATAGCCCTTCTTTATACAACAGCATCCAATACGGCCTTTCTGACAGGCCTCAACGTCGTGATTGTCCCAGTGATGGCTTCCATAATGCTCCGACAGAAGATCCAGCTTCCTGTCTGGATCGCCGTGCTGCTCTCATTCACCGGACTTTTTCTCCTTTGCGGAAACGGGAGGCTCTATCTGAACATGGGCGACATGCTTGCCGCGATATGCGCCCTTTCCGTCTCCCTCCATCTTCTCTGCACCGGAGAGTTTGCAAAGAAAAATGACTTTTACTGGCTGACTACGGTTCAACTGGGAGTTGTCGCGATTTTGAGCACGATTTTTGCTCTGGCGAGAGGGAAGAGCGTTTTCGTATGGTATCCGCACCTGCTTGGCACCCTTCTTGTCTGCGCCCTGATAGCCACGGTCTTCGCTTTTCTTGTCCAGACATCGATGCAGCGCTTCATAAGCCATACGAACACCGCCCTGATTTTCTGCACTGAGCCTGTTTTTGCTGCCGCATACGCCTGGATTGCAATAGACGAGCGGCTCGGGTGGTATGGCCTGGCGGGGGCTGTCATGATAGTCGCAGGGATGATAATTTCGGTTCTTCCTGAAGGTAGTGGCGAAAGAGGGAAACGAGAATACAAAGAGATGAATTCCGCAGCGGATTTTGAAACGTACAGGGCGGGAGAGTGAAGTAAGTCTTTTGAAACCAAAAAAGGGGGTTAGAAATGAAAGGTAAAAAAATAAGCCTGTTGTTTGTCATGTTTCTTTTTTCAATCATCCCGTTTTCTTCAGCAAACGGAGCTGAGCCTGCAAAAAAGAGCCTTATAGGCATTTCGAAGATTGTTTCCCATCCGGCGCTGGATGCTGTTGAAAAGGGGATCCAGGACGAGCTTGCCCAAGAGAAGATTCAGGTTTCTTATGATCTGCAGAATGCCAACGGAGATATCGGCACGGCTGCCTCTATCGCAAACAAATTCCTCTCCGAGAAGGTGACCGTTGCGGTCGGGATAGCCACTCCGACATCGCAATCGCTCGTGAACACTCTTAAAAACTGTCCGATTGTATTTTCAGCAGTTACGGATCCGGTAAAGGCCGGCCTCGTGAAGAGTCTGAACGGCGGAGAGAAATGGGTGACAGGCGTTTCCGACATGACGCCGGTCAAACAGCAGATCGAGCTTCTTCTGAGAATAAAGAAGATCAAACGGCTCGGTCATATCTACACCAGCTCGGAGGAGAATGCGGTTGTTCTTGCAGGGATCGTGAAGAAGGCATGCAAGGAACTCGGGATCGAGTTCGTTGAAACCACAGTTTCAAAATCTTCAGAGGTCAAGCAGGCGACCCAGGCGATAATACGGAGGGTTGACGCTCTCTACATCAGCACTGACAACACCGTAGTTTCCGCGATGAGCGCGGTTGCGGACGTGGCGATGAAAAACGGCGTGCCGATAATTTCCGCAGATCCAAGTTCTGCCGAAAACTACCCTGTTCTTGCCGCCTGGGGGTTTGACTATTACAAGATGGGGAGAGCGACAGGCAAGCTTGTCGCCGAGATACTGAAAGGGAAGAAGCCTGAACAGATTCCGACACGTTTCATGACGAAAACATCGGACATAGACCTCCTCGTGAACAAGGATGTCGCGAAAAAACTGAAGCTTCAAATTCCGCAGGATATCCTGAAAAACGCTAACAAGATTGTTGAAAACGGGAAACTGGTAAAGAGATAGATTTTGAGAGGGCGGATGCGCTTCTCCGGATTTCCCGGGGATGAGCGCATCCGATTCATTTTCGGGAAGAGAGACGGTAAGAGCATGATAGAGGGAATCCTGGTAGAGGGGCTTATTTACGGCATAATGGTTCTGGGGGTCTTTATAACCTTCAGGATACTCGATTTTCCAGACCTTACGGTTGACGGGTCATTTCCTCTCGGCGCGGCCCTGATGGCGCAGTGCATACTGACCGGAGTGAACCTCTGGCTTGCCCTGCTCATAGCTTTTGCCGGGGGTGTAATGGCCGGTGTCGTGACTGCGCTGATACATAACCATCTGAAAGTGCCTAACCTGCTGGCCGGGATTCTGACCATGACGATGCTTTACTCGGTTAATATCAGGGTTCTAGGCAACAGGGCGAATGTTCCGCTCCTTAACGAAGAGACCATACTCACGAAAGTTTCGGAATATTTTTCAGGCGTGATCCCGGATGAATACATCCTTCTCCTCTTTTTCATCATCGTGGCGCTTGTCATAAAAACTGCGGTTGACATCTTCTTCCGGACTGACCTGGGGATGACTCTCGGGGCTATGGGCAACAACGAACAGATGGTGATCTCCCAGGGGGTCAACCCGAAGACCTTGAAAACCATAGGGGTCGGACTTTCGAACGGCCTTGTCGCTCTTTCAGGCGCATTTGCGGCGCAATATCTCGGTTTCGCCGATGTGGGGCTTGGACAGGGGATAATAATATCCGGCCTCGCTTCGGTTATGATAGGCGAATTCCTGATAATGAAGAGCAACCGCATCGGAGTGCTGACTTTCTGCGCCCTTATCGGTTCGATACTTTTCCATGCTGTTGTATATTTCGGCCGCTACTACGGCTATCTGATAAAGATGACTCCCAACGATCTCAATCTTATCAAAGGGATACTTATAATAATTCTTCTTGTGCTGGCGCAATCGGGAAAGCTCAAAAAAGTTTCGCGCAAGGTGGTGGCTGAAAAATGATCGAACTGAAAAACCTGTCAACAGTATTCGGCCAGGGGACGGTGAATGAGAACCGGGCGCTAAACCGCATAAACCTCAAGGTGAACGAGGGGGATTTCATAACGATAATAGGGAGCAATGGCGCCGGAAAAAGCACACTGCTCAATCTTGTGGCAGGCTCCCTTTCCCCTACCGAAGGAGCTGTCTTTCTCAACGGGCGCGATATAACCCGCGAGCCTGAATATAAAAGGGCCCGGTATATCGGCCGGATATTCCAGAACCCCCTTCTCGGCACAGCATCAAACATGAGCCTTGAGGACAATATGACCATAACCCACAAAAAGGGGTTCAAATGGCTGAAGAGGAGCCTTAACAGCAGGCTTAGGGAGTACTTCAGATCAGAGCTCAAACAGCTGAACATGGGGCTTGAAGAGCGGATGAAGGAGAATCTGGTGATGTTTTCCGGGGGGCAGCGCCAGGCGCTCACGCTCCTTATGATGGTTCTGTCGAAGCCGGCGCTGATTCTCCTCGATGAGCATACCGCGGCTCTTGACCCCAAGAACGCCGAGATAGTCCTGGAGCTTACAAACAGATTCATCAGCGAGTACAAGCTTACAGCGATGATGATAACCCACAACATGAGCCATGCGATAGAGTTCGGAAATCGGCTTCTCATGATGGACAAGGGGGAGATTATCTTCGAATCCGAAGGAGAGGCGAAAAGAGAGCTTACCGTGGAAAAGCTTATAGACAGGTTCCATCAGATACGTCACAAGACATTCGAGGATGACAAGACTCTTCTTTCAGAATGACCGGCAGACGGCCGGCCTTATTGCCGGGCAGAGTGTCCGCCCGGCTTCCCGGCTATTCATTATGGCAATTTCTGATGCCGAAAGGGCTTCAACGAGGCACCTCTCGCCTGCCGAGAGCTTCATGCAGCTTCCACTCCTGACGATGTAATCCGCCCCATCCCCTCTGGTCACCCATACTGAGCCTGTTCTGCACTGAATGACCGTTTCCCCCTTTTCACCATCCACCCATATCAGTTCTCTTTCAGACAGGCTGCATTCCATTTTTCCCCTCCACGAATCTTTGATGGTTCGACTCTACCTCATTCAAAAAAAAATAACAGATACAGAAAATCACTTTTGTAACCGTTACAGTTTTGATATATATGAACTGTAACCATTATTCTGTGGCGTAACTGTATCAGGGAGATGATTCATGAGAATGGAAAAGAGTGAAAAAAATGGGTCAGGGCTTCTCTACGAGAGGGTCGCTTCGGAGCTTGCGTCTCTCATAGAGCTCGGAACTTTCAGGGTCGGGGAGAAGATACCTTCGGTGCGGCAGATGAGCAGAAGGTTCGACGTAAGCATAAATACGGTCATGCAGGCATACGCTCTGCTCGAGGACAGGCGTCTTGTGGAGGCGCGCCCCCAGTCAGGCTATTATGTCAAGGCCAGGATTCCGGAGATACTGACGGCGGAGCTGTGTGAAAAAACCGTCAATTCCCCCGCGAAGGTCACGATAAGCGAACTTTGCGGCCAGGTGATAAAAAACATGATGAACCACGACCTTCTGCCGCTTGCAAATGCGATCCCTCATCCTAAACACCTCCCGGTCGAAAAGCTCAGCCGGATGCTGGCATCCGAATCGCGTCGGTTCAGCGAGCAGAGCATATCGTATGAAATGACCAGCGGGATCGAGCGGCTGAGGGTGCAGATAGCCAAAAGATCGCTGATGGCCGGGATCAGCGCTTCGCCGGACGAGATTCTAGTAACCTCCGGATGCGTCGAGGCTGTAGTGCTGGCGCTCCGCGCCATCTGCAGGAGCGGCGACACTATTGCGGTAGAATCGCCATTTTATTTCAATTTCCTGCAGATGATAGGAGAGATGGGGCTAAAGGCGCTTGAAATCCCTTCTACTCCAAGGGAAGGAATCAGTCTGGAGGCTTTACAGTATGCAATTGAGCAGAATCCGGTCAAGGCATGCCTTCTGATCCCAAATTTCAGCAATCCTCTTGGCAGCATGATGCCGGCGGAGCGGAAGCGGGAGCTTGCGGAGCTTCTGGCAAAGCATGAAATACCTCTTATAGAGGATGACATATACGGCGACCTCGCATTCGGGAATGAACGACCTGTAGCAGTGAAATCCTTTGACAGGAAGGGGCTTGTCGTCTACTGCTCTTCATTCTCCAAAACCCTGGCGCCAGGGTACAGGGTCGGGTGGACGATCGCAGGGAGGTTTCAGCCGGAGATCGAGAGGCTTAAGACGATGGTCAACCTGGCAACATCTTCCCCTCCGCAACTGGCGCTTGCCGAGTTTCTTGCAAACGGAGGGTATGACCACCACTTGAGGACAATACGCCGCATATATGCCGGCAACATCTCCCAGATGGCAGACGCTGTTGCCTCCTCATTTCCGGAGGGGACATGCATGTCAAGGCCGTCAGGCTCCTTCATACTATGGGTGGAGATGCCCCCCGCGTGCAGCGCGATAGAGCTTTACAACGAGGCGGTGATGCATGGGATAAGCATTGCTCCGGGTCCTATATTTTCGCTGGCCGACAAATACCGGAATCATATCAGGCTGTCTTCTGCGCTGTGGGACGATGAGGTAAAACGGGGTGTGGTAAAGCTGGGAGAACTCGCAAGAGGATTATTGAAGAGACAAGCTGCATGAAAGGGTTCAGATCAGCCTGTTGAGAAAACTCCTTATTCTCTCGTTGGTCTGATTCGCTCCGAACAACTCCACCGGTGTCCCTTCCGCGAGAAAGCTTCCCGATTCCATGAAAATCACCCGATCGGCCAGTTCACGCGCAAAACCCATATGGTGGGTCACGATAACCATCGTCATCCCCTCGTCGGCAAGTTTGTGGATTGTTTCAAAAACCTCGCCGACAAGCTCCGGGTCAAGCGCCGAAGTCGGCTCATCGAAAAGCATTATCCTGGGGTGCATAGCCAGGGCTCTTGCAATCGCGACACGTTGCTTCTGCCCCCCCGAAAGCGTTGCAGGGAAAACATCCATCTTGTCCGAAAGCCCCACCTTTTCAAGCATGCCGGCTGCGATCCGCCGCGCCTCTTCAGATGGCTTGCGCTGCACGGTCAGAGGCCCTTCCATTACATTTCCGAGCGCTGTCATGTGCGGGAAAAGGTGGAAATGCTGGAAAACCATCCCTATTTCGGCGCGGAGCGCACAGATGGCGGAAGGGGTGTCGTGATGGCGCCTGCCGTTTTTTGTAGTGTAGCCGACTTCTCTCCCTTCAAAGCGGATAACCCCTTCGTCGATCTCTTCAAGGAGGTTTATGGAGCGAAGGAGGGTTGATTTTCCGGATCCTGAGGGGCCTATTATGACAAGCTTCTCGCCCGGAAAAACCTCGAGGTTTATCCGGTTCACCGCGACAATGTTTCTGTAGCGCTTTGTTATCTTCTCCAGCGCCAGAAGTGGCTCATTATCTTTGCTCATAAATCCCCGCCCTGTATTCTATTTTTTCAAAGACAAATGTGAAGAGTGTAGTCATTGCCAGATAAATGATGGCTGCAAGAACAAGAGCCGTGATGTTGAAATAGGTGTTGAACATCTGGTCGGCCGAGCGCATCAGCTCTACCATGGCGATCGTAGATACCAGCGCCGTATCCTTTATCAGCGCGATGAATTCGTTCCCTATCGGCGGCATGAGACGTTTATAGGTCTGAGGGATTATGATCCTGAACATGGCCTGCCGGTAGTTCATCCCGATAGCCTTGGCCGCTTCCATCTGCCCGTGGTCTATGCTCTGTATGGCGCCTCTTATGATCTCGCCAAGATAGGCTGAGTAATTCAGCCCGAGCCCGATAACCGCGGAGAGCATCGGAGAGAGAGTTATCCCTGCCGAAGGAAGCCCGTAATAGATGAAAAAGAGCTGAAGAAGGAGCGGTGTCCCCCTGAAGAACCAGATGATGAACCAGCAGAGGCCGGAAAGCGGAGGAATGGTGCTGATCCTCCCGAGGGCTATCAGAAGGCCGCCGAAAGGGGAGATGAGCATGGTGCAGAGGACGAGGAGAAGCGTCATCATCGCCCCTTTTCCGAGCACCGGAAGGAACTTCACGCAGTCCGCGAGAAAGGAGCGCCAGCGGGGGATTTCTTTTCTCTCCAGCGCTGCCTCGAAATTAAGCGCCTCGCTGTTGTCAGGGTAGAGATTCAGGACTTCCCGGCACGCCTCAAGAGCTTTTCCGTTGTCGTTGCGCGACGCATGTATCCTGGCGCTCTGCATCCTCGCAGAGATGAAGGCAGTCCCCTCTTCATCTCCGGAAGGTGGGGGGATATTCTGCAGAACAGAGAGCGCCTGATCGAGCTCCCCCTGCGCCATCAGGTCGCTCGCCTCCCTGAATGTCCGGTCATAACTGTTGCCGGCGAACAGGGGAGAAACGGCCAAACACAAAAAAAGCAGGGCTGTTGCAGCCCTGCCGGTTAGATATTTCATAAGCTTCATTCCCGATCAGAATTTTTTCGGATCTGTTATGTCATCGCCAAACCATTTGCGTGAAATCTTCGCCATTGAGCCGTCTTTGACCATCCTGTCGATGCTCTGCTGAACTTTTTCACGAAGCTCGCGGTCTTCCTTGCGGAAAGCGATCCCGAAAGGCTCCTTGCTTATCATTCCTGGGAGGAGTTTGAATTTTCCGGGACGTTTGGCTATCATGTCGCGGCCTGTAACGTTGTCGACTACGACCACATCGATCCTTCCAGCCTCCAGGTCCAGCAGCGCTTTGGGGTAATCCTCATACTCCTTCAGTTCTGCCGGAGGGTTCTTCAGTTTCTTGACAGCCTCCATCCCGGAAGAGCCCTTCTGTGTCCCTGCCTTGTAATTTTTCAGGTCATTCAGCCCCTTGAATCGTTTCTCGCCGAAGTTGACTATCGCAATCTGCCCGTCCATTATGTAAGGTTTGCTGAAGGCGACCTGCCTGGCGCGCTCTTCGGTAATGGTCATGCCGTTCCAGATGCAGTCGAATTTTTTCGCGTTAAGGGAATGGATGACTCCGTCCCATGCCGTAGGCTGCCACTCTATCTTTATCCCGAGACGTTTCCCCACCTCTTCCGCTGCGTCGATGTCAAAGCCGGTCAGCTTGCCGTCCGCCTGCCTGAAACCCATGGGGGGGAATGCGTCGTCAAGCCCTATGACCATTTTCCCCTCTTTTTTTACTCTTGCCCACGAGCCGTCGCCTGCAAAGATGCTGACCGCCAGCAGCAGTGAAAGAAAAACTGTTGCGAGTGCTATTAGCTTTTTCATATTCCAGCTCTCCTGAGTTATGGTTTTTGCCGAAGCGAGGCGGATTATTGCAGAAAAGGTCAGACCAGTCAAGGGAACTGATTCCGGAGTTTCCCGGTTATATTGACTTTGGTCAATTATTTTATTCTGAACCAGGATCATGAAATGAGAGTTTAAAAAAATCTGCGAGTTTTCTATTCAGCAAAACGTCATATTATTTCGGTCTCTTATGAGTTTTAGCTCTTGCCTTGCATTGTAATTGGGCATAACGTCGAGTTCCTCCTGTCATAAAAGATGTTCTTTCAAAAGGGTTGCCATTCAGGGACTATTCTGCCGGATATCCACTGTTTTCAGAGAGTTGTCGAAGATGTATCCGCGATTGCAAGATCGGGGATGACATTTACCGGGCTCATTGCAAGAGCCTCAGATCAAATTTAAAAATCCGGCCAAATGGAGAAAAAATGCCTGTATCAGGAGTTTTGATAAGTTGCGCCGAAGGGGCAGCTCCGGATGTTTCACGCAAGATCGCCGATATTGGCGGCGTGGAAGTTCATGGAGTGATTCAGGACAACCGTATAGTAGCGGTTGTCGAGGGTGAAACTGTTGACGACGAGGTCGCCAGGGTGACGGAGCTCCAGCATCTTGAGGGGGTGCTTTCCGTCAGCCTTGCCTATCACAATTTCGAAGACGATGAGCCATAAGCGGTCAACCGCTCTTCAGACGTACCAATTTTTCGCAAAGGAGGAAGATATGACCATTTCGAGGCGTGATTTTCTCAAGGCCAGCGCTGCAGCCGCAGCGTTTGCGGCTGCCGGTGCTCCGTTGCTGAATCCTCTTGCATCAGGCGAGGCTGAAGCGGCCGAGGCCGGGATCAAGTGGGGCAAGGCACCTTGCCGTTTCTGCGGCACCGGCTGCGGAGTTCTTGTAGGGGTCAAAAACAACAGGATAGTCGCGACCAAGGGGGACCCTTCCGCTCCTGTGAACAGAGGGCTCAACTGCATAAAGGGGTATTTTCTCTCGAAGATACTCTATGGCAGGGACCGGCTCACAAAACCCCTTATCAGAAAAGGGGACAGGATGGTGGAAGCGTCGTGGGACGAGGCGATGTCTCTTATCGCGGGGAAGTTCAGGGAGTCTATAGATAAGAACGGCCCTGATTCCGTTGCAATCTACGGCTCCGGGCAGTGGACAGTGTTCGAGGGGTATGCTGCGAGCAAGCTCTTCAAGGGGGGGATCGGCACCAATAATGTCGAACCGAACGCGCGTCTCTGCATGGCTTCCGCTGTAACCGGATTCATGACGACTTTCGCAAGTGACGAGCCTATGGGGTGCTATGACGATCTCGATCTCGGCGACACATACTTCCTCTGGGGGGCTAATATGGCCGAGTGCCATCCGGTTCTCTTCTCCCGCCTGATTGACAACCGGCTGAGAAACCCGAACGTCAAAATCATTGATTTCGGCACCCGCCGCACCCGCACATCACAGATGGCAGACCAGTATGTAAGATTCAACCCCCAGACCGACCTTGCGCTTCTGAACGGCATAGCGCACGTCATACTCCGTGACAGGCTGTACGATGAAACCTTCATAAAAAGACATGTCGTATTCAAGAGAGGGAAAGAGAATATAGGCTACGGCCTTGAGGACAAGTTCAAATTCGCGGATGAGCCAAAACTGATAAATTTCGATGAATACAGGGAGTTCCTCAAAACATATACCCCGGAATATGTTTCCAGACTCTCCGGTGTGCCGGCAAAGACGATTGTCGAACTCGCTCATCTCTATGCCGACAGGAAACGGAAGGTCAACAGCCTCTGGACAATGGGATTCAACCAGCACACCCGCGGCACCTGGGTAAACAATCTCGTCTATAACGTTCATCTTCTCACCGGAAAGATATGCCGACCCGGAGAAAATCCGATGTCGCTGACCGGGCAGCCTTCCGCCTGCGGGACTGCGCGTGAAGTCGGGACTTTCACGCATCGCCTCCCTGCCGACATGGTTGTCATGAATCCGGAGCATCGCGCGAAGGCGGAGAAGATTTGGGGGATAGCGCCTGGAAAAATACCGGCCAAGCCGACCTACAACGCAACAGAGATGTTCCGCGCCCTTGACCGCGGCGATATAAAAGTCGTATGGATCCAGGTGACAAATCCGTTCCAGTCGCTTCCTAACCTTAACCGCTACCGCAAGGGGGCGCGCAAGGGGGATGGCCGCTTCGTTATCGTTTCCGACATTTATCCGACACGCTCCACGGAGCTTGCCGATGTCATTCTTCCGTCAGCTGGCTGGGTCGAGAAAGAAGGCGTTTACGGGAACGCGGAGCGGCGGACGCAGCAGTGGTTCAAGCTTGTAGACCCTCCCGGTGAGGCCAGAAATGATCTCTGGCAGACCATGGAGCTTGCGAGGCGTCTCGGGCATGGCTCTCTCTTCCCCTACAAATATGTGGAAAAAGAGATTTGGGAAGAGTACCGGAAATTCAACGAGGGGCAGGGGAAGGATCTCGCCCCGTACGAGGCCTATGCAAAGGCTCGCGGCCTCCGCTGGCCTGTCATAAACGGCAAGGAGACCCTCTGGCGCTATGCCGAGGGGCATGACCCTTATGTCAAGAAAGGGGAAGGGGTAAGCTTCTACAAAAACAAGGCGGATCACTACAGGGCGGTGATATGGGCGCGCCCATACGAGCCGCCGGCGGAGTCCCCGGACAGGCAGTACCCCTTCTGGCTCTGCACCGGGAGGGTGCTTGAGCATTGGCATACCGGAACTATGACCGGAAGAGTGCCGGAGCTTAAGCGCGCCTACCCCTCAGCCGTATGCGAGATGCACCCTGAAGATGCCAGGAAGCTCGGAATCAAGCATCTGCAGAAGGTAAAGATATCATCGCGCCGGGGCAGCATAATTCTCCCGGTTGACCTGAACGGACGCGGCAAGGCTGAAAAGGGAAATATCTTCGTGGCGTTCTTCGACGAGGGAAAACTGATCAACGACCTCTGCATAGACGCCTACTGCCCGATTTCAGGGGAGCCGGATTACAAGAAGTGTGCCGTAAAGATAGAGAAGGCATGAACAGGAGTACAACTTCAGTTCTGCCTGAAAAAGGAAAGGTATGGATGCTGAAAACTCGAAATCAGGCGTGACGAGGCGCCGTTTTGTAAGGGACGGGATTCTCGTCCCCCTTTCACTTGCCGTTGCGGGCGGCGCTGTTTCAACAATATTTCTCAGAAAAGGGGACGCCCGAAACTTTTATCTCCGCCCACCCGGGGCGATAGAGGAGAAGCGTTTCCTTGCGGCCTGCATAAAGTGCGGCAAATGCGCCCAGCTCTGCCCATACAACTCGATAAGGATGGCCGGGCCGGAGGCGGGGGTCGGGACAGGCACTCCCCACATAGTCGCCAGGGAAATTCCATGCTATCTCTGCCCAGACATCCCGTGTGCAAAGGCGTGCCCTTCGGGAGCTCTCGACAGTTCACTTCAGGAAGTTGAGAAGATACGGATGGGGACAGCGGTGATAGTTGACCGTGAAAACTGCCTCTCAATCAGGGGGCTGCGCTGCGAGGTCTGCTATCGTCAATGTCCGCTGATTGACAGGGCAATTACCATTGAGCCGCGTCATAACACGAGAACCGGGGTACACACGATAATGGAGCCGGTTGTCCATCGCGACAAATGCACGGGGTGCGGCATCTGCGAAAACGCCTGCGTTCTCGAGAAGCCTGTTATCGTGGTACAGAAATCCCCTCCGGTACAGAAGGATTATTATGATTTCTGACATGAAAAAGAGAAAATGGAAAACAGTCCGCATGGTTGTGCAGATTGCGGTGATCATGCTTATAGCTTCTCCACTGCTGGGCGCGTCGTTTTTTCATGGCAATCTGGCGGGAGGGGCGCTTTTCGGCATCTCTCTCTCCGACCCGCTTGCGTTTCTTCAGGCAACACTGGCGTCACGCATGTTTATCCCCTCTTTTCTGCTCGCCGCCCTGCTTATAGCCGCACTCTACTTCTTTACCGGCGGGAGAAGCTTCTGCAGCTGGGTCTGCCCGGTCTCTCTTCTGACCGAAATCGGGGATTCTCTCCGCAGACGCATCGGCATGGGAGAGCGCAGCTTCCCCCTTGCATGGACAAGGTGGACGCTGGCTGTTGTTCTGGCAGTTTCTCTTCTGGCCAAAGTCCCGCTCTTCGAGGTTATTTCACCCATAGGTATCACCACCCGGGCTGTAATGTTCAAGGCGTGGCTCCCTCTGGCGATTGTCGCTGCAATTGTTGCAGTTGAGCTGTTTGTCGCCCGTCGTATATGGTGCCGTTCGCTCTGCCCCGTGGGCGGCTTCTACTCGCTCCTTGGCAGATTCAGTCCGGTAAGGATACGTTTTGAACGGGAGAGGTGTACCTTCTGCGGCGATTGCGAAAAAATCTGCCATTTCGAAGAGGTGCTTGACTATCCGCTTCGCGGAGGGGGGAGCCAGGTTGTCGCAGGGGATTGCACCCGTTGCGGCGACTGTGTTGACGTCTGCCGGACAAGGGCGCTTAAGTTCGGAACAGGCTACAGATGATTTTTCATACAAATCCAGATTACAGGAGGATTCAGATGAAACCAGTTGTCAGAATATTGCTTCCGGCGATGGTCGCTCAGATGCTTTTATTTCCACCTTTTGCAGTTGCGGAAGATGAAGTGGCCGTTCCGAACGAAAGAGAGATAATGCAGAGCGAAGGTCCCCCGCCGCTCGTGCCGCATGCGATCCCGGCGCCGGACAAAAACGGGAAGCTGACATGCCTTTCATGTCACGAGGACGGGAAGAGCAAAACCGCTCCCCCTACCTCCCACCCTGACCGCAAGATGTGTATCCAGTGCCATATCCAGGGTGAAATCACAAAAACCGTTATAAAGGGAAAGAAGAAGTGAATATAAGCCGCAAGGAGTTTTTCAGGGAGAGCATCGCCTCGCTGGGGGAGGCTTTTTTCACCATGGCCGGAGCGTTGAACGGTTCACCCCCTCCATTCCCTGAAACTCGCGCCGATATGGAATATCTTCCGGCCGGACGCCCTGGCATGGTGGCGGTAGCCGACAACAATCTCTGCCTTGCAGGGGGTTGCGGCTGTTTTACCTGCATTGAAAGGTGCGAAACCAGGGCGATTCATCTTCTCCTCGGAACCGGGATAAGAGTTGACGAATCAGCCTGCACGGGGTGCGGCTTTTGTGAATCCCTCTGCCCGGTTACGCCGAAAGCTGTCGTGCTCAAAGATCGAATTCCAGTTGATAGCGCCTCCGCGTCACGCGCGGAGGAAATACCGATGAAAGGAGATTGAGAGATGCTGAAGAAAAAACTGGTTCTTGCAGGACTCCTGGCAGTGTCGCTTGTGGCGGCGGGGGGGCTCTACATCCGGAGCGCTGACGCAACGGCAAAAAAGCAGGCGAAGGCGCCTGCGCTAAAAAAAGTGAAGGAGGTAAAGGTAGAAACATGTTTCGGCTGTCATGACAAGGAGATCAAACAGTTCCACACAACAGGGAAGCACTCCAAAGTCAACTGCGCCTACTGCCACGACGGCCTCGACAAGCACCTCAAGAATCCCGGCCCGGACAGCCGCCCCGCTACGGATCTCTCCTGGGAGGCGTGCGGCCAATGCCACCAGAACGAGTACAACTCGTTCCTGAAAGAGACCCATCACCGCCCGGCAAGGGATGAAAAGTCGCAGCTGACCGGACGCGCTCCGAATCCTTACTGGGACAAGCTGATGATGGGGCACGGCTTCACCAAGGAGCATAACGCGACTCGCGGCCATGACAAGATGCTGATAGACCAGTTTGTTGTGGACAGGGCTTTCGGCGGAAGGTTCCAGGGGAAAAACGGCTGGCAGTATATCCTGGAGCAGGGGAAGGTATTTGATGTCCTCGAAGACAAATATCCGAATGACAATGAGCACAAGCCCCGCATTCCTCAGAGCGCGGCCGCGGCCAATCCGACCTGTCTCCAGTGCAAGACCCAGGACAATATCCTTAAATGGGGGTACCTGGGAGACCCTGGCGCACTCAAGAAAGGGGCGACATTTGCACGCACATCCAACGTGGTCGATGTAGCCAGAAGCGCCTCGCAGGGGTTCAACTGCATCTACTGCCACGATCCGCATGCGGCTAAACCGAGAATCGTGCGCGACGCGCTCATCCAGGCTCTGACCCGTCCGGAAGCAGACACGCTCTGGCACAAGGATCCGGACAGGACAAAATTCAAGGTCTACACGATGGGGCTGCGTGGCTTTGACCGGAAGATAGCGATACTCGAAAAATATGATACGAAATTGCAGTGCGGCCAGTGCCATGTCGAATACAACTGCAACGACGGGTATGACCCGAAAAATCCGGACACATCGAAAAAGACAGTCGGTTACGACAGCCCTCTCACCAATCATTTCCCGTACAAGGATGTTTTCGGCCTCTATGACCATTATAAAAACCAGGTCGGATTTCTCGACTTCAAGCATCAGTTGACAGGCGGGCTTCTCTGGAAGGCGCAGCATCCAGAGGCCGAAACCTATTACAACTCGAAACATGGAAAGATGGGGATCGGGTGCGACGCCTGCCACTTCCCGAAAGTTACCGGAGCCAAAGGGAAAGTCTACACTTCGCATTTCGCCGTAACCCCGAGGGTTCAGCTCAAGGAGACCTGCCTCAAATGCCATCCCAAATGGAGCGAAGAGGATGCAAAATATGAGATCGACTCCATACGTGCTCATATCAAAGGGAAGATGCGGAAGGCAGAATTCTGGATTTCAGAGCTGATCGACAAGATCGTTCTGGCCAAGAAGGAGGGGGTAGACGCCGACACGATCAAAAAAGCGCAGGATCAGCATCTGAAGGCTCATATCCTCTGGGAGTACTGGACAGCCGAGAATTCGGATGGATTCCACAATCCGGAGATGGCGCGCGAGTCGCTCACAAAATCTGTTGACGAGTCAATGGCCGGGATCAAGCTTCTCGATACGGCAATGGCAGCGCTCAAAAAGGGTGAACCCAAGAAGTAGCAGCCTGATCTGACCTTTTGCATCAACATCAGGCTGAAAGAAGGAAAAAGCCGGGGGGATTCAATCTTCCCGGCTTTTTTCAATCTTGAATCCGTGACGCCTTCACGGCTCCTCTCGCCTGGAATGCCTGAGCCCAGGCGTTTGGGGCCATAGCGCCTGGTGAGGCGGAGTTCATCCGGAAGTATCGGCATGAACCTTCACTGGCGGCGATTGGCTTCGGCATTTCGCTCACTTTGCCATTCAGGCATCACGGATCCAGGTTCAGAAGATTTGGAAGAAAGAGACAATGCTGTTCATCACAAGCTCCTTTGACCTTGCGCGTTTACAGCGATTCGGGGTAAAAGAAAAACCCCGGAGCAAAATTTCCGGGCTTCTAATTCTGGAAAGAGAGTGTAACAGCGTGAAAAACGGCATTGACGTTGAAAAAATACTCCGGCTCTCCCCTTCTCCCGCCTATATTGTCGATCTTGGTAGAATCAGGCGCAATCTGGCGATACTGGATGACCTGCAGAAGAGAAGCGGCGCGAAGGTGCTTCTGGCGCTAAAGGCTTTTTCCATGTGGAGCGTCTTCCCTCTTATATCCAGCACGCTCAGCGGCGTCTGCGCCAGTTCTCCCTGGGAAGCGAGACTCGGGAGGGAGGAGTTCGGAGGCGAGGTGCACTCCTTCGCCGCAGGGTTCAGGAAGGAGGATGTAGTTGATCTCCTCGATGTTTCAAACCACATTGTATTCAACTCCTTCAACCAGATGGAGCGTTTCCGGAACCTCTGGGAACCCTGCTCGGGGAAGATTTCCGTCGGGCTCCGCGTAAATCCTGAACATTCTGAGGGGGCTTCGCCGATTTACGACCCTTGCGCCCCATGCTCCCGCCTCGGGATACCGAGGGGCGAATTCGAAGGGCGCTCGCTTGCGGGGGTTGAGGGGCTTCATTTCCATACCCTCTGCGAGCAGCTGTTCGAGCCGCTGGAGCGTACGGCAAAGGTCTTCGAGGAGAAATTCGGCGAATTCCTTCCGAAGCTCAGATGGATAAACTTCGGCGGAGGGCACCATATAACCCGCGAGGGGTACGATATCGACGGCCTGATCGAGCTGGTGAAATATTTCCGCGAAAAGTACTTTCTTGAGGTTTATCTCGAGCCGGGGGAGGCTGTTGTCATCGGCTCCGGAATACTTGTGGGGGAGGTGCTGGATATAGTGCGTAACGGAATGGATATAGCAATCCTTGACATCTCCGCCACATGCCATATGCCGGACATACTCGAGATGCCGTACAGGCCGGAATTGTCAGGCGGGAGTAATCCGGGGGAGAAACGGTATCTCTACCGCCTGGCTGGACCCTCATGCCTGGCGGGTGACGTGATAGGAGACTGGTCGTTTGACGAGCCGCTTGCTGTCGGCAAGAGAGTGGCGTTTCTGGATATGGCGCATTACACGATGGTCAAGACAACCACCTTCAACGGCATCCGGCACCCCTCAATCTGCAGTTACGACCCGGATTGCGCCGTTTTTGAGGTTAAAAGGAGTTTCAGTTATGAGGATTTCAGAAACAGGCTCTCCTGAGCCGTTCATGAGAGGAGAGAGATATGTCTGAGCTTAAGACGAGAATATGGATGACCGGCGCGCTCGAATGGTTTGCTTTAATTGAAGGGGAGGAGATATTCCTCGGAAAGCGGGAGGTGCCGGTTCCGCTGGAAGAGGGGGACTCCTGGACAAACGGATATGGCGACATCTTCACCGTAATTGATGGCAATATAATCTCAGCGGGGAAAACCGACCCTCCGGAAATTTATTGAAATATGTCCGATTCATCCGCGGAAAAAATCATTGAGGTTGCGCTCCCCCTACCTGTCAACAGGACTTTTCATTATCTCCTTTGCGAACCGGCTGCCGCAGGGGAGTTGCCCGGAAGGAGGGTTCTTGTCCCTTTCCGCGCAAGAAAAATGATCGGCTACATACTATCCGTGCCGACTGAGTCAAAATTCGACCGGCTGAAAAACGCGATTGAGCTGATTGACGATGAGCCGCTCTGGAGGGGGGGTGAGCTTCAGTTTTTCCGATGGGTCTCCTCCTATTACCTTCACCCTCTGGGGGAAACGCTTAAAAGCGCCCTCCCAGCCGGAATGCGGATGAAAAGCGCCGGGGGGAAAAGCGATGCGGCCGGTGCACCCCCTCTGAAAACCTCTAAAAATATCCGTTTTGAAACATTCTACACAGCAGTCCGATCGTTTCCGGCGAAGATAACCGGGAGAAAGATTTCCGAAATTCATGCTTTCCTGACAGAATCAGGCGAAGTCCCGGTTTCTGACCTGCGTGGTCGTTTTGGGCAATGCTCGGCGCAGCTGAAGCGTCTGACAGAGATCGGGGCCGCAAAAAAAGAGGATAGGGAAGTTTACCGCGACCCTTTCAGGGATGAGCTTTTCGAGCCTGATGTCGCCAAAAAGCTGAACGCCTGGCAGGAGAGATCGGTGGAGTCCGTAATTTCTGCCGTCAGAAGCAGGAAATATGCCCCTTTTCTCCTGAATGGCGTGACTGGGAGCGGGAAGACCGAGGTTTATCTTCAGAGTATCGCGACTGTTCTCGAAAATGATCTGAATGCGCTGGTGCTGACACCGGAGATATCCCTGACTCCGCAACTGGTAAGGCGCTTCCGCGCCCGTTTCGGGAATGTCATAGCGGTGCTGCACAGCGCCCTTTCCGATGGCGAGCGCTACGATGAGTGGCGCCGTATAAGACGGGGAGAGGCGAGGATCGTAATAGGCGCCCGCTCCGCGATATTCGCCCCGCTGGAGAGAATCGGGATAATAGTCGTTGACGAGGAGCATGACCCGTCGTTCAAACAGAGCGAGGGGTTGCGCTACAATGCCCGTGATCTGGCGCTTGTGAGGGGGAAGATGGAGAACTGTGTGGTAATTTTAGGTTCTGCCACTCCGCAGATAGCGACGCTCCATGCCGCGGAAGAGGGGAGGCTCGCCCTTCTCCCGCTCCCCGAACGGGTTGGAGGGGGAGCTATGCCCACGGTTGAGGTTGTTTCCATGAAAGGGGTCAAGGGGCATATATCGCCCAAGCTTGCCGCAGCTCTTTCCGAAACTGTCGAAAGCGGCGGTCAGGCGATGGTTTTCCTGAACCGGAGAGGCTTTGCCACGATCCTTGTATGCGCTGATTGCGGCACCCCGCTTTCATGCCCCAACTGCTCCGTGGCTCTTACCTGGCATCGCCGGAGGGGGGAGAGCCTCTGCCACTACTGCGGTTTTGCGGCTCCAGCCCCCGGGGTATGCGCGGAGTGCGGCTCGCTTGACCTGAAAGATTTCGGCGCCGGAACAGAGAGGATAGAGCATGAGCTTAAAGAACTTCTCCCGCATGCAAGAATCCTCCGGATGGACAGCGATACCACAACTACCAGGGGGAGCCACGCCGGCATCCTTTCGCGCATGGCGGAGAGGAGAGGTGATATCCTGATCGGAACGCAGATGATCGCCAAGGGGCATGATTTTCCTGGTGTAACCCTGGTAGGGATAATAAATGGCGATGGGGGCCTCAATATCCCTGACTTCAGAAGCGGAGAGAGAACGTTCCAGACTCTTTCGCAGGTAATGGGGAGAGCGGGGCGCGGAGAGTCGGCGGGTAAAGTTGTAATGCAGTGTTTGAATCCTGATCATTACGCTCTTCGTTGCGCCATAAGTCACGACGCTTCCGGTTTTTACAGAGAGGAGATGGAATTCAGGCGGGAGGCCGGGTATCCCCCTTTTTCGCATCTGGCTCTGCTCGGTTTCTCCGGACTTGACGAAAGAGCTGTTGAAGAGTGCGCCGCCAGAGGAGGAGGTGTCCTGCATGAACTTAAGCGCAAGCTCTCGGCCAGGGTCGAGTTGCTGGGCCCTTCTATTGCCCCTCTTTATCGTATCCGAAGCCGTTTCAGGCGAAGGATTCTTCTCAAATCCCCTCTGCGTAACGATCTTCGCCGGCTTCTCGTGGCGTGGTCTGACGCTTTCGAGACTCCACGCTCCATCCGGAGGTTCATCGATATCGACCCGATTGACATGAGTTGAGTTTAATTGTTGCAAAAAAAATGAGGCAAGGTTCATATTCCTGAAGAATTTTTAAAAGAATCCTTTCCCGGAACCTTAACATGACGATCCTTGCATCCGGCAGAGTCGCCGGCATTGTCAGGTATCCGGCTCTCCTTTTTCTCATCTTCACAACCGCCGGTCTCGCGGGCAACTATCTCCATTTCCCTCTCTTCCTTAATGTCGATTGTTGACCTTGAAACTGCATCCATAATCGCTTCTCTTCGCCTGTATAGACAGATGGGCCGGTAAATCTTGACGCTTCTGGAAAAATATGGCATTTCAGGATAACTGACCGGAGATATCGATATTTCAACCGGAGTCGTTTCCGGACCAGACAAGGTTTATGCAATTCATGAAGAAGGAGAAATCCGAATATGTGCACCACCTGCGGCTGTTCCGGAGGAACATCGGACAGAGATAATCATGAGGGGAATGGCATGGGGAGCCACAGTTACGGGAATGGCCACCATCACCATCACAAGCATGATCATCATCACGGCCATGACCACCATAACGGGGACCGCCACGATCATCCGAAAGATCATGACAGCCAGGAAAAAAGGGAGATGAAACGCTCCCTGATCCGGATCGAAGAGGATATCCTGGCGAAAAACAACCGTCTGGCCTCTTTCAACCGCGCCCTGTTCAGGGAAAAGGGAATTTTCACGCTCAATCTCGTAAGCTCTCCAGGATCGGGCAAGACTACCCTCCTGGAGAGGACTCTCAACGACCTGAAAGAGCGCTTCAGGTTTGCCGTGATAGAGGGGGATCAACAGACCGACAACGATGCGAGAAGGATCGCCGCTACAGGAGTTCCGGCAAGGCAGATCAACACCGGCGCAGGGTGCCATCTCGATGCTCATATGATCATGCACGGCACCGAAGGGTTCGATCTCGACAATCTTGATATCCTTATGATAGAGAACGTCGGGAATCTAGTCTGCCCCGCTTCTTTTGACCTGGGGGAAGATCACAAGGTAGCGCTCCTCTCTGTCACGGAGGGGGAGGACAAGCCTCTCAAATATCCGCATATGTTCCGCAATTCTACAGTTATGATTCTGAACAAGATCGACCTTCTGCCGCATCTCGATTTCGATGTTGAAAAATGCCGTGAGTATGCCGAGCGGGTCAGCCGAGGAATAACCATTTTCGAACTTTCCGCGCGGACAGGGGAGGGGATGGAGGAGTGGTACCAATGGCTTGACTCGAACAGAAGAGCGCGATGAGACTCCGCTTCCCTCCGGGTCGCAAGCCAGCTCTCCTGCAATTTCGTCTGTCATGAAGGGTTCCGCCGTCAGCCATGATGAAGTTGTACTCTGCGGCAGAGGGGCGCATCGATGACCTCCGGCTCTGAAAAAAAATTGATTGAACGGAGGCGGATACTGATAGGCGGCATTGTCCAGGGGGTCGGTTTTCGTCCCTTCGTCTATCGGCAGGCATCTCTCCTGGCTCTCTCCGGATGGGTTCGCAACACTTCGGCAGGCGTTGAGCTAGAAGCACAGGGAGCTCCCCTCTCTGTCGCCTCGTTCGAGACCCTTCTGAAGGGGGAAGCGCCTCCGCTCGCTGTTGTCACTTCATTCTCCGCAGATAAAATCCCCGTCATCGACGATGAGAAAGGTTTCAGCATACTCGCAAGCGTCGAAGGGGGGACGGATATACGCATACCGCCTGATATAGCCGTCTGCGCCGACTGCCTGCGCGAGCTTCTCGATCCAGATGACAGGCGCTATCGTTACCCTTTCATCACATGCACAAACTGCGGCCCCAGATACAGCATAATCAAAGCGGCTCCGTACGACCGTCCCCTCACCACTATGTCCGGCTTCCCCCTCTGCTCCGACTGCCTTGGCGAATATCATGACCCTGATGACAGGCGTTTTCATGCCCAGCCGATAGCCTGCCCCGCATGCGGGCCGCAGATGCGACTCCTGGACGCAACCGGGGCGCTCCTGGCTGAGCGCGATAGCGCAGTGCAGCGAGCGGTCGAACTGCTTCACTCCGGACATATTCTTGCGATCAAGGGGATCGGCGGATATCATCTCGCAGTCGACGCTTGCAGCGATTATGCTGTAGGAAGGCTCCGCGAACGAAAGCGCCGTGATATGAAGCCGTTCGCCCTGATGGTAGGCGATATCGCCTCTGTTCGGCGGATATCCATGCCTGACGCTCTGGAGGAGAGGCTTCTCACGTCGCCGGAGGCACCGGTCGTAATAGTCAGGCGATCCCCTGACTCTCCGGTCTCATCAATAGTTGCTCCCGGCAATGGCTGGCTGGGAATCATGCTGCCGTATGCGCCTGTTCACCATCTTCTCTTCCTGGATGGCTCGTTCAAGGCGCTTGTGATGACAAGCGGCAATGTTTCGGATGAGCCGGTTGCGTACAAAGATGACGACGCTTTGAAGAGGCTCGGCGGGATAGCAGATTATTTCCTGCTTCACAACCGCCCTGTCCATGTGAGATCGGATGACTCCGTTATCCGTGTCTTTCAGGGGAATCCGATATTTTACCGAAGGTCAAGGGGGTACGTTCCGCGTTCGCTTCAGCTCCCGTTTTCTCTGCCGCCTGTTCTTGCCGTTGGAGGAGAGCTCAAGTCTGCTGTCTGTCTCGCTAAAGGGGAGAGGGCTTTCCCGGGGGAGCATATCGGCGATCTTAAGAACAGCGCCACTTACGATGCGTTCGTTGAAGGGATTTCGCATCTCTCCTCTCTACTCAGGATAACCCCTTCCCTTGTCGCCTGCGACATGCACCCGGATTATCACTCCTCCATATATGCGGCAGACGCCGGGCTTCCGATTGTCCGTGTGCAGCATCACCACGCGCATATGGCTTCATGCATGGCAGAAAACATGCTTGACGGCGATCTGATCGGGGTTGTTTTTGACGGCGCCGGATACGGAGAGGACGGGTCGATATGGGGGGGGGAGTTTCTTGTCGGAGGGTATGCCGGGTTCAGACGCGGGGCGCATTTCAGGCCGCTGCCGCTTCCGGGTGGAGACGCCGCCGTCCTGGAACCGTGGAGGATGGCGATCTCCTTTCTCTATCAGGCTGTCGGGGATGAAGTTTTCGAGCTGGATCATCCGGCTGTTAACGCTCTTTCCGCGGACGAAAAAAATATTTTTTGCGCCATGCTCGAGCGTGGTATAAACTCCCCCCTCACATCGAGCTGCGGCAGGCTGTTTGACGCGGTGGCATCGCTTCTCGGGATAAGAAACAGAATATCATATGACGGTCAGGCGGCCATAGAGCTTGAAGCGCTTGCCGAGAGCGTCTCATGTGGCGTGGACGTGGTATATCCGCTGAATTTTGAAAGACGCGCCGGATATCCGCTTCAGATCGATTTTTCTCATCTTTTCCTTGAAATATTGAGCGAGATCAAAGCTGGCATATCGACCCCGCTGATTGCAAGGCGCTTTCACTCAACCCTCGTAGATGCGGCGTTTCGCTGCACAGTCGAACTGGCAAAAGAGAGCGGCCTCAGGCGGGTGGCGCTTTCCGGAGGGGTATTCCAGAACCGGCTGTTGACGGAGATGTTATGCAGTTCACTTGCAAAAGCCGGGCTTGAAGTTTACACCCACCGCCTGCTTCCGTCTAATGACGGCGGGCTCTCCGTGGGGCAGGCGATGGTTGCCGCTCTCCGGCGGCCGGAGCAATAATAGGAAGGAGCTTTTCATGTGTCTGGGAGTCCCGATGAAAATTGTCAGCCGCGATGGCGACATGGCGATGGCTGAAATCGACGGCGTAAGCAGGGAGGCCAGCCTCATGCTTCTGGCGGATGAGGTTTTTCCAGGCGATTACATCATAGTTCATGCAGGGTTCGCCATATCGAAGGTGGACGAGGGGTATGCGGAGGAGACTCTCCGGTTGATGCGTGAGGTCTTCTCTCCGGAGGATATGCAGTGAAACACCAGGATGAATACCGCAATCCCAGGCTGATCTCTGCAATGGCCATGAATCTGCGGAAAATGGCGGAGAAACTCTCCGATCCGGTCAGCTTCATGGAGGTCTGCGGGACGCATACGATGTCGATATACCGGTACGGGTTGCGCTCGCTTCTCCCGGATAATGTCCGCCTCGTCTCGGGACCCGGATGCCCTGTCTGCGTCACGCCTGCAAGTTACGTTGACAAGGCTCTGGCGTGCGCCAGGATCAGAGGGAACATAGTGGCCACCTTCGGAGACATGATGAGAGTGCCGGGAAGCGCCTCGTCGCTGATGGAGGCAAGAGGCGAGGGGGGGGATGTGAGGATCGTATACTCCCCGCTTGACGCACTCGAAATTGCGAAGAGAAACCGGGACAAGAAAGTCGTTTTTCTGGGGGTCGGCTTTGAAACCACCGCTCCGGCGGTAGCTGCGGCAATACTGGAGGGGGAGCGGCTCGGGGTGCCGAATTTCTGCGTGCTGGCCGCCCACAAGACAATGCCGCTGCCGATGGAGCTGCTTTCTTCCGATCCGGAGCTCTCTCTTTCAGGTTACATCTGTCCGGCTCATGTGAGCGTCATCATAGGGGGGAACGCTTATCTGCCGATTGTCGGGAAACATCGGATACCGTGCGTAGTGACAGGGTTTGAGCCTGCTGATCTGCTTCAAGGGGTCTCGATGCTTCTCTCGCAGGTCATGAAAGGGGAGGCCGGGGTAGAGATTCAGTACAGTCGCGGGGTTTCTCCCAATGGGAACCCCAGGGCTCTTGAGATCATGAACCGGGTGTTTGAGCCTTGCGATGCGATCTGGCGCGGGGTGGGGATGATTCCGGGGAGCGGGCTCTCGATCAGGAACAGATTTTCCGGTTTCGATGCGGAGCGGATTTTTGATCTGGATATTCCGGTGGAGAAGGAGAATTCTGCATGCAGGTGCGGGGATGTTCTGAAAGGGAAGCTCTCCCCGTTTGACTGCCCCCTTTTCGGCTCATCCTGTACTCCTGAAGAGCCGGTAGGCGCATGCATGGTCTCGTCCGAAGGGACATGCGCGGCTGCCTACAAATACGGGAGATGACACTTGATGTCAGGAAACATCGATCAGACTGCGGCAGGGATAAGGCTCGGGTGGCGTTTCAGGCGGGAGCTTGCCAAACTGCTTCGTTCTTCGCGGGATTGCGCCGGCATTCTGGGGATTGAACCTGAGGAGGTCAAACTGAGAGGGATAGAAGTGCTTGCGCTCGATTTCGACGGGGTTCTGTCGCATCACGGTGCTTCCGAGCCGCTTCCGGAAGTGGTTGGCTGGTTTGAGAAATGCGTCCGCATTTTCGGAGAAAACAGGGTATTCATACTCTCCAACAGGCCGACCGATTCGCGCCGGCTCTGGTTTGCCGGGCATTTTCCAGGAGTGCGGTTTGTCTCCGGCGTAAGGAAAAAACCGTTTCCTGACGGCATCTCCAAGGTGGCAGAGCTTTCCGGCGCTCCAGTTTCCGAAATCCTTATGGTTGACGATCGCCTGCTTACCGGCTGTCTTGCCGCGGTCAGCGCAGGAGCCAGGGCGCATTACATTTCCAGACCTTACATATCATTCAGAAACAACACCAGAACCGAACTCTTTTTCTGGCTTTTAAGGAGAGTGGAGCGGCTTCTGGTCAGGATGGCGAAATGAGAGGAGCCGCAAGGCGCGGCTCCGTTCCCGTTATACAGCTTCAGACCCTTGTCAGCTGCCGGTATTTTATCCTGTGCGGCTGGTCGGCTGCGGCTCCGAGCCTCTTCCTCCGGTCTTCTTCGTATTCGGAGTAGTTGCCGTCAAAGAAAAGCACGCTCGAATCCCCCTCGAATGCCAGTATGTGTGTCGCGATGCGGTCTAGAAACCATCTGTCGTGGCTTATGACCACGGCGCAGCCGGCGAAATTCTCCAGAGCCTCTTCAAGCGCCCGCATGGTGTTTACGTCGAGATCGTTGGTCGGCTCGTCAAGAAGCAGAACATTTGCTCCTTCCTTGAGCATCCTTGCCAGGTGAACACGGTTCCGCTCCCCGCCGGAAAGCATGCCGACCTTTTTCTGCTGATCCTGTCCGGAGAAATTGAAGCGCGAGACATATGCGCGTGAGTTCACCGTTATCTTCCCGAGCTCGATATTCTCCTTCCCGTCTGATATCGCTTCCCATGCGGTATGATCATCCTTCAGGCCGTCGCGGCTCTGATCCATGTAGCCGAGCTTCACAGTCTCGCCGATCCTTATCGAACCTCTGTCGCACTTCTCCTGCCCCGTGATGAGTCTGAAGAGAGTCGTCTTCCCGGCTCCGTTGGGACCGATCACACCCACTATTCCTCCGGGCGGAAGCGTGAAGTTCAGATGCTCATAAAGGAGGCGCTCATCGTAACCTTTTGCCACATCTTTGAATTCAATGACTATCCCCCCCAGACGTGGGCCTGACGGGATGTATATCTCCAGCTCCCTCGCCTGCTTTTCGCTCTCCTGGTTAAGCATCTGCTCGTAAGAGCTTATCCTCGCTTTCCCCTTTGCGTGTCTCCCCTTCGGGGTCATTTTTATCCACTCAAGCTCTCTCTGGAGCGTTTTTCTCCGCTCGCTCGCCGTTTTCTCCTCAATCGCCAGCCTCTGCTCCTTCTGCTCAAGCCATGAGGAGTAGTTCCCCTTCCATGGTATCCCTTCCCCCCGGTCAAGCTCCAGTATCCAGCCGGCTACGTTGTCCAGGAAGTAGCGGTCGTGCGTGACGGCGATGACTGTCCCCTGGTAATTCTGAAGGTGATGCTCCAGCCATGCGACTGTCTCCGCATCCAGGTGGTTGGTAGGCTCGTCAAGCAGGAGTATGTCCGGTTTTTTCAACAAAAGACGGCAGAGCGCGACCCGCCGCCTTTCCCCCCCGGAAAGGATTTTGACCGGGGTCTCCCCTGGGGGACAGCGGAGAGCGTCCATAGCCATCTCGAGTCGGCTGTCGATGTTCCATGCGTCTAAATGGTCAAGCTTTTCCTGAAGTTCCGCCTGACGCTCACAGAGCTTTTCGAAGTCTGCGTCAGGCTCCGAAAATCTGTCAGTAATGGCGTTGAATTCGGTCAGAAGGTCAACCGTCTCCTGAACCCCCTCCTCAACGACATCTCTTACGGTAGCGGCCTCGTCGAGCTTCGGCTCCTGTTCGAGATAGCCTACCGTGTACCCTTGAGAGAGAACGGCCTGGCCGTTGTAATCCCTGTCAACACCTGCCATTATCTTGAGGAGTGTCGATTTCCCGGAGCCGTTCAGTCCGAGCACGCCGATTTTCGCCCCGTAGAAATAGGAGAGGGATATATCTTTTATGACCGGTTTTTTGTCATGAAATTTGCTCACTCTCATCATTGAATAGATTATTTTGTTCGGTTCTGTAGCCACTTTCTCCCCCTTTTTCTTTGTGCAACCGCAAAAAAGCCGGTTTCTGTGCAAAGCTGTTCATGACGCGCAATGAATTTACCGGATCGGAAATATTTCCGTTGAGCCAATCGAGATATCCGGGTTGAGACAAGCTACATTCTGAAGCGTCGCAATGTCAACCGCTTTCCCGAACTGTAAAAGCTCTGTATGAAAACCGGGTCCACCCTCTCAATAACCTTGACAAAAATCGCCAGAAAAGTATTGTTTTCAAAACAGATGGTGATTTTTAAATCAAGGATGCAAAAGGAGCGGGATATGGTGATCAATCTTGAGGAGGCTGTCAGATGCTCCATAATGACCGAAAAGAATGCGATGAATTTCTATCAGATAGCTGCCGGTGAGATGAAGAGTCACGACGCCGTCAAGGTGTTTCAGCTGCTTGCGCGGGAGGAGAGGGAACATGCCGCCCAGTTTTACGCAATTTATACCGGCAGCGACATCCCTTCGCTGGATGATTTTCTGAATGAGCCGCCTGATAACTCCTCTCTCTGGATATCCTCGATAAGGCAGGCGATTTCGGACGATTTCACCGAGAAAAAGGCGCTTGAGCTCGCAATGGAGAAAGAGAAGAATCTCGAGGAGGCACTGCTTGAGAACGCCTCGAAGATCGACGACCCCGGAGCGAGAGCTGTTTTTGAACTGAACGCAAAGGAGACGCATAACCATTACCTTATGATAGAGGCCGAATATGCAAGGCTCATGGGGATGGTGAACGAAGAGGACATGGACACTTTCGTCCGTGAGTGAGAGCGGTACAGTTCCTCTGTATTGTTTATTAAATTTTTAAAAAAGCCGTTTTCTATGCAGGAAGCGGCTTTTTTGTCATAAGGCTTGCAAGCGGGTAAACACCATCCTGCATGAATCATTCTGGCTATGCGAGGTTTTGACAAGGCGTCGCCAAACTTCCGTATTCTGAAGAAAGCGGGTTTTTATGGATATCAGATGGTATCCCGGACATATGGCGAAAGGATATGAGGAGCTTGATGAGCTCGTCAGGAAAGCCGATCTGGTGCTGGAAGTTCTCGACGCAAGGCTCCCCTGCTCAAGCTCTAATCAACGCTTTGAAATGATACTGCGCAACAGGCGCTGCATAAAGATTCTGAACAAGAAGGATCTCGCCGATCCGATGGCAACAAAAGCATGGGTACGTTTTTTTGAGAGAGAGCCGAACATTCGCGCAATACCTCTCTCAGCCAGACTTCATTCCGACGCAAAACAGCTTCTCAGACTCTGCCGTGCCCTTGTCCCGAATCGCGGGAAGCCCGGTTATCCGATAAGGATTACTGTTGCAGGTGTGCCTAACTGCGGAAAATCGACGCTGATAAACACCCTCTCAGGAAGAAGCCTCGCAAAAGTCGCAGACAAGCCTGCAATAACGACTTCTCAGCAGAGGATCGACCTCAAAAACGGAATTGTAATTACAGATACTCCCGGCCTCCTCCTCCCCGAAATGTGCGATCAGGAAGCCGCGTACCGCCTTGCCGCAAGCGGCGCAATAGCAGCTGGCGCCTTCGATTCCGCGACTGTAGCCCTCTTTGCGCTGGAATATCTTGTAAAACGTTATCCTCATCTCCTCGAGGCGCGCTATGCTTCCGATCCTCTCTCAACAACTCCTGCCGGCTTTCTTCTGGCTGTTGGGAAGAGGCTTGGATGCATCTCCGGCGGAGGGGAGGTTGATCTCTACAGATCGGCGGAAGCTTTCCTGCGTGAGCTCAGGTCGGGGAAACTGGGGAGGATAACCCTTGAGGCGCCTGAAGATATCAGAGCCGAAATGATTTCGAATAGAGAAGAGGAGGAGTGAAATGCCTGCCAATCTTGCAACGAAAATAATGGAATCGCATCTTCTGAACGGGACGCTGTCACCTGGGAACGAGATCGCAATAAGCATTGATCAGACTCTTCTGCAGGATGCGACCGGGACAATGGCTATGCTCGAATTTATCGCGATGGGGCTTCCAAGGGTAAAGGTCGGGCTTGCGGCGCAGTATATCGATCACAATCTTTTGCAGACCGATTTCAGGAATGCCGATGATCATGCCTTCCTGAGCAGTGCGGCAAAAAAATTCGGAATTTATCTCTCGAAACCTGGCAACGGAGTCTCGCATCAGGTTCATCTGGAACGCTTCGGCGCTCCAGGTCTTACCCTGCTTGGCGCAGATTCACACACCCCTACGGCGGCAGGGCTCTCCATGCTCTCGATAGGGGCGGGTGGGCTTGATGTTGCCCTGGCGATGGCCGGGCGCCCGTTTTATCTACAATGTCCTAAAATCTTGGGGGTCAGGCTTGTCGGAAAGCTTCCGGAGTGGGTGTCCGGAAAAGATCTTATTCTCGAGATGCTCCGCCGGCATACGGTAAAGGGGGGGGTAGGGAAGATCATCGAATATTACGGCCCAGGGGTTGATGCCCTTTCGGCAACCGACCGGGCTACCGTCGGAAACATGGGGGCGGAGCTCGGTGCAACCTCTTCACTCTTCCCGTCGGATGAAAGGACGAGGGAATTTCTGGTCTCACAGGGGAGGGGAGAGTGCTGGCGTCCACTGGCGGCTGATGAGGGGGCGACTTATGACGAGTATGATGAGATAAATCTTTCAACTCTTGAGCCGCTAATTGCATGCCCCTCTTCTCCGGACAATGTGGTCCCGGTGAGGGATGTGGCCGGGACAAGGGTTGATCAGGTGCTTGTCGGAAGCTCTGTCAACTCTTCGTTCCGTGACCTTATGACCGTATGCAGGATACTTGAGGGGGAGAGGATCGCAGAGCATCTCTCTTTCCATGTTAACCCCGGAAGCCGTCAGGTGCTCGAGAATGTGGCTGCTCAGGGGGGGATCGTCACTCTTCTGATGGCTGGCGCCAATATTCATCAGTCAGGGTGTCTAGGGTGCATCGGGATGGGGCAGGCGCCAGGTACCGGCCAGGTCTCTCTCCGGACTTTCCCCCGCAATTTTCCCGGGAGAAGCGGGACTAAAAACGACAAAGTCTATCTCTGCTCTCCCGAAACAGCCGCGGCAGCCGGAATTTACGGCGTAATTACAGATCCTAGAAAACTCGGCGAAAGAAAGCCGTATCCCTCTGTCCGTAACCCGGCTGTATATCTGGTGGATGATTCGAGCATAATAGCGCCTCTGGGTGACACATCCGCAGTCGAAATAATCACCGGGCCAAATATAGCGCCATTCCCGGAATTTGCACCGCTTCCGGACGAGATGGAGGCTGCCGTTGCGCTCAAGGTCGGAGACAATATAACCACTGATCATATCATGCCGGCTGGTAACAAGATTCTGCCGCTCAGAAGCAACATACCGGCGATATCGGAGTTCGTTTTTGAGCAGGTAGACCCTGCTTTTCCGGCAAGAGCAAAATCATTGACTAACGGCGTGATAGTTGCCGGTGAAAATTACGGTCAGGGGTCGTCCCGTGAACATGCTGCGATAGCGCCGCGCTACCTAGGCATAAGAGCGAAAATAGCCAAAAGCTTTGCCAGAATCCATAAGGCGAATCTTGTCAATTTCGGAATACTCCCGCTTGTTTTTACCAATCCTTCAGATTACGAGCTTCTCGCCGCTGGAGATACGATTTTCTTTTCAGGAATGCGGCATCTGCTTGAGAGTGGTGGAGAAGAATTTCCGGTATCGGTAAACGGAGCGAAGGTTATTCTTCGCCTTGAGCTGTCGCAAAGAGAGAGGGAAGATATTCTTGCAGGGGGGACACTCAACTTTGTAAAAAACCACGGGGAGCTTTAAGTATGGAACTTGCACGCAAAACAAAAATAGTTGCAACACTTGGCCCGGCTACGTCGTCTCCTGAGATGATCACTCGCCTCATGCAGTCCGGCGCCGATGTTTTCCGGCTCAACTTTTCACACGGGACGAACCGGGAAAAAAAGATACTTATTGATTCCATTCGTCAAATATCCGGGCAACTCGGTGCTGAAGCAGGTATTCTCGCCGACCTTCAGGGGCCGAAGATACGTACCGGGATCATGGCGGGTGAGGGGATGCTTCTTGTAAAAGGGGATTCCGTCACAATCACTACTGATGACATTGTTGGAAAAGATGGGATCATACCGACGATATATAAGGAACTTCCAGGTGATGTGGTGCCTGGGAGCAGGATTCTGCTCGACGATGGCCTGATTGAGCTTGCTGCAACCGACATATGCGCCGGCAATGTAGAGTGCCGGGTTGTCACTGGCGGGATTCTGAAGAGCAACAAAGGGATAAACCTCCCCGGCGTTCAGGTTTCGGCTCCGTCTATGACCGAAAAAGATCGCGTTGATCTGGATTTTGCGCTTGATGCCGGAGTCGATTTCATCGCGCTCTCTTTTGTGCGGAGCGCCGAAGATATTCACGAGCTTAAAAGAGCCATTGCAATGAGGAAAAAGGAGACTTTGGTTGTCGCAAAGATAGAAAAGCCAGAGGCGCTGCTCAACTTTGAAAATATACTCGATGCGGCGGATATAATAATGGTTGCACGCGGGGACCTCGGCGTTGAAATAGATGCGGAAAAGGTGCCGATACACCAGAAAAAGATAATACAGGCATGCAACATGGCTGGCAAACCGGTGATAACGGCTACGCAGATGCTTGATTCTATGATACGGAACCCCCGTCCGACGAGGGCGGAGACATCCGATGTCGCAAACGCGATTATCGACGGCACCGATGCCATAATGCTTTCAGGTGAAACAGCTGCGGGAGAGTACCCGGTAGAGGCGGTAGAAACGGTTGTCCGGATAGCTCTCAATGTAGAGCATAATGATTTTTCAACGAAGAGGGAGATAACATCTGCCCCGCTTACGGCAGTGGCGCAGGCTGTGGCCGAGTCGTCATCCAGAACCGCTGCGAAGCTCAATGCCAAGGCCATTGTGGTTTTTACACGATCCGGGAGCACCGCAGCCCTTATGGCGGCCTTCAGGCCAAAAACACCTGTGATTGCATTTACCGCAGCTCCTGAAATCAGGAGGAGATTGACCATTTTCTGGGGGGTGCGGTGCGCTGAGGTAGGTGTGATGGAGCATACAGGGCAGCAGATTTACGAAGTTGAAAAAAAACTCCTCTCCGCAGGTTTTTCGGTCGGGGATGTTATTGTCATCACGATGGGAATACTCGAAACCCGCGGAACGACAGACCTTATGAAAGTGCACATGCTTGGTGCGCAAAACTATTATGAGGTTTACGAGGATTGATTTTTTTTTACTTTTAAAATCTGGATATTATGTTTTCTTTTCTCTTTTTCGTCATTTTTCTTTTGACAGTTTATTTTTGTTTATGTTAGAAGACGAGTCCCTTTTGTGATTGTGTTTTTTTTGTTTTGTTTTGTTTTGTTTTAAGAAAAAAAGTTATTGACAGTTTTTATTTATTTTGTTACTTAATCGTTTCCTTTTTTGTCTGGTCTTTGAAAACCGAATAGCAGTTTTAGAAGTAATTGCGGGTTTTTTTGTCAGTATAGATTTGAGTAATCAAGCTCTTTTGATATTAAATCAAACTGGAGAGTTTGATCCTGGCTCAGAACGAACGCTGGCGGCGTGCCTAACACATGCAAGTCGAACGGGATTGAGGGGCTTGCTCCTTAATCTAGTGGCGCACGGGTGAGTAACGCGTAGATAATCTGCCTGATGATCCGGAATAACATTTCGAAAGGG
>DFZL01000021.1:81235-83271 GCA_002382705.1 Geobacter sp. UBA4057
GTACACACCGCCCGTCACACCACGGGAGTCGATTGGTCCCGAAGTGCGTGAGCTAACCCTTTTGGGAGGCAGCGTCCTAAGGAATGGTCGGTGACTGGGGTGAAGTCGTAACAAGGTAGCCGTAGGGGAACCTGCGGCTGGATCACCTCCTTTCTAAGGAATGAATGCAGTGGCAACATCTTGTTGCCTGACAACTGCCACCATTACCTAGGTCATAAGCAATTACGATACAACTGCTATTCGGTTTTGAGAGACCAGGTCTTTCCTGGTTTTTTTGCTCTTTACATTTATGGAAGCGTGGTTAGCGGTGACACTCGTTTCTGATGTCGAGCATGGCAAGGCGCCGAGGAGCGGATGACGGAGGCGTACTCATGTACGTCGAGGAATCTGCGACGAAGGCAACGCAGCCAGGCGACGGCAGGCGGAACGAGGGAATGGGCTTGTAGCTCAGCTGGCTAGAGCACACGACTGATAATCGTGAGGTCGCTGGTTCGAGTCCAGCCAGGCCCACCATCAGACCTGCGCGATTCTGGGGGTGTAGCTCAGCTGGGAGAGCACCTGCCTTGCACGCAGGGGGTCATCGGTTCGAACCCGTTCACCTCCACCAAAAGATTCAATTTTGAATTATAAATTTTGGATATTGAATTAAAGTCTTTAAATTCAACATTTAGAATTCAACATTCAAAATTGTTTTTTACCAGTTCTTTGACAATTGCATATGTGGATAATCAAGTTTAGGTAGAGCGCACGAGAGTGCGTGATTGTATGTTGTTTTGTAGATTGATTTTAATTTTTTATGGTCAAGCTACTAAGGGCGTACGGTGGATGCCTAGGCAGAGAGAGGCGATGAAGGACGCGGTAAACTGCGAAAAGCCTCGGGGAGCCGTTAAACAGGCTTTGATCCGGGGGTGTCCGAATGGGGAAACCCGGCAGGGGTAATGCCTTGTCACTGTGTGGTGAATACATAGCCACATAGAGCGAACTGGGGGAACTGAAACATCTAAGTACCCCAAGGAGAAGAAAACAAAAGTGATTCCGTAAGTAGTGGCGAGCGAACGCGGATTAGCCCAAACCGGTGTTACTTAGGTGGCATCGGGGTTGTGGGACCTCGACATGTGATTGATGAAGGGTAGCTGAGCGGTCTGGAAAGTCCGGCCATAGAGGGTGATAGCCCCGTAAGCGAAACTCTGATTCACGCTAGAGGTATCCCGAGTACCGCGGGACACGTGAAATCCCGTGGGAATCCGGGGGGACCATCCCCCAAGGCTAAATACTCCTCTCTGACCGATAGTGAACCAGTACCGTGAGGGAAAGGTGAAAAGTACTCCAATGAGGAGGGTGAAATAGAACCTGAAACCGTATGCCTACAAGCAGTCGGAGCACCATGTATATCAGGTGTGACGGCGTGCCTTTTGCATAATGAGTCAGCGAGTTACTCTTGCTAGCGAGGTTAAGTTCATAGAACGGAGCCGAAGCGAAAGCGAGTCTTAACTGGGCGTATCAGTTAGCAGGAGTAGACCCGAAACCGGGTGATCTATCCATGTCCAGGGTGAAAGGAAGGTAACACTTCGTGGAGGCCCGAACCCACTGGCGTTGAAAAGCCAGGGGATGAGGTGTGGATAGGAGTGAAAGGCTAATCAAACTCGGAGATAGCTGGTTTTCCTCGAAATATATTTAGGTATAGCCTCGAGTATGCGTGACGGGGGTAGAGCACTGGATGGGCTAGGGGTCTCACCAGATTACCAAACCCAATCAAACTCCGAATACCGTCAACGAAGAGCTCGGGAGTCAGACGGCGGGTGATAAGATCCGTCGTCAAAAGGGAAAGAGCCCAGACCGTCAGCTAAGGTCCCCAAATCTACGCTAAGTGGAAAACGATGTGGAAATGCCCAGACAACCAGGAGGTTGGCTTAGAAGCAGCCATCGTTTAAAGAAAGCGTAACAGCTCACTGGTCTAGCGATTCTGCGCGGAAAATATAACGGGGCTAAAGTTATCCACCGAAGCTGGAGATTCTATTTTTAATAGAGTGGTAGGA
>DFZL01000056.1:0-4686 GCA_002382705.1 Geobacter sp. UBA4057
TGACACCCTTTTTGCAAGAGCCTCGGGATGGAACTCTCTTTTTTTCAGCAGACTTGCGGTATGGCTCGTTGATCTGGTATAAAGAGCGAACTTCGCGAAGACAGGAGAAAATCGTGCCGGATTTTGATATCAAGCGGCTCAGGCGCACCATGACGATATACCGTGTGGTGCAGATTCTACTACTTATCCTTCTCATGTACATGACTTTTAATTTCCAGCAGATGTTCAGCGCCCGCGGCAAGCCCGGGCAGCTTCTCCCCGCGATAGTCGCGGGGATCGCGTCGCAGATTCTCCTCTTCTACCCGATTTACCGGCTTGCGCTGCGCGATGTCGGAATCGAATCCGAAGGGGCGACAACAGGCCTTTCACCGGGAAAACATGCCGAGCTCAGGAAAAAACGGCTGCTGGGAGATATGTACAAAATCGCCGGAATCGCATTCTACATGACTTTCGTGGCGATAATGCCGGACGTCAAAAAATCCGTGGGAGCGCAACCGGTGCTGGCCGCGACCGTATTCTCCTTCCTCCTCGCATGTCTCTCTTATTTCCAGTGCTTCAATCACAGCATGAGAAAGAGGATCAGCGGGGGGTGAAGAAGCTCTCCATCCTGCTGAATATCTCTCCGGAGCCGCCGGTTAAAAACTCTGTCTCCGGGAGTGAGCGGATGAATATCCTGCCGTACCATCTGGTGGATATCCTCCTGTCGAGTATCAGCGCCCCTCCTCTGTCATTGCGGCTTCTGACCAGACGGCCGAAACCCTGCCGGAATTTTATGACAGCCTGAGGAATCGAGAACTCCCGGAAAGGGTCGCCTCCATCCGCCTTTATCCGCTCTGCGCGCGCCTGCTGCACCGGTTCTGTCGGCACATGGAACGGCAGCCTCGTGATGATCACCAGTCTAAGCGCATCACCCTTGACATCGACCCCTTCCCAGAATGAATCGACTCCGAAGAGGACTGAATTACCGCTTTTCCTGAAGCGCGCAAGGAGCGCGTGACGGTTCCCCTCCCCCTGTTTCAGCGTCTGCAGCCCCATCTTCTCCATCTCCGGGGAGAGTCCGGAATAAACCTTGTTCAGCAGGTCGTAGGAGGTGAAGAGGATGAAAGCTCCCCCCCCGGTGATTGCGACACTCCTGATGATCGCCTCCTGAAGCGCCGGGATGAAGCCGGTTTCCGACGGCTCCGGCATGTCGTCCGGAGATGCTGCGAAAACCTGTGAGGCGTAGTCGAAGGGAGAGGGGAGCCTGAGTTCGGCGAGGCGGCTTTTTTCGAGAAGATCGAGGCCGGCGCGCTTTTTGAAGTAACCGAAGCTCCCTCCGACCGCGAGAGTGGCCGAGGTCAGAACAACCGTTTTCAGCCTGTCGAGGATATTTTCCCTTATCTCCCGCGAGACATCGAACGGGGCGGCGTGAATCATGACCTGGGTGGAGCTCCGCTCCCTTTTCGCCTCGATCCACCGGCAGAAGCCATCAGCTTCCGAGAAGCAGAACAGGATATCGGCCGCAATCTTCTGGAGACGCTTCTCTATCCCCTGAATGTCAATCAGCTGGTCAGATATTTTCTCGAAAGTTTTTTCCGGCATATCCCGGCAACGGGATACGAGAGCTCTTATGGCGGATGCAAAATCGCCGATGTCGTCCGAAAGTTTTTTCAGCCTGCAGAGCGAACCCCGCCAGAACTCCCCCTGCTCGATTTCAGGCGTTATCCTGAGCTTCCGCTCGTTTCCGGCAAAGCCGTTCAAAAGCGGCGCCAGGTCAATTCCCATGCCGTCGAATACAGTTTCCGCAAGGTGTGCGATGTCGCCGCATTTCGGCATCAGAAGGGTCTCGATCATCCCCGACAGCTCCATGTAGATCGCTTCATCCGAATCGCCGAGGTAGCGCGCAAGCCGGTCGGAGAGTATGCCGAAAAGCGCTGCGCGAGAACCTCTGGGGGGGACGAGGCGGCCAAGCTGCTTCAGTATGATGCCGCGCGAGACGGTTATCGAGAAGTGGGTTGTCGCCGCGTCTTCAAGGTGGTGCGCTTCGTCCAGGAGAAGCCGGGAAAACGGGGGGAGGATCGCTGCCGCCTCGTAGCCGCTCTCCTTTCTGAGGACGATATCCGACAGAAGGATAGAGTGGTTGGCCACCACTATTCTGGCCGCCGCCGCCTCCCGTCTCGCCCGGTAAAGGAAGCAGAAGTTGAAATGCCTGCATCTCGAGCGGCCGCACTGATCGGCTTCGCAGCAGATGTCGTCCCATGCGCCATGCTTCGGGTGAAAGGGGAGGTCGCTCAGGGAGCCGTCGCAGGAGTTTCTGCTCCATTCGATCAGGTCGGCGATCCCGGCAGAAGAGTCGTCAGGGAAGAGGGATGGCTCGGTTTCGGCCATTTCAAGCTTCCGGAGACAGGCATAGTTCTTTCTCCCCTTGACAAGCACAGCCTTTAATCCGGAGTCATAATGCCGCGCGAGAAAAGGGAGCTCTTTTTTTATCAGCTGCTCCTGAAGATTTATCGTGTTTGTCGAAATCATGACGCGCTCGTTGTTCCTCAACGCCCAGATAATGGCCGGGACGAGGTAGGCGAGCGATTTCCCTGTCCCTGTCCCGGCTTCGACGAGAAGCACTCTGTCATTGTTGAAGGCTTCCGATACGGCGAGCGACATCTTCATCTGCTCATCCCTCTTTTCGAAGCCTTTCAACTTCCGGGCAAGCAGACCCTCCGCTCCGAAAATCGAGCCGATCTCTTCGGGGGGGATAAATTCCCCCTTCCGCTCGCTGTAAGGGGTGACAACGACGTAGCAGCGGGTGCAGTCGTTGTTCGTTATGTAAAAGCCTCTTCCCCCGTTGCCGGCGATGGATGCGACATCCAGGTCAGCGTCAGAGGGAGCGAGATCTCCGGACGGGTGGTTGTGGATCACGATGTCTCCGGCAGATGCGCGCGACATTATCGCCGGCACCCCCACCCTGTTTCCGCGGGCGACGACCTCGACTTCCGAAATCATGCCGTCCGCGGCGCACACTCCTATGAAAAAGAGCTCGTTGCCGGATGCAGCCGATATCTCCCGCCTCATCAGCAAAAGAGCCTCTTCTGTGAAAAATCTGTTCATCACTCTTCCCGCTTCCGTTTCAATCCGCCCTTCATGACTTTTGCAGCAACCTCGTTTCCATCCGGAAACTCCGGATGAGAAACAGCCGGTTTCCTGTCCGGAAAGCTGGGATTTTTTCTTCTGGCAAGGAAACAGAGGATTTGCGCGGAGGCGTACAGAGGTACGCCGCACAAGAAAATCCGAATATTGACGCCGCCAGGGGGAAAAAGCGCCCTTTCCGGACAGGAAACAACCTCATAAGTTCAGCATCATGCCGACAACCCCGGCCCCGAGAATGACGAGCATCGGACTCACCCTTGTCCATCTGAAAACAGCGAATCCAGCGGCCAGAATCGCAAATTCCGTTGCGCCGGAAAGCGAATCCGCCCCAAGATTCCATGCGGCGGCGGCAACCAGGCCGACTACCGCCGGAAGCAGGCCGTCAAGCGTCTCTTTTATGATATCTATCCGCTTCAGGCGGTGATAGTTTCTCCCTATGACCAGCATCAGCATCGTGCAGGGGGCGAATATACACGCTGTAGCCGTTGCCGCTCCGGCTAATCCTCCTGCCCGGTAGCCTGTGAAAGTGGCGAGCATCGCGAGAGGACCAGGAGTGAGCTGGGAAAGCGCGAGGCCGTCGAGAAACTGCCTGTGGGTAAGCCACCCGTACTGCTGAACCATGATCTGGTTAAGGAGCGGGATAAGCACATAACCCCCGCCGACAAACATGAGGCCTATCCTGAAATAGAGCCACGCGAGCATCAGAAATTGCGGCATCAGCAGTTCCTCCTTCTGCAGATGGCCGAAGACAGCGCCCAGAGAACTGCGGCCAGGAGGATAATCGCGGCGTTCAACCTTAAAACTGTCGACGCAAAAAATGAGACGGCAGCCAGTAGCGCGGCGTTGACACTCCTTATCTGCCTGCTCCCCATATCTATCGCGACAACCGCTATCAGCCCGATTATCACCGGATTGGTCCCCCTGAGCGCCGCCTGCAGCTGCGGAAGCCTGTTGTAGGCGAAGTAGAGCCACGAGAGGAACGAGACCATCAGGAATGAGGGGAATACGAAACCGAAGGCGGCGATTATCCCCCCCCAGACGCCCCGCAGGTAGTTCCCTGTGAAGGTGCAGACGTTAAGGGAGAATGGGCCCAGCAACTGCCCGAAGGCCAGCCCGTGCATGAACTCTTCCGCGCTTATCCATCTCTTTTCTTTCACGCAGACACGCTCCACAAGAGCCACTACCGCCATTCCGCCGCCAAAGCCGGTTATCCCGATTTTTGTGAAAGTGAGAAATATTTCCGGGAGGGAGACTCTCCCTCTACCCTCTTTTTCCAAGTATTCAGACATGACACGCCACCCCGTTTTCGTTCAGGTACATATGTTTTTTCATTCAGGTACATATGTTTTTGTATTGTCATTCCCGAGGCAGTAATCGGAACCCCATAAGAAAGAGCCGCCCTTGTCCGTCACCCTGCGCGAAGTCGCAGGGTCCATAAGAAGTGGATTCTGCGACTCCGCTTCGCTTCGCGCAGAATGACCGTGTTTGAGCCGCAGGGTCAATAGTACCTCCATCGGTCACCCAGTACCCCCAAGACCGTCACTCCGCGCCACCATCTGTCAC
>DFZL01000056.1:4894-12445 GCA_002382705.1 Geobacter sp. UBA4057
GTCCATAAAGACGTAGATTCTGCGACTCCGCTCCGCTTCGCGCAGAATGACCGTGTTTGAGCCGCAGTGTCCATAATACACATCCGTCACCCTGCGCCACCATCCGTCACCCTGCGCGAAGTCGCAGGGTCCATAATACCAAGCCGTCACCCTGCGCGAAGTCGCANNCTCCGCTTCGCTCCGCGCAGAATGACATAAAGGGGGACTCCGCTCCGCGCAGAATGACCGTGGTGTGGACCCCCGATAGAACAATTCGGGCATGACACCTTTTTTGCAAGAGCATCATCACATTTTGCGACAGCCTCAATCTAATAGCAAAAATAAGATTTTGTTGCAAATCATCAGGTTTTCATTCTGAATGTTTCTCATCCGGGGCTTCCCGGTGGAAACTGTTTGCGGGAGATTTTCATGATAATAAGCTTTGACGGGATTGAGCCGCGTATCGACAGAACTGCCTTCATTGCCGAAACAGCGGTAATAATAGGGGATGTTGCGATAGGAGCCGGGAGCAGCGTCTGGTACAACTGCGTAGTCAGGGGGGATGTGAATTTCATACGCATCGGCGAACGGACGAATATCCAGGATATGAGCATGCTCCATGTGACCCACAGGAAAAACGCCGAGGATCCGGGCGCTCCGCTGATAATTGGTGACGGCGTCACTGTCGGGCACAGCGTCACCCTGCATGGATGCACCCTGGAAAACGGATGTTTCATCGGGATGCAGGCGATGGTGATGGACAGGGCAGTGGTCGGAGAGGGGGCGCTTGTGGGAGCGAGGGGGCTTGTCACCGAGGGTACAGTTATTCCGCCGCATACCCTCTGGGTAGGTTCACCCGCAAGGTTCAAGCGCGACCTGACGGAGAGCGAGATCGCCTGGCTCAAAAAGTCCGCCTGCAACTACGAGAGATATGCGCTTCAGTATCAGGCTCTTGCGAAAAGGGTGTCATCCCCGGGTGACTCCATCGGGGAGCCGCGCAGAATGACATGAGGGGAGTGGATTCTGCGACTCCGCTNNCAGAATGACCGTGTTTGAGTCGCAGTGTCAATAGTACCCATCGGTCACCCTGCGCCACCATCCGTCACCCTGCGCGAAGTCGCAGGGTCGTACCCCCGCCGTCACCCTGCGCGTAGTCGCAGGGTCCATAAGAAGTGGATTCTGCGACTCCGCTTCGCTTCGCGCAGAATGACCGTGGTGTGGATGCGGCATGTATGATGTGGCGTACATTCAACAGAGCCTGTCATTCCCGAAACAGCCATCGGGAAGCGATGAAAAAGCCATATCCGCCCTTGACTGTCACCCTGCGCGTAGTCGCAGGNNCGTTTCACTTCGCGCAGAATGACATAAAGGGGGACTCCGCTCCGCGCAGAATGAGGGTGGTGTGGATGCCCGATAGAGGCACTCGGGCATGACAAGAAACTGGACCCCCGATGGAATCAATTCGGGGATGACACCTTTTTCAAGAGTCTCATCTGTAAACAGAAAAAGCCCGCGAATTTCGCAGGCTTTTTCTGTTCCGTTTCAGTTGATGCAATTACTTTTTGGGAGCTTCTGCAGGAGCAGCGGTGGTTGCAGACATTGGAGCCTGAACCGGTTGCGGTGCTTCAACTGCCGGCGCAGGAGCCGGGGCTGGAGCTTCTTCTTTTTTCTTGCAGCCAGCGGCAAAAACAGCGGCAAGCGCAACAATCATGGCAAGTGAAATCAGTTTCTTCATTTGTTTCTCCTTTTTTTTCTGGTTAATTACCATTTAAGCGCATAAGCGCCTGGTTTTCAAAACGGTTTATGAATATACCTACTTGAAAAAGAATGTCAAGAGTTTTTATTTTCAATATCTTCAGGCTGAAAAAAACCGTTTCTCAATGATGATATCGCCCTTTTCTTTCCAGATGCTCCGGTGTCGGAGATTTATGGCATTCAAAGCATTTGATGTCCTCCTCTTTTGTAATCTCGAGAGTCGAGCCAGGTTTCTTCTGCGGGGGAAGATTGTACTCCGGGGTCTGAAAAGCCTGCCTTCCTCTCTCATCGGCAATCTGCACCGGCTGGTACGCCACCTTCCAGTCTCCGCTTATATCCTTTGAATGACACTGATTGCACCCGCCCGGTGGCGGGATGCTTTTCCAGGCGATGAACATACTGCATCCAGCCATCGCAAAAAGAAAAAGCGGAATTACAAGAAACAGGATCTTCATCAAGGCTCTCCTCGGCTCTTCCGCGCCATCGCTTCAGGAATATTTAAAACGCATCTGCCACACGGAGATAAATATCAGAAAGAAAAGATACTAGCGAGCTTTTTTTGAGTGACCGTTCATTCCAAATATCCTGATGCTGTTCTCTGACGAAGCTGCGGCGAGTTCCGCAGGTGCGACGCCTCTCAATACGGATGCCGCAAGAAGATTTTCAGTCATGAACGCAGGCTGGTTCGGCCCCCCCTTGAATTTCTCCGGGGCAAGGTCAGGGGCGTCTGTTTCAAATAAAAGGGCTGACAGTGGTATCCCTGAGGCGACTCTCTTCGGGCGCCCGGAATTTTCCCATGTCACGGTGCCGGATATCGAAATCATGAACCCGCATTTTATGAACATTAGCGCCATCTCCGGTGAACCGGAAAAGGCGTGCATTATCCCGCCTCTTGCGGCTTTCTCCTCTCTCAATATCTGCAGTGTGCGATTGAAGGCCCGGCGGCAGTGCACCAGAAGAGGGAGCTCATTTTTATTCGCAAGCCGTATATGGTGACGGAACAGTTGTTCCTGCATCTCCAGCGGCACCGGAAGCATAGAGTCGAGACCGGTCTCTCCGATTGCAATGCCTTTCCCTGCAAAGAGGGAAAGCCTCTCCAGCATTTCATTCCCCGGCAGATCAGCATACATGGGATGAATGCCGAAAGCAGGGTATACGGAGTCATATCTGCGGGCTATGGAGAGTATGCGCTCCCAGTTGTCAGGGTGTACTCCCGGCACCACAAAACGGGAGACCCCTGCCGCAAACGCCGCTTCAAGAATTTTTTCCAGATTTTCATAAAGAGGGGGGAGATCGAGGTGGCAGTGTGTGTCAACAAGCATACGGCAACTCCTACAAAAACCAGCTGAAAAGATTTATGATCCTCTCCAGCAATCTCACCGTAAAACTCCGTTTTTCGTGCTCCTCAAGGCTTATCTGCCGCGCATTGCCGAATTCTTCAAGCAGGACCCGCCTCATCTGACGGCTGAACAGTCTGTCATCTATTATGCAGTTTATTTCAAAGTTCCGGTTGAAGCTCCTCTGATCCAAATTCGCGGAGCCGATGACGCTACGCTCTTTGTCAACGACCATCACCTTGGCGTGCAGTATCTCCTGTTCAACCTCGAATATCTCAACCCCTTTCGAAAGGAGGGTCGCATACGAACTCCGTCCCGCCACCTGCACAATCCGGACATCGCTTCTCGCAGGGAGGAGAAGCTTTACCCGCACCCCCCTGGATGCAGCGCGGAGAAGGGCACGTATTATCCGTGGCCCAGGGACGAAATAGGGGTTGGCGATCAGCAGCTCTTCAGATGCGGATGCGATGCTCAGGCGGAAAGCCCCTCTGATATAGGAGCTGCGCTGCTGCGGGCCGCCGCTGACTATCGTTACGTCCGCTCTTCCATCAGGCGCGGATTCCGGGTATTGCCCCGGCAGAAGAGGGGGAACTCCGGTCTCCATCTCCCAGGTTTCCGAGAATATAGCCGTCAACTCGGCGACAGCGGTTCCGGAGAGGGTGAAGCCGACGTCCCGGAAGCTGTTCGGCCTCTCTATCAGGCCGGCATATTCATCCCCTATGTTGAAACCGCCAAGAAAAGCCTTCTGGCCGTCGATGATCGCCATCTTCCTGTGATCGCGCCTGTCGAACCATCTGACTCCGCGCCTGAATGACGGTACATTGAAGGGGACGACGCGGATTCCGACTCGCCTCATTTTTCTGAAGAATGACGAAGGGGTGTCGATGCTCCCTATGTAATCGTATATCAGGAAAACTTTCACACCTCTTCCGGCCGCGTCTGTCAGCTCTCCGGCCAGAAGCGAACCGGTGCGGTCGTTCCTGAACATGTAGTATTCGAGAAGCACCGTTTTTTGCGCTCTCTTTATCGCATCAATCAGCGAACTGAAGAAAAGCTTCCCGTCAGAGAGGAGCTCGATCCGGTTGCATCCGCTCGCAACCTGCCTGGCGGCCGGGCGGATTCTTGCCAGAAAACGCTTGAGTCGGATAAATCGCCTCTTATGTCTGCTTTTTCCTGTTTTCGGCATCAGATGGTCTGCATCTTCCGTGGTATGCGCCCTGAACAGCTTACATTACTGAAATCTCCAGCCGGCCCACGGAAGATATCTCCGCGGTGATGACATCTCCACTCTTTACCTCACCCACCCCTGACGGAGTGCCGGTAAGTATCACATCCCCGGGCTCGAGGGTGAAAAACCGTGAAATATGCGCGACAAGGGCGGATACCGGGTGAATCATGTCAGAGGTCACGCCGCGCTGCCTTTCGACTCCGTTTACAGAGAGGGTCATCGTGAGATTCTGCGGGTCGTCCAGAGTGGCGACCGGGATAAAATCGGAGAGGGGGCATGACGTGTCGAACCCTTTTGCTATATCCCACGGCAACCCTTTAAGTTTGAGCCGATCCTGGATATCGCGGAGAGTCATGTCGATAGCCGTTCCGTAACCTGCCAGGTGACGCAGCGCATCCCCGGCTCTTATGTTTTTTCCTTTTTCGCCGACCAGAAGCGCAAGCTCGATTTCATGGTGACAGCATGAAGAGTATTCAGGTATCCGGACAATCCCGCCATTTTCAATCAGCGATGTCGCAGGCTTCATGAATAGAACCGGTTCCGCCGGGGTCTCATTCCCGAGTTCCCTCGCATGCTCGGCGTAATTCCTGCCGACGCAGACGATCTTGCCTATCCGGAACTCATCTCCGCTTCCAGTGATTCTTCTGGTCTGCATTCAATCCCCTCCTGCCCGTTCCAGAAGCGAAGAGCCGGTCATTTCCGACGGCTGCCCGATCCCGAGAATCTCCAGGATGGTCGGGGCGATATCCGCCAGCCGCCCCCCTTTCCGCAGGCTGACTCCCCTTCTGCTCCTGTCCGCAAGGATGAATCTTACGGGGTTCACCGTATGCGAGGTGAACGGCTCCCCGTTTTCATCCGCCATCTGTTCGGCATTCCCGTGATCTGCTGTAATCAGTGCGATCCCGTCGATCTCCGCAACCTTCTCCATTATTCTCCCGACGCATCTGTCAACCGCCTCCACCGCTTTTACAGCCGCCTCCAGTATCCCGGTATGCCCTACCATATCGCAATTCGCCAGATTCAGAATTATCACGTCGTAGATATCCTGATCAAGCCTTGAGAGAAGTTCGTCAGTGACGGCAAATGCGCTCATCTCCGGTTTCTGGTCATAGGTGCGCACATCTTTCGGCGAAGGTATCAACACGCGATCTTCGCCATCGAACGGCGTCTCGCTCCCCCCGTTGAAGAAAAAGGTGACATGCGCGTACTTCTCGGTCTCGGCGATCCTGAGCTGCCTGAGTCCCGTCTCGGAGATCACCTCGCCAAGCAGCCTGTCAAGCGGGACAGGAGCAAAAGCGACCGGCAGGCCGAATGTGGCGTCGTACTCGGTCATGCAGACGTAAGAGGAGAGCTTCGGGTGGCGTTTCCGTTCAAAATGATCGAAATTCTCCATCCCGACAGCGCTGGTGATCTCCCTTGCGCGGTCGGAGCGGAAGTTGAAAAATATGAAGCCGTCTCCGTCTCTCATCTCCACGGCGGTATTTCTATTTGAAGCTATAACGGCAGGCGCTATGAATTCATCATTCACTCCGCTTGAGTAGCTCGACATCACGGCCTCTTCCGCGGACTCCCTTTTCTCCCCGACGCCCAGGACAATCGCGTTGTACGCCATCTCGACCCTGTCCCACCTGTTGTCGCGGTCCATCGCGTAAAAACGCCCCATCACAGTTGCGATCCTTCCGGCTCCGATCCTCTCCATTTCGTATTCAAGGCGTCTTATGCAGTCGATCCCGCTCTGCGGAGGGGTGTCGCGCCCGTCCAGAATGCAGTGCACGACGACATCCCTGACCCCTTCCCTTCTGGCAAGCTCAAGGAGCGCATACAGATGGGTTTCGTGCGAATGGACTCCGCCGTCAGAGAGGAGCCCGGCCAGATGGAGCTTCCCGCCTGAATTGACGGTCTTTGCGATACACTCCAGAAAAACGGGGTTGTTGTAAAAATCGCCATCTAAGATGGATCTGGTGATGCGGGTCAACTCCTGGTATACGACCCTCCCGGCGCCGATGTTCATATGGCCGACTTCGGAGTTTCCCATCTGTCCCTCCGGCAGCCCCACGGCCATTCCTGACGTCAGAATTTCGGTATGCGGGAATTCCTGCAGAAGGCGGTCAAGATTCGGGGTATCCGCGATTGCTACCGCATTGAAGCGGGGGTCGGGGCTTATCCCCCAGCCATCGAGTATCATCAGGAGCAGAGGCTTTTTCATTCATGCACCCTCTTTCGTTTTTATTTTTTTCTCTTTCTTTCCGGCACCGGCAGCTCAAGGTAGCGAAGCACCTGACAGACATCATCCCACACCTGCCAGAAAACTTCCCTGTCCCCCTCGTCTTCCCTTCGCTTCAGAAAAGCCGGATGATAGGTAGGCATGACTCTTGTCCCGCGATAGTCCTGAAACGCCCCTCTAATCGATGAGACAGGCTTTCTGCCGCCAAGCAGGGCATGGGTGGCGACAGCGCCAAGCGCTATTATGGCTTCCGGCTTTATGCTCTCTATCTGCTTTTCCAGAAACGGCAGACAGGCGGAAATTTCGTCATGTTCCGGATTCCGGTTGCCCGGTGGACGGCACTTGACCACATTGCATATGTATACATCCTTACGCTGCAACCCCATTGCGCCTATTATCCGGTCAAGAAGCCTCCCCGCCTCGCCTGCGAACGGGACCCCTTTCCTGTCCTCCTCCGCTCCTGGACCCTCTCCGACGAAGAGCAGGCGGGAATCAGGATTCCCCTCTCCGAAAACAAGATTTTTCCTGGTCTCTCCCAGCTTGCAGCGATGACAATCGCCAATAATCATCCGGAGATCATCGAGAGTCATGAATTCTGCAATATCGGCATCAGAGAGAATTTTCCGCTGCGCCGTCGCCCCGTCTCCGGAAACGTGGAAACATGGGAGATCAGGGGAAGAAATCCCGGTGAGAGGAACCCCATCAACGCCGCTCTCCTGAAGAGCCAGCAGATACTCTTTTATCGAACTGCAGAAAATTTCAGGTGAAATTTTGCAACTCAAAACAACCTCTCCTCTGTTTGCTATTTCCTGTGGGAAATGGCTCCCCGGGATAAAAAACTTTCCGGATGGAAACGAATTAATGTAAGTTGAAGCTCTTGCAAAAAACGATGTCATACCCGAATTGATTCCATCGGGGGTCCAGTTTCTTGTCATGCCCGAGTGTCTCTATCGGGCATCCGCACCGCCGTCATTCTGCGCGGAGCGAAGCGGAGTCCCCCTTTATGTCATTCTGCGCGGAGTGAAACG
>DFZL01000053.1 GCA_002382705.1 Geobacter sp. UBA4057
GATGGTGCTCGGTTGACGGTTACCACCATCGCACAACGGATAATTGATAAACGGGAAAATAAGCCGATTAAGCCCCACTACCGAACAACATGCTGTGCTGTTTTTAGAAACGTTGACACTTACTTCTCCGAAGGAATTACGTTTTCCCGTACAGGTGTATATGCGCCTACATTCAGGTTGAATTGTAGCACCGTCTACGACACTGAAGGCTCAACCATTATCCTTGAAAAAGGTCTCTCAACATTATTCTATCTTGGGGTTTTCACTTCAAAGCTGACCAAGTACCTGATGAAAACAATTGGTCATACAGTGCATTGTCAGGTGGATGAGCTGAAAGAGCTCCCCATTGTTATTGACGATTTCAAAGAGGCCAATCAAATTATTGCGCAGGTAAAACAAATCGTATCTAAACAGAAAAAATCACTGCGGTATGACTACGCAGCAAATGAACAGGTTGAAATTGATAGTCTTGTTTACAAGATATATGGTTTATCCAAAGATGACATTCAGGAAGTTGAAAACTGGTATGCCCGCCGGTATCCACGGCTAAACCGGGCTTAGGCGGCATTGAATGAATTACTGGCTGGTAAAATCACCATTCAGAAGCCGTTCCTGGCCGCATGTTCTGCTCCAGAACATCTTTAAGTTGTATGGCATCAGAAACCGGCAGGCACGGAACTACATCGCCCAGATGGCAACGGGGGACAGAGCGTTATACTACCATAGCGCTGCAGGTCGCCTAGTCCTTGGCATAATGCGGGTGAAGGCCCCAGCCTTCCCGGACCCGACCAGTAGCAACCCCGAGTGGCTGTCAGTGGAGTTTGTACCTGAAATAACTTTTGAACATCCTGTTACGTTTGAACAACTGAAAAGTTCTGATGCGTTGCAAGAACTTAAATTATTCAAACAGCCCAGGCTCTCGGTAATGCCGCTGACAGAGGTTGAATGCCTGGCGATACAGGGGCTCTCAATGAAAAGTGCTGGCATAAACGCTTAATCTTTTTTGAAGCTCCGTACTTTCAAAATATTTACAATTGATAAGTTGACAACTGTCAACCTGTGATATAATAAGGACAACCGATGCCCCCTGCCGCTACCATTAAAAAGCCCTTTAATCCGCTTAAAACGGTACGCGCAAGGGTTAATGCAAATGATGGGAAGATTCAGCCAGACGCGCTACAGGATGCGTATAATGACTTCAACTGGTCAGGCATTGAGATCAGGCAAGCCCTTTTGAAGCTGAACGACAGATACTATTTTGACGATAAACAGAAGAACCATTACTACAACACCAAGCCCCATGCTGCTTATCCGGCAGAAAACACGTTTATTGACTACTACCGGGCACACAATCTGTTGGATGGCGAAAGCGTATATACCCATTTTTACATCAGAGAGCAGCAAACGAAAGTAATCATCAACAGCTTTAAGGAATTATACAATGTCCCAGAAGACTAAATGTGAATACTGTGATGGTCTCGTCACAACGGTGCGGGAGTCGATGCCCTTTAAGAGCAAAGCCTTGGGAACCGTCTTCAGTGTCCCTGACATCGAACAACATAAATGTTCCAAGTGCGGAAATACGGTCATATCGCTGAATGAGGCTGACAAGGTAACGATTTTTGTCAGAAACAAGGAGCAGGAGGCCATCAACAACCTGCCAGCCTGTGATTTTATATCCCTGAATCAGGCTGCTGAACTGCTGGGTATCACCAAACAGGCTTTCAGCAAGCATCCCCGGATCAAGCGGGGCTTTATTTATTCAATTACCATTGATGACAAGAAGTTCTTTTACAAACGTTCTGTTGAGGCATTTAAGGCAACAAAAGACGGTAGGGTTTCATTAAGCTGGCGGACTATAATCAACCAGATAGAAGTAAATGTTCAGACAGAACAGCCCAGAGAGATCCCCCTTAAATCAAGTGCAGCAGCAGTTGTTTACAGGAATGTTATCGAACATGTTCTGCACACAGCAAAAAAATAATTCGGGGCAGATTGATACATCCGACAACTTCTTTGTCCCTGCTGCGTTATATGATCAGCAAGCAGTATATAACCGCTACAAAACAACACGATAAACACGCGAGGGAATGCATACCTACCGCAATAAAGAAGGCCATTATGTTCTTGCCGGAGTCAATGGCAAGATCATCACCTATCGCCTCAGTAATGAAGGCGCACAACAGCTTACCCAAAACGGAATCAATACTGGCGTAAAATTCCCGTGGTCGAACCTTCTGGAGCTTATCCGCCAGGGTGACGCCTACACGGGTCAGAGCGGTGTTGACGGCGTTGATGTATCAGATTGGTCGCAACTTGGGTTTGTTTTTGACGTAGAGGAACATGAACCAACCAAGGCAGAACCAGTACCACTTTGCGCCTGCGGCTCTATGGAAGGGCTACATATCGCTGAACATGAAGACTCCAAGACTGCATCTCTACTTTGCAATGAATGCCGTAAAAACCGCCGCAATCAAATTGACGCCAGCGTTCCGGTCTACATGATCAACACTCCGTCAGCACTTAACAACCTTCTTGAACGCTCCGGACTGACACCTGATGATTCAGTGACGAAATACCGGGAACTGCTCAACATGAACCTTACAGCAAAGTGGCAAAGCAGAATGCTTCCCAAGGCGAAAGCTGTGCAGACAGGATTGTTTGGAGAGCCGGAAGAATTGCAGCAAAGCCTGCTTTAAGGGCATAGAGACCAAAAGAAAAAGGAGAATTACATCATGGCAATGACCGTTGAAATAAAAGACAACAAGCTCTGCATTGAAATAGATATGGAGAAACCTACACCATCATCATCCGGTAAGACCCTGGTGGTCGCCAGCACGCGGGGTAATACCGTTACTACCGCAATGGTTGATGGTAAGCCGGTTACTATTGGTTTGAACGCGTATATTAGGCCATGATAAGTTGCGTGTAGGCAGGTTCATTTTGTATCTATTTGTATATTTTTTGGACGATAAAAACAATGACAATGACGATGCTTGGAAGTAGTGCCTGTCTGCACAGTTACAATCCCGCATCAGCAAATAAACCGGTGTTATGACCATTTGCTGATGCGGGGTGAAATAGTTATTTTTCAGAATAGGCTTTAATCCGGTCTCTAGCGTTCTTTTCAAGGTTACGCCAGAAGAAACTATAATCGTAGTTGTGATACCAACCGGGCGGCTGATTGTTGGGATCATTCACATTGAGCGGATTGTTATCGGCATCGTTGGTATTGTAAGGTGGATTGAGGTTTTTGTAGTTCCCGGGGGCTGGCAACGCGCTAGGATCGATCACCAGGGCGCCCCGCATGTTTCGCGCGCCAGTGTAGTGGTTGATTTCGACGTTAAAGGATGACCAGTTGGCGATAGTGCTCAATTGCCACGAGGGCTGAACGACACCTGGCGATGCTGCGACGCCGGTGGCAGGGCCTGGGCAGTTTGGGCAGTTATCGGGGGCCAGCGCTAGCGGTGTGAATGGTCCCAGTTGGGGGCGCAAATCACAATCAAACTGGTCATCGGGACCAAGACCGAGATGCCAATAAGGCTTCACGGTATTGAGCTTAAAGAAGAGAGCCCCGAGGTTATTGACGGCCGCGGCTTGAGTTTGCTCCGTTTCACTCGTAACGCCCGGATCAACGTCCGATGGACCATTTGCGACCCAGGTTAACGGGTTCACGCTATACGCGTTTTTCTGCACTATTCCTGTCGGCGGCGAACCTGGTTGATTGGGATAAACTTTGGCCTGTGAAAAATCCCCTGCATCTTGCTGGGTGTTATACGTGACGATGCATCCGGTTTGAGTCGCTTTGTTGCAGATGTGAAGGTTGTTCTCCTTTAAGTGTGTCATATCAAGATAAGGCCAATCAGAAGAAACAGAAGTGACCGACCAGCCAATCGCGTAGGCGGCAATGAGTTGCTTACGGAGCGTCGGCCCATCGATGATGGTATTGCCGTCCGGATCCTTCAGAACATACGTATCCGAAAATTTATCCAGCAAGAGCTTGAGCAGCAGGTTGGATCCCTGACTGTGGCCCGCGAGAATGAACGGCCGCGGCTTGCCATTGGGATCCTTGTTGTAGTGAGCTAGATAGTACTCGAAGGCGTTCGAGACATCGCCGTAGGCGGTATTGTACAGCGCTTTAGTGGCATTGAAACGGTTTGAGTCATTTTGGTGGTAGAGCAGCGCCGGGAGGACATAATTGCCTGCCGCCTGCCTGTAGAACGGTACGTAGAGATTGGTTTTGCCTGCTTCATCGAAGAAAACACCAGCCTTGGAGTAAACATGAGCCTCAATCGCAGGGTCCATCTGAGCCAGTACAAGACTTTGGTTCCAACTGATGGGAGTGTTCAGCGGGTCTGAAAGGCCTGTGTGGACCGGGTCGCTAGGGCCGGGGAAAAAGGTGGAGGGATAGAGGAAGAATACGTCTACCGGGGCTATGGGCGCAGGGTCAACCAGGCCAGTCCAATTTCCAAGCCTGCGCCAGCTCGGCTTTTGGCTATAATCGATTGGCGGCTCGTCCTGATGCAAGGTAGCGATGGGGGCGGGGGGTGCTGGATTACCGCCACCGCAGGCAACAATTAGCTGGATCATTAATATAGCAATTACAAATCCAACACACTTGACTAAATGCAACTTTGAGTGACGATTTTGATTTTCTATCATTGGAACCTCCTTTTATTGTGTTTTAAAAGCCCCGTTCTTTGGGCGGGGTCAGCGTCCGATGGCTTTGTCTGTAATTTACCCACCTTGTAAACTGAACCTATCCCTCTTGCGACATGGTTACCTCCCGGTTCGCACGCAGCTGTCCCAAATGGGACAGTAGTGCCTACGTGCGCGTGCGTTATCATTACTGCTGGCGAAATTCGTGCCATCGTAGCGATTTGTGTTATTTCAGGAAGTTATGGTATTTGGGTGTTGGAAACATGTCCCATTTCGGACAGCCTGTCCCATGCAGGACAATTAGGTGAGGGCGGGTTAGTAAAACAGCTTGCGGGAGGCCTTCAACAGCCGGGCGGCGGAAGATTTGTTGTTGCTGCACTGAGCCAGTGCCCAATCCATGATCTGCCGGTTCACGGCATCAAGTGAGAAATCTTCGGGGGAAAAGTTGAAATTGAGGGAAATTCGATCATTGAAAGGTTCAGCCTGACCGGGGGAGGGTTGTTGCTGCAGGCTCAGGTGTTCCGGTTGGATCAGGTCGCCATTGGTGACGATGGAGGCGTGTTCAAGCAGGTTGCGCAGTTCGCGGACGTTGCCGGGCCAGTCATAGGCCAGCAACTGATCAAGAGCGGCCTGCGAGAGACCAGGCAGTGCCTTGCCCTGATGTTTCCTGAGGCTGTTCAGGAACTGCTCGGCAAGCTGCGGGATATCCTCGCGGCGGTCACGCAAGGGTGGGATGACAATGGGGAAAATATTCAACCGATGGTACAAGTCCCGGCGGAAGATCCCCTGCTCGCAGTATTCATCCAAGTTGCGATGGGTGGCGACGATGATCCTGAAGTCGGCAGGAAGCGGGGAGTCAGCGCCAACCTTTTCATAAACCCTCTCTTCCAGGAGTCGCAGCAGTTTGGGCTGGAGCGACAGCGGCATGTCGCCGATCTCGTCCAGAAAAAGGGTGCCGCCCCGGGCGCGGCTGCACTTTCCGGCGCGCTCAGAGTCGGCGCCGGTAAAGGCCCCTTTCACATGTCCGAACAGTTCACTTTCCAGCAGGGTTTCCGGAATGGCCGCACAGTTGACCGCCACAAAACAGGTCATGCTCAATCCTGAGGCGACATGGATAGCCCTTGCCAGCACCTCTTTACCCGCCCCACTTTCACCATAGAGAGAAACGGTGGTGCGGGGGGAGGCAGCCACCTGCCGGGCCGCGGCAAGGGTCTTGCCCATGGCCGGTGAGATGCTGGTTATCTGCTGGAAACTGAACTTTTCCCGTTCGGTATCGAGCATCAGGTTGTAACTGACCCGGAGCCTGGCCTGTTCCAGTAACCGTTCCACCACCAGCAGCAGTTCGTCACGGTTCAGCGGTTTCAGCAGATAGTCGTCAGCCCCCTCTTTCATGGCAGCCACGGCGCTGTCAACACTCCCGTGGGCGGTTACCAGCACAAAGGGAAGTTGCGATTGGCGGCTGCGCACCTGACGCAGCAATGCAAGCCCGTCCATCCCCGGCATGACCATGTCGGACAGGATCAGGTCAAAATTATCCTGCTCCAGTTCAGCCAACGCTTCATGTCCGCCTGCGGCACAGGCAACCTGATACCCGGCGTCCTCAAGATAGCCTTTGATCATGAAGCAGAAGCTTTGTTTATCGTCAACCACCAGTATCCGTGCGTCACTGCTCATGGCTGTTCTCCTGCGACAGCAATCGTTGGCAGGCCGACCGCAGCTGCTCTGCCACCAGTCGCAGCTGTTCAGCCCTGGCGGATTGGGCATGCTGCTGCAGCCAGGCCGCCAGTTCAGCCGGCTCCGGGTTTGCCAGATGACCACACAGGCCTTTCAGGGAATGGGCGGCCCGATCAAGCTGGTTGCGATCATCATCCGCAAGTGCTGTCTGCAGGCCATACAGTTCTTCGTCAATATCCTGCAGCAGCAGCTCCAGATACTGCCGGGCGCGTTCGGGGTTGCTATCCAGATCGTTGCTGGCCTGCCGGTTCAATAGCGGTTCAATTCCGACTGAGGTGACCATGGCGCCTGCACAGTGGGCAGCAATTGCCTTGGCCAGCTGTTCGGGAAGCACCGGCTTTGACAGTACCGCGTTGATTCCGGCGCTCAGGCAGGCTTCTCGGGTAGCGGTGTCGGCATCGGCGGTGATGGCGATGATCGGTACAGGCTTCTCCGATCGCTGCAGTTCCTGTTGTCTGATCCGGATGGCAACTTCGATGCCGTCAATCCCCGGCATGCGGATATCCAGCAGGATAAGGTCGAAGCGCTGCTGCTCCAGAAGCTGCAACGCCTGCCAGCCATCTTCCGCCAGCAGAACCTCTTGCCCCCACGAACTCAGGTTATCTTTCAACAATCGGCGGTTGAATTCATTATCCTCCACAACAAGAACCAGTCCCTGAGCCAGGATTACCGGTGGTGCACTGAGTTCTGCCGGCATCTGTTCGGTTGCCAGGAACGGCAGTTCGACGACAAAAGCGCTTCCCTCTCCCTCGCGGCTGTCAACAGCGATAGTCCCCTGCATCATCGTTACCAGGCTGTGCACAATAGCCAGACCGAGACCGGAGCCGCCAAACTTGCGGGTGATTGTCGAATCGAGCTGCCTGAACGGCTGAAACAGCAGATCAAGACTGGATTCGGAGATGCCGATGCCAGTATCCTTTACCTCGAAACGGAGGATTGGCTCTCCTTTGCCCATATCTCCTTTAGCGGTATTTATGGTAAAGGAAACCCCGCCACTGTCAGTAAATTTGATGGCATTGGCCAGCAGGTTGGCCAGAATCTGGCGCAGGCGAACCGGATCGCCCAGAACGCAGACAGGCACATTGTCCTGGACAGTTACACGAAATGCGACTCCCTTGCGAGCGGCAAGGTGCCGATACTGATCTTCCAGGCTGCCGATCAATTGCCGCAGATTATACGGCACGGCCTCGCATTCCATCCGCCCCGCCTCGATTTTGCTCATGTCAAGGATATCGTCAACCAATTCCATCAGGGAGCGCGACGACTGTTCGAGGATGGCGTGGTACTGATCACGTTTGACCGGATCGGTTGCCGTGCGCGCCAGCGAACTGAAACCGACCAGAGCGTTGATCGGGGTACGGATTTCATGGCTCATGACCGCCAGGAATTGGCTTTTGGCGATATTGGCGGCGTCCGCGGCCTTTTTAGCCTCGGAAAGTTCCATGGTTCGTTCTGCAATCAGCTCTTCCAGGAGTTTGTTACGCTCCTCCAACTCCTGCAGCGGGTAGACTTCCCCCTCCTGAGCCGTGGCGAACGGAAGGGAAATACTGCCGTGACAGATTTTCCATCCCGCAGATTCTTTGCGAAAAACCAGCGCCATGCGGGTTATCTTGCGTGAAAAGATATGGTCTTTAATCGGCAGATGGATAATGAAGGTACTGGTCGCGATGGCTATTGTGTCGGATAGTGACTGAGTGAAAATATCTTTGAGTTCTATGCGGAGCGGATTCTTGAATTGCTCAAAATCCTGGCGGTTAATGGCGTTCCATCCGGCTCGATCCTTGATCAGCTCGTCGCCGCTGCCGGTAATACCGGAAAAATCCTCACTGAAAAGTTCCATGAACCTCTCATCGCGGGAGGAATACAGCCGCAGACAATCATCAAGCAATTGACGGATTTCTTTATGGTCGTTTGTTTTCATTGAGCGGGGCCTGTTTGCAAGGGTGTCAGGTAGTCTTCCTGTCCAGGCTGCGGTACTGGATCGCTTCGGCGATATGCTGCTCGTGGATAGAGTCGCTGCCGTCAAGGTCGGCAATGGTGCGAGCCACCTTGAGTATCCGGTTGTAGGTGCGTGCCGAGAAACCCAGCCGGTCTGTTACCAGCTCAAGCATGCGGTTGCCGGCGGCGTCCGGCTCGCAGTATTTTTTGATGAAGCGGGGAGTCATCTGTGCGTTGCAGTGGATTCTGGTTCCTTTGTAGCGCCCTGCCTGCAGCTCGCGCGACTGCTCCACCCGCCTGGCTATGGCGGCGGAACTTTCGGTTTCGCCACGGTCGGCCAGGTCGCGGTACTTGACCGCCGGCACCTCGATATGCAGGTCGATCCGGTCGAGCAGGGGGCCGGATATGCGTGAGCGATATCGGTGCATTGCGATTGGCGTGCAGTTGCAGGGATGAACCGGGTCGGTCAGGTAGCCGCACGGGCAGGGGTTCATGGCAGCCACGAGCATGACCCGTGACGGATATGTCAATGTGAGAAGCGAGCGGGAAATTGTCACCCTTCCGTCCTCAATCGGCTGCCGCAGGACTTCGAGAACATTCTTCTTGAACTCCGGGAGTTCGTCGAGGAAGAGGACGCCGTTATGGGCAAGTGAAACCTCTCCCGGCTTCGGGGTTGTTCCCCCTCCTATCAGTCCCACGTCCGAGATGGTGTGATGGGGACTTCTGAAAGGTCTGGCGGCGAGGAGGGCGTGCTCTTTGTCAAGCAGCCCGCTCACGCTGAATATCTTCGTCGTCTCTATCGCTTCTTCAAAAGACATGCGCGGCAGTATTGTGGGGATCCGGCGCGCAAGCATGGTCTTCCCCGAGCCGGGGGGGCCTATCATCAGGATATTATGTCCTCCCCCAGCAGCGACCTCAAGAGCGCGCTTCGCGTGCTCCTGCCCCTTCACTTCGCTGAAATCTTCTCCATAATCGCAGCTTCTTGCAAAGAGCTCCTGAAGATCGGCTTTATGCGGCTCTATCCTTGTTCTTCCGGAGAGGAATTCGACAACCTGCGAGAGGGAGGTTACGCCGATTATTTCAATTCCTTCCACAACCGCCGCCTCCGGGGCGTTCTGTATCGGCAGTATGATTCCGGCAAGCTCCGCCCTTTTGGCAGCTACCGCCATCGACAGGGCGCCCCGCACCGGGTTCAGCCCGCCGTCAAGCGAAAGCTCCCCCATGAGCAGGTATTCATGCAGTCTCGAACTCTTTACGACGCCTGTCGCAGCGAGTATTCCGATCGATATCGGAAGGTCGTAGGCTGCCCCCTCCTTTTTTATGTCGGCAGGGGCAAGATTCGCCGTTATGCGGCGCGCGGGAAAATCGTAGCCGGAATTTTTCAACGCGGCGCGAACGCGGTCCTTGCTCTCCTTGACCGCCCCATCGGGCAGCCCCACAGTCGCGAAAGCGGGAAGCCCCGGGGCGATGTCCACTTCGACATCGACGATTATGGCGTCAATCCCTATCAGAGCGCTGCTCAAGACCTTCGCAAGCATATGGGCTATCCCCCCCGCTTTTCCACTGTTCAGGAGTTCTTCATACGAGCATGATGAAGCCGGCCTGCCGCCCCGTATCGACGCCGTCTCTTCTGTAAGAGAAGAAGAGCTCCCGATGGCATGATACGCACAGGTCAGAAAACTGGATTGACTCTTCGCGTACTCCGGTTTTAAGGAGTATGGCACGATTTGCTTCTGCCATATCGAGACGCCATCTCCCGTTTCCGTTCTCCACTGCAACTTTATCCCACTCAATACCGCTCTGGCTGAAAGCCTGCCTTACCGGGAGATCGACCTCGTAGCAGCAGCTTTTTATGCATGGTCCTATGGCGGCCTTGATGGCGGCAGGATCAGAGCCGAAGATCGCATGCATCCACTCCACCGTCTTGCCGGCAAGCGCCATGGCGCTCCCCTTCCATCCGGCATGAACAGCCGCGATGACCTTTTTCTCCGGATCCATGAGGAGTATCGGCGCGCAGTCGGCCACAGTCACGGCTATCATTATTCCAGGCTGGTCGGTTATTATCGCGTCGGCTTCTATTGTCGCAAAATGTGACAGATCATCATTATGTTCGTCTATCAGAAGGATGTCGGAGCCGTGCGTCTGACGCACCGTCAAAAGCGAATTCTGCTGCAACCCGAAAGCCCGCGTCAGAAGATTTCTGTTCCCCTCGATATTATGGGGCTGATCCAGGGTGGTAGTCCCCAGGTTAAGCGAGTTGTACGGAGGGCGCGAAACTCCTTCGTGCCTGGTTGTAAATCCCTGGATGGAGCATGATGTCCCTTCAAACTCTGCCTCCACATACTGTATTCGGCCTTTCCTTTTCATCTGCATTGCAGCTGTTCCTCCAGGATCATTCTCTATCTTCCGAAGCGGTTTCAGAATAGGTTGTGCGGTTTTTATTACTGCGCTGCCGGATTATGTAAATGGAGAGTAAAAGAAATGAGAATAGAAGCGCCCATGTGACCGCCCTGTGAGAGTATTCCATGACAAGCTGACTGTTCTCGCCTATCTCATAACCGATCCATGCAAGGATTGAACACCATATTGCAGATCCTGCCATAGTATAAAGCGAAAATTTCAGGTGATTCATGCCGGAGAGGCCGGCCGGGATCGAGATCAGATGGCGGACAACCGGCAGGAGTCTTCCGATGAATGTGGATATTTCGCCATGCTTGAGAAAGAAACGCTCTACCCGGCTGAATTTTTCCGGCCCAATCAGCAGGTATTTCCCGTATCTGAGAATAAGGGGCCTTCCCAGATATCTTGAGGCGAAGTAGTTGCAGTATGCCCCTGCAAGGCTGCCTAAAGTCCCGGATAAAACCGCGAAAGTGAGGTTCATATCGCCTCTTTGGGCGAGGTAGCCGGCAGGAGGCATAACAAGTTCGCTCGGCACCGGAATTACGGAACTCTCCATCGCCATCAGCAGGAATATACCAGGGTATCCCATTTTCCCTATTGCAGCCACAAGCCAGCCTATAATCTCCTGCATCAGCGCCTCGACCCGTATTTTTATCGGATTTATACCTCATTGAAGAAGGTACGGCAACTGATGAAAGGAAGATTTTCTTAAAAAGTTGAATTAAGGATGCCAAAAAACTTCTTCTGCCGTGCTATAAAGAATCTCCGGAGAGAGTTCGTGATTTTGTCCGGATAGACAGACAGCCACTGGAGGAGGAAAAGAGCTATGCTGGCTTTACGAGTGTTGATACTCATCTGTTTAATGCTGGCGGGAGCGTGTGGTTATACCTCTCAAAGCGCGATGCGCGAGGATTTTGAGAGAGAGATGAAGAATTTCAACAAGATGCTCCGCTGGCAGGAGATGGAAAGAGCCGGGATGACCTATGCCACTCCGGAGATGCGGGAATCTTTCATGAAGGAGGCAGAGTCGGCAAGAAAAAGAGAGGTCAGCATAACCGATTACAGGGTTCTCGCTTCGGATTGCGAGCCTGATGAAAAGAGCGCGACTTCGGTGACGCTTTTAGAATACTATGCTCTTCCTTCAAACCGGATAAAATCTGTTACCTACTATCAGCAGTGGGTTTTCGGCGAGAAGGGGGGAAAAAGGATGTGGCAGATAAAGACGCCTCTTCCGCTATTTGAGTAGCATGCTCCCGTAACTTCCCTGTTCGGAAATATCAATTCATGCGCCAATCAAACGAACTGATAAAACTTTTCTCCGATTTTCTGGCAAATGAACGAAACGCCTCGAACCACACTCTGGAGGCGTATGTCAGGGACATCCGCCAGTTTGCGGCATTCATGGAGAAGGAAAAGGGTGAGGCGTCCGTTTCTGAAGTCGATCACCTTCTTCTTCGGCGCTATCTTGCCTCTCTTGGAAAGGGGCTCAGAAAAAGCTCCATAGGAAGAAAACTTGCCGCTATAAAGAGCTTCTTCCATTACCTGCAACGTACCGGCGTCATTTCAGCCAATCCCGCCGAACTTGTCTCCACCCCGAGGAAAGAGAGCCGTCTCCCGTTCCATCTGGATATAGACCAGGCTACAGCTCTGGTCGAGGCTCCGAAGCCGGGAGAAAAAAATTCCGTGCGTGACCGCGCCATGCTGGAGCTGCTCTACTCTTCGGGGATAAGAGTTTCGGAACTGACAGCCCTGAATGTAGCCGACCTTGATCAGGTTTCAGGGATTGTGAAAGTCACAGGGAAGGGGAGGAAAGAGCACATTGTCCCGGTCGGAAGCAAGGCTTTGGCTGCTGTCGCCGAATATCTCTTCGAACGTGGCGCTCATAGCATGAATGATCCGCTTTTTCTTGACAGCAGGGGGGGGAGAATAAACAGGCGCAGTGTGGCGCGAGTCATTGACAGGCATGTAATGAAGATCGCTTCTTTCCGGAATATCTCCCCGCATACCTTGCGCCATACTTTTGCGACTCACATGCTCGAAGGGGGGGCTGACCTGCGGGCAATTCAGGAGATGCTCGGTCACTCATCCCTCTCCACTACGCAGAAATATACTCATGTAAGCATAGACAAACTTATGGAGGCCTATGACAAGGCTCATCCGAAAGCGCATATAAGAGGGAGGGATGATGGCTGAGAAAACAGGCGGCGCCAGAAGAGAAGAGCTTGAGCGCTCCATTGATGTCGCGTTCTGGAGGGACATCAGGCCGCATCTGGAGCGTGGGGGGATAATTCTGGTTGATTCTCTGCTAGACCTCGCCGATGTGGCCGGGAAAGTGGCTGATGACGATACTGAGCAGGTTGCAAGGTGGATCGCGGATGGAACTGTAGCCAAGCCTGCCCCTGATCAGATAAGGGAGTGGGATTGCGATGCAGGGAGGCTCTTCTCTATAGTGATTGTCAGGCCGTACCTGCTGATACGGGAAGCGCTGGAATCAGAACGTTAAACGCCAGTTGTATGCCGCCACCTGCGCCTTTAGCAGGTCATCGATCTGGACACCTGTGGTCTGGACAAGCTTCTCCACTTCTCCGAAATTGGAAATCTCAAGCATCTCGGCCAGCGACAAAAGCTCTCCAAGCTCCCCTTTGCGATCAAGCAGCGCCGCGCTTATTATGTCGCTGAGCGGGAACTCTCTGACAATCTCCTCCATCGAAACTTCAAACAGAACGTCGAGAAGCGAAAGAATGCCGGCCATGAATGCGGCTTCTACAGCTTCATCTTTCTCCTTGAGTGAATATTTCTGCATCACGAGATTTTCCATGAGCCGTCCTCTTACCGCCGCCATCTCAAGGAGCGGGTTGTTGACCCCTCTTTCGTCCGAGCTTGCATAAATGGCGAGCTGAACCCAGCGCTTGAGCCTTTCGAATCCGAGCATCATGATGGCGTGCCGTAATCCCCTGATCTTTTCCCTCAGGTTGTTACGAACCGAATTGACCAGCTTCAGGAGATGATATGAAAGATCCGGGTAGTTCCTGAAAATCGCCTCGACCTCGTCAACTTCAATATCTCCGTTCAGGCTGTCCATAAGCTGAAGCATTGCGACCTTCGAGCTTTCGATCCCTTTTCTTTTGAGAACCACTGGTCTCTCGAAAAAATACCCCTGGAACAGACTGAAACCGAGACGGTCGCACTCTTCAAGCTGCTCTTTTGTCTCGATGCATTCGGCCAGGAGGGTGACAGGAAACAGTTTGAACTGAGACACCATTTCGCACAGCTCTTTTCTCGTGAATTCGAGTATTTTTATCTTGATTATGTCGGCGAATCCATAGATGACCGAGTGCTCCGGAGAGTAGACATGGTCGTCCAGGGCTATTTTGAACCCTTTCTCCTTGAGAAATCTTGCCCGGTCGCAGTTCCGTTCATTAAGCGGGATATTTTCCAGAATTTCGAGGACAGTCCTGCTGCGCGGGAGGAGTTCGATCATGTCGGAGAGGAGCAGTTCTTCAGTGACATTGATGAAGCCGAGTTTCCCACCCACTACCTCGCGCATGCCGAAGCCGGAGAGAAGCGAGCTGATTACGCTCGCACTTGCAAAATTCTGGCTGTCGTAAATGCTTCTTTCGGTGTCGGCGGCACGGAATAGAAGTTCATATCCTATGATCTCCATGCGGTGGTCCAGAATAGGCTGGCGCCCCAGGAAAAACCTCTTTTTCTTGTCCTCGTTTATCTCCATCATCTCATTTGCCAGGCATGCCGGCAGATCATGCCTAATCTGTTTTCAGTAAACAAAAGCGATTGATAATAACACAAATAGCTGGTAACACAAGATTCCCGCATAATGTCGCGGAGTTTTCGCAAGGCAGGGGATATTTTGTATGCTGCAGATCAGTAATTTATCAATGGAATTCGCCGGGACGCCACTTTTCACCGGCATTTCGTGGCATCTGAAAAAAGGTGAGCGCGTCGCCCTGATAGGGGAAAACGGCGCCGGGAAATCTACCCTCATGAAGATCATTGCAGGACTCATGGAGCCTTCCTCCGGAGAGATACGGTTTGCAAAAGGGGCAAAGGCTGCCTATCTCCCGCAGGACGGGGTGAGCGTATCTGGCCGCACACTTTTTCAGGACGCGCATTCGGCTTTCAGTGAACTTCTTGAAATGGAAAAGGAGCTCCACAAAACGGCCGAAGCGCTTGAGCTTCTCTCCCCGGGCTCCGGAGAGCATGAAAAGCTTCTTATGAAATATGGCGAGATACAGGAGATATTCCGTCATCGCGGCGGCTACAGCATGGAGTCTGAAATCGGGACTGTTCTGAAGGGGCTCGGTTTCAAGCGGAGCGACTGGCTTAGAGACACCGGTGAATTTTCAGGCGGGTGGCAGATGCGGATCGCCCTTGCAAAGCTGCTGCTCAAGTCGCCTGATATCCTGCTGCTGGACGAGCCTACGAACCATCTCGACATTGAAGCCAGAAACTGGCTCGAGGAGTATCTCTCGACGTATCCCGGTTCCGTGATTCTGGTATCGCACGACAGGTTCTTCATGGACAGCGTATGCAGCCGGATAGCGGAGGTATGGAACCATACTGTAACGGATTATCACTGCAATTATTCCAGATATCTGGCGCAGCGCGAGGAGCGTGTCGCTGCGCTGCGAGAGGCGAAGCGGATTCAGGATGAAGAGATACAGAAGAGTGAGGATTTCATCCGCAGGTTTCGTTATCAGGCGAACAAGGCTTCGCTTGTGCAGTCGCGAATAAAGCAGCTTGAGAAGATCGAGCGAATCGTACTCCCCCCGGAGCGGAAAAGGATACGCTTCAGGTTCCCCCCTGCTCCTGGAAGCGGAAAGGTGATAATGGAGCTTAAGGGAGTCACGAAGTCATACGGCCCGCTCAAAGTTCTCGACCAGGTATGCATGACGGTTGAAAAGGGGGAGCGACTCGCTCTGGTCGGCCATAACGGTGCAGGAAAATCGACTCTGATGTCGGTTCTCGCCGGCAGGGGATTTGACAGCGGGGAGAGAATTGTCGGGCATAATGTGATCCCGGATTATTTTGCACAGAACCAGGCGGAAGTCCTGGATTTTTCAAAAACCGTTTATGGCGAGATATACGCTGACGCCCCTTTTGATATGACGCCGAAACTACGCGATATCCTGGGCGCTTTTCTCTTTGCGGGGGACGATGCAGAGAAGCCGGTCTCAGTCCTTTCCGGCGGTGAGCGTAACCGCCTGGCGCTTGCAAAGATGTTGCTTAAGCCATCCAACCTTCTTCTTATGGATGAACCGACCAATCATCTTGATCTCTTCAGCAAGGATGTCCTGCTGGATGCGCTCAGGTCATTCGAAGGGACGGTGATATTTGTCTCTCATGACCGCTACTTTGTCAATGCGCTGGCGACCAGGGTAGTAGAGGTTGAAAACGGGTCTCTTGAGAATTTTTACGGCAATTACGAGTATTACCTTGAAAAGAAAGAGGGTGCATTTTCTTCGGAGCACTGCGGAAACGCTTCTCATGCCGTCCCGTTGAAGAGAACTTCGGAAAATTTTCCCTCTCCCCTCCCCGGTCTGCCAGGAGAAGCCAGGAGGGGAGCCATCGGAAGAGAAGAGCAGAAAAGGAAGAAGAAAGAAGAGGAAAAGCGTGAAAGGGAGCTTGCCGGAATTGAAAGCGAGATATCGCTGACAGAGAGGGAGATTGAAAAGCTGGAGCGGGAGATGGCAGAGTCCGGTTTTTTCGAAGATCCGGTGCGGGGACGTGAAGCGGGCGAGCATCACCTGGAGTTGAACCGGCGCCTGGAGGCGCTTTATGCTGGTTGGGAGAGACTTTCCGGCTGGAATTGAAATCGCCGGTTTCTGGCTCTGAAACGTATGTCTGAGGGACTTGTCATCCCCCTTTCTTTCGTTGACAACCCCCGGTACAAGGTGTTATTTAAAAACGCATTTTGCCCATAAAATTCAGTCGGCTATCCACACTTTTTCAGGCGTCGGCAAGGAAGAGGCCATCATCGTGACCAAACTGAGATTACGCTGCATCAAGCTGACCCGGCTCATGGTGACAGTCAGCATGATTTTGTCCCTTCTCCACTCTCCGCTTTACGCGCAGGAGAGTGAAGATTCGAGGGTTTTCATTGCCGGTTTCAATGCCTACAAGCAGAAGGATTACAGTACATCCATTGTCAGGCTTAACGAGGTTCTGCAAAAATATCCCGACACCTCTCTCCGGGATGTGGCTCTCTTCTGGCTTGGGCGGGCATATTTCAAAAACGGAAACGAAGAGGATGCCGCACGGACTTTGAGCCGTTTTTCGGAAGAGTTTCCTTCAAGTCCCCTGATGGAGACGGCTGAAGAGGAACTTGCAGATCTGGCAAATAGGTATAGGAAAGGGGAAAAGCTGGCGGCCGGCCCGCCGGTGCGGGAGCTTGAGCAACTAAAGCTGGCCTGGTCGAAGGAGAATCAGGAGCGCAGGGTCGAAGAAAAATCAGAGATAGAGAGCGCCGCTAAAGAGAGGAAGCAGGAAGAACAGGCTGCGGCAGAGGCCAGGCATGTCGAATCCATCCGAAGAGAGCATGAGTTGACAGCTTCTCAAAAAAGGGAGGAGTTTGCCGCAAGCGCTGAAAGAACCGCCAAGGAGAGGGTCGCCGGAGCTGGCAGGGAGGCTGAGCATGCGAAATCCGTAGCCAGGGGTGAGGAGAGAGAAGCTGCCCTGAAGCATGAAGAGGCGAAAAATGCTGCGCGACAGGCCGAAGAAGAGAAGGCGGCCGCCTTGAAGAGGGAAGAGGCCAAAGCTGCAACTCTTGCGCAGGAGAAGAAAATAGCCGCAGAGCAGGAGGAGGAGCGGTCAAGGGGTGAAAAAGCCAGGAAGGAGAAGGCGCTGTTGCGCGAAAAGGCTGTGGCGCAGTTCAGGGAAGTCATAGAGAAGTATCCCGGCACCACGTCCGCCGCTGTTGCGGCTGCAAAACTGAAGGAACTCGGGATAGTCGTCGCCATCCCCAGGGAGAAGGCGCCTGCGGTTCAGGACAACGCCGGCATGGTCGTTTTCGAGGTCGCACGGTTTGCCGCCCTTGAATTCAACATCCTGTCGAAACCTGAGAGGGTGGAATCGGGGGGAATCGTTCGTATCCCATTCACTGTAACCAACAGAGGGAACGGCCCGGACTCTTTCGTTCTTGAATCTTCCTTCCCGCAGGAATTCTCTGCATCATTCTCCTCTGCCGGCGTTCCTGGCGGAAAGCTCGGCCGCACCTCCTCGCTTGAGCCAGGCGCGAGTTTCAACGGTCTGCTGGAGTTGACGGTTCCGCCGGGAAGCATTGATGGGCTGAAGATAGCTTTCCCCGTAAAAGTGGCTTCAGCCGCTTCTGCTGAAGCGACGCAGTCGCGTGTCATCTCTTTTGCTGCATCGGCGCCGATGCTAAGGGCTGTGATAAGAGCTGACAAGAGCACGCCTCTTCCGGGAGAGATGCTGAATTATCGCATTTCGATCATGAATCTTGGATCAATCCAGGCAGACAATGTCTCCGTCCTGCTCAATATCCCGCCCCAGCTCAGGCTTTCCAGCGACGAGAAGGGGAGATTCAGGCAGCTGGATGAAAGGAGTGTCGTTCTTGAAGGGTTGCAGATAAAGCCGGGCGAAAACAGGGAGACCGGTGTTGCCCTCCAGGTGAAGCCTGATGCAATGGCAGGACAGGAGCTATTCATACTTGCCGGGGTTACCGACAAGAAGCTGAACAGAGGAGGAGCCTTCGTCTCGAATACTTCTCTGATCGGGGCGCAACGGGGCGTTGCAGCCAAAACTGCCGGAGGCGGGAAAAAGGTCATACCGGGCGAGAAGCTCCGAATCCCGCTACTTGTCACCAATACCGGCAATATAAGGGAAAAGTACCGGATCGCTCCGGAAAACCGGGGGATTTCCTCGTTTTCCATCTTCAACGATCTGAATCGCGACGGGAAGCGCGACCCGGACGAGCCTGAGACGGATATGGTAGGCCCGCTGGAGCCTGGCGAGGAAGCCTCGGTTGTCATGGAGGTCGGCACTCTTGCCGGGGCTGCCGATGGCGTCGCCGGGAAAGTGTCGGTGACTTTCATATCCGATGCGGACGCATCGAAGAGCGCTTCAGTATCGTCGGAAATTATCTATTCAAGGCCGGTGCTTTCGATGAAGGTAACCGGAAGGAACAAGCAGCTGAAGCCGGGTGAAATCACTGCGTTCGATCTTGTGGTTTCAAACGACGGATCGAACCTGGCCAGGCTTGTCGAATTGACCAGCAACTGGCCGGAGCAGTTCGAGCTGATAGCTTCGCAGCCGCAGGGGGAAGCCTCCGAGCCGGGTAAGATGACATGGAGTTTCCGTGAGCTTGGCTCGGGCGAAAAGAGAAACATCACGGTTTCATTCAGGGTGCGCCCTGGAACCGGCCTCGGAAGCAGCATCCAGGTTAATAACACGCTCCGGTATGAAGATCAGGCGGGGAACAGGTATTGAAATGAGACAATATGAATCTGCCTCGGTTATTGCGTTTTTTATACTTGCCATTTCGGCCTCTCCCGCATTTTGCGAAAATTATACCATTTACTCGCCGGGTAAGGATATCTCTGGCGAAAATCCCCCCGTTGTCGGCGAAAACGAGATTCTGGTAAAGGATGTCCGGATAAGAAGAGGGGACACACTGTCCAGAATCTCCCGCAGATATAGCGGGAGGGGCTCTTACTTCCCTCAGATACTCCTCTTCAATGGCATAAGAAACCCTGACGTGATTTACGCCGGGGATACCCTGAAGGTTCCGGTCGCATCCGGAAACGGCGCTCCAAAAACATCACATCGACCGGTAAAAAGAGACAGTGCCGGAAAAGTGGCTGCTCAGGCCAGGGTGAAAGCTCCGGGAATCGGAGCTTCAGAAAACCAGGCTGGGAAAAACGGTAATATCAAGCAGGATAACGTCAACGCTGTAAAGAGTGCAAAAATTGAGAACTCCGCAGAGAGGAAACTGTTCGAGGAGGGGATGCGCTACTACAAGCTGGGTGAATGCGTTAAGGCGATCGAATTTTTTGACCGCTTTCTTGCAGAATATCAGTCATCTCCATTGGCTTCGGAAGCGGCTCTGAACAAGGGGGAGTGCCTGCTCAGGCTTTCAGCGTCGCCGTAGATGGGGGCATCCAGTCAGTCCCACACTACTGAAAATCCCCTGAGACGCCCTCCATCCGCATCCCGGTAGTAGATGACCCCTATATTCTCAGCTATCCGGCCTCGCCCTATTTCGTAACCATCCTTTTTCTCCCTGCTTGTCACAGACATTTCCGGTTTGCGGGCAAGCTGTTTCAGCACACCTCTCATGAATGATTCAGGAACCCCTTCCCCTCCCCGGTCAATCACCTGTATAGCCTTTATGGTGCCGCCCTCCCTGAACAGTCTGAACTCGGTCACTTCACCCCTGTAACGTTCCCATCCCGGGTGTTCGGCGCCGTACTTCCTGTCGAATCCATATTTCGGTATGAAATCAGGTGTTTTCACAGGGCGCAATTTTATGGCGGCCTCTTCGTTTATCCCTTTTGCCGGAGCGTTCCCTGTCGTGTTCCCAGTGCCGTTGGCCAGGGGGGGGAGGGCGGCAGGAGCTGCCGGTTTTTTTATGGAGGTGCCAGCCGTTTTTGCGGTGCTTGCGGAGATTGTATTTGAAGCGGCTTCATCTCTGGTTGTCGCCGGAGTTCTATGCTGCAGAAAAGTAATCGCAACAGCGGCGGCGAGAACAGGTATTGACCATAAAAGGAAACTTGTTTTTCCGGAAGTCAGTCTTGAATCTTTCCATCTTGCAGGGGAGGTTTTTCTTTCCGCAGCGAAAGATGAGCTCTCCTTTTCCCGCCTGTCGAGGTTTTCCGCGGCATCGTTGAAAGAGCCGGTGAATTCGGAATAGACATTCAGTCTGGAAGGAGGGGAGTAGGTTGCAGGCAGGCTTTCCACGATATCTTCCTGGACGGTTTGCGGCGATTCAACGGAGCCGGCGGACGTAGGGGGATAATCCGGCATGGCGTTTGGCTCTTCTCCTGAGGGTTCTTTTTCTGAAGAGTCGGGAGAATCGACATGCGGATTTTCGACCGGCTGTTTCGCCGCGCCACTGGCGACCGTTTCTCTGATCATCCGGTAAAGGTCTTCATCATCGGCTCGCAAGTCTATATGCTGATGATATTTCTTCAGGATGGAGGGGGCTATGCTCTCCGGAGGGGCAAGGAGCACGAACCTGCTCCTGCGCCTGCCGAGTTGCTTTTTCAGGTGCATGAGGAGTATATCTCCGGAGAGCCCGAAGAGGTGCGTCTGGACAAAAATGATGTCCGGTTTTCTGGCGATTATCTCTTCTCCCCCCTGCTCCAGCGAGCTGGCTATTCGCAGGCGGATACTCTTCTCGTCGTTCAGGCGGGAAAAAATTTTCCCCAGACGCGGAATATCGGTTATAAGCAGAATTTCTGTCGCCATTCCTCCTCCTTTTTCAAAAAAGAAATAATACTTCAGCAGAAACGGCGGGGCAACTGATTTTGGACGTTTGGATTCTTTCAGTGCTTTTTATGTTTACGAAACAGTAATAAGAGTTTGACTGTACTCACGCCACTATGCGTGTTATTGTTCAAACGTTTTTGACAGGTTTTTCCCCGGAAGGTAAGGCAACAGGGATGCTTAAGAAAAAAGTGCTCGAAGAGTTGCGCTCGATTGTAGGAGAGGCGAATCTTGCCACTGATCGCCAGGATATCCTCTGCTACTCCTATGACGCCACACAGATGGAATTCCCCCCGGACGCGGTGCTCCATCCCGCTGATGCCATGGAGGTCTCCGCCATACTCAGAATCGCCAACAGGGAGATGATTCCGGTTTTTCCCCGCGGGGCCGGGAGTGGTTTTACCGGCGGCTCACTTCCGAAGGGGGGTGGCATTGTTCTGGTGACAACCAGGATGAACCGCATACTGCGGGTAGACACCGAAAATCTGATCGCCGAAGTGGAGCCGGGAGTGGTAACCGAACAGTTCCAGCAGGCGGTCGAGAAGCTTGGACTCTTCTATCCGCCTGACCCGGCCTCGCTGAAATTTTCCACTCTGGGGGGGAATGTCGCTGAAAATGCCGGGGGGCCAAGGGCTGTGAAGTATGGTTGCACCAGGGATTTCGTCATGGGACTCGAAGTGGTGCTACCTACAGGAGAGATAATCCGCACCGGCGGAGAGACATACAAAGGGGTGGTAGGTTACGACATGACAAGGCTTCTCTGCGGGAGCGAAGGGACTCTCGGCGTCATAACCAGAATTATCTTCAAGCTTCTGCCGCTCCCTGAAGCCAAAAAAACAATGCTGGCGATTTTCGATTCGATCGATGGCGCGGCAAAAGCGGTTTCTGCGATAATAAAAGGGAAAATTATCCCGACTACACTTGAATTCATGGATCATGCGACGCTTCTATGCGTGGATCGCCGTTTCAACCTTGGTCTCCCGCCTGATGGCCGCGCCGTGCTTCTCATCGAGGTTGATGGCGATCCGGAACTGGTTGAAAAACAGGCGCTGAAGATAGGTGAAATTATAGCGCCACTGGGTGTCGTGCAGTTCCGTGTGGCAAAGGACTCCGCCGAGTCGGAGCAGCTCTGGAAGGTGCGGAGACTTGTCTCCCCGTCGCTTCGTGATGTGAATCCGGACAAATATAACGAGGATATCGTTGTTCCGCGCAGCAGAGTGCCGGAGGTGATAAGACGGATAGAGAAGATTCAGGAAAGATACGGTATTCCGATAGTCAATTTCGGCCATGCCGGGGATGGCAATATTCATGTCAACATCATGATAGACAAGCTTGTCCCCGGGATGGAAGAGAAGGCCGAGAAAGCTATCGCCGAAGTTTTCAGGGCGGCGCTGGACCTAGGAGGGACAATGTCCGGAGAGCATGGGGTAGGTCTCTCCAAGGCCCCCTACATCGAGCTGGAACTGAACCCAGCCCAGATTGCCGCAATGAAGTCGCTCAAACATGCCCTTGATCCTAATAACGTCCTTAATCCGGGGAAGATGTTCTCATGGTGATGGCGCCGGTTTGCACTCTCTCTTTGCGACGGGCTGCTTTTTTCAGGGTCGTCTCTCCGGTTGTAAACGCCAATCCGTTTTGCGTACTGGAAACCTGAGAAAGAATGTAGGGCCGGCAGGATCATTCCGGTGTGGCATGATTTCCGAAAGACCTCACGTTGTGTCGGATTGAAATCCAAAATTTACGGGTGTGTAAATGAACAGAGAGAAGGAGAGAGTTGAAGTGTCGCTTCTTGGACGGCTGCTTTCTATGGAGGCGGCGTTGTTTCTGATGGGTGTGGTGTCACTTGTGTACGGGGTTTTCAATGGCGTTGAAGTGAATATTTTCTTCGGCGCGATTATTATTCCGGGTGTTTTCCTCCTTGCGAAAGTGCAGAAGAAAGACTGGAAAAAGCATTGGGATGAGCTTGAGGCGGAGCAGCAGAAAAGAGCCGGAAACGGGAGAAGCTCTTCATCCGGAAAAGAAAAGGGGGAGGGGAAGTGACGAGCGGAGGGGGCATAATTCTGGCATCAGCCTCTCCCAGGAGAGTAGAGCTGATGACTCTTGCCGGCATTCCGTTTGAAGCTGTCCCTGCCGACATCTGCGAGGATATGCTGATTGGAGAGAAGCCGGAGGAGCATGTCTCGCGTCTTTCATCTGAAAAGGCCACTGCTGTTTCAGAAAAAACCGATGGGCGCTTCTTCATCGGGGCGGATACTGTTGTCGTTCTTGACGGTATGGTCATGGGAAAGCCTTCCGACTCCGAAGAGGCGGTAAGGATGCTTAAGGCTCTTTCCGGCCGGGGGCACCAGGTGCTTACAGGCGTCACGGTTTATGACCGGAAAACGTCCGTTTCTATGAGTGAAACTGTCAGTACTGAGGTTTTTTTCAAAAGCCTTGGCGAAACGGAGATCGAAAGATATGTCGCATCAGGCTGCCCTATGGACAAGGCCGGAGCGTATGCGATGCAGGGGGGGGCGGCGCATTTCGTCCGCTCCATAAACGGCTCGTACACAAATGTCATAGGGCTTCCTATGACAGAGCTCTATATCATCCTCCGGGAGATGGAGGCGATCTGATTCATCTTCGTGAAAGGGATTTCCAGCGGGGTTTTGTGATGATTTCATGCAGATGGACAACAGACAGAACCAGATCATGAGCATTGCCGATAGAGTTGCAGCAGTAAGGGAAAGAATATGTGCGGCGGCCATCTCTGCCGGACGGAACCCTGATGATGTCCGTCTGGTAGCGGTCTCTAAGACCCGCCCCCCTTCCGATATCGTCGACTGTATGGCGGCGGGAGAGACCATTTTCGGTGAGAATTACGTTCAGGAGCTCGTTCGCAAGGCGGCTTCTGTTGAACTCTCGCCAGAGTGGCACTTCATAGGGCATCTTCAGAGCAACAAGGTCAGGAGTATCACGGGTATTGTTACCCTGATCCACTCTGTGGACCGCCTTTCGCTGGCCGAAGAGATAAGCAGGGAGTGGGGGAAGCTTGGAAAGAGCTGCGATATCCTCCTTCAGGTCAATGTATCGGGTGAGGAGTCAAAATCCGGTGTTGCGGAGGAGGGGCTCATAAAACTGGCCGTAGAGATATCCAGGCTTCCGTATGTAAGAATCAGTGGTCTTATGACGATGCCCCCCTTTTTTTCGGATCCGGAACTCTCCCGCCCCTGTTTCGCAAGGTTAAGAGAGCTTTCCGGGCTGCTCGTGAAAGAGGATATCCCCAACGTTCATATGAGCGAGCTGTCAATGGGGATGTCCGGTGATTTCGAAGTGGCGATAGGCGAGGGGGCGACGCTGGTTCGTGTAGGAAGCGCCATTTTCGGCGAAAGGAATCCTTGAGAATACTTCTAATCTTTTTCTCTTCTCGCTTTGTACGCCATGTGATACATTCCCGCTTGTTTTGTTTCGTATTATATCCGTAATCGCAAAGACTCTGGAGTTTTTCATCATGTTTTCAGCAATTTTCTAAATCCCCCAGGAGGGAAAAAATATGAAAAAAATGTTTGCCATTTTAAGCGCCATAATGCTTGTATCTGCCGCAAGCATCGCTAATGCGGCGACTTTGAAGGTTTTTGTAGCTGATGTGAACGCAATAGGAGTCCAGAATAAAGATGAGATGAAGGTGATGCTTCAGACCCTTCTCGCATCGAGACTGAACAGCGACAGCATAACATCGGTTGCCTCGGCCTCCGAGGCTGATGCGGTAGTAAGCGGCACATACATGGTTATCGGCAAGGTTTTCAGCCTTGATGCACTTGTCAAGACTACCTCTGGAAAGACTCTTACCCGCTCTTTCATACAGGGGGAAAGCCAGGAGGAGCTGATCCCTGCGGTTGCAAAGCTTGCTGAAAAGCTTACAAAAGATATCTCCAGGATATATTCTCCCCAACCGGCAGTAACCGCTCCAGTCGTGGCTGTTCCGCTTCCGGCGCCTTCTTCCTCTTCTCCCCCTTCATCCTCTTCCTCGTCCGATTTCATAAAAGCGGCTCCACAAGCCGCTCCAACTCCGGTTCCGGATGTTGTGAGGCCTAGAGAATATGAGTACAACAAGGTTGGAGGGTGGATAAGCAAGCGCCTGGACGTCGAAGCAAACCTGATGGCGCCTGGCAGGACACTGCCTGACGGCAGCCGTGAAATTTTCATGGTCGAGAACAGAAAGCTCCTGTATTTTCAACAAGGAAGCGACATGAAGCTCGTTTCGGAAGCTTCACTCAGGAATAACGAGAAGATAATTTCAGTGGACACACTGGTTGCCCCGGATGGCAACCTTGATATTTATCTGACCGTGATAAGGTCGGACGAGCTCTCCTCTCAGGTATGGCAGGTCAGAAACGGGAAGCTTTTACAGATTGCAGAAGGGCTCCCCTATTTCTTCAGGGCGTTCAGGCTTGCCGGAGGGGAAAAGAAACTGTATGCACAATCCATGGGGCGCGACGCCGATTTTTATGGTGATATTTTTGAGGCGACCCGCGACGGCGCCAGAATAATTCTGAAGAATAGCATCAAGATGCCGAGGTTCGGAAATATATACAGCTTCAACCAGTTCAGGGGGGGGGATAACAAGCTCTATTCCGTAGTAATCAACAAAGAGAATTACCTGATCGTTTTTGACGAGAACCAGAAGGAGCTATGGCGAAGCAGCGATAAATTCGGAGGCTCCGAGCTCTATTTCCAGAAAGAGGATCTGGATGCGGTACGTGTGACAGGCGACAAGAACAGATGGATTTTCCTCGACCAGAGAATCGAGGTGACATCTAAAAATGAAATAATTGTCGGCAAGAATGAAGGGTTCTGGGTGCTTGGTAACGCCAGAAACTACAAGAAAGGGGCGGTTTACTGCCTTGCCTGGAACGGCTCAGGCCTGGAAGAGAAGTGGCATACACGCGATACGCAGAACTATATGCCGGACTTTTTCTTTGACGAATCAAAAAATGAGCTCCTGATACTTCAGACAGTCCAGCGTGGCGATATCGCAACCAGCGGTGCTTCATCACTTTCCATCAAGAAGCTCGAATAAGGGTGCAGGGAGAGCGGATGTTCATTTCTGCGCCAGATATTTCACTGCCACGCGGAGTCACTGATTTTCTCCCCGACTCGGCGGCGAGAATCAATCGTATCGAGAGCGAGATCCGGAGAGTTTTCAGACTTTGGGGCTTCAGGCGGATAATAACCCCGAAGCTCGAATATGAAGACGTCATGTCGATCGGCATGGCGGAAGAGCTCAAGGGGAAAACTTACAGATTTGATGATCGCCAGACAGGCAAGCTCCTCGCTTTACCACCTGACATCACACCTCAGATAGCGAGAATAGTCGCGACCAGGCTCAAGAATTTTCCCCTGCCGCACCGGATATGCTATTCCGGGAGGGTATTGCGTCAGACCGAAACTCAGGCGGGGCAGAACAGGGAAATTTTCCAGTCCGGAGTCGAACTCATAGGGCTTGATTCGCCAGAGGCAGACGCTGAAATGGTTGCAATGGCGATTGAAATACTTACAACTCTTAATATCAACGATTTCAAGGTCGATCTCGGGCATGTGGAATTCTGCAGGGCAATTCTTTCGGATTCGGGGCTTTCCGGCAAACCTCTGGCTGACATAAGGATCGCCCTTTCTCACAAGGACAGATGCGCGGTTGAGAAAATAGCCATAGAGGCCGGACTTTCAGATGAGGTGAAAAGAGAGATAATGCTTCTTCCCCGTCTCTTCGGTGGACGCGAGGTTCTTGGCCTCGCCGAATCATCAATCCGCAGCGGGCGGGCTCTTGATGCGTTGCGAAATCTCAAGGAGACGGTTCATATCCTTGACATTCATGGGGTAGGCGACTATCTGACGATAGACCTGGGCGAAATGCGCGGCCTTGATTACCATACCGGGATCACTTTTGAAAGTTTTATACCTGGCCTTGGCGAACCTGTCTGCTCAGGGGGAAGATATGACAGGCTTATGGGCATGTATGGTTTTCCGGCGCCGGCTACCGGCCTGACTTTCAATGTCCTTAACCTGCTTCAAGCCATTGAACGCGCGCCTGAATACGGAAGGTTCCTCAATACGGATTTCCTGCTCTTGAACATGCGCGAAGAGAAGCGCGAAGCGCTTGAAATTGCAAGAATCCTCAGATCCCGCAATTATAGCGTGGCACGCGACATAATAAGGCGACCGGTTGAAGATTCGATCGACTATGCCCGCTGGATGCAGATTGGGTTCATGCTCTTGATCGACCGGAAGCCTGGAATTTACGAGGTTGTAAGGGTAAGCGACGGATTGAGGAAGTCATTTTCCCGTGAAGAGCTTGATGGTGACAACTTTTTGACTTTTATAAAATCATAGGGAGGAATATCCAAAGGATGGCGAATGTAGTTGTTGTAGGAGCCCAGTGGGGTGACGAGGGAAAAGGGAAAGTAGTTGACATATATACCGAATATGCGGATGACATAGTTCGATACCAGGGGGGTAACAACGCCGGTCATACTCTTGTTGTCGGCAATGAAAAAATTGTGCTTCATCTTATCCCTTCCGGCATTCTGCACGAAGGGAAACGTTGCGTGATCGGGCCGGGCGTCGTGCTTGATCCGGAAGTTTTCATAAAGGAGATCACCAGACTGAAAGAGTCCGGGCGGATAAGCGATGATGCCTCACTTCGCCTCTCGGAATCGCTCCATATAATCATGCCGTATCACAAAAGAATCGATATCGCGCGCGAGGCCAGGAGCGGAGACAAAAAAATAGGGACCACAGGGCGCGGGATAGGGCCGTGCTATGAAGATAAAGTGGGGAGAAGAGGTATCAGACTGATGGATCTGATTAATCCGCTCCTTTTTGAAAAAAAACTGCGGGAGTTTCTCCCGGAAAAGAATTTCATCCTTGAGAAGCTTCTGAATGAAAAACCGTGTGATATAGATGAAATTCTTGCTGAGTACAGCTCTTACGCATCTGTTCTGAAAAAGTATGTCTCAGATACCTCGCTTCTGCTTCATGATGATCTCAAGAATGGCAAAAAGCTGCTGTTTGAAGGGGCGCAGGGGACGCTTCTCGATGTGGATCACGGGACATATCCTTATGTCACGTCGTCTTCCACTGCGGCCGGCGGAGCATGCACAGGTTCGGGAGTCAGCCCGCGCCATATTGGTGAAATAATAGGGATTTCCAAAGCCTATGTAACAAGAGTAGGGAGCGGCCCTTTTCCTACGGAACTCATGGACGAAACTGGTGAGCAGATACGCAATACCGGCGGAGAATTCGGCGCGACTACCGGACGCCCTCGCCGTTGCGGATGGTTTGACGCAATGGTGATAAGGTATGCGGTCAGGATAAATGGTCTGACAGGGATTGCGCTTACCAAGCTCGATGTTCTGTCGGATTTCGATCTGATTAAAGTCTGTGTTGGATATACGCTTGAAGGTAAGGTTATTGACACACTTCCGGCCTCGCTTGAAAATTTCGAGAAATGTGTTCCGGTCTATGAGGAGTTGCCCGGCTGGAAAACCGATATAACTGGAGTCCGCTCCTTCGAGGAGCTTCCCGAAAAAGCAAGGGATTACGTGGTGAGATTGCAGGAGCTTTCCGGTTGCCCGATCGTGCTGGTCTCTGTGGGGCCAAGAAGGGATCAGACGATCATGATAAGGAATCCTTTTATTTAAAACCCGTGGCAGCCATTGCTGCGGCAGATGCTGCTTCTTTGCTGTTTTTTGATAATAATCTGTGATTAACCTGTTTTGGCAGATTTTTTGCTGGCTTTGTTTTTTCTGTAAAACTTCGTCAAAATGTCAGCCCTTGATTATGCGAGCTGTTTTTTATAAGAAGTTTTTGCGAAAAAAAGTTTTTTCCGAAATGATTTTCCGGGTGATCCATTTTTTTTTGCAGACGATTGCAATAGTGGATTCGCAACTGCATACCCAGAAATGAAATTTCTGATGTTTTCGATCCCCTCGAATCTTTATTAAAAAAGGTTCTTGCAGAAGTCATAAAAGATGTCGTTCCCGAGGTAGTAATCGGGAATCCATAAAAAGAGCCGTCCTTGTCTGTCACCATGCGCCCCCATGGGTCACCCTGCGC
>DFZL01000006.1 GCA_002382705.1 Geobacter sp. UBA4057
CTCGATGATGTTTCCTGTAGACCCTGCGACTTCGCGCAGGGTGACGACTCTTTTTCCCGATCGCTTATCTCGTTTCCATCCGGAAACTCCGGATGGAAACTACCTCGGCAATGGCAGCTTTTATGACTTTTGCAAGAAGCTCATCCGGAAACTGATTCATAATGATAGCAGCTTGAAATATCGGAATATTCGTAAAAACCCGCTCTTCGCTGGAATCCTTCGGAGAGCTTTTTTTGAAAAGGGATCGAGTGAGCAATGAAATCAAAAGAGGTGGATAAATGAAAAAAGCGCCGGTTTTATTTCTTCTTCTGGCATCCATTCTTGTCAGCTCCACTGCATTCTGTCTCCACGCGCCCGGAGAATATCCGTCCGGAAAGCTTCGGCTTGAAGAGAAGGTGGTCGAGCATACATTGAAAAACGGAATGAAACTTCTTCTGGTAGAGCGCCATTCATCGCCAACGGTTTCATCCTGGATACGTTTCAGGGTAGGGAGCGTGAATGAAAAAAGCGACGAGCGCGGAATCGCGCATCTTCTCGAGCATATGCTCTTCAAGGGGACAAAGAGCCTCGGGACTACTGATTATGCCCAGGAAAAGCCGCTTCTTGACCGGATCGAGCAGACCGCTCAGGAGATATTGAAAGAGAAAGCGAAAAATAGCGGAAAATCAAACGACAAAACAACCCGGCTTGAAGATGAGCTTGCCAGGCTCGAATCAGAAGCTTCGAAATTCGTCATAAAAGACGAGTTTTTCGAGCTTTATTCAAAAAACGGCGGGGTAGGATACAACGCTTTCACTGGCCGCGACGGAACGACATACCTGATAAATCTCCCCTCCAACAAACTTGAATTATGGGGGGCTATAGAATCCGACCGGATGCGGAACGCTGTGTTCAGGGAGTTTTACACCGAGCGCTCCGTGGTAATGGAGGAGCGGCGCCGCTCTTATGAAGCTGACCCCGGGAGCAGATTGTGGGAGCTTTTCATCGCCTCCAGCTATATGGTGCACCCTTACGGCGAGCCGACAATCGGGTGGATGTCTGACATAGAGAATCTTACAAGAACCAAGGCTGAGCGTTTCTTCCACTCTTATTACTCCCCCTCTAACGCTATTGTCGCCATAGTCGGAGACATTGATGCAAAAAAGACGATATCCATGGTTGAGAAGTATTTCGGGAGCATACCTCCGGGGGTTCTCCCCTCTCCTGTCACAGACAGGGAGCCGCCGCAGGGGGGAGAGAAGAGAATTGAGCTTATGGCCGATGCGGAGCCTTCGCTTCTGATCGGATTCCACAAGCCGGCAATCAGGGACACTGACGATTATGTGTTCGACATGATAAGCATGCTCCTGGGAGAGGGGAGGACATCAAGGCTCTACAGAAAGCTTGTCACAGAAAAACAGATAGCTTCGGACATATCGGTATTCACTGCTCCAGGGAGCATATATCCGAATCTCTTCGTGATTTCCGCCGACCCGAGATATCCGCATACTGTCAGAGAGGTGGAGGAGGCTGTTCTGAGCGAACTTGAAAGACTTAAAACCGAAGCGGTCACCGAGCGTGAGATAAAACAGGCGCTGAACATGGCAGAGTTTGAAGAGATTAGGCAGATGAGCACTAATGGCGGGCTTGCGCGGAATCTGACTGAATACGAGGCTGTCGCCGGGACATGGCGCTACATGACCGAATACCGGAAGGAGATCGCGAAAGTCACTCCGGAAGATATCCGGAGGGTCGCGCTCGGCTACTTCAAAAGCGAGAACAGGACGATCGGTTTCATCACAAAGAGAGGAGTGAATGAAAAATGAAGAAAGCGATTTTTTTCCTCATACTCTCAATCGTTATCTCAGCTCCGATTCTCTCACCGGCATCGGAGGCGTCGTCACCTGACCCGCGCAGCATGACTTTTCCGGAGTTGAAGTTTGAAATTCCGAAAGCCGAAAGAATAGTTCTGGACTGCGGGATGCCGGTTTACCTGCTTAGGAACAACGAACTCTCTGTAATAAATATCACCGCAATGATTCATACAGGATATATCTACGATCCTCCCGGGAAAGCCGGCGTTGCGGAGGTTACGGCAACCCTCATGAGAAGCGGGGGCGCAGGCGGTTCATCCCCGGACCAGGTCGATTCGTCGCTCGAATTCATGGCCTCATCCGTGGAAAGCGGCATGCAGAGCGATATGGGGACGGTCACTCTCTCCTCTCTCGCACGGAATTTTCAGAAAACCCTGGAAATTTTTTCGGATATCCTGTTGCGGCCGACCTTCGATCCTCAGCGGATGGAGCTAGTCAGAAAACGCTTTGTAGAAAAGGTAAGGAGAGAGAACGACGACCCGCAGGAGCTTGCCGACCGGGAGCTTGAAAAAGCCATATATGCCAGACATCCCCTCGGGAATGCGCCGACTATTTCTTCAGTTTCCGCCATAAGCAGGGAAGATGCAATCTCGTTTCACAACCGTTTTTACCACCCGCGAAACATGATTCTGGCCGTCTCCGGAGATTTTGACCGTGCAGAGATGATAAAGCGGCTGAATGAAGTTTTTGGATCGTCGAAGGAAAATCGGGAAGGAAAGCCGGCAGATATCCCGCAGCCGGTTTTCAGAGAAGCCCCGCAGATTGTTTTCGCAAAAAAAGAGACAAGCCAGTCTGTTATCAGGATGGGGCATCTAGGAATAACCATGCGCGATCCTGACCTCTATGCCGTAAGGCTTCTGGATTACATGCTTGGGGGGAGCTTCACTTCGAGGCTCATGATGGAGATACGCACCAATCAGGGGTTGGCGTACAATGTCGAAAGCCACTTCAGTGTCGGAAGGGAATTCCCCGGGACTTTTACAGCAAGCACCGAGACGAAGAGCGAATCAACCGTCAGGACGATCTCGCTCATGAGAAAAATAATCGAGGATATCAGAAGCAGCGCTGTTTCCGATCAGGAGCTGGAGACAGCTAAAAACCATATAATAAACTCTTTCATCTTCGGCTTCACAACTCCTTCATCGATAGCAGGCCAGCTTGCAAGACTTGAATTTTACGATTACCCGGCGGATTACCTCGAAAGATACCGCGACAAAATCTCACGGGTGTCAAAAGAGGATGTTCTTGCAGCGGCAAAAAGAGTTCTGAAGCCTGAATCGTTTATAATGGTAGTTGTAGGGAGGGGAGAGGAGAGCTTCGACAAGCCTCTTTCAACTTTCGGCGTTGTAAGAAAGATCGCCCCTGGCGATCCGGCTCAAGACTAAGCGCTGCGGGACGATAAATAAACTGTTTCAGAAAACAGCCGGTAATAATCTGAGAGGTTGCACATGAAAATAGAATCTGTCGAACCTCCGGGCTCTTGCATGAATTCCGGGAAAAAGCAGGGTAAAATCTCCGCGGGTGAAACGGGAGAGAAAACTCACGTCAGTGATGAAGCTTTTATTCTGGATATTTCATCCAGAATCGCCGAAGCGCCGGAGATGAATGACGATGAAGCGAGAAAGGCGAAAGTCGAGGCGATAAAGGCGCAGCTCTCAAACGGTGCATACAGTATAAGCGGCAGAGATGTCGCCGGAAAGATACTTTCACTTCTCAAAAACTGAGCCGGATATCCGGAGTCGCGGAGTTTCATGCAAAATCTCAGATCAGTATGCCCTTTTGATTGCCCGGACAGTTGCGGCCTTCTTGTCTCCGTCAGCGACGGCAAGGCCATCGCCGTCAAGGGAGACCCGGAACACCCCTCGACCCGCGGTCTCATATGCCCAAAGATGAAACATTACGAACGATCGGTTCACTCCCCTCTCCGCCTGGCATCCCCACTTGCAAGAACCGGAAAGAAAGGTTCCGGCCACTTCAGAGAGATAAACTGGGGTGAGGCAATCGCTCTCATATGCGACAGATGGAAGAGCATCTCCTCCGAATACGGCGCTGAATCCGTGCTCCCCTACTCCTACGCCGGGACGATGGGGCTCTTGCAGCGAAACATAGGGCATGCTTTCTTTCATTATTTCGGGGCGTCCCGACTTGAAAGAACAATCTGCTCGCCAGCCAAGGAGGCGGGGTGGAGGAGCCTGATGGGGAACACGCCGGCGATGCGCCCCGAGGAGATGAGTGAAAGCGATCTGGTGATACTCTGGGGGATAAACGCTGCCTGCACCAGCATCCATGCAATGCGCGACGCAATGGAGGCGCGCCGCAGAGGCGCCAGGATATGGGCGATAGATACCTGCCGCACGCGAACCGCAGATCTGGCGGATGAGTTTTTTATCGTGAGGCCCGGAGGGGACGGCGCCCTGGCGCTCGGCATGATGCATCTCATCCTGCGGGAAAATCTGGCGGACAGCGAATTCATATCCCGAAACGTTACCGGCTTCGAGGAGTTCTCCTCTAAAACAGCTGCAAATAGCACACCTGAGAGAATCTCTGCAATATGCGGGGTGCCGCCTGAAACTATAGAAAAGATGGCTCTTGCCTATGCGAAGGCAAGAGCCCCTTTCATCCGCCTGGGGAGCGGGCTGAGCCGCTATGCGAACGGTGCGATGACAGTCAGGTGCATAAGTTTTCTACCCGCGATTACCGGGGCATGGCAACGTTCAGGAGGGGGAATTTTCTGCGGCTCATCCACCGGCGCCGCATTTCCGATCCATCTTGTAACAAGGGAAGATTTCATAGAGAAACCTGTCAGAACGATCAACATGAACAGGCTGGGAGAAGCGCTTGACAGAAACTCAGCGCACCCTGTCATGTCACTTTACGTGTACCATTCGAACCCGGCCGTCATAGCTCCTGACCAGAACGCCGTGCTGGCCGGCCTTGAAAGGGATGACCTTTTCACGGTAGTGCATGAGCGCTTCATGACTGACACCGCGCGTTTTGCCGACATTGTCCTTCCTGCAACCTCATCTCTGGAACATCCGGACATTTACAGAAGCTACGGAGGATATCACGCCCAGCTCTGCGATGCCGTCATCCCTCCGTTAAAAGGGGCAAAATCTAACAGAGAGGTTTTCTCCCTCCTTGCTGAAGAGATGGGGTGGAACGAACCTTTTTTCAGACTGGATGATAAAGAGCTGCTGCACCTGTTGATTGACGATATAAATCCCTGGCGTGGAGAGGAGATCAACGATAAGCTACGGAGAGGAGAGCCTGTTCTGCTTGATATCCCCTCCGATCCGAAAAAAGAGTGGCTTACGAAGAGCGGCAGGATCGAGCTTCTCAACCCGGCCGAACCGGAACCGCTCCCGGCCATTTTGCCTGCAAATGCTGAAAAAGACGGCTATCCGCTGAGATTCCAGTCCGGAGTCACCCCTTACTCTCTCAATTCAACTTTCTACGAGCAGGAAGAGCTTCGCGACAGACAGAACTGCATGGTTCTGATGATGAATGAAAAAAATGCCCTTGAAAGAGGATTGAATGAGGGTTCTCCTGTCATTGCTTTCAACAGTCATGGGGAGGTCGAATTCACCCTGGCGATCACAGAAAAAACCCCTCCAGGGACAATTGTCACTGAAGGGGTCTGGTGGCTTGGGCTGATACCCGGCAAGCGGGGAGTGAACGCGCTTACATCGCAACGCCTGACAGACAGGGGAAACGGAAGCACTTTCTACGATGTTGCCGTGGAGGTCAGAAAGGCAGATTTTTCATAGCGCTTGATGCCCCTGCAAAAATTAAAAGTTGTCACTCCCGAGGTAGTTTCCATCCGGAGTTTCCGNNGCAGAATGACAGTATTCTGGATGCCTGACAGGATCATTCGGGGATGACGATCTGTTTTGCAAGAGCCCAGCCTGAAAGAGAAAAACCAATGATTCCGAGTGATTCACCCACCTGAATTCCAGAAACCTGAGTTCATGGCATTCCTCAAATCCTGTCTGAATCTGGATAGAGCCTCCTTCTCCTCGCCGTAAGAGTCGTTGATTTTTTCCGTAACTTCGGCATGCAGGCGTGCAAGCTTGTTTCTGTCACCCATCGAAGCCCTGAGCTCCTTGCGGTATCTGTTCAGTACAGCTTCAAGATGCTTCATATCAGGGCTCCGGCGTTATTGCTAGTAATCATCATCGTCATCATTGGTACCCCATTTATCGACAAAATGGTGATGATTCATTTTGTTCTGAACATTTACCGCCCCGAAAATTTCCTCCGCCTCTGCAGTTGTAAGCCCTACCTTCGGGCGCACCCCCATCCAGTAGGTTGCATCTGTGGCAGGATTTTCTACAGGTCTTGGAAGAGGAGGCCCGGCCTTGAAATGCCCCCCGATAAAAAGCGCCGCCTCATACTGTCTCGGGGTCTTTACCAGGTAAACCTCGATCAGCATCCCGTTCTTCAACGTTTTTTCGACAAGCTGATCTACAACCGTAATATGATCAGGAACATCCATGAGAGCCATAAAATTTTCCTCCGAGCTGAATTATTATAACTTTCCTGTGAGCGGGAACTTGTTTGAATCCGGAATTGAATTAGGTTTTGCAGAAGATTGGCACTTCCGGACAGGAAACCGACTGTTTCCCATCCGGAGTTTCCGGATGAAAACCAGATAAAAACTTGTACCGATCGCACTTTCGAGAATAATTTTTCGCTTTTTGAAGAGAGGTGAATGATAATTTGTTTTTTAATGAATGTCCAGATGTCTGTTAAAAGAACTTTTTAATAATTCAGGAGAGTTAGGGGAGAAAAAATGCCGAGCGACTTCTCCGGGGCGAATGGTGTCGGTAAAATCCGGTTCATATCCTTATTGTCTTGTATAGGAAATTCTTGAACCTGAAGAGGAGCTTCTGCGCTTCGGCGTTCTCTTCATCCCCTGTCAGGGCTTTAAGATGCCTTGCTACGGCAGGGAGAGTCTTTCCTGCTGCAAGGCGTGATTTCTCGATAACCATCCGGACTGTTTCGCGGGAGATGTCGCTCCTTGAAAACGGATCGTACAGCTCCTTCCAGAAATTGCTCCCACCTGCTATTCTCTCAAGAATCTCATCGGCAATGAGCTGTTCCAGCTCACGCCCGGCATCAGTTTTTTCGACTCTTCCCGGAGCAGCTGCGACAGCTATCGCAGCATTTATGACATCTGCCTCTATGATATTGCCCTTGCGAAAAAAGAGCGCTCTTAGAAGGATGCTCCGCAATTCACGGATATTGCCGGTGTAGTTGTGCCGCATCATTATCTCTTTGGCTTCGTTGGAAAGCACCGGCTGTTTTTCAGGAGGCTCCTTCTCCCCTCTGTATGTGCGGTAGAGCTTTCCCAGAAAATGCACCGAAAGGTCAGGAATATCCTCTCTCCGTTCATTCAGTGATGGGAGCCTGACGGACAGCTCAGCCAGGCGGTGATAGAGATCCTCCCTGAAACGTCCGGCGCGTATCTCCTCATGCAGGTTTCTATTGGTTGCAGCGACAAGCAGAACTCTGCTGTACCTCTCCGTATTCTCACCAAGCCTCATGAATCCGCCATTGTCAAGAAAGCGGAGAAGCTGAACCTGTGTTTTCGGATCCGCATCCCCGATCTCGTCGAGAAAGACAACCCCCCCCATATTCTCCTCGAGTATCCCTCTCCGATCGCTGTACGCCCCTGTGAATGCGCCTTTCTTGTGGCCGAACAGCTCCGAATACGTAAGTTCTCCGGAGTAGGCGGCAATATTGCTTTTCTTCACCGGGAGCTCTCCTGAAGGGTTTATCTCCCTGCGGTAAAACTCATTAAGCTTGTTGTAAAGGTTGTTGAAGAAAAACTCCTTCCCCGATCCGGTAGGGCCTGTGACAAGGATCGAAGGGAGGCCTATCGTCGCTTCATTCAGTATGTTTCTGCTCCAGAACACAATCCGGTTGAAAAGAGGGGGAGAGACTTTGTTTATGAAATCGACGAGCGCCTGTGACGATCGGCTGTTCCCTATTATATTTCCCAGACGGTAGGAGGAGACCCTGGGATCCTTGTAAGCCACATCCGTGGTCAGCCTGGCGACCTCCCCCTGCAACCGTTCGATACGCTGCAGATCCGAGATGTGCCTGGCGGTGAGAGAACCTATTATCTGAAGTATCCGTCGATGTTCTTCACGGAAGTAATCGTATTTAAGCGAATTTAGACAGATTACCGCAATAACTTCGTCATCACATATGACAGGCACCGCTATCTCGCTTTTGAGGAGATCGCTCATGGAGCGGTGGAACCCTCCTTCCTGCATCTCAAGCTCCACGCTAGCTATTATCTTTGCCTGTTTGGTGGCGGCGACGTAACCTGTAAGGCTCCGTTCCTCCGGTTTCAACTCTTCTCCTCCGACGAGGAACGGAGGGATATATTTCTTGAGCCACTCCTTGTTCTTAGCGCCGATTATGTTCCCCTCTTCATCTTCTACAACAACGCGCCTTACACCGTTAAATTCTTCCTGAAGCGCTATGCTCCCTGTATCTGCCCCGATAAGCTCAGTCGCCTTTGAGAGCACCTTTGTAAGAAAGGGCTGCAACTGCGCCGCATGCACATTAAGAAGCTCGGTGATTTCAGAGAGGACGCGTATCTCCAGATGTTCACCACCGACTTCGCTTATGACGCGTTCGACCATTTCGGCATGCGTTTGCAGCAACCCCATCTCAAAATCGCTGAAGCGTCCGGTGTCCCGTGAGTAGTAGTTCATGATGCAGATAATGCGGCGGCTTCCCGGAACAAATCTCGGAACCACATAGAGCGACCGCAGCGACATTGAGTCGATGAGCGCCCTTTTCTGCAGATGATGCTGTGCAATATCCGGAATAAAAAGCGGCGCCAGCAGCCGTCCGTCGCGAATTACGCAGGATTCGTCGATATACTCGGAAAAGAGTGATTTTCCACCCGCAAGGTCGATTGCGCCGAGTTGATCGTACAGAGATTTGATATCGCGGTCTTCCGAATAGCTCGCCAGAATTCCGAGGCATCCGGTTCCGTGCTCATTCTGTGTCGGGACCAGAACTGAAGCCAGAGAGAGCTTTTCGATAAGCTTTACAGCTGACCTTGCCATGAGCTCCGCCGCCTCACGGTGCTTGAAAGCCTCAAGTTCCCTTGCCAGCTGCACCTGCTGGTGATAGATGCGCGCCTTGTCCAGAAAGGGGGAGACAAATTCCGTAAAATCAGCCAACCTGTTTTTTTGGCTTGAACCGATGATATCCCCTGGATGGTCCTGGTCTATGCAGAGCACTCCAATCGATTTGCCGAGGCTTGCAATAGGAATTATATAACTCGCCCTGAATCCGAAACGGCGGGCGAAATCGCTGTCAAAGCTTTTCTCCTCCCTGCCGGTGATTCTGAAATATGCAGGGCTCTGAGCGACAAAAACGTTTGAGACAAGGTGCTCTCCTGAAATCAACGGGAACGGGGTTTCCATAATTGATGCGGAGAAATGGCCGGTTGCCAGGACGCAGGAAAGCCCCCCTCTTGTCAGATCTTCCAGGTAAATTCTGATCAATTCACTCCCTGACAGAAGAGTGGCTCCAGCGGCGAGCGCATGCAGCAATTCCCCCTGATTCTCCTTGCCGTAACCGGATATCTTGCTCTTCAAAGCGCCTAATTTTGCGTCAACCGGCATATCAGCTCCTGCGGAATTGAGTGATTACGGATATCACAGCCTCGACAACATCTTTCGCATCCTGGTCGGTCATCATGGGAAAGAGCGGCAGAGAGAGAATACGCGCCGATGCGTAGCTGGCGTTGGGGAGCTCCGCGTCCGGCACCGGCATGTTCTCCCGGTACCAGGCGTGGTGGTGTATCGCCTTGTAGTGCAGGCCGGAGCCGATGTTGTGCCGCTTCAAGCCGGCCATGAAACCGTCGCGGTCTATACCCAGCTTTTCAATCCTGACTAGCGGCGTATAGAGGTGCCAGGCATGGCGCTGCCCGTAGGGGGCAAGGCGGGGAATGGACAACTCCTCAACCCCGGCCAGCTCCCGGTTGTAGAACTCGGCGATCTCCCTGCGGCGGTCGATGAATCCGTCCAGTCTCGGCAGTTGGTGAATGCCGATGGCGGCCTGGATGTCCATCATGTTGTACTTGAAGCCGGGGAGCATAATGTCGTAGCCGGGGGCGCCGGTGGCGGAGAAACGCTTCCACGCCTCGCGGCTCATGCCGTGAAACTTGAGCAGTGCCACATCTTCGGCCAGCTGCTCGTCAGGGGTGCAGACCATCCCCCCTTCGCCGGTGGTGATGTTCTTGTTCGGGTGGAAAGAGAAGATGGAGACGGAGTCGAGCGAGCCGATCCGCTTCCCCTTGTATTCGGCGCCGGCTGCGTGCGCCGCATCCTCGATTATGGTGAGGCCATGCCTGCTGGCCAGCTCGAAGAGCGGGTCCATGTCGCATGATTGACCGGCGAAGTGCACCGGGATGATCGCCCTGGTGCGGGGTGTGATCTTCTTGCGCACCTCATTCACGTCGATGTTGAGGGTGCCGGGCTCTATGTCGGCCAGCACCGGGGTGCCGCCGCAGAGGATGATCATGCTGACCGTGGAGGCGAAGGTCATGGGGGTGGTGATGATCTCGTCCCCTTCCTGAATCTTCAAGGCCAGCAAGGTCAGGTGCAGCCCAGCGGTGGCCGAACTGAGCGCGACGGCATAGGGGGCGCCTACATAGTCGCGGAAGGCCTCCTCGAAGCGCTTTACCTTGGGGCCGGTGGTGATCCAGCCGGATCGGAGGGAATCGACCACCTCACTGATCTCGGCATCGCCGATTGTGGGGGTGGAGAAGGGGAGAAAGGTGTCTCGCATGTTCTTGGGAACTCCTTGGAAATTTTTGGAGCTAAAATGGTAGAGTAGGGAACAGGTTTCACCCTGCCCCCCCTCATCAAACCGTGCGTGTGGTTTTCCCGCACACGGCTTTCCGANNATGTTCTTCACTACAAAGCATGCGCTTTCTTCCAACCCGCTGTTGTCGGCACTTTATACAAGCCATATCTTTCATACAATGACCTGGCGGGAAACTTGACGTACCCTGCTATTCTATCTCTGACCTTATGCCTCTTGCCCAGATGGGTTGTTAAACGCTGCTCAAGATGATTTCTTACCTTTTGCAGCGTCCTGCTGCTGTTGCGGTAGTGGAAGTAACCAACCCAACCTCTTGCGGTNNTTGCGGTGGCGTTGACTTCATTCACTATCCATTCAAACGGCATAAGTGTCCTCGCTCTTTTCGTGAGTTCGGTCAATCGGTCTTTGATCTTTTGCAGGGCTTTCTTCGATGGCTGAACATGGGGATATATATTTCCAGTTCTTCTGCTCTCTCCCATCCAGATTGAGAATCCGAGAAAGTCAAACTTCTCCTTATGAGCATTGACTATCTTCGTCTTTGTCTCATTGAGTGAAAGTTTCAGCCGCTCCAGTATTTGTCGCAGTGTTGTCATGGCTTTGTCGGATTTACCCCGTTTGCAGAGTATGACAATATCGTCGGCATATCTGACGATACGGGCTCCCAGTCGCTGTGTCAGGTTATTCCGCTCCCATATCCTGTCCAGTATGTGCAGGTAGAGGTTGGATAACAGCGGTGAGATGACCCCGCCTTGCGGTGTTCCTTTGCGGTTGCCCT
>DFZL01000001.1 GCA_002382705.1 Geobacter sp. UBA4057
CTGCTTCCATCTTGAGGTTCTTGCAAAAGTCATAAAAGCTGCCATTCCCGAGGTTGTTTCCATCCGGAGTTTCCGGATGGAAACGAGATAAGCGATCGGGAAAAAGAGTCGTCACCCTGCGCGAAGTCGCAGGGTCTACAGGAAACATCATCGAGCTCTTCAGATGGATTCTGCGACTACGCTTCGCTCCGCGCAGAATGACAGTATTCTGGATGCCTGATAGAATCATTCGGGGATGACACCCTTTTTGCAAAAGCCTCATATGTGAAACTTTCTCACCTGTTCCATTGATTCCGCATCAGAATAGCGAAAAGTTGAAATATCGCTTCGGGTGCTCCTTTATGTCCTTTATAAGCAGCTCCATCGAGCCTACCATGCTCTCTGTCCTTTCATAAAGTTCCCTGTCGTTTATCAATTTGCCAAGGGAGCCTTCGCCGCTGTTCATCAGAGCGGCAATCTCTTCGAGCGACTTGAGGGAGTTGTCAGCCCTGTTCAGAAGAGAGAGCCCCTTGTCGTACATTTCCCGGCTCCCTACCAGCATGCCGATGGTGCTCTCCGGCGATGTAAGCTTCCTGTTGAGGAGGCGCACGTTTTCAGCCGCCTCCACGCTTTTGTCGGCCAGCATTACAAGTTTTGCATAGAGCTCCCGGTCATAGATCAGCCTGTTCAGAGTGCCATCAGAGGACTGTATGTTCTGTAATACGGAATCTGTCCGGTTCAGTATGCTCATGAGCCTGTTGTAAGGCTCCGGACTCCGGCTTAATTTTCCGATTGACCCTTCGCCGCTGTTTATCGATGATATCAGCAGCTTCATCTCCACAGCCAGCTTCGCCACATTGTCGTAAAGGGTTTCATCGGAGTTAAGTTTGCCGAGGGTTCCATGCCCCTCGTTTATATTGTCAACTATTCGGTTGATCTTGCTGAATGACGCCCCTGCCTGCTGTATGACATCGTCCAGCTTGGTTACAGCTTTTCCGCGAAGAACGTCGGGGGGGGTGTCCGAATAGCTTTGAGAAGGTGTTATATCCACATACTTTTCACCCATGAGTCCGCGGGTCTTTATCGTTATGACCGAGTCGGCCCCGATCTTGTGCAGCGCATCCCTGTCGGCTTCAAGTAGTATCTCAACCTCGTTGCTTTTTCTCGGGTTGTAAAAGTTTATCGCGGTAACCACCCCGACGTCGACGCCGGCAAGCCAGACCGGAGCCCCTTCCTTCAGGCCGGCGACATCCTCCATCATTATCTTCAGCTTCCCCTTCGGCACGAACATCTTGGTCTTTTCCCCCATCAGGAGCACCGCGCCTGCGATCAGAAGAAGAGCCGTGAAAATGAAAATTCCGGCCCTCACCTGCGCCCATCCTATCAGATTGCTTCGTTCCATGGTCTCTCCCAGTCTTTCATACGAACAGCGACTCTGTCGTCGGCGCCAGAAATTCCCGAATCTCCCTGACACCGGAAGCTTTTATCTCCTCTTCCGTGCCGTCAAAAATCATCCTTGACCTGTGGAGAAAAGTCAGGCGGTCGGATGTGGCAAAGGCTGTCGCCAGATCGTGGGTCACCATCAAGGTGGTCTTCCCCTCCTTCTGCAGACGTTGCATCAGGTTGCAGATGTTGTATACCCCGATCGGATCAAGTCCGGTAGTCGGCTCGTCGAAAAATATGTAGTCGGGATTAGCCGCCAGCGCCCTGGCTATCGCCACTCTTTTCTTCATTCCACCCGAGAGTTCCGCAGGATAGAGATCGATAGAACCCTCTATGCCGACAAAACCGAGCTTCTCCCGGACGATATCCTCTATCTCCCCCTGTGGCAATTCGCCCTCTTCAAAAAGTCTGTAGCCGACATTTTCCCCTACCGTCATTGAGTCGAACAGCGCCCCTCCCTGAAAAACGATCGCAATACACTTTCGTATATCCCGGTATTCGGCTTCGTGGAGGCCGGTTATGCATTTGTCTCCAATGAACACATTGCCTGAATCTGGGGAAAGAAGACCGAGGAGAAGTTTCAGGATCGTGGTTTTTCCTGACCCGCTTACCCCGAGTATGGTACGGTTAACCCCTTTTGCAACGGTCAGGTCGAAATCCTGAAGAATCGTCCTTCCACCTATTGAATAGGAGAGTTTTTCCATTCTTATCGAATGGTTCATGCCGGTTTCTCCTTCACTGGGAGTCAAGCGCGGAACTCTCATCTGAACGCCACGAATATCTTGCTCATGAAAAAGTCGAGAACAAGGATGAGCACCGAAGAGAGGACAACCGCTTTTTTCGACGATTCGCCTACCCCTTCCGCCCCGCCTCTTGTGCGAAGCCCCACATAGCATCCTGTAACAGCTATCACCATTCCGAAAACCGCCGGTTTCACCACCCCTTCTATGATGTCCTGGAATACCATGAACTGCGGGAGCCCGTTAATATACATCACAGGATTTATCCCGTACGCTGCGGACATTATGTATCCTCCAAGGAGGGAAACGGCATCGGCAACCACCGTCAGAAGAGGCATTGCAAGAATCATCGCTTTAAGCCTGGGAACGGCGAGTCGATTCAGGATGTCGGTGCCTTCGACCCGCATGGCGTCGATCTGCTCGGTGACAACCATTGTCCCAAGTTCGGCGGTGATCGCCGATCCGACCCGTCCCGCAACCATGAGCGAGGCGAGAACCGGCCCCAGTTCCTTGATCATCGTCACCGCCACCATACCGCCGACATAGCTTGTGGCGGCGAACGGTTTCAGCTGGATGAGCGACTGGAGAGCCATCACCATCCCGGCGAAAAGTCCCGTCAGAACACATATGAAAAGCGATGAGAACCCGAGCTTGTCGAACTGTATGGAGAATTCCCTGTAATAGAGAGGGGACTTGAAGATGCGTATCAGTATACTTAGGAAGAATCCGAAGTAAGACTGGATTTCGTGGAAAGCGGTTATCAGGAGCTTGTCTATATCCTCAAATTTCATGTCAATTTTATGCCCGGCACGGCTAGAGCGCCACTTTCAGGGCTTCCGAAGCCTCGTTTATGAAAATGAACTCAAGCTCGTTCATGACGTTTTCAGGAATGTCCTCGATATCCTGTCTGTTTCTCTCCGGAGCGATTATCTTCCTCACCCCTGCGCGGTGTGCCGCGAGAACCTTCTCTTTCAGCCCCCCTATCGCCAGAACCCTCCCGGTGAGCGTTATCTCTCCGGTCATAGCGATGTTCCGCCTTGCAGGTTTCCCGGTCAATAGCGAAACTATCGCTGTGACTATCGTAATGCCGGCGGAAGGGCCGTCTTTTGGAATCGCCCCGGAGGGGACATGTATATGAATGCTCTTTTTTTCGAACAGCTTCGAGGAAATCCCGAAATCCGAGGCATGGGCTTCAATATATGAGAGCGCCGCCCTGGCCGATTCCTTCATGACATCTCCGAGCGATCCTGTCAGGATCAGCTCTGTTTTACCCGGCATGCTGGTTGCCTCCACGAAGAGAATGTCGCCGCCCGTCTCTGTCCAGGCCATCCCGGTAACAACCCCCACCCTGTCCGATTCAGCTGCCACCTCGTTGTGGAACTTGCGGGGGCCAAGAAGCTCAGTCACGATTTCAGGAGTAACCGGAGAGCGGAGCGGCTTTTTCTGCGTTATCTCCTTGGCCAGCTTGCGGCAGATCGAGGCTGTCGTCCTCTGGAGGTTTCTGACGCCGGCTTCCCGCGTGTAATCGCTGATAATCCTTTTAATCGCCTCTTCACTGAAATCTGGAGGTGTATCCTGAAGCCCGTTTTCCTCGACCTCTCTTGGCACAATAAAACGTCTTGCAATCTGAAGCTTCTCCTCATTGCTGTAGCCGGAGAGGCGGATGACCTCCATCCTGTCCCTGAGCGGCCCCGGTATAGGATCGAGCTGGTTCGCGGTCGTGATGAACATGACTCTGGAGAGGTCGAAAGGGACGTCAAGATAATGATCGTTGAAAGAGAAATTCTGCTCCGGGTCAAGCACCTCGAGAAGCGAAGACGCGGGATCCCCCCTGAAGTCATGGCCAAGCTTGTCTATTTCGTCCAGCATGAATACAGGGTTGTTCGAGCCGCAACGGAAAAGTTCCTTTATGATTCTGCCAGGAAGGGCGCCGATGTACGTTCTCCGGTGTCCGCGGATTTCCGCCTCGTCACGCACTCCGCCCAGCGATACCCGGACGAATTTCCTGCCCATTGAACGGGCGATGGATTTTCCGAGGCTTGTCTTCCCCACCCCCGGAGGGCCGACAAAACAGAGCACCGGTCCCTTCATGCTCTCCTTCAGCGATCTGACCGCGAGAAATTCGAGTATCCTCTCCTTGACTTTTTTCAGATTGTAGTGATCTTCGTTCAGAATTTCCTCAGCTCTTGCTATGTCGAGGGAATCTTCGGTGCCTTTGTTCCAGGGCATCCCGGCCAGATAATCCAGGTATGTCCTTGCCACGGTGTATTCCGGGGACGCCTGGTTTATCTTCTCCAGCCGCTGGAGCTCCTTGGCGGCAACCTTTTTCACCTCATCCGGAAGGCCCGCCTCCTCAATGCGGCGCTTCAGCTCGTTCATGTCGGAGTGGCGGGGGTCATCCTCCCCCAGCTCTTCCTGTATATGCTTCATCTGCTCGCGAAGAATGTACTCCTTCTGGTTTTTTCCCACCCTTCTGGTCACCTCGGAATTCAGTTCGCTTTTGACCTGGAGCCGCTGCACTTCGTTTGTCAGATGCACATATACCTTTTTCAGCCGTTCAAGCGGGTCGACAGTTTCCAGCAGCTCCTGCTGGTCATCCAGCGGAAGGCTTACATAAAGCGCAACCAGATCCGAGAGCCTTGCCGGATTGTCAATATAGTCGATCATCTTCATCACATCGTCAGGGAGAGGCTTGCCGTAGGAGAGCGAAATCTTGAGAAGCGCGTTCAGGCTTTGAACCAGCGTATCGCTCGCAAGGCTCTTTTCAACGAATTCACGGACTATTTCACAACTAGCCATAGGAATTTTGCCGCTTCTGTCGATATCGAGGAGCCTGAGCCGGTTCATTCCTTCTAGCGTCACCTGGCTTTTGTTCTCGCCCAGGCGTTTTATCTTCGTTATGCGGCAGAGGGTCCCTATCGAAAAACCGTCGGTTTCAGCCTCCTTCCTGGCATTTTCCTGCCTCAGCATGACCGCGATCAGGTTTTCATTTTCTTCTGCATATCTGAAAATTTTCAGTTCACTTTCGTCAACGTGCAGCGGGAATATCATGTACGGAAAAGGGACGGTTTCCCTCTGTAGATAGACTGCTATTCTTTCCGGTATTTCTGTTCGTGAATGAGGCATTGAAGCTTTTTCCTTTTGCTTGTTTGTCTGGCTGACAGCCTGTTTCCGAATCGGAAACCGGCTGTTTCTGATCCGGAGTTTCCTGATGCAAACAAGCCTGATAAAATTGCAGGATGCGGGTTTTTTCGCCCGATACCGTGAACAGAAAGATATCACCCCTTGCAAAGTATCGTCAATCCTGTTATTCGGGTTCCGGATAAGAGTATTGAATGAAATATTGCCTTGAGCGCCGGCTATGGCAGAATGAAAGAAATGAATAGCTGTTTGAAGCGGTGGTCAATCATGCAAAAAAGGGGGAAATATCATGAAAAAGAAGATAGGAGTAATCTTGTCGGGGTGTGGGGTTCGCGACGGAAGCGAGATACATGAAGCGGTTTTCGCTCTCCTTGCGATCGACAGAAACGGCGCGGAAGCTCTCTGCATGGCTCCTGACGTCGAATTCATGGAGGTGAACCATCTGACTATGGAGGAGACCGGCGCAAAAAGAAACGCGCTTCAGGAAGCGGCGAGGATCGCGAGAGGGAATATCCGCGACATAAGAGCGGTTAAAGCTTCCGACCTTGATGCCCTGGTTCTCCCGGGGGGCTTTGGCGCGGCTAAGAATCTTTCCGATTTTGCGGTGAAGGGCTCGGGGGGAACGGTTCACCCCGAGGTTTCTCGTCTGTTGAACGAAATGTCTGACGCAAAAAAACCTGTTGGCGCCATATGCATAGCGCCCTCTGTGATTGCGCTGACTCTTGGCAGGAAGCTCTCACCGCTGCTTACTATCGGCAATGATCCCGGCACAGCATCTGAAATTGAGAAGAGCGGGGCAAGGCACAGCAACTGCGACGCAACAGGTATTGTAATCGACAGTGAAAACAGAATTGTCACAACCCCCGCGTATATGCTTGCCGGAAGGATTTCGGAAACGTGCGACGGAATTGAGAAATGCGTCAGGGCTCTGATCGAAATGGCCTGATTTTCAGCCTCCAGGCAAAAAGGGGGAATTTTAGGATGATACGACGTAGGACAAGCATAAAAATAATTGTAGATAACAGAACCGGTTGCGGCGCTCTCGAAGAGGCCGGCTTCGCCGCGCTGATCGAGGCGGATGGGAAGAGCATTCTCCTTGACACCGGGCTGGGAGCGGCGCTCCTTCCGAATTTAAAGCAGATGGGGCATGACCTGCGGAAACTCGACACACTGGTGCTGAGCCACGGGCATATGGATCACTGCGGCGCTGTTTCAAAACTTCTTGAAATAAATCCCGGAGTCGAAGTATATGCCCACAGCGGGATATTCTCTCCCCGATACAGCATAAAATCTGGAGAACCTCCCAGGGAGATAGCGGTGCCGGAGAATGAAAAAAAGGCTCTCCTCGCCCTTCCGGAAGGCCAGCTTCACTGGATCGAGAGGGATTTCTCCCTGACGGAGTCGATCAGGATCACCGGCCAGATTGAACGAACCCATCCTCTTGAAGATGCTGGGGGTCCTTTTTTCTTCGACATTGCGGGGGAAAATCCGGACCCGGTAGATGACGACATATCGATCTGGATAACTACGGAGAGAGGGGTTGTGATCATAACCGGCTGCTGTCACTCGGGGATAATAAATACCGTGAATCATGTCCGCCGGGCAAGCGGGGGGAGCGCCGTCCGCGGAATGATCGGAGGGCTGCATCTCATGAATGCATCACCAGAGCGGCTCCAGGCCACATGCGACGCGCTTTCGCAATGGAGCCCGGAATTCGTGATCCCGTGCCACTGTACAGGCGAAGAGGCCGTATCGTTCCTGAAGAATAGATTTGGGGGGAGGATGATCCTCCCCGGGTATTCCGGCCTGGAGCTGAATCTGTAGCGGGAGCCGGACAACCATCCTGAAAAAGCCGGGTCACGGACAGAATCATCAGGGGATGACAAGCACTGTTGCAAGAGCCTCGGGAGGAGAAAAAAGGCCGCCCCGTTCATGAGGCGGCCTTTGCTCTCTCGCTCAGTTTTTTCCCTGTCTGCTTTTTTTGCTATTCATTCCACCCTTCGGGGTTTACCTCCCCTATCTGCTCCCAATGTTCGGGCGAACGCCAGAAGCTCGAGAGAATAAGCTCGCGTATATGCAGAAACTCTTTCGGAAGGCGGTCATACATCTTGACGAAGAGCTCTTCATGGGAGAGGATTTCATCCTTCCATGCGTCACGGTCGAGCGACATCAGTTCGTTGAACTTTTCGCGCGGCATCTCCATCCCTTCCCAATCCATGTTATCGTACCCTGGCATCCAGCCGAGAGGCGATTCCAGAGCCCCTGCCCGCCCCTGGACACGGTCGATGATCCATTTCAGCACCCGCATGTTTTCGCCGTACCCAGGCCATGCGAATTTCCCGTCTGCATCCTTTAAAAACCAGTTGACGCTGAATATGCGGGGAGGTTTGTGTATGGTGCGACCGAACTGGAGCCAGTGGGCGAAGTAGTCAGCCATATGGTATCCGCAGAAGGGGAGCATGGCGAACGGGTCGCGTCGGACGTTGCCGGTCGCACCGACCGCCGCCGCGGTAGTCTCGGAGCCCAGCGTCGCAGCAAGATAAACCCCGAAGTTCCAGTTGAAAGCCTGGTAAACGAGCGGCACTGTGTTCTTGCGCCGGCCTCCGAACACGAACGCGCTGATAGGCACCCCCTTCGGATTCTCCCAGTCCGGATCGATGCAGGGGCACTGATACGCAGGGGCGGTGAAGCGGGCGTTCGGGTGCGCGGCGGGGCGTCCGCACTCAGGCGTCCATTCGTTCCCCTGCCAGTCGGTAAGTTTTGGCGGTAGAGTTTTTGTCATCCCTTCCCACCAGACATCCCCCTCCTCTGTCAAGGCAACGTTGGTGAAGATCGTGTTTTTGGCGCAAGAGGCCATTGCGTTCGGATTTGTTTCAACGTTTGTCCCCGGCGCGACTCCGAAATAGCCGTATTCCGGATTTATCGCGTAAACCTGGCCGTCCTGTGCAGGTTTTATCCATGCTATGTCGTCGCCGATCGTCGTCACTTTCCACCCTTTTTCCTGAAAAGGTTTCGGCGGGATCAGCATTGCAAAATTGGTCTTTCCGCAAGCGCTCGGAAATGCCGCGGCAACGTAGGACTTTTCTCCGGACGGTGATTCAACTCCGAGTATAAGCATATGCTCTGCCAGCCATCCTTCGTCCTTTCCGATTTTTGACGCGATTCTGAGAGCCAGGCATTTTTTCCCGAGAAGGGCGTTGCCGCCATAGCCGCTTCCGTATGACCAGATCGAGTGCTCTTCCGGGAAATGGACTATGTATTTCTCCTTGTTGCACGGCCAGGGGACATCCTTCTCTCCAGGCTCGAGCGGAGCGCCTACAGAATGGAGGCACGGAATGAACTCTCCGTCTCCCAGTATGTCGATGACAGCTTTCCCCATGCGGGTCATTATCCGCATGTTCACGACTACGTAGGGGGAGTCGGTGATTTCAACCCCTATTTTTGCAATATTGGAGCCTAGCGGCCCCATACTGAAAGGGATCACATACATCGTCCTGCCATGCATAGATCCTTTGAAGAGCTTTCCAAGGGTCTCCTTCATCTTCTTCGGCTGCACCCAGTTGTTTGTAGGGCCTGCATCCTGCTTGGAGAGGCTGCATATGAAAGTGCGATCCTCCACCCTGGCGACATCGATAGGGTCAGACCAGGCAAGATAGCTTCCCGGGCGCTTCTCGGGGTTGAGTCTCCTGAAAGTGCCGCTTTTCACCATCTGTTCGCAGAGAGAGTCATACTCCTCCTGCGATCCGTCGCACCAGTGAATATTGGCTGGCTCGCAGAGCGTCGCCATATCTTCGACCCATTTTTTAAGCTGCCTGTTGTTGACTGGATATCCCATACCGCCTCCTCAAAAAAGATATATTAACGTTCGATGCAAGGTTTCCTGGAAAAAGCGCAAGCTCATCTCCGGTAAATCATACTTTATTCATTTTACAAAAGGTTCTCTGTAAAAAGCTTTTTTACTGATACTTAACTAGTTTCCGTCCGGAAAGGGTGCTTTTCCCCCCTGGCGGCGTCAATCTTCGGGTTTTCTTGTGCGGCGTACTTCTGTACGCCTCCGCGTAAATCATCGATTTCCTTGCCAGAAGAAAAAATCCCCGCTTTCCGAATCGGAAACTGACTGTTTCTCATCCGGAGTTTCCGGATGGAAACTGATATCATAAGCGTCATGAAAAAAAAAGAGAATATCTCTTATTTTTTGAGCCTGCCGCAGAGCGCCTGCAATTTCTCCCAATCTTCTCCTGATGGTTTTATCCCGCTCTTTTCCGCTTTTTCTGACGTTGTTGATATGACTTCCAGCGCCTCCTCGCTTAAACCGGCAAGGTACAGTTTCTCAGCCAGCGGATAGACGTATCTGAGCCAGAGGTCTCTCTTTCCGGAAGTTTTTGCAACAATCCTGAATTGGTCAAGCGCTTCCTGAAGCCTGCCGGCCTCACAGAGCGCTGTCATGTAAAGCACCCTTGATCTGATATGCTGGGGCGCTTTCCTGACGGCATCCCCAAACAGGGTTACATTGCTCTGCCATACTGTCGCGCGGTTGAATGCAGAAAACGCCGAAAACAGCGCAAGTCCCGTAAAAATGGCGATTGGCAGAGCCTGTAAAAGCCTTCTCTTCCAGATATTCTCCGTTGCGGCAAAGATGTCGGGATTGCTTGACGGCGAAGCTGGTGAGGGAGAGCGGGTCATATCCGGCAGGCTCTCTTTCGCTTCCCGGTTTTCATCGCTCTCTTCAAAAACAGCAGGAGAACTTTCACTCTTCTCTCCTCGCAATAGACGGCTGCAAGCTCCTCCAATCGCTATTGTGATCGATGCCGTCCAGAAGATGGAGGGGATGTAGACATACCTCTCCGCATATGCTGTCCAGGATATTTCATCGTACATGAGAGGAAGCGACGGGACGAGGAGTGCGAATCCGGCCAGAAAAAGGATGGCAGGGAGCGAGCGCCAGGCTGCAAGCGAGAAGACAAGCAGGATAACAGCGATCCCTCCGAAGAGATAGCCGCTTGATATATCGGTGATCGCAAAAGAGAGAGGGAGCGGGAAGAAGAATTTCTTCAGGTAGAACGCCGCTGCAGCTAGAAAGAGCCCAATGGAGTTGTCAGGGTCGGTGCTGACAAGGAGAATGGTTCGGCTTACGCTTGAGTAGAAATTTCCAGCTGCGATTTTTCCGGCAATTTTAGAAAGACAGGTCACCAGAGGGAAAAGGGAGGCGAAAGCAAACGAGAGAAATATGAAAAACTTCAGAGGAAGTTTTCTCTCACGCGGCTTTTTGTAAAGAATCACCATGAAGATTATGAATCCGGTGACGATAGAAGGCCAGAATCTGTGCAGAAGTGGCGGCAGAAGAAAACAGAGAGCGGCCGCGGCTATGAGAAGCAGTTTCTGAACCGTGGTAAAAAGTCTTAAAAAGAGCGACAGCGGATACTTTCCCGTATCGTGCGGCGGAATCGCGAAAAACGGAATGATCAGCCAGAAGCCCCAGGCGGCCTCCTTCGAAAGGGATCCGGCGAGCAGGAGGAGAAAAGCGGTGATGAAAATCGGCAATTTACGTGAAGCGGCTCCGGAGAAGACAATCAGCGCTGCTGCGGCTGTCAGAAAGCCCCCGGCTATAAGGTCTGTCCTGGCGGAAATCCAGCTTGCAGACTCTGTGGCGATCGGATGAAGCGCAAATAGAAGCGCGCCCGCAAAAGGGAGATAAAGCCTTGTTCTCTTCTCTTCAGGGAGCGATACCCTTATGAGGTGAAAGAGGAGAAGGGCGTTTGCCAGATGGAAGAGCAGGTTTTCCATATGCATCGCTCGCGTATCCAGGTTCCAGAGCATCCCGGAGAGGCAAAAGCTCGCCATGACCAGTGGACGGTAATATACGATCCTTTCAGGGTCGGGGAAAAAAATGGCCTTGAAACCCAGGTCAGCGGATGCCTGCACCCCTTTTATCAAGGCGATGTCGTCGAGAAGCGATGCGCCTGCAGAGATGAGCGGCAAATAGGTGAGAAAGAGGAAGGCTCCGATGAGAATCTGCTGGATTGTGATGATGTTTCTGCTTTTCATGACTGGAAAGCCCCGTGGCGGTGAGTGTCCGGGGCTCTGTTCTGTCTTTCTCTTTTAAAAAGTGTGGTTACAGCGAAAGCAGGAATTGAAATCGGTTTTCGCGATAACGGATTTCAAAGCTGGATTCCCGATTGCACCCTCGGGAATGGCAGAGCATCAGTATCCGCTCCTACTTGATCTGCAGCGCCAGCGCCTCAAAAACCGGAGTAGGGGCGGAGGCGCCGTCCATCCATACGGTAGGCGTTGTGGCTACAGTCAAAGCGGTCAGCTTTGCGCCGGCGGCGATCGTAGCGCCAGTGGCGCCTACAACCTGACCCTGTGTCGGATCAGCGCTACCGTCAATGGCGGTGTCGTAAGCCTCGAAGTATTTCAGCGCGGCTCTGTCGGCCGAATTGGTCGGGTCATATGTCGCTACTGTCGATTTTGTTATGGCAAGGTAATTTCTGGGGGTTGTTCCGCCGTCGTTCCCGAGGCTTGCTGTAAATGCCGCCCCTCCGATTGTAAATGTGGCTTCAGGCGGTGAATCGAACCTTGCAGAATTGATGTCTTCAAGAGGGGTCAACGTTCCGCCGCTTGCGATTATGCCGTTTCTGTCGTCGTCTCCAGGGTATCTCCCTTTTCTGTCGTAGTAGGTGTTGAGGGCGATCTGCCATGCCTGAAGCTTGCTTGCGAACTGTTTCGATTTTGCATTGTCCACGAGATCCTGCCCCTTGACCACCGCCCCGATGATGATCCCGATTATCACAAGGACTATAGCCATTTCAATCAATGTAAAGCCTCTGTTGTCACCGCTTTTCATGCCTTTCATCTTTTTTTCTCCTCTCTTTCATGATCCTGTTTATATTTTGCTGCTGGTTTGCGCCGCTGTTTTTAAGACTCACTCTTCCAGACCGGTCAGTCTTGCATTCACCTCTCTTCTAAACGCCGGCTTGATATCCTTTTGAGCCAGTATCTGTCTGTATGCGTTCATCGCGTCTCTCTTTCTCCCCTTCTGCTCCAGCAGGCGCCCCATGTAAAATATCGCCTGAATATCCCCGAAAAGCGCGGCTCTCCTGTATGTGGCCAGAGCGTCATCAATGTTACCGGCGCGCTCCTGCATGATTCCCAGGTTGATCGCAAGGCTTCTGTTCCCGGGGTCGGCCACGGTTGCCGCCCTGAAAAGAGCGAGCGCTTCGCTGTTCTTCCCCTGTGAGGAGCATGCAATGGCGGCGTTCACAAGGGCTGGCACGTAATCATTTTTTATTGCGATAGCCTTACGCGCCATATTTTCGGCATCAGCATACATTCCGATTCTGTTGTAAGCGGCTGCAGAGTTGCTCATCACCCGGTAGTTCCCCGGATCGCTCTCAAGTATTGCTAGATAGCTCGAAACCGCCCCCTGCCAATCACCGCTCTTTTCAGAGGAGGAGGCCGCGTAGAGTAGCCCCCCCTTCATATCCGGATCAGGAACTGAAGGCTCCGGCGCCCTCTTCTTTTTCTGCTCTGCCACTCTTGAACCCATGATTCTGTCGAGTCTTGCGGCGTACTCCTCTTCCCCCCTGTCGGCAGGCTTTGCTGTTGCTAACCTTTTCCCCCGATGCTGATGGCGGCTCTTATTGCCGCTTGAAGCAGCAGCAGGCCGTTTTTCCGGTTCCGTAGCAGGAGAGTCGGTTCCGCTATTTTTGACTTCTTCACTCTCCCGCTTCTTTGGCGCATCAGCAGGCTCATCAATTTTTGCCACGGTCTCACGCGGCGGAAGCGGAGATTTTTCTGCCATCCGCGGAGGAGGAGCGATTCCGGGAGGGGAGATAAGAGTCACTATCTCCTTCATATATTGGGGGAGGATAAAACCGGCGGCAATGGCAGTCGCGCCGATCAGTGAAAAAATCACCAGACGCTTGCCTGAACGCTTTGTCACTTCTCCGGTCTCATGCGCCCGGAGAAGAGTGGGGGGAATCCCCTTAGGGTCAGAGGGATCGCTTTTTTTCTTTTTGGAGAGAAGTTCAGCCAGCAGGCTCATCTGATTGCTGTTTCCTCATCCGTAACCGATATCCAGAGCGATGATACGGGTGATTTTCTTTTTGAGGAAGCATTCACTCCGGTTATTGACGGCAAACTTTCCGCCCCCTTCTCTTTCGATATCTCACGATATACCTTCCAGGAGTATTTCACCTGTTTCTCTCTGTTTGAAGCGTTATAGCAGCCGACCGCCCTCCAGCTTTCGCCGAAGCGGTCAAGGCACCCCCTGAGCACAGATGCGCCTGACATGACGTTGTAACAGGGGTTCTCAAGGAGTTCGCTTTCGGTAGTGCCGAGTTTATCAATCCAGAAGGAGTTGATCTGCATCAGGCCGAAATCGCTGCTCCCGTTTCTGTTATGTCCTACTGCGCGCGGGTTGAGCCCCGATTCCACCTTTGCTATTCCGAAAAGAAGCCTTGGACTTATACCGTACTTTTCTCCCGCTTCGGTGAAACAGAATGGGGAGCCAGGCAACGGAAAAGCTAGCAGAAAAGCACATATTAATACAATCTTTTTAATCATATCCAATTCACTTTTCATGGTTTTTTAAAAAAAGCTTAGCCTCATGTATCCGAAAAAATAGCATAATCCGCCAACAGCAATGACGGATGCGAAGATCAGCAGAACTCTCCACCCGTAGGAGATGGGGCTCTTTTCCAGCCTGCCGTGCGAGGATATCCCAGATTTTTTTACCCGTTTTCTGGTTGCAGAATAGTCGGCTGACTCTTTCAGAGCCAATTCCGCCCCCCCTTTTTTAACGTGCTCTGGAACCACTTCTCTCGCCCCTTCAAGAAATGCCGACATCATCGCGCGGGTGGAGAGCAGGTTTATCCTTCTCGGCTTTCCGCCGGAAAGTTCGAAAATCGTCTCTCTGGCTTTCTGGGAGATTATCTGGCTAGCGCCCCCTGCTCGGAGAAGTCTGGAGGTTATGTAGTCAGAGGTCTCCTCCATCGTGAGAGGCTTTAACTCCGCGCGGACGGTTATCCTCTGGTTCAGTTGCCTGAGGAGCCTGGTTTCCAGTTTTCTTTCCAGCTCCGGCTGGCCTGCGAGTATTATCTGAAGAAGCTTCTCCTTCCCTGTTTCAAGATTGGAGAGTAGGCGGAGCTCTTCGAGCGTGACATCCGGAAGCTGCTGCGCTTCGTCGACGATTATTCCGACGCGTCTGTCGTTTGCGGCATTTACGAGGAGAAAGTCGCGGAACGCCTTGAGAAGATCGTTTTTGCTGCTGCTTTTCAGCGGGATATTGAAATCTTCAAGCACGGCCAGAAAAAATTCTTCCGGTGAAAGGCGGGGGGTCATTATGAGCGCTATCTCCGCCATCTCTTTCCATTTTTCGACAAAGAGGCGGATAACCGTGGTCTTGCCTGTTCCTGGCTCCCCTGTTATGACGCAGAACCCTTCCTTCTCCCTGAAGCAGTATTCAAGGGAGAGGAGCGCCGTAGAATGCTCCGGGGAGTTGTAGAAGTAGTCGATGTCCGGAGTGAGACGGAACGGGTCGTCTCTCAGATTGAAAAATTCGAGATAGTTTGAAGACATGTCCGGTCAATACCTATTTCGTTTCCATCCGGAAATTCCGGATGAGAAACAGTCGGTTTCCTGTCCCGAAAGCGGGGATTTTTTCTTCTGGCAAGGAAATCGAGGATTTGCGCGGAGGCCTACAGAGGTACGCCGCACAAGAGCATGGTGAAGCCTGACGCAGGGGTCGCGGAAAAGACGCGGCCGTCTTAATGCTTCATCCCGCTGTATTTCAACGTCCGCT
>DFZL01000049.1 GCA_002382705.1 Geobacter sp. UBA4057
ATGGTCTGCAGTTGACGGTTACTTGTTGGCCGGTCAGTGCCTCTCCAAAACGTATCCCATTTGCCAGGTTGTGGATCTCCAATCGTTGCAAATAGGGTTTTTAGCCGTGCTGTCTGATTTTTTGCATACAGGTAAATAGTGTCATGGCCTGAAGCGAGAGAGTCAATGTCTGCAAATTGTGATTGAATGTTCTTTATCCCACGACCAACGATTATCTCGTTCCTGAAACAATTGATCCCAAAAACTTCATCTAACACCAATTTCAATCTGGCACTTTCTCTGTAATCAATTTGAATAAAGACAAAACCATCCTCCGCCAAGAGCCTGCGAATGATCTCCAGCCGGTCGCGCATGAGCGACAGCCAGATGGAGTGCTCCAAACCGTCGTCATAGTGGGTAAAGGCAGAACCGGTGTTGTAGGGCGGGTCGATAAAGACACACTTCACCTTTCCGGTTAGCTCCTGTTCCAGCGCCTTCAGCGCCAGCAGGTTGTCACCGAAGATCAGGCGATTGTCGAAAATGTCGCCAACTTCTGTCTCACGCGAAGCCACGAAGTCCGCGAAAGATTCAAAATCTTTTTCTGTTTTTCTTCGCGCCTTCGCGTCTTCGCGTGAGTCCGGTTTGCCCGGTTTTACCCTGAATTTGGCGTGATAAGACTTTTCAGGGTTTTCCAGCAGGATGCGCGGCTCCAGTTTGGGGCGCTTCTCCTTGCCGATCCAGGTTAGTTCGAGTTTTTGTTTGTTCATGGGAGGATTCTCTTCAGGCGCTGTTTGGTTGCTGGTTGACCAGGTCTTTCAAGCCATCACGAAATTGCTGGAAACTTGGGGAGTTGTTGTTTTCTATGTCCATCTTTGGCGCAATATCACGTGCCCAGATTCGTTTTTGGGTAAGGCATTGCATTGGCCCCTGCTTTTTTAACGCAGCGTGGCCGCCGGGATAAACGGCATCAGCAAGTTTTTCCCATGTGCCACATTGCGAATCCTGTACATACCCGGCCAGAACGTGATTGTTTACACTTGGGTATGCCTGAGCCAATGCGACACTATCTCCCAGATACCACGCTTCAAGCTCTTCAATGGCAATTCTGAACAAACTTTTCATTCCTGGATTGCAGTCACTTAGTAACGCTGTCAAGTTCTGCTTGAGCGCCTTGCAATCAGGATGGCTATCGAGATCCAGAAGCACAACAACAGCTTCATCATCCTGAAGAGACTTGCTGTATGCCCTTAGCTTCGAAGGGAGATTATGCAACAGGGTCGGATCTTTTGGATTTGGCTTTAATGCCGGGTTGTCCGGTAATTTTCCTATGCCGCGATGCTTGTGAATCCGCCAGGTATGCGGTTGATTATATGGACCGATAATTTTTGTCAGCAGCGGTTCCAAAGCGGTACGCTCGGATTGGCCTTCCACAAGAATTTCAAGACGCATGGTTACCTCGGATCCAGATAGTCGCTGTACCAGAGGCTTCCAAGCGGCTGACCTTCCTCAACCATACTCTTGACTATCTGATTATCGCTTGCCCTATGTATAGCTGAAAAACCATCATCGCCTTTTTCCATCACCCATACCTCTTCGGGGTTGAGAGCATCTACCAGATAAGGCTGATGTGTGGTGACAAAAATCTGAGATCGTTCTTTTTTCCCGGTCGCATGTTCACGAAATTCAAGTGCCAATGTTTCGAGCAGCTTGTGATAGAGGCCGTTCTCGGGTTCTTCGATGCAGATAAACGGTGGTGGATCTGGATCTTCCAGCAACAGCAGATAAGCAAAAACTTTCAGGGTACCGTCGGACATCTGCATATGCGTAAACGGGACGGCAAAACCTTTATCCTTAAAAAGCAGATACAGGTTGTTTGAGTAGTCATCTTTATGTGTGCTTATTTCGCCGATGCCGGGTATTTTTTCAGAAATCCGCTGCAAAATACGTTTGAAACGTTCTTGATTAATATCCCTTTCCATATATTGAACGACATTACCAATATTATCGCCTTTTACATTCAAGTGTTTTTGTGGACCTGCCTTAGGCAATTCCCTCGCTGCATTTGGGTCAAAATAGCTCAGATACCATCCTTCAATAAACCTTCTGAACGCGGAGATTCTGGGATGTTGTTTCAGGGAACCTAGCGTTGCGATACCCAATTTACGATTGTCATCAAGTTCAACCCATTCGGTTTCAGCTTTTTCCTCGGTCTGTGCAGGTTCTTTCAGGCTTGCGAAGAGGTCATCAATGTTTTTTTTGTCTTCGTCAACCTGTTGTCCTCCGGCATTCCCTTTCCATACAAAACCTTTCCCTGCATTTAAAATTAAAAAAGAAAACGGCCATCCAGTCTTCTGCCCCTTTCTGCGCTGACGTAGCCTTTCTTTCTCAACGTAGAGCTTTCCGCCATTATCAACATTTATGGAAAGTTCATAGGTTATCGGCAACGCTTTCGCATCTTCTTTGTAATAAATTTCAAACTCGATCGGGCCGGTTTGCTCCTGTGATCTGATCTTTTCAAAACCGCCACGTCCTCTTGCGAAGCAGGCGTCTTCAACTCCGAGTTTAAGGCAATCCGCAATAAAACCGAATGCATCAAAAATGGTGCTTTTGCCAGCGCCGTTTTTCCCAATAACAACGGTCAACGGGTTCAGCGGCTTGGCCTTTTGTGTATTCCAAAGTTTCCCTAGGGTTATGTCTTTGAGGGCTCCGTAATTTTTAACTCTGAATCCTTCTATGATGGCCATTGTTGCCTCCACGTCCCTTGATTGCAGAATCGAAATGCCGCCTTGACCATTTTGCCAACGCCAGCAAAATGGATATCCATTCGTCAGGGTAGATTAAATCAGTTCCCACTCAATCACGAAGAGTTTTCTTTCTTCAGACTGTTGCTTCAACTGCGCCTCCAACTCACTGATAAGTGCATTACGTCGTTCCTCAACCTCATCCTGCCGATTAAAAAGCTCTTTACGGAGTTTGTTGCGTTTCTGCTCCAGTTCCCGTTGTTGCTTCTGCCAATGCAGCTTTTCTTCAAGCGTCGGGGCAACAGCCGCCGTGCGCCGTACTTCCTTGATTTCGCGGTCAATCTCCTTGATTTCCTGTTCCAGCCCCACCTTGAGGTCATCTGCCCAGGCGTCAAGCTTTTGCACCTCTTGCTCAAAGTAGCTCAGGTTACGGCGGTTGATGTTTTCGGCCAGACGGTTTTTCCGTTCCGTAAGGTCTTTCCGGATAGCCTGGTTGTCATCGAGTACGTCACTGATTTCGCGCTGTTCGCGCACCGGCAACCGCAGCAGTTTTTCCGGGTCATCCTCCGGCAGCATGTGACCATCGCTGGTAACAGCGGATACAATGAGATGCTGTTCCCGTCCGCCAAGAGAATCGATAGTCAGCAACTCAACGGCAAGCCGGCCCTGCTTGCCACGTAGCGACTCAAGCGTGCTCACACGCAAGGGATAGGCGGCGTAATCAAAGACCAACCTTGCCGATGGCAATGTGCGCGACTTGGCCTGTTCCAGCACGAATTCACCCAACGGGTGGCCGAGCCGGTAGAGATGCGACTCACCGGAACGCCGGGGGAGCTCATAGCGGCCCAAAGGCACGTTATCTTTCAACTCAGTTGCCGGAAGAGAGTTAAGCACGAAACCGTTGTCGACATCGAAAACCGCATATTCCGCAAGTTCAAGACGGGTAATGTCCATGAACATTCGCTCATAGCGGTCGCGTGTTTCAAAGCTGTCTGATTTGATCTTTTCCAGCACCTGCTCATCAAAGTGGGTGAGCAGGATGTCGCGCGTCTTGACCATGGCTTCGTTGATTTCTCCGGCCAGGTCTAGCTGTAGTTGTTCAAAGCTCTCGCGGATGGTTTCAGGCTCACGGCAGTGCTGGTAAATATCGGCAATACGCCGCTCAAAATCCACACCGGAACCGATGGCCCCTAATACTTCGTCGCTGGCGCCAAAAACACCACTGAATAATTGGAACTTCTGATCCAGAAGCTCATAGACCCTTTGGTCTGCCTCATTACTCAGATCTACGAAATTAACCACCACAACGTCGTATTTCTGTCCATAGCGATGACAACGCCCAATACGCTGTTCAATCCGCTGCGGATTCCATGGGAGGTCGTAATTGATAACCAGTGAGCAAAATTGGAGGTTGATCCCTTCTGCACCCGCTTCGGTTGCGATCATCACCTTGCCCTGACCCTGAAAGTATTCAACAAGCGCAGCGCGGGTGTCGGCGGTCTTTGAACCGGAGATGCGATCTGAACCGGCATGTTTTTCCATCCATGCTTTGTAGATACGTTGGGCATCCTTATCAGTGTTGGTGCCGTTGAAAAGCACGATGCCATCACCATAGGGAGTATCCTTGAGCAGTGAGAGGAGATAATCCTGAGTGCGGCGCGATTCGGTGAAAATCAGTGCCTTACGCGGCGCACCGAGACGGCCCAGTTCGGCGAAAGCACGCTCCAGCGCTGTAAGCAGGGCCTGTCCCTTGGCGTTGTCACGGATGTTCGTAGCCATGGCCTCATAACGTCGCAACTCAATTATCTCAGCACTAATGGCATTCTGATCGTTTTTGTCGAGTTGCCCTACTTTCGGTTCAGCCTCCCATTCATCGGCCTCTTCGTTCAAGGCTTCGTAATCCTGATCTAAAACTTCTGCCAGGTTTGAAGCTGATCCTGATTTTTCAAGAATTTTTTCAAGACGGGTAGCCATGGTGCCAAGCGCACCGCCAATAGCATGAGTTGAGGATGCCAGCAGCTTCCATAATACCAGCGTGATTAGTTGTCGTTGGCTGTTGGGGAGTGCCTTGAGATCGGGACGACGCAGATAATCGGCAACCAGCGCTCGTAACGCCTGTTCGTCGTTGCTGGGGCTGAACTGTTCCAGAAGGGGTATTCGTTTGGTGTAAGCGATGGTGTGGGCTACCTGTCGTCTGAGCGTTCGTTTGCACAGCGGCGCGATGCGGGTCCGTAGCCTCTTGAAGGTGTCTTCCTGATTGATCGTAGAAAATTGCTGACGAAAGCTGTCCAGATCCCCAAAGACGCGCTCGTCTATGATGCTGACGAGGCCGTACAGCTCCAGTAGCGAGTTTTGCAGCGGAGTGGCCGTCAGCAACACCTTGGAATGAACACGAGCGAGCCCGTCTTTCAGAACATTGGCAATGACGTTACTCGGTTTATACACATTGCGCAGCCGATGTGCCTCATCGAACACGACAAGATCCCACAAAACAGTTCGGACATCATTGATCTTGGACTTGGCGAATTGATAGGAACAGATAACAGGGAGCTTTGCATCGAAGGGGTTGCTTATCCCATTTTTTCTGAGCTGATTATAATTTTTGGTTTCAAGAATCAAGGCATCAAGAGCAAATTTATCCTGCAGTTCCTGATGCCATTGTTTACGCAGGTTGGCAGGCACAATGATGATAATGCGACGCTTGCGCTCGGCCCAATGCTGGGCAAGCACCAAGCCTGCTTCGATGGTCTTTCCCAGACCGACCTCGTCGGCCAGGATGACGCCCCGCGACAAGGGATTCTGACAGGCGAACAGCGCCGCCTCTACTTGATGGGGATTGAGATCAACCTGGGCATCGACGAGTGTTGAACCAAGGGATTCTACCGAATCGCTCGCCGTCCGGCGGGTTAGTTCCCAGGCAAAGACCTGACTTTGATAGGCAGTTAAAGTAATTGGCATCTCCATGCTGTAATTTCCGGTTCATTGAACCGATAACAACTACAAACAGCGTCATAACAATAAGAAATGCCTCAGATTACCCTTCCGTGATTTGACTGTCAACACAACTCAAACAACCTCGGAAATGCATTTGCCATAATCACAAAAAAGGGAGCTTACCGCTCCCAGATCTCTTTTTTATCCTTGCCCAGATACGCCCGCTTGACCTCGGCGTTCTCCATCAACTCGTCCGACTCGCCTTCCAGGATGACCTTGCCGGTCTCCAGCACATACCCCCGATCGGCAAGCTTGAGGGCCGCCTTGGCGTTCTGTTCCACCAGCAGGATGGTAGTGCCGTTCTCCTGGCGCAACTGCTCCAGCACCCTGAAGATATCCTGTACCACCAAAGGTGCCAGCCCCATGGAGGGCTCGTCCAGGAGCAGCAGCCTGGGCCGCGCCATCAGCGCCCGGCCGATGGCCAGCATCTGCTGCTCGCCGCCGGACATGGTGCTGGCCAGTTGCCTGCGGCGCTCCTCCAGGCGGGGAAACAGATCGAACACCCGCCGCATGTCCCCGTGGATGGCCGCCTTCCCCTCGCGGCTGCGATAACGCAGGTAGGCCCCCAGCTCCAGGTTGTCCTCCACCGAAAGCGGCTTGAACACCTGGCGTCCCTCGGGTACCTGGGAGATGCCCAGCTTGACGATCCGGTCCGGCGCCAGGGCGGTAACCTCATCCTTGCCGAACAGCACCTCCCCGCCGGCCGCCGGGGTCACCCCGGAGATGGTGTTGAGGATGGTGGTCTTGCCGGCGCCGTTGGCCCCCCGATCAGGGTGACGATCTCCCCTTCGGCCAGGTGCAGGGAGACGTTCTTAAGGGCATGGACCTTGCCATAGTAGGTATTTATGTTTTTGAATCTGAGCATCGAGTTAACCAATCATATATTCACAATCTGCCACAGAGACACGGAGAAAATGCTTTAAATTAGCCTCAAGATTACTTCGAGATTTCCAGGATTCTTAAAACTGGAACGAGCATTGCTCAGAGGG
>DFZL01000046.1 GCA_002382705.1 Geobacter sp. UBA4057
GCGCGTATAAGGAAACGAAATCGCGGTGGGCTATAACGGGAGTCGGAGGGGTTCATAGTACCGTTTGAGGGCACGGATCAATATAAACCTGCCCGAGGGAAGGAACCCTGCTTTGTTCACGCGACCAAAGAGTGGAGGTAAGGGGATTGCCAAGGCTAATAACCCCGGAAACAATCAGAACGCTACAGAGGAAGCTCTACCGCAAGGCCAAGCAGGAACTCATGGATGTCCCCTTTTAGCCTTAAACTGGCTGTCCGAACAGAATGTCAAGGCGTATGCGGCAAGCTATTCAAGGCAACAGGAGTTGCTGTACCACCAACGATCAGAGTCGTGTAGCTACAGAAAAAAAGCAGGATTCAAGTTTCAAAGAACAGGCGGTGTAGTGCCACTGGCAAAATTGCGTACTGTAACATACTGATATGGAATAACTTTCAAAAATTCACTGTAGAAGATAAGTTTTACTTTTGCAAGAGTTTCACCTGAAAGCCCCTTTTTTCAGCAGTTTCCATAAGGTAGTCAGAAGCGCCGCCAGAGAGGGATCGCTGCCATCATGATTTCTCTCTATGCGAACGCCGGAATGACGCTCTATTTTCCAGAAAATGTATTCGATTCCATTTTCAAAGGTAAGGAGCGCTTTCAAAAGCCTGAGCACGGAAAGAATTTTGCCCTGCACCCTTCTTGCATTCCATGCAAAGCTGTTCACTCTTCTTCGGGCGGCCGGAATTCGAATTCTGTATCTGGTCTCCTCGTCATGGCTTATTTCACAGCAAAATCCGGAAGCCTTGAGAGCTGGCCCAGTGATTTTTTCGTAATAATCAGCCGCTGATTCAAAAAGGCGAACCAGAGCATCTGGATTTTCAGGGCGGAATTCGCACGAGTAACTGAGGCCGAGGCCGGTTTGCCAGAGATCACGAGCCGAAAAAACCTCAGGCGCCTGAGGCGCGGCATTGCGCACGAAAGTGACCAGAGCTTCAGCCAGCGATTTCAGCACTTCTTTTTCATCCTTCTCAGATCGGCGGTAGACAATTCCGCACGGCTGGGCGAAGCGTCCCCATATGTAGGAGTGGAACCACCTGGAAGCACCCCTGTAAAAATCTTCAAAGGTCAGTATGGCATATTTTGCCCGCAATATCCTGCCCATGTAAGGGATTTCGATATAAAAGACGTTCGGAGGGAGGAGCCTGTTCAGAAAAGCGGGCAGAAATGAACTGTACGCTCTTCTGTAATTGTCCGCCAGAAGGTAGAGATCGGCTATCCCGTCGTCAAAGCGACCGTTCCTCATGCATGAACCGTAAAAAATGACAGCGCCGACACCAGCATGCCTCTTTTTCGCCGCTTCGGCAAGCGCGACAATCTCGTCAGGGGGGTCTTTCCTGAAATCGAGCAGTTGCGCTAATTCGCCATTATTTTCCATGTGCCGTTATCTCTTCCGCAATTATCAGAGCTCCGCGTGTTGTTGCGCCGTCAACCGGCCCAAAGGCCTCATCTACCGCTATCTTCTGGATTTCGGCAACATCCGGGTGTCTGGCTATAGCTCTATCTATACAGGAAGGGAGTTCATCAAGGGATTCGGCCACCTCTCCCAGAAGCCAGCCGGCGTAGCGTCTGTCGCCCATCCATTTTACTCCATGAGCATTGATAAAGACAGCCGGGCGCGGATGAACCAGGAATTCATAAAGCTGGCTCGAAACGTCGCCCAGGTAGATGTCAGCTGTCAAAGTGTAACTCATGTCAGTAAGTCTTGGCGAATCAAGATCGACTATAACCCTTTCCGGGGAAGCCAGGCTGTCCCATTTCCTGCGCTCTGAACTCTTCATGTTTTCAGAAGCGCGTATGTGCGGCGCAAATACGATGTTGCACTCTGTTTGCTCCAGTATTGTCTTGATCACTTTGTCCGCTATCGGAAGCGATGAGGCTTCCGGATCGAAATGCGGGTTGTAGAGGATGGTCGGCCGCTGATTCGCAAAGAGTCCTGGGAGGTCACGCTTAATATTTTTGAAGAAATCAAGTTTCACATAGCCGCATATTCTGATTTTTTCCTGAGGGTACCCCTGTTCGACAGCGCGTATCGAATCTTTTTCGCCAGGGAGCGCCACAATATCGAACGCAGACAGCCGGCGCTCTGATTCAGGGGCGCGGTCTCCGGCGCCGTGCCGGAAATGTATCATCAGCGCATCATTGAGTCCCATTTTTCGAAGAATTGTTGAAGTCCGTTCGGGAGTGACAATCGCGGCGGCTTTCCTCAGACGTTTTAGCAGAGAGAAGAGCAATGGGCGTTTCCGGGAGCTTTTTCTGTTAAACAGGGCAGACAGAAGGCGCCCCATAAAAGGTGTTTCAACAAGTTCAATCCTGACGGATGCGGCGGACAAGGCTTCGCGCACATACTGAAGAGCCGAACAGGTTCTTCTGTCGGCAGCAATGCAGACGACATCTCTTTCAGGCAACAGCCGACTCAATTCCGCCGCTACCGGAGCCAGGTGGTGAATCTGATGCTCCCCACCTATGAAGAGAAAGATTATTTCACCGGATGAACCGGTCGTCTGCTCCGGATTTGCAGTCGCAATCGGGGAGTTTGAATAGTGCTGTTTTGGTGCTGTTTTCATCTCGTTTCCGTTCGTGCAGCAGAGAGAATGCGTTTTGAGCGTCATAACCTTAAAAATTTTGCGGGTCCTGCCGGCTCTATCGTGAGAGGAGTGGTCGCTTCGAAAAATTCCCCATCGAGTATGAATCTGCCGGTGAAGTCCAGTTTTATTATGCAGGCGTTATGGCTGAAGTAGCCGTTATCCCGGGTGACTTTGCTTCTCTTTTTTCCCCAGAGTAGGAATGGGAGGTTTGCAAGTAGGTGTTTCGGCGATTTTTCAAGCATGGTGAAATGCAGCGGAGCCCCTTCTCTTCCCCAGAAAGGGTGAATGCCGAGAAAAAGGCGTTCCAGGGTAGTGATCATTGTGCAGAGTGAATGGCATCTGACAGTAGCGTTCCGGTCAATTGAGATTTCAATGGGAGTTTCAGGGATAGAATTCTCTTTTCCCGCCAGAATTTGCAGCAAAAATCTGGCAATGACCATTGCAGGTATGATCTCCCCACGCATCCCGCCCCGGTTTATTCTTGTATTAAAGAGCTCTATGCCGAACGGGATCGCGCCCGCGCCGAAGAACATTCCGCATAACGGCTCCCGGCCGGATTCATCGTTCACTTTGATAATATGGCGTTTCAGAACCTCATGCTTCAGCCCTTTATCGCCGGTGTTCCAGCGAAGTATCTTTTCGAGAGCCGGCAGAGGAGCGCCCTTGACCCCGGCGTCAAGCGCGAGCATGCTTGTAGTGCCCGCTTTTAGAAGTGCGATCAGAGGTGGTACCCTGAATGCGTTTGAGCCGTAAATCGCCGTAAGAGCCGACTGGATGGTTCCATCCCCTCCGTTTATGACAAGGAGATTGACATCCCGTGCGGCAAAATCGGCCAGAACTCTTCTTATTTCTTCAGGATTTGTCGCTTCTGCATAAACAAATCCTGAATTTCTGTTTAGAAAATCTCTTATGCCGTCGCCTGTTTTTCTGTTTCCGCCACTTTTCGGGTTGGTAAGTATCCCTGCATTCATTCCACCCTGGTTGGAAAATATCTGGTTATCTTCTGTAGTTTCGCCGTTTTTGGTTCTGGTCATCATTTTCTTCCGGAAAAACAGCGTTCGGTGAGAGAAGGATTTTTTGAATCCGGGTCGACTTCCAGAAACCATGACCTGAGCGGCCCTGAACTGTATCTGTAATAAAAAGCCATCAAAAGTCGGATAACAAGAAAAATGCTGGAGGCGCCGCTCCAGAGCGCGACGGCTAAAAGTCCGGTATCCGGTTTTCCGGCGATGAGACCGATGGTCAGAAGTATCATGCTGGGATTCCTCCTCCCGGTTACAAGGCGGAACCAGGAATCTACCGGGCGCCAGCAGAATATGCCGGAAGGCTCAAGAAGTCTGGTGAATGTCCCTTCCACAAGGCGTCCGGCTATGTAACTTATGAAAATGATCCATATCGTGCTGCTGAAGGAGAGGGGAAAGGGCGGCTGCCAGCTTTCAAGACCCAGTCCCCAGGCAAGGTACCATAGAGGAGGGGATATAAGGTCTATCGCATGGTCGTATATATTGCCGAAAGGGCTTGAATTTACAGTGACACGCGCAAGTTTGCCGTCAACGGTGTCGAGAAAGGTCATGATCCATGCCGCAACAAGACCGTATGCAAACTCTCCATTCAGAAAGAGTAATCCGGCAAACAGCACAAGAAGAAGACTGAGGGAAGTCACCTGGTTGGGGGTTATGCCGGCGTTAGCGCAGAATCTTGTTGCAATCAGCGCCGGTTTTGGCCAGAGCCATTTGGTGACGAGGTCTGTAACACCTTTGTAGGAGCCGTTAAAAAGGCGTTCTTCCAGCCGATTCAGATTTTCATCCCTTATCTGGAGCAGATACGGAGGGTCTATTTTTCTTAGTTTCTGCATATATGTGGAAGAGAGCTTATCCGGCGTTTCAAAAAAAAGATGGCTAGATTTTTCCGGTTTTTCTTTTCCTTTCAATATCTCAATCAGTTTTTCCGCATCTCTCTTTGCGGCATGTGCGGCAACCGGCTTTTCTCCGGCGTCTGAAGATGTAGTTAGAACCGTGTCATGTTTCTTGAGCAGGTTCTTAAGCAGGCGTTCATCATAGAGGTAGTCCCCTCTTAAAAGAAGGATTGAGTCATGATCAGGCAGATTTTTCAATTCGTCGATGAAGGATGTTACCTGCATTTTTTCAAGCGTGCGCCGCAGCCGGTCACTATTTGTCATGCCCCAGAGTTTTAATCCGGATTCTTTCAGAATCAAGGCGTGTATTGTCATTTTTTCTCCTGTGAAAGAATTCTACTCATCTTGATTTTTTTGCTTTTCCAGGAGTGCGCCTGGTTCATACAGCTTTTTTTGTGTAAAAAATTCCGATAGCGAGAACGAGCAGTGCAGGGAATGCCGTTGTCCATAAAGGTGACAGCTGGAGCAGTAGGCCCGCATAACCGAGAATCTGGTTAAGATAGAAAAAGCCTATTCCGGCTATTGCGCCGAGCATGATATGCCACCCAAGAGTTCCGGCACGCGGATTTCCACAGACAAAAGGGAGGGAGATCATGATCATTGCCGCAGTCATCAGAGGGAGAGTCAGCTTCTGCCATAATGTAAGCAGATAGCGCCCGGCGTTTTCGCCTCTTCTTTTCAGATTCTGTGATATTTCCGAAAGTTCGGTCAGGGAGAGTGTCTGTGGCGGCAGAGAAAGCGCTGCAGCCTGTTTGCTCGTCAAAAGGTCAGGCACGACAAGCTCGGGAGTTTTAATGGTGCTGCTCCCATTTTCAGTGAGAAGTTTCTGCTGCGTATCACGCAGCCGCCATTTGCCGTCTCTCCCTATATTTGTCTCTTCTGCTCCTGCATAGCCGGTCAATCTGCGCATTCTGTCGAATTCATATATGTCCGCCGCCTGAATTCCGTTTTCCCTCGCTGTCCTGAGATTTACGAAGCGTTCCCTGTCGCGGCTCCAGAATCCCCCTTTGGGGAGTATTGTTCCTGAGACTGAAATTGCCGTCTCCCGGAGCGTCCAGGCTGTCTGTTCAAGGTACGGGACGACAAACTGCACTCCAAGAACGATGAGGCAGAGAGTGACCATTGCAGGGCGGATGAATGCCCAGCCGACGCGCTGTATTGATATCCCGCAGGCTCTGAGGGCGATAAGTTCGTGATTTTTGTCCAGAATACCAAGAGCCAAAATGCTCCCGATAAGAGCGCTTGGCGGAGCCATTTCAATCATTCTGCCAGGAAGAGTCAATGCGACATAGAGAAGGGCGCCAGAAAGCTTGTAATGCCCCTTGCCTACATCGTCGAGCTGCCTTGCAAGCTCGAGAAAACTGAAGAGTCCCGCCAGAACAAGATTTACGTTCAGCCAGTTCTGAAGGAATGTCCGGCCAAGATAACGGTATAATATCTTCAATTAATCCCCTTTTTCCAGCTTTTAGCGACAAGAAACATCCATATCCGATGGGCAGGGGAGGGGATCGGAAGGAGGATGGCTATCAGTATAAGATGGAGGGCATTAACCCACCATATCCCCGGAAAAGAGCCGACAACGCTCTTTTCAACCCAGGTTTTAGCTATCAGGCTCAGGTTATAGAAGAGGAAGAACAGTATGATCGCTACGACGACTTTTCCGTACCTGCTCCTTCTTGGAGCGGCACGGCTCAAAGGGATCGCAAGAAGCGCCATGAGAAGGGTTGTTATTCCGGTAGAAATGCGCCACTGAAATTCAGCTATGTCAACCGGAACGGAAGAGAGGGCGAGAAGCTCTGTTGGCGCCGCTTTCTGCCGGTACCTGCCGGACTCTTTTTTTGCTGAATCGAGCTGGAACATGTTTTCCTGGAAACGGACTATGCGATCATTGCCATTTTTGAGTTCAAGGACGTAATGGTAGCCGTTGTGGAGCAGTATTGTCTTCTCCCCATCGCCTGATCCATTTATCTGATAGGCCTCGCTGGCTGTAGTCACCTCCCGCTTTTCCGGGCTTATTTCCCATATCCAGACATTTTCCGCCTGATTTTTTGCATGGTGAAGCTTTTCAGCGAAGAACACCAGGTTGTCTCCGAAGTCGTAGAATCTTCCAGCCTCGACTTTTGAGATGTCAAATTCGTTCTGCCCCACTGTTTCAAGCGAATAGAGGTTTTTGTAGGCGACCGGACGAGCGTAGAGCGAAAGCAGGGTGACTCCTCCGGAGAGGAGAATTGCAAGGAAAAGGACGGAAACTATTATGCGCGACTGGCTTATGCCCCCAGATTCCATCGCTGTTATTTCGCCATCCGAGTATAGCCTGCTGAGAGCAAGAACAATCGACAGGTAGAGAGTCACAGGGATAAGGACTTCAAATGCTATGAGGATTTTCAGCGAGACAAGCGTTGTGACAGTTTTTGCGGAGAGGAGGCCGTTTACCGCGTCATTCAGAAAACGGATGGCGCTGTAGCCTGAAAAGATCATTATCAGCACAGCGCATATGGCCACGAATGGGGCAGTGATTTCGCGAACTATGTAACGTTCAAGTATCAATGCACTCATGCCTCGTTCAATTCGTTTCAATCGGGAAGACAGGGGAGAAACAGCGACAAAGGGGTTGCAGTAAATTTCTGTCCCGGATCAGAGCGGCATTTCCATGATGTCGACTCTTGCGGGTAATAGCAACGTGTTATTGCGTTTCCCGTAGCCGAACTCCCTGCCGATAGAATGCTTCACTGATCTGAGACGGGAAAAATACCGCAACCCCTGGTTTCATCAGATGGTGGGCGCTACTGGGTTCGAACCAGTGACCCCTGCCGTGTGAAGGCAGTGCTCTCCCGCTGAGCCAAGCGCCCTTGTCCGCTTTTCAAGAGGTCTTTTGATATCAGAGTGAAAATCGTATGTCAAGAGCTCCGTTCAGAGCTGAGCTCAAAGCTGGATGTTTCGGTATTCTGGCGGCGATTCGGCTTTTTGACAGAGAGGGGTCAAAAAGAGTCGTCATAGTAAAGCGATTTACATCTCCATTCCGAGCCGTCACTGAAGATTGTCACTGTTCCGTTTCTGTCTGTCCGGTATATTTTGATCCCTCTCCTCTCAAGACGCTGGATTGTCTCGGGAGCCGGCAATCCGAACGGATTGTCCCTGCCGGCTGAAACGATGGCGATTGAAGGGTTCACGCGCTCAAGGAAAGGTTCCGAAGTAGAATGCCGGCTCCCATGATGCCCTATTTTCAGAAGATCGGCAGATATCTCTCTTCTATCCCGCATTATCTGCTCTTCGGCTAGAAACCCGGCGTCCGCCATAAAAAGCGCCGCGGTTTTACCGTATTTAAGGCGGAAAACCAGAGAATTTTCATTTTTGTCCGAATCTGCGGTTGAAGGAGCTTTTCCAAGTTCAGGTGAAAGTATCTCTATTGCAACTCCTGGTGCGAGTTCGATTCTTTCGCCTGCATGTAGCTGCTGCACCGGAATTCCTCTCTTCTCAAGGATATCCCTTAGTGAATCATATAGCTCGCCGCTCCCCCCGGAAGCCGGCTCAAGAAATCTCCCTACCTCGAAGTTTTCCGCGATATACGGCAATCCTCCTGCATGGTCGGGGTGGCTGTGTGTCATTATCATCGTGTCTATACGCCTTGCACCAATTTTCAGAAGTGCAGGCGCAAGATACCTTTCTCCGAAATCGGTTGCGCTTTCATGCAGGAAGCCCCCGCCATCCAGAAGCGCTGTTCTCCCGTCTGGCAGGCGTATGAGCATCGATTCCCCCTGTCCTACGCCAAGCATTGAAAGTTCCAATCCTCCGATATCCGACGGACCGGAGAGATGCAGGTGAATTATGACTGCAAATAGAGGCAGGATCGCGAGAGCCGCAAATTTCAGCTTATCCCTCTGGATAAAAGTGGCTGAAAGGAGTGTCAGGATGAAAAAAAACATGTCCAGGTTTGTGGCGTCATGAAAGGTTGCAACAGGAAACTCCGCAACCCTCAGAACAATGGCGTTGGAAAATGCGGTGATCAATCCTGCCGTTTTCAGAAACAATACAGCTGCCGGCGGGAAAATATAAAGCATGGCCAGCGCGCAGAAACCGGTCAGGAGGGCGCCGTAACCAAGCAGCGGCACTATCAGGATGTTGGATAGTATCCCGATCAGGGATGCCTGGTTGAAGTAGAAGAGGGCGGGGAGCAGCATTACTATGGTTGCCGCTGCAGATGCCACAAGAAACCGCATGAGCTTTTTCAGCCACCTTTTTTCAATTTTTCTGAAAGGGGTCATGAAGAGTGGCGACATGACGATGATTCCCCATAAGGCGAGAAATGAAAACTGGAAAGAAATGTCGAAGAGAGCCGCAGGATCGATTATGAGAAGAGTCATTGCAGCGAGTAGGAGAGTGTTGAGCGGATCGTTTTCCCGTTCGATGCATATTGCCATGAGTAGCACCCCGAGCATGATGACTGAGCGTGCCGTTGCGGGAGATGCCCCGGTCAGAAGCATGTAGAGAATTATCACTGGCATTGAGAAGAGCAGGAGCGCTCTTTTCAGGTTGAATTCCAGAAGCAGGTATTCAGAGCGTGAAAAGAGAATGAGCAGCATCTGAAAAATGAAAAAGGCTATTATCCCGACATGAAAACCTGAGACTGAGAGAACGTGATTGACACCTCCTCTTGTGTATGCTTTTGAAAGATTTTCCGGTATCAGCTTCTGATCTCCCAGAAGCAGCGCGTTAAGCACCGACGACTGCTCGATGTCAGGGAGGGTTGCCGCTATCCATTCGCTCATCCTCCCTGAAAGAGCGTCTATACTTCCAAGCATAGAACTTCTGTCGTTGCCCCTGACCAGGAGTATCTCATCAGCGGATTTTACCCTTGCGGTTGCAGATATCCCCTGCAGCATCAGGAAACGTCCATAATCGAATTCGCCCGGCAATCCGAAGGGACGCGGGATTGTTATATGTGCGCTGAAACGTATTCTGTCACCACGGCCCAGGCCGGTTTCTCCCGGCGGCATGAAAAGGAGGAGTTTTCCCTCAGTATGGCATGTGACGCCATCCTTTCGCGTCATGTCAGTTTTTACTGTTATCCTGACGTTTTCAGGAGTCGTGACCGGGCGGGAATCAATTATCCCCTCGACAGTCATTTTTGTTTTCCCGGCAAAGGTCTGTATCCCCCCTTCGGGGTGATTCCCTCTTTTCAACGAATCCATATAGTAGATACCGGAGACGATGAAAAATAGCAGGGTTAATGCCGTATGGAGGGTACGGTTTCCCGTTCGAATCGTTAAAACCAGGAAGAACAGTATTGCGGCAAGGTGGATAGAACCTGTCGAGACAGGGTAAAGCTCCGCGACTGTCAGGCCTGTGACAAGGCCAAGCAACGGAATGAGAAGCGGCCATTTGCGTTGCATGTTACATTCCTGTCTTGAGTTGGTGGGGATCAGGCGATTGCAGTTTTTTATCTTGTTTCCATCCAGAAACTATCCGGCAGTTTCCGGTTCACCCTGAAATACCATTTTTTTAGAAGCTTGAAAACATACGAACAGAGTGCTAGATTCATTTCCGCTGGAGATCAAGGGTGTGAAAATCACCTTCATCCAATCTCCAGAACGCAGAAGCCGATTTTAGGCGATTTCCTCATAAATTGAGACTTGATGCGGGGCTTTATGAAGGAACAGATTCTTGTTGTTGATGACGAAAAGATGATAAGAGATCTCCTCAATTCTGCTTTCATGCAGGAGTCATATGTCTGTTATTTGGCAGAGAATGTTGACGATGCGCTTGCGGTGCTTGCAGAAAACGAAATTGATCTTGTTGTTTCAGACATAATGATGCCAGGAAAGAGCGGAGTGGATCTGCTGCGGGAACTTAAAACGCGCAGCAGCGATATAGCAGTTCTGATGATCACCGGTCTTAACGATATGAAAACGGCTATGGAGTGCATTCATCTCGGGGCTGATGATTACATCGCCAAACCGTTCAGCATCTCGAGAGTTGTGCTAACCGTTAAAAACATCCTCGAAAAGAGGGTTCTTGAGATTGAAAGGAGAGACTACCAGAAGAGGCTTGAGTTCACGGTCATGGAGCAGACGGCGCAGCTCAGAAGCGCCATGCATGATCTGAACAACTCCTATAACAGCACTCTCTCTGCGCTTGTAAAAGCGCTTGACGCCAGAGAGAAGGAGGTCGGCTCTCATTCTGAAAGAGTGATGGAGCTGACCATTTTGCTGGCGGGCAGGTTGCGGATAGAGGGGAAAGCGCTTGAGAACATAGCAAAAGGTGCTCTGCTGCATGATATCGGCAAGATCGGTATTCCCGACAATATTCTGCTTAAACCGGGAAAGCTTGATGAAACGGAATGGACAGAAATGAGGAAACACCCTGCTATAGGCCACGCGATTATGTCGGATATAAAAATTTTCGAAACTGCGGCTGAAATAATACTGACTCATCATGAACGGTTTGATGGCACAGGATACCCAAGGGGGCTCAAGGGGAGCGATATACCGATAGGGGGGAGGATTTTCGCGGTTGTGGACACTCTTGACGCCATGACTTCCGACCGCCCTTACCGCAAGGCGCTTCCATTTGACGAAGTTGTGAGGGAGGTTGTCAGATGCCGCGGCACGCAATTCGATCCGGAGATAGCCGACCTTTTTCTTTCAATCCCTAAAAATCAGCTTGAGGAGTGCGTTAAAAAGAAATTTTTATGATTCCTCCTGCCAGTCGCTCTCATCTTCTGGTTCATAATCGTAAAAATCACCGATATCTCTCTCTTCATCCTCTTCTTCTGAAAAATCATCAGTAAAACGGAGAATTTCAACTTCTTCCTCATTTATCAGCGCTTCAAATTTCTCCAGAATAAAGGGGTCGGCGCAGAATTTCCCGTCTTTGAAAGAGCAGCTTTCAAGATTGCAGAGATCGAAGAGCTGGATTTCGCTGCAAAGCCTTTGAGCCGGTTTCAACGGCTCTTTAAGTGGCAATTCATTATCTACGGCATCAATCTCGTGTATTTTGTCAACAGTTTCCATTCAGAAACTCACCTGCCTTTTCAACATCCTCACGACACCCTATATATATCGGCGACCGCTGTTCAAGCCCTTCGGGCAGCAGATCTAGAATAGGTGTCCTTCCGTTCGTAGCCGCTCCCCCTGCCTGCTCTATGAGAAAAGCCATAGGGTTGAGTTCGAAGAGGAGTCGCAGCTTTCCGTTAGGAGCGTCTTTCAGCGCCGGATAGATGAATATCCCTTTTCCTTTCATCAGCACCTGGTTTATGTCAGGGACAAAACCGCCGGAGTAACGGAGTTTTGCTCCTTTATCTTCGAGATACCGGATAAAGCGTTCATTTTCTTCGGTGTATTTTTTCCTTAGCCCTCCTGGTGAGTATATGTCGCCGGACGGATGCATGGTGACCAGCTCTCTTGTCAAGGTGTATTCCATAAGCTGGTTCATCGTGAATTCATAAACGCCTTTGCCTACAGAATAGACCATGGATACCCGTGGCCCGTAAAGAATGTACATCGCTCCTACCATTTTTCTTCCGGGTTGCAGAAGGTCCTGCCCCTGATATATCCCTACTATCGTGCCTACGGCCAGATTTACATCAACAAGCGATGAGCCGTCAAGCGGGTCATACGCCACGGAGAACATCCCCTGGGGATTGCTTGTCACCTGATAAATCTCCTCCATCTCTTCTGAAGCGATATTGCAGACAACCCCTGAATGTATCAATCTTTTTCGCATAATGCGGTCGGAAAGGACATCAAGCGCCAGCTGCTCTTCACCGTAGAGATTCGATGTCCCGGCGACGCCGAGGTCCCCTGTTCTGACCGCATTGATGACATATTTGCTCGCCTCGGCGACCTCGCATATAAGGTGGACGAGATTGCCGCTTATGTTCTGATCCCTTAGATGCATCCGGAGATCTATCTGAAATTTGGTTTTTCCTGGTTCACTAGGCATGAAAACCTCCGTTCGAAGAGTCTGGTGAGATTTTATTCAGCAGGTTTTATAAGAGCAGGGTGATCAAAATCGTCTTCCAAGCAGGGATCAAATACTGAATATGGCGCCATCGTGCAGAAGCTCTATTGAACGGTTGCCGATGGTGTCTATTTCGGCTTTTATCAAATCGTAATACTGAGGTTTCGGATGGGTGACGAATATGCGTTCCGGCATCTGTTCAATTTTAGCAAGCTCGGTTTTAAGTAGTGAGCAGGTAAGGTGTTTTGTCAGGAGAGCCATGTCTGTCATGCTGTCTGGAAAAGATACTTCGACTATCAATGCATCGGCTCCGGAGGCATGTTTCCAGAAAAGCTCTGTCGGGCCGGTGTCGCCGCTGTAGGCCAGGCGCTTCCCTTTTCCGGAGACGATGTATCCGACTGCCGGAACCGTATGATCAACCTCAACACACCTCAATGTATAGCCGTTGATGCTGTAATCCTTAAGCGGCTCTATCGTTTCGAATGAAAGCACAGGTGAGTCAGGGGAAGGGATTTTCGTGAAATCAGGCCATATCACATTGTTGAACATATGATTTTTCATCGCCGATATGACCGGTTCTATGCTGTAGATACGGACGGTATGTCCCTGCATGCTTTTGATGATTATGTTGTCAGCCAGGGCCGGTATGCTGCGGATATGATCCAGATGGGAATGAGTTATGAAAATGTCGCTGATTTTCCACTGTTCCTCTTCTGACAATACAGAACTGATTGTGCCTGCGTCAAGGAGAAGCGAATCGTCAATCATGAATGATGGCGGCCTGAAGTCGGGGAATTCCGCCCCGGCGCTCCCTAAAACGGTCAGCTTCATTGCTTGCGCGGCTCCAGAATGGTTTTTTTGTGGAAACTGATTATAAAACCTTTATCACTATCAATAATAATGTCAAGCAATCAAAGCGCTTTCCGTAAATGCAGCCCATGCTTTTTTCTGCAACGAGAGGTTCTTGCAGGAGTTATAAAAGATGCCATTCCGGAGGCGGTAATCAGGAATCCATTTTTTCAAACATCTGAAAGAAACTGGATCCCTTATAATATCATTCGGAGATGGCCACTTTTTTTGCATTGCCCGGATTGATTGATGGGCACAGACATTCTTCTTTTGACTTTGACGAAACGAAAAGGTCAATTCGCTCTGAATTGTCTGCAATAGAGACCTGCAGGGAATATCGTGGAATCGATTTTTCTGTTTTCACTGATATTTCCCATCCTCCAGCCTTTTCAAGGCGAGTGAGATTTATTCTTCCATGTCCGATAACCTCGGAAATCGCGCATGGGTGGCATTTCACAGTTATGTGACCGTTTTTTTCCGCTTCTTTTAAAATCACCAGGAGACGGTCATGAAAAAGCTCTGAAATCACGAGATGTCCGAATGCAGGATGGTACGGGCCGGCAATGACGTTATTTTCAGTTTTCAACTCTTCCGAAGCCTGAAGCCCCATCCTTATGACCGGTATCCCTGAAGCGGCCGCTCTCAACAGCATTTCTGCGCAGATTCTGACTGCATCTTCTAGCGTTTGCGGACGGAAGCCGCCTCTTTCGTACAGCTCCGCCAATCCTGTGCCGCGAAGCACAACCGCAGGGTATATCCTGAGAGAATCGGTTCCGGCCTCTATGACTTCGTCCAGTGATTTCAAGGCGGAAGCGGATGTGTCGCCAGGGAGTCCAGGCATAAGTTGGGCGACTGCATGCAGCCCCATTGATTTTATGCATTTTATTGCGGCTGAAGAGTCTGACGCAGTATGGCCTCTTCCTGAATCATTCAGGACTGTGTCGTTCATTGATTGCACGCCGAGCTCGATAGCATCGACACCCAGTGCGGCTACTCTTTCTACGATTTCTCTGGTTATGCGGTCAGGGCGGGTGGAAATTCTTACGGAACCTATGGTTCCCTCTTTTATCAGCGGCTGTAATGGGAGAAGAAGATCATTTTGCACTGTTTCCGGCAGTGATGTGAAGGTTCCGCCAAAAAAAGCGACCTCTAATTCAGCGTCTGGCGCTGAAGACTGCCATATTGATATCTTCTCCAGGATTTCCCTTGAAGAAGGGAAATGGCCCTCCGAGCCGGAAATCACACTCTGATCACAAAACAGGCATCGGTGCGGGCAACCTTTGTGGCTTATGAAAAAAGGGATTCTGACCCTTTTTCTGTTCATTTTTTGTCATAAAGAAGGATTTCAAGGGCTTTTGCAGCAGCAGCCTGCTGCGCCGCTTTTTTTGTATTACCTCTTCCTTCTGTTTTTATTCCATTTTCAATGCTAAGCCGAAATCTGAATTTCCGCTCATGAGGTGGGCCGGACTCTTCAATCAGAGTGTAAACCGGCGGTTGCATGTTTTTTGAAGAGAGCAACTCCTGCAATTCACTCTTCGAGTCCTTGTTTTTAACGGAGCAGCCAAGTAGTGAAGCAGGTTTTTCAAAGAGCGAGGCAATAACCCGGCGCGCAGCGTCTATCCCGCCATCCATGTAGATTGCTCCAAGGAGCGCTTCAAGCACGTCTGCAAGAATAGATTCCTTCTCCCAACCCATGTCGAGCATTTCACCGCGCCCAAGGAGAATAAGCTCCCCAAGTCCTGCTTTTCTGGCTATTCCTGCCAGAGTTCGCTGGTCTGCTATCTGTGATCTGAATTTGGAAAGCTCCCCTTCTTTTTTATCCGGGAATCTGAGGAACAGCAGTTCTGCAAGCAGCATCCCGAGCACTGCGTCGCCAAGAAATTCGAGTCTTTGATAATCTGCCTGACCAGAAGATATGCTTTCATGTTGATAAGATGGGTGAGTAAGCGCCTCAAAAGCGATTTCAGACGACTTGAAACAGTACCCTAGTCTGCTTTCAAGCTTATTTATGATTGAATGGCCCAAGAATCACACTCCATGATAAAAAAATCGAATTAAGAGGAGGCTCTTGCAAAAAGGGTGTCATACCCGAATGATTTTCTATAGGTGATCCGATCTTTCCAGATAGTCAAAAAAGTGGATTCCCTATTTAACGCAAAGAGCAATGATATCATTTATCATTTTTGCAAGAACCTCAGAGGAAAACCCGTTTGAGGGAGATCAGGGGGAAGCCGTGGTTTTGCGGCGTAAGTTCGGCTACAGCCAGAACCCTACCTTCATGGCTCAAACGGAAACGGCAGGAATCAGATGACGCAAGTATTTTCCCTGTTATGCCGATCTCCTGCAGTGATGGGGGGATGCCGTTGAGCACCCTTTTTGCCGTTTCGGAAGAGAGATGGTAGTCATCAAGATGAGAGAGAGCAGAAGCCGGAGTTATCATGGTCTCATGGAGAGTTCCGGAGGTGGCGTGCCGCTCCAGCTGTTCAATGGTGACCGCATTGTCAATGTAGAACGGACCGCTTGCGATTCTCCTCAATTCCTGGAGGGTGGCGCCGCAGCCAAGCGAAGCGCCGATGTCGTCGGCCAGAGAGCGAATGTAGGTGCCTTTTGATGATGTTACCGCAATTTTTAACAGCGGGTTTGTAAACTCAAGCAGATCAATGGAATATATCCGCACTTCCCTGGGCTTCCGCTCAACGGTTTTTCCCTCTCTTGCGAGTTTGTAAAGCGGTTCGCCGTTCTGTTTTATCGCCGAAAACATCGGCGGGGTCTGACTGATGCAGCCGGTAAATCCGGCTATTGCCGACCGGAGAATTTCTTCTGTAATGCTTCCGGGGTCGGCTGTTTTCAAAATTCCGCCAGTAATATCGAGAGTGTCGGTTACAATGCCTAGACGGGCAATGGCTTCATAGCGTTTTACCCCCTCGTCCAGAAAAGGGATCATTTTTGTGCCGCTGTTTATGGCTATCGGAAGCACCCCGGTCGCAAATGGGTCTAGGGTGCCTGTATGTCCCACCCTCTTTGTGCCGAGAAGTTTCCTCACTTTTCCTACAACATCGTGGGAAGTAATACCCGCGGGTTTGTCGATGATTATGAAGCCGCTCAGCAAAGATTCTTTTCCACTATGCTGTAAACGAAGGTTTTAACGTCGGATATGGAACCGTCAAGAATGCATCCGGCTGCATTATGATGTCCGCCACCTCCAAGAGCCTCGGAAAAGGCAGCTACATTCACCTTCCCTTTTGAGCGGAAACCGATCTTGTACCTCTCCGGCTCCAGCTGTCTGAAGAGTATCGCCACTTCGACTCCCTGAACTGATCTCGGATAATTTATGAAGCCGTCTGTCAGCTCCGCATCGCCGCCAGATTTTTCATACATGTCAAGAGTAACCTCGATGGAGGCTACGAGCCCGTTGGCTTTTGTCTCGAGCGTGGAGAGAGCCAGGCAAAGGAGATCAAGGCGTTTGAGAGGCTGGTTTTCGTAGATTTTTTCAGCAACATGCCAGGCATTTACTCCTGCGCCTATCATCTTGCCTGCTACGGTGAAAGCCTCTACATTGGAGTTTGAATACCTGAACGAGCCGGTATCGGTCATAACTCCCACATAGATGCAGAGTGCTGTCTCGAAATCTATCTCATATCCGCAGGAGTCAATGATGCGATGCACCAGAATTGCGGTCGCTGCGGCATCTTTGTCTATAAGGTTGTAAAGGCCGAAATTTTCACAGGTCAGGTGGTGATCGAGATTGATGATCTTTCCAATCCGTCCGAAAGAGCAGAATTCCTTTCCAGCGCGCTTCAATTCTCCGATATCCATGACGAAAGCTACGTCAAAATCCCTGTCCGGGATATGGAGCTGAAGCTCATTCGCACCTGGAAGAAATGAGTAGAGCGAAGGGAAAGGATCTTTGCAATGTACCGTTACGTCTTTTCCTGTCTTGCGCAGGAAGGAGGCGAGGGCAAGGGATGATCCGGCTGCGTCTCCATCCGGACCCTCGTGGGTTGTTATGATGAAGGAGTTGTTGTTCCTTATTTCAGCTGTTATTTTCTCTATCGTCTCCATCATCGGATTTTCCTATCTCTTTCAGAATCGAGTCAATCCTGTTGCCGTATTCCTGTGAAGAGTCATACCTGAAGAGTATCTCGGGAATGTAGCGCATTGTCAGCATTTTTCCTAGCTCTCTCCGGATATATCCTCTTGCGCTGTTCAATCCCTTTTCGCTCTCTCTTCTGGTTTTTTCATCTCCGATAACAGTGTAGAAAATCTTTGCCAGTGTAAGATCATCATTCAGCTCGACATCCACTATCGTGACAAAGCCGATTCTCGGGTCGTTCAGCCCCCTTGAGAGAACTGCGCAAATCCCTTCGTGGATGGTTTCAGCTATTTTTTCGGATCGCTTGCTCATAAAAAGACCTGCATATCATAGCTTTGCTGCTATTTTTTCTATTTCAAAGGCTTCAATAAGGTCGCCTGTCTTTATGTCGTTGTAATTTTCAAGTCCGATTCCGCATTCGTAACCGCTGGCGACTTCCTTGACATCATCCTTGACTCGTCTCAATGATGAAAGCTTCCCTTCGTAAATAACCTTGTTGTCGCGAAGGAGCCTGGCCTGGGCGTTACGCAGCATCTTTCCGTCCTGGATGTAGCATCCGGCGATATTCCCTACCTTTGGAACCGAAAATACCTCGCGTATCTCCGCGCGCCCCAGGTATTTTTCCCTGAGAGTAGGGGCAAGCAATCCTTCCATGGCCTTTTTGACATCTTCCACTGCGTCATAGATGATGTTATAGAGGCGGATGTCAACCCCTTCCTTCTCTGCCAGGCTCTGCGCCTTCACTTGCGGCCTTACGCTGAAGCCGATGATTATAGCGTTTGACGCGGCAGCCAGGTTCACGTCAGTTTCGGTTATCGCGCCTACCCCGGAGTGGATCACATTCAGTCGTATTGCATCAGTCGCGAGCTTTCTGAGTGATTCCGAAACCGCCTCTGATGAGCCCTGAACATCACCCTTGACGATGACATTAAGCTCTTTTACTTCACCTGTCTGTATCTGCTTGTATAGATCTTCAAGTGTTATTTTCGAATGTTTGGCGAGCTCCATTTCGCGCTGCTTGATCTGTCTGAGAGTTGCAATCTCCCTGGCCTGTCTCTCATCTTTCAATGATACGAATATGTCGCCCGCGTCAGGAATACCAGAAAGCCCAATAACCTCCACCGGGGTTGATGGGCCGGCTTCGGCCACCTTCTCTCCGCGGTCATTCTGCATCGCCCTGACTCTTCCGGAATGTATGCCGACAACGCAGTAGTCCCCGTTCTTGAGCGTCCCCTCCTGCACAAGCACTGTAGCCACGGGGCCGCGTCCCTTGTCAAGCTTGGCTTCGACAATAGTGCCTTTTGCCTGCTTGTCAGGATTCGCCTTGAGGTCCATGATGTCCGCCTGCAGAAGTATCATTTCAAGCAGTCCATCCAGGTTCACCCGTTTCTTTGCGGAAACTTCCACCATTGTCGCATCGCCACCCCATTCGGAAGCGACAATACCGAATTCCATGAGCTCCTGTTTGACACGTTCGGGCTTGGCGTCAGGCTTGTCTATCTTGTTGATAGCTACAATGATAGGAACACCGGCAGCTTTTGAATGATTTATCGCCTCTCTTGTCTGCGGCATGACCCCGTCGTCCGCTGCGACAACCAGAACAACTATATCGGTAACTTTTGCTCCGCGCGCTCGCATTGCCGTGAAAGCCTCATGACCCGGGGTGTCAAGGAAAGTGATCTTCCGTCCGCCAAGTTCTACATCGTAAGCGCCGATATGCTGGGTTATGCCGCCGGCTTCACCAGCAATTACATTCGCCTCCCTGATGGCGTCAAGCAGTGAAGTTTTCCCATGATCGACATGCCCCATGATCGTAACTACAGGAGGGCGTTTTTCAAGCTTTTCAGGCGCGTCTGGAGATGTTTCATGTATCTCGTCCAGATCTATTGCAACATTCTCTATTTCGTAGCCATACTCTGATGAAAGAATTGTAGAGGTGTCAAAATCAAGCGGATGGTTTATCGTCACCATCATTCCCATTTTCATGAGTGATTTGATCAGGTCGTTCGCCTTTATCCCCATCCGTTTTGCCAGCTCGCCTACGCTTATGGTTTCGGTTATCCTTATTATGCGCTTGATGGCCTTAGGGACTGTAATCTCGGTTTTTCTTGTATCAGGAGCACGATCCTTCCCCTTTTTACGGGGACCTTTGTAAACAGGATCAAATATACGCTCTCTTTTCTCCATTACCTCATTTTTACGGGTCTGCTCCTTTTTCTTTGATTGCGGCGCTACCTTTTTTGAACCCGGTTTGGCTGAATCAGGAAACGCAGGGGAGCTTTTTCCCACTTTTCGTTTTTCGTCACCGGAAGGAACATATGGCTGATGCTGCGGTTGCTGCTGCTTTGTCTGCTGACGGTCGCTCTGGATCAGATCAGGTTGCTTCTCATGGTGAGCTTGGGTTGGAAGATGTCCCTGGGTGCTCTGTCTCCTTGCTGCGTCGTTTGGTGTTCTTGGCTTGTATGGAGCGTTGTGACGCTGTTGAGCAACCGGTTCTGCCGATTCGCGCCTGACGACATGCGTAGGCCTGCTGGTTACGCCCGGAATATCCATTTTACCAAGTATTCTCGCCTGGTTGGGGGTTACCTGTTCCACTTCTGGTGCCATTGGTGGTTTCAGTGGAGCTTTTTCCTGTTTTGCCGGCATGGCAGGAGAAAGTTCATCCTTTTTATGCTCTGTTTCGCTTTCAGACGGAGCTGTTTTCTTCTCTTTTTCTGCATGTGCAGTTTCCGGATGCTTTACAGCCTCTTTCGGGGCGTTTTCTGGCATTGCATCGACTTTGGCTTCCTCTGCTTTAAAAGGGAATTCTTCATCTGCAGCTGGTGCGATCCTGGCGCGACGGCGTATTATGTTTGATGTAACCCTGACCTCATCCGGGTTTGCAGAGGGGAGAGGCGCTGCCAGTTTTTTCAATGCATTTTCATCTACCATTGAAGTGGCTGTTTTAGCGTCAATACCAATCTCCTTGAGTCTTGAAATGACTTCCCTGCTGTCTATTCCAAGCTTTTCCGCGATGGCGCTTACCTTTATCCTGCTCATATATCGTGCACCTCCCCCAGGAAGTTTCTGTATCTGCTGATTTCATGAATGATCCGCGGAACAAACCCGCCGGTTTTTACTGCTATTGCGCTGCGTGGCGCCTTTCCAAGGATAGCCCCCAAATCGTTCTTGTACAGTTGCGTGAGAACAGGAACATTGTTGTGTTCGGCAAGAATCCTTATTTTTGCGCCTATTGCCTCTGAAACATCCGACGCAATAATTACAATGCCAGGTTTCATGGAGCTTTTCAGTGATTCTTCAACAAGCGAGCTTCCCGCTATTATCTTGCCAGCCTTGTTGGCCAGTCCCAGAATGCCCAGTACCCTCTCCAGGATGATTTTTTTCACAAGAATGTCAAGGTCATCAAACGAGACAACTGGTATCTCTTCCCTGAAAGCTCTGTTGAAAGCGCGCTGTCTGACAGCTATAGCCAGGCAGTTCCGGTTGTAGCAGGTGTATGCTCCCCTGCCAGGAAGTCTTGCATCAGGATCTGGCAGGACTTCCCTGTCAGGGGAGAGGACAAACCTTAAAAGCCTGTCTTTGCGCTTCTTGGTTCGGCAGGCGAGGCAGCTCCGCTCAGGTTTTTCATTCCTTGAGCCCATTATCACCAGTCTCACCCTTGTTTTCATGAGTAGTTGCAGAATCCTCTTCCGGACTCGGCATTTCCTTTGCTTCATCCGACTCCGAATCGAGTGTCCCATCATAGGATGCGAACTCCTTAATTTGCGCTTCCGCTACCCTGCTTTCGCTTTTTATATCTATTCTGCAACCGGTCAGGCGTGCAGCAAGGCTTACGTTCTGGCCCCGCTTTCCGATCGCAAGGGAAAGTTGGTCATCGGCCACTATCACCTCCAGACTGCGGTTATCTTCGTCAACAAATATCTTGGAGACCTGAGCGGGGGAGAGGGCATTGCATGCAAAACGGGCAATATCTTCTGACCACGGGATAATGTCTATTTTTTCACCTCTGAGTTCGGAGACAACATTCTGCACCCTTGCTCCGCGCATCCCGACGCAGGCCCCGACCGGATCCACATCGGGATCATTGGATGAGACTGCAAGCTTTGCCCTGCTGCCAGGATCCCGCACAACCGCGTTTATCTCCACTATCCCTTCAGCAATTTCAGGCACTTCGGTTTCAAAAAGTTTGGCCAGCATGCTTGGATGTGAACGTGAAAGTATAATCTGTGGCCCTTTCGTTGTCATTTTTATATCGGTTATCAAGGCTCTTATCCTGTCACCCGGACGGAAAACCTCGCGCGGCATCTGCTCTTTTGACGGAAGTATCGCGTCGGCGCGCCCCAGATCGATCATCAGGTCCCCTTTTTCAAAGCGTCGCACCATTCCAGTGATTATCTCCCACTGGCGATCCTTGTATTCATTAAACACCGTTTCTCGTTCAGCTTCACGCACTTTCTGGATTATGACCTGCTTGGCCGTCTGTGCCGCTATCCTGGTAAATCCGCTTGCGTCAAGCTTTTCTCCAAGCGAGTCCCCGATCTCTACTTCAGGGTCAATTTCTTTCGCCTCTTCCAGGCTTATCTCCTTGTACGAATCTGTTACTTCGTCTACCACGACAACAAATTCGAAAAGCTCAATTTCACCGGTTTCAGGGTTATATCTTGCTTCAAGGTCACGCGTGTTGCGGTATTTCTTGTTGGCTGCCGTCAAAACCGCCTGTTCCATCGCTTCCAGAACGACCTGACGGTCTATCCCCTTCTCCTTTACTATCTGCTCAATGGCCTGTTTGAGATTTATGTTTGTTTCCACGACTTCTTCTCCTTGAGTTACGTGAAATCTTATTACTGGAATTCGAATTCGAGATTTGCCCTGGCGATTTTTTCAAGAGGTATTGAAGCTATCTGTCCCTCTTTGAGTTTCATCAGAACCATGCCGTTTTCAATTCCTTCCAGAATGCCCAGGAAAGTTTTGCGGCGATTCCCCCCCCCATCCTGAAAAGGCTCGTAAGTCCTTATTCTGGCAAGTTTTCCTGTAAAACGGGTATAATCCTCGACTCTTTTTATAGGTCGATCAAGGCCTGGTGAAGAGGTTTCAAGGGTATATTCGCAGGGGATGATATCTTCAATATCGAGAAGAAGCGAAAATTCCCCGCTGAATTCCGCGCAATCGTCGAGAGTGACTCCACCGTTCTTGTCAATGAAAAGAGAAAGAGTCGCATCTCTCCCGGTGCGCCTGTATTCGACGTCAACCAGCTCTAGTCCCATTGAAGCTGTCAAAGGGAGAGCAAGAGCCGTTACTTTTTCAATTATTTCATCTTTTGGGGAGGCCATATTACAGAACTATTTTCTCCATAAAAAAAAGTGAGCTTTGAAGGCTCACTTTCAAGTGAACATGGAATTGATTCTGTTTAACATGCAGATTTATTAAAAGCAAGTGATAAATTTAGGAAATCTGCCGGGAAAAGAGTCATGGCAACTCGCTCTTCCCCATGAGGTAACGATCGCATTCTCTGGCTGCTTCCCGTCCCTCCCTGATCGCCCATACGACCAGACTCTGGCCACGGCGGCAGTCCCCTGCGGCAAAAATACCGGGAATAGAAGTCTGATAACTGTTGACGACAGTTTTTATATTGCTGTTCCCCCCCAGTTCTACCCCGAGCGCTTCAACAAAAGGTCTGTCAGGCCCGGTAAATCCCATGGCGATAAGAACCAGATCAGCCGGAAGCATCTCTTCGCTCCCCTGAACCGGAAGCGGAGTGTATTCCCCTTTTTCGTTTTTTGACCAGGAGACCTTTACCGTATTGACAGCTTTAAGAACGCCATTTCCGTCTCCGGAAAAAGCTGTCGCTGTTGTAAGGTAAATTCTCGGGTCGTTGCCGAATTTTGCCTCTGCTTCTTCCTGGCCGTAATCGGTTTTCAGAATTTTCGGCCATTCTGGCCACGGGTTGTCAGTCGAGCGGTTCTCAGGGGGACGTGGCATTATCTCTAGCTGGGTCACGCTTCTGCAGCCGTGCCGGATGGCTGTGGCGACGCAGTCGGTTCCGGTGTCCCCTCCACCTATTATCAGTACGTTTTTCCCTTCGGCGGAGATAAAGTTGCTGTTCTCTTTCAGAAGCGCCGCCGTGTTTGCTGTCAGAAACTCCATTGCAAAGTGGACACCGTCAAGATCACGTCCTGGTATATCGAGATTTCGCGGCGTTGTCGCGCCGGTTGCTATTACAGCGGCATTGAATTCATTCTTGAGACGATCGGCCGGAAACGCGGGTGAGCCGACTTCGCTGTTGCATACAAAGCTTATCCCTTCGTCTTCCATCAGTTTTACCCGTCTCAGCACAACTTCCCGTTTTTCAAGCTTCATATTCGGGATTCCATACATCAGAAGGCCCCCTGGGAGGTCGGCGCGCTCGAATACCGTTACCGAATGTCCGGCCAGGTTTAGCTGTGCGGCGGCTGCAAGGCCAGCAGGCCCCGAACCAATTACAGCCACTTTTTTCCCTGTCCTTGTATTCGGGAGCGATGGGGTGATCCATCCCTCAATGAAAGCCCGATCAATTATGGCTGCTTCGATGTTCTTGATGGTAACTGCTGGATCTATGCTGGAGAGTGTGCAGGAGCCTTCGCATGGAGCCGGGCAGACGCGGCCTGTGAATTCGGGGAAGTTATTTGTTTTGAGAAGCCTGTCCAGGGCGTCTCTCCACCGGTTACGGTATATAAGGTCATTCCATTCCGGAATCAGGTTGCTTAAAGGGCAACCGCTCGCCATTTTGCTGATAAGCAGGCCGCTGTGGCAGAATGGCACTCCGCAGTCCATGCATCTTGCTCCCTGCTTGCGCAGATCATCGTCACTCATCTGAAGATGGAATTCATTCCAGTCGCAGATTCTCTCCAGTGGCGCCCTGTCTGCCGGAAGTTCTCTTCTGTATTCCATGAATCCTGTCGGTTTTCCCATGTTCTGTTTCCTCTGTTCTGAAATTTCCTGCCATTACCGGTTTTCAATGACCGCCTTGCCGGGTGTTTTCCTCGAATGCGGCATTGATTGCTTCTTCACCGTGAAGCCCTCGTTCCACTGCTCTGTCGATTGATTGCAGCATCTTCTTGTAATCCATCGGCATGACCTTGACGAAGTTCCTGCTGCATCGCTCCCAGTTGATAAGAGCCATAGTGGCGACGGAGCTTGATGTATGTTCCGCATGTTTTTCGAGCATCTCTTTTAGCATCATGAGGTCTTTTTCGTCCGGTTCTTCCAGAAAGACAGTTTCCTCATTGCAACGAGCGGCAAAATCATGATCCTTGTCAAGAACATATGCTGTCCCTCCGCTCATCCCTGCGGCGAAGTTTCGTCCGGTTTTGCCGAGAATAACGACAACTCCTCCTGTCATGTATTCACAGGCATGATCACCGACCCCCTCCACGACCGCATTTGCTCCGGAGTTCCGGACGCAGAACCGTTCTCCGGCTATGCCGCGTATATAGGCTGAACCGCTGGTAGCGCCGTATAATACGACATTCCCCGCTATTATGTTCTCTTCAGCCCTGAATGGTGAATTTTTTGGCGGATGAAGGATTATCGTTCCACCACTCAACCCTTTTCCGAGGTAGTCGTTTGCGTCTCCGGAAAGCCTGAGGGTTATGCCGCGTGGAATGAATGCACCGAAACTCTGGCCGGCAGAACCGTTGAAAGTTATGTCAACTGTCCCTTCCGGGAGTCCTTCGGCACCGTGACGCCTGGTTATCTCATTCCCCAGGATAGTGCCAACTACCCTGTCCACATTTGTAATGGAGAGTTCTCCGGTTACTCTTTCCCCTCTCTCTATTGCCGGTTCGCAGAGCTTCAAGAGTCTGGAAAGGTCGATTGTTTTATCGAGATTGTGGTCATGCTCAACTGTGCAGTACCTTCCGACCTCCAGCCCCACTTTTGGTTGATAGAGGATGTTCGAAAAGTCAACTCCTCTGGCTTTCCAATGTTCAATGCACTTTTTCGGCTGAAGGAGATCGGAGCGTCCGATCATCTCATCTACCTTCCTGAATCCGAGCCGTGACATTACTTCGCGAAGTTCTTCGGCCACAAAACGCATGAAGTTGACGACATATTCAGGTTTCCCGCTGAAATTCCTCCTTAATTCCGGATCCTGTGTCGCAACTCCGGTGGGGCAGGTGTTGCTGTGGCAGACACGCATCATAACGCATCCCAGGGTAACGAGCGGGGCAGTTGCGAAACCGAATTCCTCCGCCCCGAGAAGAGCAGCTATCGCCACGTCCCGTCCGGTTTTCAACTGCCCGTCCGCTTCTATTCTGATCCGGCTTCTCAGGTTGTTCAGAAGAAGGGTCTGGTGTGTCTCCGCTACCCCCAGTTCCCAGGGGAGGCCTGCATGTTTTATGCTGGAGAGAGGCGAGGCGCCGGTGCCGCCATCGTATCCACTGATCAGGACTACATCGGCGTGAGCCTTGGCGACCCCGGCCGCTATTGTCCCGACCCCGACTTCTGAAACGAGCTTTACGCTAATGCGCGCTCTCCGGTTTGCGTTTTTCAGGTCGTAGATCAGCTCAGCCAGATCCTCTATCGAGTATATGTCATGATGCGGCGGGGGGGAGACCAGCCCGACTCCGGGAGTCGTATGCCTTGTCTTTGCTATCCAGGGGTATACCTTGTGCCCCGGCAGCTCCCCCCCCTCGCCAGGTTTGGCTCCCTGTGCCATCTTGATCTGCAGCTCTTCGGCATTTGAGAGGTAATGGCTTGTTACCCCGAAACGCCCGGATGCGACTTGTTTTATCGAACTGTTCTTCGAATCTCCGGAGTTGCTTTTCCATACGAAACGTTCGGGATCCTCCCCCCCTTCGCCGGTGTTAGACTTTCCTCCTATCCGGTTCATGGCGATTGCAAGAGCCTCATGAGCTTCGCTGCTTATCGAACCGTACGACATCGCCCCTGTTTTGAAGCGTTTCATTATCGATTCGACAGGCTCAACCTCTTCAATCGGCACAGGCGGTATGTTTTCCCTGAATTCCAGAAGGCCGCGCAAGGTGTAGTGTTGTCCGTTCTGCTCGTCTATAAGTGAAGAGAATTCCTTGAAGGCGCTGTAGTCATTGTTACGCGCGGCCTTCTGCAGAAATGTGATCGTAAGTGGATTGTACTGGTGCTCTTCCCCCTCCCTGCGCCATTGGTAAATCCCCTCTGACGGAAGGGTTCTCTCCGGTGCCACCCTGAGCGGGTATGCTTTGGCATGGCGCTCCATGAGTTCCGCTGCGATACCGTCTATATCTATTCCCCCTATTCTGGAAGGGGTAAGCGTGAAGTAGCGGTCAACAACAGATTTATGCAGCCCCGCCGCTTCAAAAATCTGGGCTCCCCTGTAACTCTGGACGGTAGATATCCCCATTTTCGCCATTGTTTTTACGATGCCTTTGACAGCCGCCTTGAGATAGTTAGCGGTCGCTTTTTCTTTTGTGATCCCTTCCAGAGTTCCGTCCGCTATCATTTCGTCGATACATTCAAAAGCGAGGTAAGGATTGATCGCGTTGACTCCGTAACCGAGCAGAACTGCAAAATGGTGCACCTCGCGCGGTTCTCCTGACTCGAGGATCAGTGATACCCTGGTTCTGGTGCCGCAGCTTACCAGGTGATGATGCAGTCCGGACATCGCAAGCAGAGCCGGAACCGCCGCATTGTTTCTGTCAACGCCGCGGTCGGAGAGTATGAGAATGTTGCAGCCGGCCTCGACAGCTACGTCAGCCCTCGCTAAAAGGGTTTCCAGCCCCTTTTCCATCGCGGTTTCACCCCTTGAGGCCGGGAAGAGGAGTGAAAGTGTCGCCGATTTGAAACCTGGCAGGGTTACCTGCCGAAGCTTCTCCAGTTCACCGTTAGTAAGAAGAGGTGTTGAAAGCCTGATTCTCCGTGAGTTTTCCGGACACGGCTCAAGCAGATTCCCCTCCGAACCGAGAAGGGTGATCGTAGATGTGACTATCTCTTCACGTATCGGATCGATAGGCGGGTTTGTAACCTGAGCGAAGAGCTGCTTGAAATAATTATAAAGAAGCTGGTTTCTGTCCGAAAGCACGGCGATTGGGGAATCTGTCCCCATGGAGCCCAGTGGCTGCGTCCCGTCGTTTGCCATCGGCGCCAGAATATTCTTGATGTCTTCGTATGTGTATCCGAAAGCTTGCTGGCGTCGAATCAGCGGCTCCTCGGCAAGGGGGGAGGGGAGCAGTGGGGAAGGGATATCCCCGAGATCAGTCATATTCTCCTTCAACCAATCTCTGTATGGATTTGCCATGGCCAGGCTCTGCTTTATCTCGTCATCTGGTATGATCCTCCCTTGAGCTGTGTCAACAAGGAACATTTCACCCGGTTTAAGCCTCCCCTTGCTTGCGATCCGTTCAGGCTCGATTTTCAGCACTCCGGCTTCTGAAGCAAGAATTACCAGGCCGTCATCAGTTATGTAATACCTTGAAGGCCTGAGGCCGTTGCGGTCAAGAACCGCTCCTATGCAGATTCCGTCTGTAAAGGCTATGGCCGCCGGGCCGTCCCAGGGGGCAATAAGGCATGAGTGGTATTCATAGAAAGCCCTTTTCTCCTCGCTCATTCCGGCATGGTTTTCCCACGGCTCCGGCACGAGCATCATGACTGCATGCGGAAGCGAACGACCGCTCATGACAAGAAGTTCGAGCGCATTGTCGAGCATTCCGGAGTCAGAGCCGTTTTCATTGATAATCGGGAGTATCTTTTTGATGTCATCCCCGAAAATTTTGCTGGTGAGAAGATTCTGTCTGGCGTTCATCCAGTTGACATTGCCGCGGAGGGTGTTTATCTCGCCGTTATGCGCCAGGTAGCGGTAAGGATGGGCGCGGTCCCAGCTTGGGAAGGTATTGGTGGAAAAACGGGAGTGAACAAGCGCAATGGCGCTCACCATAAGCGGGTCGCGCAGCTCCGGATAATACTTTTCCATCTGCTCCGGCATCAGCATCCCCTTGTAGATGAGTGTTCTGGTTGAGAGGCTGCACACATACCAGTGCTCATCGACCTCCGCGCGCCTTATCTCGTTTCCGGCGCGCTGTTTTATTACATAGAGCTTCCGGTTGAAACTCTCTTCGTCATGGCAGCTTTCCGGGCGCTTGAGGAAAATCTGGCGCACCATCGGCTCAGCAGCCCAGGCTGTCTGGCCTAACGATGAATTGTCGGTTGGCACGTTTCTCCACCCGAGAAGCTCTACCCCCTCTTCCGCGAGTATCTTCTCCAGAATGTGCCGGGCGCTGTTACGTTCTGTCGCCTTGGGAGATGTGAATATCATCCCTGCGGCATAATCCGGGAAAGAGGGGAGCAGAATTCCGAGGTTTTCGCATGCCGAGCGGAGGAAAGCGTCAGGAGTCTGTATCAGTATGCCGGCGCCGTCGCCGGTGTCAGGTTCGCTCCCTACCGCCCCCCGGTGGTCCAGGTTTGTCAGTACTTCAAGAGCCTGACTTATGATTTTGTGCGATTTTTCACCTTTTATGCTGGCTATGAATCCGACTCCGCAGGCGTCATGTTCGAATTGCGGGTCGTAAAGCCCCTGTCTGACTGGAGGTCTGTTTTTTTTCATTTTGTCGCCTTTGCTTTATTTTTTGGATCGATCCGGGTTCGAATACCATTTTTATATAATGATAGCAGAGAGCATGCCACTCTTTGCTATGTCTACCTGTTTCTATAAAATCCCGATATTATAGATGGTTAAGGCGACGGGCTCCAAAGCGCTCTTTTGCCATGGACAAAATACAATAACATTTGTGTTGTTTACAAACACATTTGAGTACACGGATCGTTTTCCGGATATGAAACCAGCTTTTTCTCATCCGGAGTTTCCGATGGAACTGAATCCTGCGATGGGCTGTTTTTCTTTGAAACAGCGAGAGTTTCTGGTATTTTTACGGATAGAAACAGTCAGTTTCAGATGGAAACGAGGTTGGAATTTCTATGTCATCATGGCGCCTGATTAATACCGGATTTCTCACAGCCCCGGAAAACATGGCCATTGACGAGTCGCTTCTGGCCAATTTTGATCCGGACTCTTCGCCCCCCATTCTGCGGCTCTACGGATGGGACCCACCGGCGCTTTCAATCGGAAGGTTTCAGGACGCTGCCGCACAGATTGATCTGGAACGCTGTCGTATGGATTTGGTGCCTTTAGTGAGGAGGATCACCGGAGGGGGGGCCATTTATCATTCTGACGAATTGACATATTCTGTCGTCTGCAGTTCTGAACAGATCGGCGCCTTGTCTACGGTCAAAGAGTCGTTCCGGGCGCTTACCGGCTTCATTCTTGAATTCTACAGAAAAAAAGGGTTTGAGGCCGCCTATGCTGCAGATATTCATCAGGGGGAAAAAAATTCTGGAGAGAGAGTTCCGTACTGTTTTGCGGGGAGGGAAGCTTTCGACATATTGATCAGAGGACGTAAAATCGGAGGGAATGCACAGAGGAGGGAGAGGGGAATTATATTTCAGCATGGCTCGATTCCGATGATAAACCGCTCTTTAAAGGGGCTTTCATATATGAGAGACAAAAGAGCGGAGCTGGTTGAATCAACAGTATCCATTGCTGAGTGTCTTGGCGTATGTCCGGCAGTTGCAGCAGATTTTCGCTTTCTTCTGGCTGAAGAGCTCAAGGAGTCGTTCTGCTCTTCCTTTTCAACAACCCTGTTCGAAACTCCTCTTTCTCCGGATGAAAAGAGAAAAGCGGCATCCCTGCTGGGAAAAAAGTATCTTGACGACAGATGGAACATCGAAGGGATGAAGATATGAAGATGAAAAGAAAACCGGAATGGCTTCAGAAAAAGATGGACGCAAGCGGTCAGGGAGAGATGAGGCGGCTGCTTGGCGAATTAAAGTTGGATACAGTCTGCCAGCAGGCGCTATGTCCCAATATTTCCGAATGCTTCTCTTCAGGCCAGGCTACGTTTCTAATAATGGGGAGAAATTGCACACGTCTCTGCAGTTTCTGCAATATAAGCAAATCCGAGCCTCTTCCGGTTGATCAAGGGGAGCCTGAACGTGTAGCAGAGGGGGTTCTCCGGCTCGGGTTGAGGCATGTCGTCATAACAAGCCCGACCAGGGATGATCTTCCTGATGGCGGGGCATCGATTTTCTACGCGACGGTAACGAGCATCAGGGAAAAGTCACCATTGACCTCGATTGAACTGCTAGTGCCAGATTTTCAGGGTGAAAGCGGGAGTATCGATAAAGTGCTTGACTCAGGCGCCGAAATTATCGGTCATAATCTGGAGACTGTTCCGCGACTTTATAATATAAGAAGCGGGGCGGATTACTACCGTTCGCTCAGGCTGCTTGAGCGGTGCGCCGGTCATGCCAAAGCCAGGGTAAAATCGGGGTTGATGCTGGGAATGGGGGAAACCGTCGGAGAAGTTCTTGCTGTAATGCGTGATATGATAAAAGCCGGCTGCACATTTTTAAGCATCGGGCAGTATCTGGCGCCGAGCAGGAGTCATTATCCGGTGCAGGAGTACATCACCCCTCAAAAGTTTGAAGCTTTAAAGGAAGAGGCTCTTGCCGCCGGATTTCAGCATGTTGAGAGCTCCCCGTACACGAGAAGCTCGTTTCATGCGGATAGATACCGCTGAGAAATGTTCATCTGGTGTTTCTGTGCATAAGCGCTGCTCCCACAAACGCCTTGAAAAGCGGGTGAGGCACGAGCGGCTTGGATTTGAATTCCGGGTGGAACTGGCAGCCAAGGAACCATGGGTGGTCGGTTATTTCAATGATTTCAACCAGATCTTTCTCCCTGTATATTCCTGACAGAACCATTCCGTTTTGAGTGAAGATATCCCTGTATCTGTTGTTGAACTCGTATCGGTGGCGATGGCGCTCGCTGGTTTCTGTCATATTGTAGGCTGCATGCGCCAGAGTCCCTTTGGCGATCGAGCAGAGGTTGGCTCCAAGCCTCATAGTCCCCCCTTTTCTGCTGACCGTTTTCTGCTCTTCCATCAGATGTATCAGAGGTTCCGCGCAATTCTTCCTGAATTCGGTCGAGCCCGCGTTTTTAAGATTGCAGACATTCCGGGCGAACTCTACGGCAGCCATCTGCATCCCCAGACATATCCCGAAAAACGGAATTTTTCCGGTTCTTGCGTACTCTATTGCAAGAATTTTACCCTCTGTCCCCCGCTCTCCGAAACCTCCAGGAACAAGCACTCCGTCAACATCGTCAAGCTGTCCGTCGATTCCGTCTGTTTCAATTTTTTCAGAATCGACATATTTGAGGTAAACCCGGCAGTCGTTCGCGATCCCTCCGTGTGTCAAAGCTTCGGCAAGCGATTTGTACGATTCGGTAAGATCAACGTATTTGCCGACGACAGCAATCCTGACCTCTCCATGGCTTGGGTGGCGCAGGGTTTTGACAACCTCGTTCCATGCGGTCAGATCGGGCGCTTTTGTCCATATGTGGAGTATCTCTACAACCTGTTCGTCAAGATTTTCCCTGTTCAAGGCGAGAGGAACCGCATAAATATGCTCTGAATCGACATTCTGGATTACATTCCTCTCCTCGACATTACAGAAAAGGCCGATCTTCTTCTTCATCTCCCTGGGAAGTTCACGGTCGCAGCGGCAGATGAGAATATCGGGCTGTATACCGATCTTTCTCAGTTCCATAACAGAATGCTGCGTAGGTTTTGTTTTCAGCTCACCCGCTGTCCTTATGTAGGGGACAAGAGTCACATGGAGGTAAAGCGCATTTTCCTGACCACGGTCATACCTGAACTGGCGGATCGCTTCGAGAAAGGGGAGCGATTCTATGTCTCCGACAGTCCCGCCTATCTCCACTATCGCAATGTCCGCCCCCTTTGCGTTCTCCAGTATCTTGCTTTTTATTTCGTCGGTTATATGCGGTATGACCTGGACAGTCCCCCCGAGATAATCGCCGCGCCTTTCTTTCTCAATAACCGAGAAGTAGACCTGACCGGTGGTGAAATTGCTCTTCTTTGAAAGCACGGCGTTTGTGTACCGCTCGTAATGGCCAAGATCGAGATCGGTCTCGGCCCCGTCATCAGTGACAAAGACCTCACCATGCTGAAAAGGTGACATAGTTCCAGGATCGACATTTATGTACGGGTCAAGCTTCTGAAGAGTCACCCTTAGCCCTCTGGCTTCAAGCAGCGCGCCGAGAGATGCCGCGGCGAGTCCCTTCCCTATTGAAGATACAACCCCGCCGGTTATAAAGATGAATTTTGTTTTCATTTGAAACTGCTCCTGTCTTTATCTGTGTCAGTTCGATAAGGCGGGGGGCTTCATGCGCTCCCTTGCCTTTGCAAGATCATCCGGAGTATCGACTCCTATTGACTCAAATCCGGTTTCAATTACCTTTATCCTTATCCCGTTTTCAAGCGCTCTCAACTGTTCGAGTTTTTCCGAGGTTTCCAGGAATGTCGGGGCCATTTCTGCAAATTTTACAAGAAAGTCGCGCCTGTAGACATAGAGGCCGATATGTTTGTAACAGAGCAATTTTCCAGTGGCGAAAGAATCATCTTTCAGGTCATGCCATTTGTCCCTGAAAAAAGGGAGGGGGGAACGCGAAAAATATATGGCGAATCCGTTTGCGTCGGTTACAACCTTTACGACATTCGGGCTGAGAAAATCGTGCAGGCAGCGTATCCGGCTCTTGAGAGTTCCCATCTGAAGGTCGGGATCGGACATGAACGGCGATATTGCCTGATCAATCATTTCCGGTTCTATGAGTGGTTCATCCCCCTGAACATTTACGATTATGTCAGAATTGATTCCTGCGGCGACTTCTGCAATCCGGTCAGTTCCGGTGTTATGGGAAACCCCGGTCATACGGCAGTTTCCACCGAACGAATTGACAACTTTGCATATCCGGTCGTCATCTGTAGCTACAATCACTTCATCTATGAGCTCAGCCATTCTTGTCTGCTCATAGACGTGCTGGATCATCGGCTTGCCGTTGATATCGGCAAGGGCCTTGCCGGGGAAACGGAGGGAAGCGTAACGGGCAGGTATTATCGCGCTGATTTTCATTTGGCTGGCACCTGAAAAAAAGGTTTTCGGCAATCGTTTGCAGGGTAGTCCCGAGGCAGGACGAAACAAGCTACATCAAAAGGAAAATGGTGTCAAGCCGATGCAGTCGTTTCTGATGTTGGTTCATCAGACTCAAAACGGCATGCTGAAGAATCCCTTCCTTATCCTCTGTTTTCTTATGCGGCGCATGTATATGAATTTTTCCGTTTTCCTTCTACGGCTCGCAGCGTCGGTTTTTCCCTTTACTTCCAGGCCGTTTTTATTTAATTTAACCAGTCATATTTTTTGCTGTAACGAAGGAATTCATGGATATCGGTAAAATACGCAATTTTTCAATTATAGCCCATATTGACCATGGCAAATCAACCCTAGCCGACCGCCTGCTCGAATATACCGGGGCTCTTTCAGAGCGGGACAGGCAGGATCAGTTTCTCGACAAGATGGATCTGGAGCGGGAGCGCGGGATCACCATAAAGGCCCAGACAGTCAGGCTTGATTACCATGCCGATGATGGCGAAGAGTATATCCTCAATCTCATCGACACTCCCGGGCATGTAGATTTCACCTATGAAGTCTCCCGCTCGCTTGCCGCATGCGAAGGAGGCCTTCTGGTTGTTGATGCTTCACAGGGTGTGGAGGCGCAGACACTTGCGAATGTATACCTCGCGCTTGACAACAACCTCGAAGTATTTCCGGTGATAAACAAGATTGATCTCCCGGCCGCCGATCCTGAGCGGGTAAAGCACGAGATAGAGGAGATAATAGGGATAAGCGCAGGCGATGCTGTGCTCGCCAGCGCGAAGGAAGGGATCGGCACCCGCGAGATTCTGGAGCAGATCGTCAAAAATATCCCTCCACCTAAGGGTGATCAGTCAGCGCCTCTCAAGGCGCTCCTTTTTGACTCATGGTACGATCAGTATCAGGGGGTGATAATTCTGGTGCGCATTATTGACGGCACTGTCAGAAAAGGTGAAAAAATCAGGCTCATAGCGACTGAAAAGTCTTATGAAGCCCTGAAAATCGGTGTTTTTGCCCCGGTCATGACAGAAGTCGCCCAACTTGCGGCAGGGGAGGTCGGTTTCATAATTGCCGGAATAAAAGACGTGGCCGACGCGAAGGTAGGTGACACTGTAACAATTTTTCAGAAAGAGTGCGACAGGCCGCTCGAAGGATTTAAAGAGGTCAAGCCGATGGTTTTTTCCGGCCTCTACCCTATTGACACCGTTCAGTACGAACAGTTGCGGGATGCGCTGGCTAAACTCAAGCTTAACGATTCATCGTTCTCCTTTGAGCCGGAGACCTCCGTTGCGCTTGGCTTTGGTTTCCGCTGCGGTTTTCTTGGCCTTCTCCATATGGAAATCATTCAGGAACGTCTTGAGCGGGAATTCGGACTTGATCTCATAACTACCGCGCCTACCGTTGTTTACAAGGTTCACAAGGCATCCGGCGAGATAATGACGATAGACAGCGCCAACCAGATGCCCGAGTTGCAGCATCTCGAATTTATCGAGGAGCCATTCATTCTCGCTCATATTCACCTCCCGAACGAATTTGTGGGTGGTGTTCTTGCGCTCTGCGAGGAGAAGCGCGGGGTGCAAAGGGAGATAAGGTATCTGACTCAGACCAGGGTCATGATCATTTACGAGCTCCCGCTGAATGAGATTGTCCTGGACTTCTACGACAGGTTGAAATCGATATCAAAAGGGTACGCATCACTTGACTACGAACATCTGGATTATCGCAGAAGCGAGCTGGCCAGGCTGAACATACTTATAAACGGTGAAATAGTTGACGCACTTTCATTGATCGTGCACCGGGACAAATCCTATTATCGCGGTCGCGACCTCGTCTCAAGAATGAAGGAGCTCATCCCCCGCCAGATGTTTGAGGTCGCAATCCAGGCGGCGATAGGAAACAAGGTCATTGCGCGTGAGACCGTAAAAGCGTTGAGGAAGGATGTGCTTGCGAAATGCTACGGAGGCGATATCACACGAAAACGCAAACTTCTGGAGAAACAGAAGGAGGGGAAGAAGAGAATGAAAAATGTGGGGAATATTGAGCTGCCGCAGGAGGCTTTTCTTGCGATACTCAAGGTTGAATAGCTTCAGACAATTTAATAAAGGACGGATTTAATGGAAGAAATAAATGATCTGCAGAGCACCGGAGCTTCTGAAGCCGTTCCGGTTTTCAAAAGGAAGAGCCTGTTACGCGAATATGCCGAATCCATCCTTATTGCGGTTCTGCTCGCCCTTTTCATAAGAACCTATCTTGTGCAGGCTTTCAAGATTCCTTCAGGCTCAATGGAAGACACTCTGGCCATAGGGGATCACCTTCTCGCCAACAAATTCATTTATGGCGTGAAGATACCCTTTACCGGCAAAAATGTTCTGAAACTGCGCGATCCGAGACAGGGGGACATTATCGTTTTTGAATATCCGGAAGATGCGAGCAAGGATTTTATCAAGCGTATAGTGGGTGCCCCAGGGGATGTCGTTGAGGGGAAGGACAAAAAAGTGTTCGTGAACGGAAAACCTTATTTAAATCCTCATGAAGTTCACAAGGATATTGAAATAATCCCCAGGGAGATGAATCCGAGAGACACTTTCGGCCCTGTAACCGTTCCTCAGGACTCTTACTTCGTTATGGGTGACAACCGGGATCGTTCCTACGACAGCAGGTTCTGGGGGTTTGTCTCTCGCGACAAGATTAAAGGCCTTGCCTTCATAAAGTACTGGTCATGGGACAAGGAAAAATTCAGGCCTCGTTTCGGAAGCATCGGTAAAATAATAGAATGAATTCAATCAAACCGGAGGTTTTTTGATGGATACGCTGGGGAACTGGAAGAGAACTCATTACTGTGGTGATCTGACAGCAAAAGATATCGGATGTGAAGTCATACTTATGGGGTGGGCACTGCGACGCCGGGATCACGGCGGGCTTGTTTTTATCGATCTTCGTGACCGTGCAGGCATAGCACAGGTGGTTTTTGACCCGGAGATAAACAGCGTCGCGCATGCCGTGGCCGAGTCGGTTCGAAGCGAATTTGTCCTTGCGGTAAAGGGGAGGGTGATCGCACGTCCTGAAGGGACTCTTAACCCTAACATGAAAACCGGAGAAGTAGAGATACAGGTAAACGAATGCAGGCTTCTGAACCGTTCAAAACCGCTCCCGTTCATGCTGGACGAATTCAGCGAGGTTAACGAGAACATCAGGCTCAAGTATCGTTATCTGGATCTGAGGAGACCTCAGTTGCAGCATAATCTTATCCTACGCTCAAAAGTGGCGCAGGTGACCAGGCAGTATCTGACCGAGAACGGTTTTCTAGAGCTGGAAACACCGTTTCTTACTAAATCTACGCCGGAAGGGGCAAGAGATTTCCTTGTCCCGTCCCGTATCAACCAAGGGCAGTTTTACGCCTTGCCTCAATCCCCGCAGATTTTCAAGCAGATATTGATGATTTCGGGCTTTGACCGCTATTTTCAGGTAGTGCGCTGCTTCCGCGACGAAGATCTCCGCGCTGACCGTCAGCCGGAATTCACGCAGATTGACTGCGAGATGTCATTCATCGACCGGGAAGAGATAATTACCATGATGGAAGGGTTGATAGCCCGGATTTTCCGTGAAGCAAAAGGTATCGATATAAGGCTCCCTGTTGACAGGATAACCTATGCCGAAGCCATACGGCGTTTTGGCGTTGACAACCCGGACATCCGCTTCGGCATGGAGCTCTGCGATCTTACCGGGGTGGTCGGCTCTTCCGGATTCAAGGTTTTTGCCGATGCCGTTGCGAAAGGGGGGATCGTCAAGGGGTTGAACGCCAAAGGGTGCTCAGGATTTTCGCGCAAGGAGATAGATGACCTGACGGAATTCGTGAAAATATACGGGGCGAAGGGGCTTGCCTATGTAAAGATTGAGAACGGAGAGTGGCACTCCCCGATAGCCAAATTTTTCACTCCGGATGAAATTTCGGAGATGAACAGCGCTTTTGGGGGGGAAGAGGGAGATATCCTCTTCTTTGCAGCCGATAAGCCGAAGATAGTGAATGATTCACTGGGGAAACTCCGGAATCATCTTGCATCGATCCTGAAGCTTACATCGAAGGATGATTACCGTTTCATCTGGGTGACCGATTTCCCGCTTCTTGAGTGGGATGAGGAGGAAAACCGCTGGGCTGCGGTGCATCATCCTTTTACTGCGCCAATGGATGAGGATGTCGAGTTTGTGGAGTCTGATCCCGGGCGTTGCCGTGCGAAAGCTTATGATCTGGTTCTGAACGGAAACGAGATAGGAGGCGGGTCGATAAGAATTCACCAGGAGCAGGTTCAGTCGCTCATGTTCAGGCTCCTTGGGCTTTCTCCGGAATCGGCCAGGAGTAAATTCGGTTTCCTGCTGGATGCGCTTGAATTCGGCACACCTCCTCACGGTGGGATAGCCTTCGGGATGGATCGCCTGATAATGCTTCTGACAGGCAGCGATTCGATACGGGACGTGATCGCTTTCCCGAAGACACAGAAAGGAACCTGCATGATGTCTGAAGCACCTTCGGATGTGGACAGGAAACAACTGCGCGAACTTGGCATACAGCTGGCGGAAAAAACGGCTTAGGGGATTCCGGTATGTGCCGCGGAGCCATCCCAGCACTCTGCCTGGCCGTTTTACTGATTGCGGCCTGCCAGGCGCCGGCTCCTTCATTGCGTCTGGATGCGCTTTCAATGGCAAGACAGCTTCGCGAAAATGATGCTCCAAGGCTTTTCCCTGAGGAATATGGGAGTTTTGTAAGCATTCTGGAACATGGGGAAAATGACTGCAACCGCGGGAGTGCCGAGGCTGAAGATGCGTATCGTCTGGCAATACAGAAAGCCTTTCTTCTGAAGGCGTCTTTACTGACTCTTAAAGAGCGCCTTGAACTGGAGGAGAAAGAGTTGCAGGCCGCAAAAACGGCAGAGGCAGAGGCCAAGAAGAAGCGTTTGCAGCGCGAGGCGGTTCAAGCAGCACAAAGGTTTGAAGAAGAGCAGAAACGGGCCAGTGAATCCGTCAGGAAAAACAGAGCGACAAAAGAGCCCTCTCCTTCTAAACCTCTTCCACAGTCTGTCACATACTATACGGTTCACAGGGGGGAGACCCTGCCGCAGATAGCGGCAAAGTCCGAGATTTACAACACATCTTCGCTCTGGCCGCTGATATACAGGGCAAACAGGGATCAGATACGCGATCCGAGACAGCTCTGGCCAGGACAGGTTCTGAAGATCCCACGCAACTACTCTGTTGACGAGGCGGCGGAGGCCAGACGTTATTCAGGAAAGAAGTGATCCATATATGCGCTCCGTCACACCGGTAAAAATCGACGATGATATCCAGTTCGATGCTACTCTGCGCCCAAGGTCGCTCAACGACTATGTCGGACAGGAGAAGATCAAGGGGAACATGTGCCTTTTCATAGAGGCTGCCCGCGGCAGGGGGGAAGCGCTTGATCATGTGCTTCTTTATGGTCCGCCAGGACTGGGGAAAACAACCCTCGCAAATATAATCGCCTGTGAAATGGGGGTTAATATAAAATCCACGTCCGGCCCGGTTATTGAGCGTCCTGGCGACCTGGCCGCCATTCTCACAAATCTCGAACCTCACGATGTCCTCTTCATAGACGAAATACACAGGCTTTCCCATGTTGTGGAGGAGATACTCTATCCGGCAATGGAGGATTTCCAGCTTGACATCATAATAGGTCAGGGGCCCAGCGCCCGCTCCATAAAGCTTGACCTTCCCCGTTTCACCCTCGTCGGGGCCACTACCCGGGCAGGCCTTCTCTCTTCCCCGCTACGTGACAGGTTCGGTGTGATATCAAGGCTGGAGTTTTATACGGAAAAGGAGCTTGCCTTCATAATCAGCCGCTCTTCCCGTCTTTTGGGGATGGAAATAGACGAAAAAGGAGCTTTCGAGCTTGCAGGTCGAAGCCGCGGGACTCCGAGGATTGCCAACCGGCTTTTGCGGAGGGTGCGCGACTTCGCACAGGTCAGGGCTGAAGGGGTCATAAACAGGGAAGTCGTAAGAAACACTCTTTCACTTCTCGAAATAGACGAAATGGGTTTCGATAACATGGACAGAAGCATTCTCCTTGCTATCATAGACAAATTCGGTGGTGGCCCTGTCGGTCTTGACACTATTTCCGCGGCGATAAGCGAGGAGAGCGACACCATTGAGGATGTTTACGAACCGTTTCTCATCCAGAACGGATTCATCAACCGTACTCCCCGCGGCAGAGTGGCCACAAAGGCAGCCTACAATCATTTTGGCCGTATTTCACCCGAGCCACCTCAACAGAAGCTTTTCTGACCATGCAACGGATTTTGGACTTCCCCCTGAATGAAGTCATGAATTTCGGCAATTTCGTCGAATGCGACGGCAATGCTGCTTCACTGCGTTTTGCGAGGCGTATCGCCGACCCGGACGACTCTGAACACCTCCTTTACATTCATGGTCCCTCAGGCTCTGGCAAGACTCATCTCCTTCGATCTGTCGAACATGAGATTTCCGTTGGCAGTCCGAGTATATACCTCTCATGCAGGGAGATGCCGACAACAGATATCCTTATGAGGCATTTCGGCAATGCGGAAGCTCTTATCCTTGACGACATCCATCTCCTCCCGGACGACCGAGGGGTTAAGAGCGCCCTCTGGCAGCTTTTCAATGATTTCAGCGGCAAAGGGATGCGTGTTGTCATGGCTGGAACTTTTCCTCCCAGGGAATTGAGCTCACTGGATGATCATCTGGTCTCCCGCCTTCTATGGGGGCTCGTATCAAGGGTCGATGTCACGGATGACAATTCGAGGAGGATGATTTTACAGAAAGCGGCATATGACCGGCAGGTACGGGTACCGGATGATGTGCTCGATTATCTGCTTAAAACCGGCAGTCGCGAGGCCGGATATCTTGTCCGATGCATTGAATTACTTTACAGGCTCTCACTGGAGACAAAGAGGAAAATTACTCTCTCTCTTCTCAAGGAGGCTCTCGAACTCAAATTGACCGGAGCCGATTAATGACACCTGGCTATGGCAGGCTGAAATCTCCGGAAGAGGTAGAGCTGGAGAAAAAAAGAAGGGAGCTGGAGTCGGTACAGAATCAGCTTGCCAGGCATGAACGTGAGTTTTTTGATCTGAGGAGCGTGATCAGGCAATTCGAGCAGCTTTATGAACAGACTCTCGGTTCCAGGATCGAAGTTCTCGAAGAGCTTGAGTGGCAGTTAAAGGGGATTCTTGACAATGGAGAGTGCTTGGAGCCGGATGATTCCGGAATAGCGGAGAATTTCGAATCATTCCGTACGAAAAGCGACCTTCTGGATGACGAAGAGCCTAAATATGCTACGGAACAGAAAAGCCTCAAATCTCTGTACCGTGAGGTTGCAAAAGCGATACATCCAGACCTGGCCTCCGATGACGAACAGAGAATGCGCCGCCAGGAGTTGATGGCTGTTGCAAACAGTGCATATGAAACTGGAGACCGTTCCATTCTTGAAGATATCATACGGGAATGGGAGCAGAGACCGGATCAGATATCTGGCAACGAGATAGCGGTTGAACTTGTGCGGGTTATCAGGCAGATAGCAAAGGCGCGGCAGGATATCTATTCGGTTCTGGGGAAGATTGATGAACTGAAGAGCACTGATATTTACCGTTTCAAGCAACAAGTTGAAGAGTCGGCATCGGATGGCATTGATCTTATGGCGGAGATGGCCGCAACAATAGACCTTGACATAGCCAGGATAAGCAGGAGGCTTGCGATGCTGCGCGGCTATGACGAGAGCTTCGACGAAGAGAGCCTCCCCCCGCTTGAGACCCGCCCGATACGCTTCCCCTCGGACAGCTCGTGCGGCCTTCTATACGAGAGGAAGAGAGGGTCGGTCGATTACAGGGAGTGGAGAAGATCAGGGAATGCAAAAGGGGTCAGAGAGGTGCATGTCGATAACGCGGTGCGTCTTGATATCAAAGGGTGCGCAGGGAAAGGGCTTCAGTTTCTGGATCATCTGCAAGGCGAAGACCTTCAGGCGATTTTCATGCATGAGGCGGACGACAGGGCGCTTTCACACCTTGCCCATCTTTCTGGACTCGAAGAGTTATGCCTTTCAAATTCCAGCGTGACAGACAAGGGGCTTAAGCAACTTGTAAAGCTTCACGGGTTAAGAAGGCTTTACATATACCACACAGGGATAGGCGATCAGGGGCTTATGACCCTTGCCGGTCTCAAAAAACTCAAATGGCTTACATGCAGCGGGACGAACATTTCGGAAGAGGGGCTTGAACGTTTCAGGAAAGCGCTTCCTGACTGCAAGGCTGTGAACTTCATCTGGCGGCATGGCAAATGAAAAGCTAAAGAAGCCTGAATCTCTTGCGGGCGTCAACCAGACAGCGTCCGACTTCGGTGCTGCTTCTCGAATTAAGCACCATTTCCGCGAGTTCGCGGCACTCCGTGATGGAGTGATTTATGACGGCCTGTTTTACAAGCGGTATCCCCGGAGCCGATAAGCTGAATTCCCGAACCCCTAGCCCAACAAGAAAAAGTGCGTTCAGCGGATCAGCCCCCATTTCTCCGCAGACAGACACTTTTTTACCGTACTTGGCAGCGGCGTCAACCACATGTTTGATGGCGCGGATCACAGCAGGGTGAAACTGGTCGTAATACTGCTTTACCCTGCTGTTGTTCCGATCCGCCGCCAGCATGTACTGAATAAGGTCATTAGTCCCGATGCTTACAAAATCTACCTCTTCAAGCAAAAAATCTATTATCTCGACTGCCGCGGGGACTTCAACCATGATGCCAAGAGGAATTGACTCCTTGTATCTCTTCCCCTCACTGTCCAGCTCATCCATCACTGAAACGAGAATTTCCCTGATCCGCCCTATCTCGTCAATTGAAGAGACAAGGGGGAACATTATTGAGGGATTGCCTGAATCTGATGCGAGGAGTATTCCGGCCAGTTGTTCACGGAAGATATCTTCCCTTTCAAGGGAAATGCGTATGGATCGCCACCCTAGAAAGGGGTTCTCTTCTCGCGGGGGGGTAAAGTAGGGAAGGGTCTTGTCTCCCCCTATATCGAGCGTTCTGATGTTGACGTTCTGGCCGGGAAACCCCTCCAGGATTCTTGAATACAGAGATGCCTGCTCGTTCCTGTCCGGGAAGGATGAGCGGGTCATATAAGGGAATTCTGTCCGGTACAGTCCCACCCCTTCGGCTCCATGCATGGCTGAAATCTTTATATCCGACAGAAGCCCTATGTTCGCGCTCAGAACCACTCTAGTCCCGTCAGTAGTCAAGGCCGGAAGTTCACGCAAACCCTCCAGCTCTCTCCTCCTACCCGCGTAACTTTTCTCAATCCTCTCGTACTCTTTTTTTATCGATGAGTCCGGATTTATGTAGACGCATCCAGAAGTCCCGTCCACTATGATCTCATCCTTGACGTCTGCCGCCTCCATCAATCCATTAAGTCCAAGGACTGCGGGAATTCCCAGCGAACGCGCCATTATCGCGGCATGTGAATAGATGTTCCCCTTTTCGGTGGCTATCCCCATTATCATCTCATGGTTCATCATCGCCATGTCTGACGGGAAGATATCTTCGGCGACAATTATCCGCGGTTCATCAAGCTCTGGCGGTTTCTTGTCATTCCCCTCCATAGCGTCAATCAGACGTCGGCCTATATCCTCCATGTCCGCAGAGCGTTCTCTTAAGTACGGATCGTCCATTGAGGCAAAGGCCTGCAGGTAATGCTGCACCGTATCATGAACGCTCCTCGTCGCTCCGACCCCCTGCTCGACGAGCTCAGTAATCCTGTTTAAAAAACTTCTATCCTCAAGAATCATCAGGTGTGAATGGAAAATTGCCGCGTCGTCCTCAGATAGAAGCTCGGCGACTCTTTTCCCCATGTAGATTGTCATGATCTTGACTTTTTCCAGCGCCACTGCAAATTTATGCCGCTCCTCTCCGATTGTCCCGACTTTGGCGATGTTGATCACCTTGTCATTGAATCTGTCAAGAATATAGACTTTGCCGCGACAGAATCCGGCTGAAGCCGAAATTCCTGTAATAAGAGGGGGGGCTTTTTTCGCTCTGTTCACGGGATCCGCCGGTTTATGATCGATTCCGTTTCTGGCTCTGGCCAGCTCCTGCTCGAACCAGGCTCTCTCCTCTTCCTTATGCTGTATTGAATCCAGCAACCTGGCATTCTGGATGATGCTTCCGATCTGGAAGGTAATGGTTCGCAGGGCGCTTATTTCATCGTCCGAGAATTTCCTTGCTTCACGCGTCTGGATCACTATGACCCCTATCGGGCTTTTTCTCTCAAACAGCGGAAGTCCGAGAAAAGAGAGGAAACTCTCTTCTTTCGCTTCGCTGAAATATTTGTAGCGTGGATGTTCCGGAGCGTTGTCGGTTGTCACCATATCTTTAGTCTCAATGACCAGGCCGGTGAGCCCCTCGCCGGTCTTCATCGAAATGCGATCCACCGAATCCGGCGAAAGCCCTCTGGTTGCTTTCAGAACAAGGGTTTCACCGTCATTTTCCAGAAGATAAATGGAGCAGACGTCGGTATTCATTTTGCGAGCCACGATATTTACGATATTATCCAGCGTTTCGTGAAGGTCGTGCGAGTGCAGGATTATGTCGCTTATATCTTCAAGCGTCCGCAAGCCTATCGTTTGATGGCTTTCCTTCATATTACGCCCCTGTTCGCAGATTTTTGCGGAGTATAAATTACATTTTGGCTAAAGTAAAAAAGTTATTGCTCGGATAAAAAACCTCAAATTGGCAAACAACAAGGACATATCAGATTCTTGCAAAAGTCATAAAAGCTGTCATTCCCGAGGAAGTAATCGGGAATCCACTTTTTCAGCTACCTGAAAAGGCTGGACCCCCGATAAAATCATTCGGGGGCGACAACCTTTCTGCAAGAGCCTGGTGTAATATCCGTTTACAGACTGAAACTTTAAGGAGAAAAGAATGCAGATTGACAAAATAACTGAAATATTTAAAAAAATCATGGATATGCTTGATGCGGGGAGAGTTGCCGATGTAATCGGGCTGTTAAATGGTTTCTGCGACGATGCCGAGGATGATGTTGAATTGTTCTCGGTTTTCGGAGATATGCTCGCAGATGAGGGATATGTGACGGAAGCGGTCGCCCTTTATGGTAGAGTAGTCGAAAAATACCCTGACGATACGGGATTGTTTGCGGCTTACGGCGATCTCCTTTTTGAAGAAGGGAGAGGTCTGGATGCGATTGATGCTTACAGAAAGGTTATCGCAATCGACCCTCTGCACGCCGAAGCCTTTGCAGGGATCGGACTTGTTTGGATGAGCATGGGGGAAAAAGCCGCAGCTGCTGAAAATTTTATGAAAGCCCTGGAGATCGCCCCTGACAATCTTACAGCCCTTAACGCACTTGGGGATACGGCTTATGATGAGGGGGAGTACGAAAAGGCCATGCAGTATTACAGGGAAGCTATCTCTGTTGATCCGGGTGACCCGTCGGCCCATGTCGGCCTCGGCCAGTTATACTATGACCTTGATGAGACTGAAGAGGCTGAAGCTGAATGCATGGAGGCGATCAGGCTAGACCCTTCGGCTGTCATGGCTTATCTGACCCTTGGCGAGATATGTCTGGATGATGAGAGAGTCGAAGATGCGGTACGCTATTTCGATAAATATCTGAAATATGAAAAATCGCCGCAGGCGGTTGATATGATCGCAGAGGTGCGAGCTGTCGTCAATGAGTTGAAGGAGGAGCTGAAATAACAGCTGTCAAAACATGCCCGTTTTATTTGGCTGGACAAGCCTGACTGCAAACGATTCTCAGTATTATCATTTCCGCTTTTCACCATCATGTTTTGCAGTTTTTCCCGGATTAAAAAATTCGGCAATCCGCGAATATTTTTCCTCTCCTATCCCCTCAATCATCCGAAGATCTGAAACTTTCATGCTCCCGCCATTTCTTTCCCGATATTCAATTATTTTTGCTGATGTTGAGTGACCGACACCCGGGATCACCTCTAAATCTTCCCGGTTCATGCTGTTTATGTCGAGAGGAACGCCCAGGAGCATCTTTTGCGGAGTTGGAATGGGACTCTTCGACAGCAGAGCGTTGCCGCTTCTGTCAATGGATACGTTATAGAGGCATCCAGGCTCGACGGCTGAATTTCCCTGACTGTCTCCAGAAAAAGCGGAGATATTTCTTTTGGGTCCAGCTGCGTCTATCAATTCGGAAACTCTGGTCTCCCGAAGCAACGGATATATCCCTGGGTGAAGCAGATCACCGTTTACAGCTGAGACAAGGGTGGTTTGATCCGCCGGATAAAAAACCGCGGCTCCGGTTTCCTGAAACCTGGAGCCACGGTTTTTCACGATAAAAACGGTCACAAACATAAAAGCCAGCAGAACGGTTATAAGACGATGGCCGTATTCTGTTTGCACCCGGAGAATTCTCCTTTATTCATCCATTCTGTTCAGTTTGTAATCTATGCTGTCTATCAGCGCCTGATATGAAGCGTCGATGATATTTTCGGAAACCCCGACAGTGCCCCAGCGGTCATGCCTGTCGCCAGATTCTATAAGTACCCTTGTCAGAGATGCAGTCCCCTGGCCTGCCGGGAGCACCCTAACTTTATAATCCAGCAGCTTGACATCCTTGAGCTTTGGATAGAATTTCTCCAGCGCTTTCCGTATTGCGTTGTCAAGCGCGTTTACCGGTCCGTTACCTTCTGCCGCGGTATGTTCGGTCTTCCCACCTACCTTGACCATTATTGTTGCTTCAGCTATCGGCCTGTTCTCTTCGCCGCGTTTTTCGTCAATCACCCTGAATCCGAGCACAGTGAAAAATTTGCGATGATTGCCGAGCGCTTTTTTCATCAGCAGTTCGAAAGAAGCTTCTGCCCCTTCGAATTGATATCCGCGGTTTTCCATCTCTTTTATATTGTCAAGAATATCAAGGGTAACCGGGTCCTTGCTGTCGAGGTTTATTTTGAATTCCTCAGCCTTGGCCAGTATGTTGGAGCGCCCGGAAAGGTCGGACACCAGAATCCTGGTGCAGTTTCCGACCGTCTCGGGGCGGATATGTTCATATGTGTCCGGATGCCGCTGGATGGCGCTTACATGCACCCCCCCCTTGTGCGCGAAAGCGGAGTTGCCGACGTAGGCCTGATGTTTCGCGGGAGCTATGTTTGCAAGTTCGTAGACAAATCGTGATATTTCTCTCAGGTGTCTCATCTGTTCGTCCGAGATGCACTCTTTTTTCATCTTCAGTCTGAGGGCGGGGATGATTGAGCATAGATTCGCGTTTCCGCAGCGCTCGCCAAAACCGTTTATTGTCCCCTGAACCTGCACTATTCCGAGTGCTACGGCCTGAAGGCTGTTTGCCACCGCGCATTCTGCATCGTTATGGGTGTGTATTCCAAGCGGTGTCTTAACATGTTTTTTTACTTCGGTAATTATGGATGCGATCTCGTACGGTAGCGTTCCTCCGTTGGTGTCGCAGAGAATTATGCAGTCAGCCTTGGCCTGTTCGGCTGCCTGTATTGTTTTTATCGCATATTCAGGATTCGCCTTGTAGCCGTCAAAAAAATGTTCCGCATCATAAAAAACTTCCGGGGCGTGTTTCTTCAGATATTCAAGGGAATCGAATATGAGTTCCAGGTTTTCTTCAAGCGGGATTCTGAGCGCCTCCCTGACATGAAAGTCCCATGTCTTGCCGAAGATGGTAATCGCATCCGGCTCTGCCTTGATGAGGGTTATAATGTTGTTGTCCTTGTCAGGGGTGATTTTTGCGCGTCTTGTCGAGCCGAAAGCGGCGATTTTCGCCTGAGAAAGTTTCTCTTTCTTTATATCCTTGAAAAAAGAGACGTCTTTCGGGTTGCTCCCTGGCCATCCCCCTTCGATGTAATGAATCCCCATGTCATCGAGTCTATGGGCAATTCGTATCTTGTCTTCGAGCAGAAAAGAGATGTCTTCGGCCTGTGAACCGTCACGCAGGGTTGTGTCGTAGAGTTTTACAAGAGCCATTAATCGCCTCCGGATTTTAAACCATCCTCGTGTTTTAGAACAGGTTTATAGCAGGACTGCATAAATAGCATACTAACAGTGGATAATAAACAAAAAAACCGATTCAACTTTCATCGGCAGAAGAGAGAGATATATTTCCCACCCCGCTTTATAAGTCTTTCATTATAAAAGTCCGGATAAAAGAAAAGGGGGGATAGAATCCCCCCTTCCGGCAGATTGACTGCTGAAGAACTTTTGTCTATTTTTTCTTCTTGCTTCCGCCTGACGCTTTCTTTGATGCCTTGAGCGGATTTATCTTTGCATCTTCCAGTTTTATCTCCACTTTTACATGGCTTGCAAAGTTGCAGATGCCGTTCTGCCATTTTTTTGCCGGAGCCGGGTATGCAGAGCAGACCTGGCCGATGCTTCCGGCTACAATCCGATCGCAACCCTCGCAGTTCTCTATTATTGTCTGGCAGGAACCGTCAGGAAATACGCATCCCTGCTTTCCCCAAAATGTGCATTCGGTTCCTGAAAGTACGGTCTGACACTGCATGCTTCTTCCTCCTGAAATTTATTCTTTTTGATTCTTGAATAATTTAGCAAGTATGAGCAAAAGATGTCAACAGGAAAAGTCCCTTGTTTTTTCCCCGTTTGACTTGACGGAGCCACTTCTCTGTATTAACCTGAAGCAGGCTGTATCGCTCCATACATAATGATCCTAGGAGGCACACGGATGACCACGATCTCTTTCGGCACTTCCGGCTGGCGCGGGATTCTATGCGATGATTTCACTTTTGAAAATGTAAGGAGAGTAGTTCAAGCCATTGCGGGGAATATAACCGCTTCTGGAGATGGCAAGAAACGTGTGTTGATAGGTTATGACACAAGATTCATGGGAGCCAGTTTTGCGTCGGAAGCTGCGCGTGTTCTGGCTGGCGCGGGAATAAAGGCGATTTTATGCAAGCGGGATGTCCCGACTCCTGTGCTCTCCTTCAAGATTTTAAGCGACAGATGTGACGGAGCGATAAATTTCACAGCAAGCCATAACCCTCCTGAATATAACGGAGTCAAGTTCTCTCCGTCATGGGGTGGGCCAGCTCTTCCCGAGACCACGAAAGATATAGAAAGAAGAGCGAACGGCATTTCAGTTTCCTCACCGTTCAATGAAATATCGTTATCCGAGGCAGCCGGAAGAGACCTTCTGGAATATGTCGATCCCAGAGAGGAATATCTTGGCTCGCTCGAGCAGAAGATCGATTTCGATGCAGTGAAGCGACTTGGCAAGCTCGCCCTGAATCCGATGTACGGCACATCGCGCGGTTATCTTGATACCCCTTTAATAAAGCGGAATATCCCTTTTGTCATGATTAACGATCATCCCGACCCCTATTTCGGCGGAGAACCGCCTGAACCGTCAGAAGCCCATATCAGGGATTTCATCTCTCTTGTGAAGAACGATCCAGAAGTCTCCCTGGGTCTTGCCACGGACGGGGATGCAGACCGTTTCGGAATACTTGACGGCGATGGCTCCTACATTGAGCCTAACTATATCATTGCCCTTCTTCTCGATTACCTGGTGACGGTACGCAGAATGGAGGGGGGCGTGGCTCGGAGCGTGGCGACTTCGCATCTGATTGATGCGGTGGCCAGAAAACATGGCATTCCGCTGTACGAGACACCGGTCGGATTCAAATATATAGGCGAACTCATATGCAAGGACAAGCTCGTTATCGGCGGGGAAGAGAGCGCAGGCCTCACCATCAGGGGGCATGTGCCTGAAAAGGACGGAATACTCGCCTGCTTTCTTGTGGCGGAGATGGTGGCCAGAGAGGGGAAAAGCGTAAGAGAGCTGCTTGAGAGGCTTTACGGAGAGGTCGGGCGCTTTTTGACAAGACGCGAAAACCTGAAACTGACCCCGGAGCTCGAAGCCGCATACTCCTTGAAGATCGGTGCCCTTCCTGCTGAAATAGCCGGTAGCAGGATAAGGGAAGTCGTAAGGATCGACGGCACAAAGCTGCTGCTTGAAGACGGAAGCTGGATTCTTTTCCGCAAATCCGGCACAGAGCCTGTAGTGAGGCTTTATGGTGAAGCATCCTCAGAAACCCGATTGACGGAGATCATGGCAGCCGGCAAACGTTTTGTAATGGAGTAAACTAGTTTCCATATACGGAAACTCCGGATGAGAAACAGTCGGTTTCCTGTTCGGAAAGCGCCCTTTCCGGACGGGAAAAAACTAACAGGCATATTTGAAAAGGAGATACGGCGAAAATGTGGGATTACACACCAACGGTCAAGGAACATTTTCTGAATCCGCGGAATGTCGGAGAGATCACTGACGCGGACGCGGTAGGCGAGGTCGGGAGTCTCGCCTGTGGCGACGCCCTGAAGCTTTTTATCAAACTGGACGAAAACAAGGAGAAAATCGTAGAAGCTAAATTCCAGACTTTCGGCTGCGCCAGCGCTATCGCATCTTCATCTGCGCTGACAGAGATGGTTAAAGGGAAGACACTCGACGAAGCTCTGGCAATAACCAACAAGGATATAGCCGATTTCCTCGGAGGGCTTCCGGAAGAGAAGATGCACTGCTCGGTCATGGGGCAGGAAGCGCTTGAGGTCGCGATATACAGATATCGAGGCATGGATATTCCGGAGCATGACAGCGAGCACGACCACGGACACGCCTATCCTGACCACGACGGAGTCATTATCTGCAAATGTTTCGGCATTACGGATTCATTCCTTAGAAAAGTGATTGAAACAAACAAATTGACTACCGCAGAACAGGTGACTCATTTCACCAAGGCCGGAGGTGGGTGCGGCGGGTGTATTCCGAAGATAAACGAGCTGATCGCCGAGATAAACGGCAGTGTGGTTGAAGAGCCGCGGAAAAGGCCGGAGAAGCTTTCCAATATGAAAAAAATGCAACTGATACAGGAAGTGCTGGAAAAAGATATCCGTCCGCTTCTTTGGGCTGATGGGGGTGATCTCGAACTTATCGATATTGATGGTTCAAAAGTGCAGGTAGCATTTCGCAAAGCTTGCGCCGGTTGTGCCTCTTCAGGAAACACCGCTCGACTGGTTGAGAATAAGCTGCGCGAGCTGGTCGCCGAGGATGTCGTTGTAGAGGAGGTAGCCTCATGAAAGAGATTTACCTTGACAATAACGCGACAACCAGGGTCGATGATGCGGTTTTCGAGGAGATGCGCCCCTATTTCTGCGAACTTTACGGTAATCCGAGCTCGATGCATTTTTTCGGCGGTCAGGTGCAGCAGAAGGTGAACGAGGCTCGTGACAGGGTTGCCGGACTTCTCGGGGCATCCACTGACGAGATCATTTTCACGGCTTGCGGAACTGAAAGCGATAATGCGGCCATACGCTCCGCTATCGAGGTTTTTCCGGAACGGCGCCACATAATCACTTCAAGAACCGAGCACCCGGCGGTTCTTACACAGTGCCGCAATCTTGCCCGGAAAGGGTATCGTGTGACAGAAATAGGGGTAGACAATGCCGGCCGCCTCGATATGGATGAATACAGAAGGGTGATTGACGACGATACGGCGGTGGTTTCCTTCATGTGGGCGAATAACGAAACAGGCGTAATTTTTCCTGTGGAGGAGGCAGCGGAAATTGCAAAATCCAGAGGAGCAATGTTTCACACAGACGCTGTACAGGCAGTAGGCAAGATACCGATAAACCTGAAAAGGTCTGTGATCGACATGCTTTCACTTTCCGGGCACAAACTTCATGCCCCAAAAGGGACAGGCGTTCTCTATCTCCGGCGAGGGACTCAATTCCGCCCCTTCATGGTAGGGGGGCATCAGGAAAAGAGCCGCAGGGCAGGCACTGAAAACAGCGCAGGGATAATAGCTCTCGGAAAGGCGTGCGAACTTGCCGGAATACATATGGAGAGGGAGAACAGCCAGGTAAGGTCTTTGCGAGATCGCCTTCAGGAAGAGCTAATGCGGTTGATACCGCACTCCCGTGTCAACGGAGACGGAGCGGAACGGCTCCCGAACACCACATCGATAGCTTTTGAATTTGTGGAAGGGGAGGCGATACTTCTCTTGCTCTCAGAATTCGGAATATGTGCATCGTCAGGGAGCGCATGCACCTCTGGATCGCTTGAACCATCCCATGTGCTCCGGGCCATGGGGGTGCCGTTCACCTGCGCTCACGGATCAATCAGGTTTTCGCTTTCGAGGTTCACTACAGAAGCGGAGATAGACACAGTAATCCGCGAAATGCCGCCAATCATAGAAAAGCTCCGCCAGATGTCCCCGTTCGGCAGGGGTGAAAAATGATCTGATTCCAATTCAATATCAAAGCCTCTCTATGTTGACTCATCTTCGTCCGCTCAACGTGTTTACCAGTGCTCCCAGCATGGTCAATCCTCTCCGACTCGAGATCATCTTATATCTGGAGTTGGTATGACTCCGGAATCGTATCATTTAAAAAAAGGGTGAATTCAAGAAAGCGAATTCACCCTTTTATCATGTGTGCGCTCCTTTTTGTGCCCGAGATTCAAATACCGTTGCTCTCTTTTTTGGCTGATTTTTTCTTGTCGGTTCCATCAGGGAGCTTTGCTGCCTTGATTCTTTTTACGGCAGGAGGGTATTTCTCCAGCGTAAGCTTCAAAGCTTCATCGATCATCTTCACAGGCACAATCCTGATTTTTTTGAGGATGTCTGCCGGAATATCCTCCAGATCCTTTTTGTTCTGTAAAGGTATTATCACGGTCTTTATCCCGGAGCGAACCGCTGCCAGTATCTTCTCCTTTAGGCCACCTATCGGAAGCACCTTCCCGCGCAGCGTTATCTCTCCGGTCATGGCTACATCTTTTCTGACAGCTGTTTTTGTGAGTATCGAAACAAGGGCGGTGATCATGGCAATTCCGGCGGACGGTCCATCTTTAGGTATCGCGCCGGCCGGAACATGGACATGAATCTCATGTTCCTGGAAAAATTGCGGCTCAACCCCCAACATTTCAGAGTGCGCTCTGAGATACGTGTGAGCGGCCTGCACTGACTCCTTCATCACATCGCCAAGCTGCCCTGTAAGTGTCAGGCCGGATTTCCCCTCCATAAGGGTTGCCTCGACATGGAGTATCTCCCCCCCGACTGGCGTCCATGCAAGGCCGTTTACTACGCCTATTTCATTATGTTCCAGATCGTCTTCACGGAGAAATTTCGCTGCGCCAAGAAAAGTATGCACAGTTTTGGATGTGATCTTTATCGGTTTTTTATTTCCTTCGGCTGTCTTGCGGGCTATCTTGCGGCATACGGTTCCTATCTCCCGCTCCAGATTCCTGAGCCCTGCCTCTCTGGTGTACTTTGATATGATTTCTCTTATGGCATCGTCTTCGAATGTTATGTTTTTGGATTTAAGCCCGTTCTCCTTTATCTGTCTGGGCACCAGATAGCGTCTCGCTATCTCAAGCTTCTCCTCTTCCGTATAACCGGATAGATTTATAACCTCCATCCTGTCGCGAAGCGCCGACGGAATCGGATCTATCTGGTTCGCGGTAGCTATGAACATAACGTTTGAGAGGTTGAAAGGCTGGTTTATGTAATGATCCGAAAAGGAGTGATTCTGTTCCGGATCGAGCACTTCAAGCAGGGCTGAAGAGGGGTCTCCCTTGTAGTCGTATCCGAGCTTGTCAAGCTCGTCAAGCATGAAAACCGGATTATTCGTGCCGGCCTGTTTCATCCCCTGTATGATTCTTCCGGGCAAGGCGCCCAGATATGTCCGCCTGTGCCCTCTTATTTCAGCTTCGTCGCGCACCCCTCCGAGAGATATGCGGACAAATTTCCGATTCATGGCACGTGCTATTGATTTGCCGAGAGATGTTTTGCCGACTCCTGGCGGGCCTACAAAGCAGAGTATGGGACCCTTCATCTTTTTTTTCAGCTTTCTTACTGACAGAAACTCAAGAATTCGCTCCTTTATCTTGTCGAGGTAGAAATGATCCTCGTTAAGAATTTTCTCGGCTCTTGCGATATCGAGGCTGTCACGGCTTGATCTGCTCCAGGGGAGCTCTGTCAGCCAGTCAAGGTAAGTTCTTATAATGCCGGCCTCGCCTGAATCAGAGTGCATGTTTTCAAGGCGCGATAACTGTTTGAGCGCCTCTTTGCGGACATTTTCAGGCATTTTAGCGTCTTCGATGGATTTTCTGATCTCGGCGATCTCTTCTTTTCCATCTCCATCCCCGAGCTCCTGCTGTATTGCGCGCATCTGCTCGCGAAGGTAATATTCCCGCTGGTTCTTCCCCATCTCCTCGCGTGCAGCATTCTGAATCTTTGCCTGCACCCTTAAAAGCTCAACTTCGCGGTTGAGAAATTCGTTTACCTTCGTAAGGCGTGACACAGGGTCGGCTGTTTCCAGCAACTGCTGCGCGTCGGCAAGTTTAAGTCCAAGATTGCTTGCAATAAGATCAGCCATGCTGCCTGGATCTTGAATATTTTCCAGAATTACCATAACTTCCGGTGATATCTGTCTGCCAAGCTCAATCATTTTTGAGAGCTGCTCCCTTACTGTTCTCAGCAGCGCCTCTGTCTCCAGTGATATGTCGATGAAGGGGAAATCGTTCATACGCTCGATGCTTACGGTGTAAAACGGTTTCTCCTGAATAAAATCGGTTATCCTCGCCTTTGTCAGACCCTGCACCAGTATTTTTACCCTGCCGTCCGGGAGTTTCAGCATCCGCATTATCATCGCGACGGTTCCGACGCGGTAAATTTTATCTGATGGCGGATCCTCATCGCTCATCTCGTGCTGCGTGGCGAGAAGTATCATCCTGTCTCCCGCCAGGGCGCTGTCAACCGCTTTGATCGACATCTCCCTCCCCACAAAGAGCGGTATGATCATGAAAGGATAAACCACTACGTCTCTTACCGGCAAAAGCGGAAGAATCTCCGGGATTTTCAGCTCTTCTATCTCCAGCTTTTCCTGAGATTCATTTGTTGCGTTTTCATTCTCACTCAAGGTTTGATCTCCTTTATGGGGACTATAATATCTTTTCCCTTTTTCGGGCAGACTACCCGTAGCACCCCGAGCCTGTATTCAGCTCTGACATATGCCGGGTCTATCAGGCCTGAAAGCTGAAGCGCATGACAGAAACGCCCTGTTGAACGTTCCATGCAGATATACTGTCCCTCTATATGCAGTTTCGGTTTTTCGGCTTCAAGAACAAGTGTGATGCCGGATATTCTGAGATGTATATTGTCCGGGTCGAATCCTGGCATGTCAAACTCCACGGTTATGGCCTCGTCTGACTCATACATGTCCATGAGCGGAATGTTTTCCGAATCATCAAGTGCTTCACGCAGAGCCAGGGGCGAAAAGAGGTCTTCCATCTCATCATGGCGCTGCTTCAGAATGGCGCTGTTAAACAATTTACTGCCTGAAAACCTTCGCATGGCGGTTAATCCTGTAAGTGGATTTTTTTAATTTTATGATTCCGATTCCACCAAAAACAGATCGTTGCCGGATCGTCACACTCTCCTCTGCATAATGAGTGTATGCTTGAACGCTGATTTTCTGACCACGCAGTTAGCGACTCTGAATCGGAATCGGAACAATATGGCCTGAACGGAAGCAAAGGATGACAGAGAGTGATTTAAGCATTATTCGGACTCTTGTCAAGGAAGATGGCGTTTTGCACCAGAACTCAAGGATTAAAAAAGCGTTGACACTCAAAACATATTGCACGATATTTTTATGCTTTATAAACATGCTGGAAGCTCGATTTTCAAGGGGAATGCATTATGGAGAGATGGTCAATAAATGACTCTGTCAGGATCTACAACATCAACAACTGGGGCGCGGATCTTTTCTCCGTCAACAAGAGAGGGAATCTATGCGTGCACCCCTCCCCGAATTCAAAATATTCAATAGAGCTCAGGTCGCTGATTGACGATCTTATCAAGAGAAAAATCAAGCCTCCCATTCTGCTACGCTTCATGAATATACTTGAAGGGAGGATAGCCTCGATCAACCGCGTATTCAAAAATGCGATCCAGGAGAACAACTATCCTGCTAGATATCAGACCTTCTACCCTATCAAAGTTAACCAGCAGCGTCAGGTCGTTGAGGCCATCGCAAATTTCGGGAAAAAATATAACATAGGGCTCGAGGTAGGTTCCAAGCCGGAACTTGTCGCAGCCATATCGATGTCGAGCGGGAGCACGCTTCCTATCATCTGCAACGGATACAAGGATACAGAGTATATCGAGACTGTTCTGTATGCCAACAAGATAGGTTACGACATTACGATAGTCGTGGAAAAACTGTTCGAACTGGAAAAGATAATCGAACTGTCCCATAAAACCGGCATTTCTCCAAAACTCGGCATAAGGGTCAAGCTTTCATCCAGAGGGACAGGGAAATGGGCTACATCAGGAGGGGAGGACGCAAAATTCGGCCTCCGTGTCTCCGAGATCATAACGGCCATAGAAATGCTGAAGAAGCAGAACATGATCGATTGTGTAAAATTGCTCCATTCTCACATAGGGAGCCAGGTCACAAAAATCGACAAGATAAAGACCGCTCTTATCGAGGGGGCCAGGATCTACGTCGAGATGAAGAAACTGGGGGTGAATCTCGAATATATCGACATAGGAGGTGGGCTGGGAGTAGATTATGACGGCTCCAAATCCAGTTATTTTTCGAGTGTCAACTACTCTGTTGACGAGTATGCAAATGATGTCATCTACCAGATAAAGAATATCTGCGATGAAGCCGGGGTCGAATGTCCGAACATAATTTCGGAGTCCGGCAGGGCTATAGTCGCTCACTATTCCGTCCTGGTTACGAACATTCTCAACACGAACACACAGAACAAGATGCCGGATTTCGAGCCTATACTTACCGAGACAGAAAAGCTATCCCCTACAGTGAGAAAACTGGTTGACATTCACAACAGCATCGACAGGCATTCCCTGAGGGAGGATTATCATGACACCATCCAGCTTATCCAGGAGGCTGTAAGTCTTTTCAATCTGGGCTATCTAAATCTTCATGACAGGGCGATGGCGGAGTGGCTTTACGGCAGGATAATCAGAAAGATAAATGTGCTGGTTGAAAAAATGAGACCGATACCTGAAGAGCTTCAGAACTTCAAGCTGAGCATGAAGCAGACATATTTCGCAAATTTTTCACTATTTCAGTCGATCCCGGATTCATGGGCCATAGACCAGTTATTTCCGATAGTGCCGATTCAGCGGCTTGATGAAAAACCTGATATCATCTCTTCTATTGCCGATATCACCTGCGATTCTGACGGTGAAATCACAAGTTTTGTAGGAGAAAGCGGCCGGACGAAATTTCTCCCCATACACAAGGTTCGCAAGGATGAGGATTATTACATAGGTTTCATGCTGATAGGCGCATACCAGGAGATACTGGGGGACCTTCACAATCTTTTCGGCGACACAAATGCCGTGCATGTAACTTTCAACAAAAGGACAAATTATCGGATAGATTCAGTGATCAGCGGCGATTCAATAACCCAGACACTGAAATATGTCCAGTATGATGCAGGGGAGATAATGAAGAAGGTTAGGGACAATCTTGAGAACGGAGTTGCTTCGAGGAAGATATCGATAGAGGAGAGCAGCCATTTTATTGAGCTTCTGGAGAAAACCCTCCAGACTTATACTTATTTCGGAGAATAGGGGATGGTTTTTTTGCAGGAAGAAGTTTATCTGCAGTTTCAGGAAAACTTGTGAAAAAAGGAGAAGAGAATATGAGCAAGGTGCTTATAATCGGCGCTGGAGGGGTAGGGCAGGTTGTAACTCACAAATGTGCAAGCCGTCGTGACATTTTCAGTGAAATCACGCTTGCATCACGCACCCTCTCCAAATGCGACGTCATAGCCTCCCGGATACCTTCTCCGGTGAAAACGGCCAGGGTCGATGCTGACAATGTGTCTGAAGTAGTCGATCTCATAAGAAGTGAAGAGCCTAATATTGTTATCAATGTCGCACTTCCGTACCAGGATATTCCGATTATGGACGCCTGTCTCGAAACAGGTGTTGATTATCTCGACACCGCAAACTACGAACCGCCTGAGGTAGCGAGGTTTGAATACTCCTGGCAGTGGGCGTACCATGACCGGTTCGCGGGAAAAGGGGTCATGGCGCTTCTGGGTTCAGGTTTTGATCCTGGGGTGACAAACGTATATACCGCATTTGCCGCTAAAAATCTCCTTGATGAGATACAGGAGCTGGACATCATCGACGCCAATGCCGGTAGTCATGGCCAGCCGTTTGCGACCAATTTCAATCCTGAGATAAACATCCGGGAAGTAACCGCCAGATGCCGCCACTGGGAAAACGGCGAGTGGATAGAGACCCCGCCGCTTTCAAAAAGAGAATCTTTCGACTTTCCGGGCGGCATCGGGCCGATGAACATTTATCGCCTGTATCATGAAGAACTGGAGTCCATTGTAAAGCACTTTCCGACAATAAGGAAGGCGCAGTTCTGGATGACTTTTTCAGAAAATTACCTGAAGCACCTTGAAGTGCTTCAGAATGTCGGCATGACCAGAATAGACGAGATTGACTACAACGGGCAGAAGATAATTCCGATTCAGTTCCTGAAAGCGCTCCTGCCTGACCCCGCTTCGCTGGGGCCGCTCACGAAAGGGAAAACCTGCATAGGGATCATTGCCCGCGGCATAAAGGACGGAAAGAGAAAACAGGTATACATATACAACATCTGTGATCATGAAGCCTGCTACCGCGAGGTTGCATCACAGGCCATAAGCTATACAACCGGAGTCCCGGCTGTTGTCGGAGCCATGATGATGCTGACCCGGAAATGGCGTAAAGCCGGAGTCTGGAATATGGAGCAGTTTGATCCGGAACCGTTTTTGAAAGAACTTGAAATCATGGGATTGCCTACGGTTGTTCTGGATGGAGGAGAGTGGGGGGAGTTGTAGCGGAGCAAGGTTTAAATCGTGGCTGGATCGCTGCTTGAATATCCGGCAACTCTTTTTGCGAGAACCAGATGTATCGGAAGGAGTCAATGGTGGTGCTTCTCGATAAAAGCCGTTTTCCCAGTCCAAAAGGGATGGCCATGTTTAAAAAGAGCCTTGCCGCTCTGATTTTTCTCCTGTCTGTTTCCGAAACCGTCAGCGCTGAGGAGGCTTGGTACACCGGAGACGAGCGGTGCGTTCCGCCGAAGGATGACGGAACGTATTCCGCTCCATACAAGGCGCTTGACCATCCCCATGACTACCCTACGTTTCCTGGAGCTGACAAGCCTGGATGGTCATGCTCCTACGAGAGAGATGACGGGGTGATCATTCAGTTCGGTGACAGCCGGACTCCGCAGGTGCAGTGGCTATCCCTCTGGGGGGGTGATGACTGATGACGCGGAGATGCCAGATCCGGCGCCAAATCAGAAGCCGTATCGTTATTGCTGATATATGCAGTGACAACTCCGGAAAGGAATTATTCAATCCCTTTCCGGGCTGTTTCAATGGCTTTGGTTAGAGCCATCCCCTTGTTGACTGTTTCCTGCCATTCCGCTGAAGGGTCGGAATCGGCGACTATGCCGGCTCCAGCCTGAAGATGGACTTCCCCGTTTTTTATGACAAGCGTTCTTATCGTTATCGCCATATCCATGTTTCCTGAAAAGGAAAAATAGCCTGCAGCGCCTCCGTAAATTTCCCGCCTGGAAGGCTCAAGCTCGTCTATGATCTGCATCGCCCTAATCTTTGGCGCTCCCGAGAGCGTTCCTGCCGGAAAAACGGCGCGGAGCAGGTCGAAAGAGTCGCACTCATTCTGGAGCATGCCTCTTACGTTTGAAACAATGTGCATAACATGCGAGTAGCGCTCTATCACCATCAGCTCGGACACTTCCACGCTTCCTGTGCGGCATACTCTCCCCAGGTCGTTTCTTCCGAGATCTAGCAGCATGACATGCTCGGCCAGTTCCTTTGGATCAGATAAAAGCTCTTCCGCAAGCTTCATGTCCTCATCATTGGTGATGCCGCGCCGTCTTGTCCCGGCTATTGGACGAAGTTCGGCACGGTCGCCTTCCTTCCTGACCATCACTTCAGGAGAAGCCCCGGCTATCACTGTGCCGTCCAGACGGAGAAAAAACATGTAGGGAGAAGGGTTTAGAGTTCTTAGAACACGGTAGATGTCAAACGGATCGGCTCCAACCCTGCCGCTGAAGCGTTGAGAAAGGACTATCTGGATTATGTCGCCTGAACGGATGTACTCTTTCGCTTTTTCGACCGCCACCTCGAATTCATTCCGGCTCATGTTCGGCTTGAGCTCTGTCATCATCGCCTCAATCGGGCTTTCGGAAGTGTGAAGTGGAAGCGGCGTCCGGAGCCGTCCGATTATCCTGTCAATTTTGCCAACAGCCTCAGAGTACGCTTCTTCCGTGCTGATGCCCGGTTTTATGTGTGCGTTCGAAACCACCTTTATCTTCTGGCTCATTGTGTCAAAAATGACAATCGTGTCGGTGATCATGAAGTAGGAGTCGTAGCAGTCGAGGAGAGCCGGTTTGAGCGGTGGTAGACATCCTTCGAAATGTCGCACCATGTCGTAACCGAGATACCCTACAGCTCCTCCGAAAAATCGCGGGAGCCCTTCGACCTCGACCGGAGTGAAGCGCGCTACAGTTTCGCTGAGAACTTTCAGCGGGTCGGATGATTCAATACTTCTGGGCATGCCGTCCTCAATTATTTCCGCGTTTTTTCCTTTTGAGCGGAAGATGATTGAAGGGGTTGAACCGATGAAGCTGTAACGTCCCCACTTTTCACCCCCTTCGATACTTTCAAGAAGGAACGAAAATTTTCCGTCATCAATCTTTTTGAAAGCTGAGACAGGAGTATCCATGTCGGCCATTATCTCACGATAGACAGGGATCAGATTGCCACTGCCTGACAATTTCACGAAATCTGAATAATCTGGCGATATCATCTGTGCTCCGGTTTTTTGTTCGAGGCTATTGGAAAAATGTTGTCGTCACCGAAAGGTTTTATCCGGGAAGCGGACTCTCATGGAGCTGCAAACCGGGTCAAAGATAGCGGAATTGACGATGAATACCTCTTTTGGCTTCTGCAGGAGTTGAACTTATACCACCATAAAATCGGCGCATCAAGAAAGTTCCATTCCATCATGCACATCTTTCCCTTCTGTTTGAATTTGTCTTTGTCAGGTTGCGGTGCTACTCTTTTCAAAAAAAAATGAACCGGAGAATTCTAAATGGGTTATCGGAACATGCAGGAGTGTGTGGCTGATCTTGAAAAGAGGGGGATGCTTATCCGTGTGGATCATCCACTCGATCCTTATCTGGAGATTGGCGCCGTGCAACGGCGCGTCTGCGCCAGAAAAGGGCCGGCGCTTCTTTTCACCAGACCTGCGGGGTGCCATTTCCCGATGCTTGGGAATCTTTTCGGAACGCTTGAAAGAACGCGTTTCATCTTTCGTGACACGATAGAGACCATAAGGCGCCTGGTCGAACTGAAAATAAATCCTGCCCTGCTGTTAAAAAAACCGTCCGATATCCTGAAACTCCCCTTTTCTGCCATAAATCTTTTCCCGCTCACCCTCCGGAACGCTCCGGTTCTCGAATGCCGAACGACTCTATCCGCATTGCCCAGGCTTGTCTCCTGGCCGGAGGATGGAGGCGCATTCATAACACTCCCGCAGATTTACACCGAGAGCCCCTCGACCCCTGGCTACGGTAGCTCCAATCTCGGGATGTACCGCATACAGATTTCAGGAAACTCCTATCTGACTGACAAGCAGGCGGGAATTCATTACCAGATTCAGAGAGGGATAGGCGTTCATCACGCCGAGGCGGTCGCAAGGGGGGAGTCGCTCAGAGTAAATGTTTTTGTCGGCGGTTCCCCCTCCATGACGCTGGCTGCCGTAATGCCGCTTCCGGAAGGGATGCCGGAGCTTTCGTTCGCGGGACTGCTAGGGGGGCGACGGATACGCATGACCCGTCCTGGCGGAGCTATGCTGCCGGTCGCAGCAGAAGCGGATTTCTGCATCTGTGGCGTTATAAACCCTTCCAAGACGCTTCCGGAAGGGCCTTTCGGTGACCACCTGGGCTATTACAGCCTGAGACATGATTTTCCGTTCATGGAGGTTGAAGCGGTATACCATCGAAGAGACGCAATATGGCCGTTCACTACGGTCGGGCGCCCCCCGCAGGAAGACACTGCTTTCGGAGAGTTCATCCATGAATTGACAGCCCCTCTCATCCCTTCCGTCATCCCTGGAGTGAAAGAGGTTCACGCAGTTGATGCGGCAGGAGTGCACCCGCTTCTCCTTGCGATTGCCTCGGAGAGATACACCCCTTATCTCCCGGAGCGGAAACCTCAGGAGCTGCTGACGATTGCAAATGCTCTATTAGGCGAGGGGCAGCTTTCGCTTGCCAAATATCTTTTCATAGCTGCGTCCGAGGATGCCCCGCCGCTTTTTGCCAGAAACGTGGAGGAGTTTTTGATTCATATTATTGAGCGGGTTGACTGGCAGAGGGATATTCATTTCCAGACTGCAACCACCATCGACACTCTGGATTACAGCGGAAACGGGTTGAATCAGGGTTCCAAGGCAATAATAGCAGCAGCCGGCCCCTCAAGAAGAAGAGTTGCAACTGTGATAGTACCAGGAATGGAGTATCCGGAAGGGTTCGGAGAAGCGCGTGTTGCGCTTCCTGGGGTTATCGCGCTTAAAGGCCCTGTTTCATCCCAGAAAAGAGGAGAGTCTGACCCTCTGTTGGATGAATTCTGCCGTTTTTATGAAACCAGAAATTTTTTTGACGGATTCCCGCTGGTAGTTATCTGTGATGACCCGGCGTTTGTCGCATCAAGGCTTGACAATTTCCTCTGGGTCACCTTTACCAGATCAAACCCCTCCACCGATGTTTACGGTGTAAAATCTGAAATTCGCGGGAAACATTGGGGGTGCGGCGGGGCGCTTGTCATAGATGCGAGGAAAAAGCCTTTTCATGCGCCGGTTCTGGAAAACGATCCTGAAGTGGAACGGCGAATAGATGCGCTGGGTGTCAAGGGGGGGGCGCTGTATGGGTTGGTCTAGTTTCCGGATGTGAACTAATCCCAAAAAACGCAGTTGGCCACGAATTAACACTAATTTTCACAAATAAAGCAAACTGTTGCACCAAAACTGGTGTTCATCTGAGGTTCTTGCAAAAGTCATAAAAGCTGCCATTCCCGAGGTAGTTTCCATCCGGAGTTTCCGGATGGAAACGAGATAAGCGATCGGGAAAAAGAGTCGTCACCCTGCGCGAAGTCGCAGGGTCTACAGGAAACATCATCGAGCTCTTCAGATGGATTCTGCGACTACGCTTCGCTCCGCGCAGAATGACAGTATTCTGGATGCCTGATAGAATCATTCGGGGATGACACCCTTTTTGCAAGAGCCTCATCTGAAAGAATATACCCCTATTACTTGAAAGACTCTGATTTTATTCGTGTTTATTCGCGTAAATTCGTGGTAAAAACCGGTTTTAGGCTAATTCGTTTCAGACTCGGTTTTTTCAGGTTTATCTGCCGCCGAAGGCTCGAGCGCCAAAATAATGTTCGTCGGTACAGTGGAGATTTTTTCGCTCCTTCTGAATTCAGCACCCTCCTTCAGATAAAGAATATCCTGCATTAATCTGAGGAATATTCTTCACCATTTTTTCTGTCGAAAATTTTAACCGCCATAACAGATTGATTTTTCATGATTGCATGGCCTGGCACGATACCTGATGTTGTCAGCAGATATCAGGTGGTTTCTATCCGTAAACTCCGGATTAGAAACAGTCACTTTCCGGATGGAAACCAGGTATAAAGCGATTCGAGGCGAACATGAAATCTATCTCTCTCCTGTCAGTTACCCTGCTCTTCTTCAGCGGCATGGCGTCAGCTGCCCCAGCTCAACCGCCTGAAACCCTGCCAAACCTTATCAATATGGCAATAGCCAACAATCCGGAGCTGAAGTCATCGGAAGCCCGCTGGCAGATGTACGCAGGCAAGGCTCGCCAGGCCGGAGCATTGGATGATCCTATGCTTGCGTTAAGACTCCAGAATCTGCTTGTCCGCAACCCTTTTTCTTTTGGCGGCAAGGACCCGCAGACAGCCAAGGTGATCGGCATCAGTCAGCAGCTCCCGTTCTGGGGGAAACGGGCGCTGCGCGAAGAGGTCGCGCGGTATGAAGCCGAGGCTTTTCGCTGGGAAGTTGAGGAAAGAAAGCTTGAATTGCGGAAAATGGTGTCCGAGACATGGTACCGGCTTTACGCCGTTGAACATGCGCTAGAGATAATAGCCAAAAATATCCGCATCATATCTGACCTGGCAACTGTGGCTGAATCCCGCTACAGCGTGGGAGAGGGGGCGCAGAATGATATTTTCAGAGCAGGGCTTGAAAAATCCAGGATGCTCGATATGCAGATCACTTTGCAGCAACAACGCAAAAGCCTTGCCGCCAATCTTAATTATCTCCTTTTTCGCCCTGCCGATAGCGTGGTGGAGAAAATTCCAGACTTTGAACTCCCTCCTCTGCTGCCACCGCCGAACAGGTTAAAAGAGCTTGCGTTTGAGCAGAGGCCTAAAATTAGAAGCCTCTCAATGTTGGCTGCAAAGGGGGAAGTGGCTCTCCGTCTTGCGCAGAGGGACTCTTTTCCCGACGTCAATCTCTCATTCGAATACATGTTCCGGGAAAAAGTGCAAAGCGACATGGGGAACGATCCGGGATATGACATGTTCACAGCAGGGCTTACCTTCAACATCCCCTTGCAGCAGGAACGACGAAGTGGAATGCGGGCAGAGTCGGCCTCGGAAAGCAGAATGGCGATAGCGGAGCTCGACACCCTGAAAAACAATATTGAGTACGTAATCAACGATACTGTTTCTCAGATGGAGCGAAGAAAAAATCTTGTGGAGCTCTACAGCACCGGAATAATCAGGCAGGCGGAACAGACGCTGGAGTCGACTCTCATAAACTACCGGGTAGGCAAGGCAGATTTTCTGACACTGCTCGAGAGCAGGATAAACCTGTTCAATTACGAGCGGGAACTGTACGAATCGAAGGCTGAATACATGATAGCGCTGGCGCAGCTGGAGGCCACGGTAGGTGTTGAGCACCTGGAAAACGGACAGTCGGCTAAATTGGATGAGCATCATTAATCCTCCTTTTGAAGAGGGAAATTGAGAAGAAAGGTTCAACAATGCCCCTGATTAAGAAGATATCCATACCCCTGGCCATCCTTGTGCTGGCCATCGTAGTCGCTGGCTGGCTCTTCAAGAGCGGCAGGCTCTCCAGGGAGGCAGGGTGGTTCAAGAAGGTGGGGAGCGCCCAGCAGGAACAGGTGGTCAAGCCGGTATACACCTGCCCCATGCACCCGTTCATCATCAAGGACAAGCCGGGCGCCTGCCCGATCTGCGGCATGGAGCTGGTCAAGAAGCTGAGCGAAGCGCAGACCGCCGCCCAGACGCCGGAGCAGAAGCAGCAGGCCGCCATGCTCGGCCACGTCTCCCTCTCCCCCACCCAGCGGGTGATGGCCAACGTGGCCACGGTGGAGGCGCGACAGGAGAGCCTGAACAGGGAGATAAACGCCGTGGGGAAGGTGCAGTTCGACCAGTCGCGCCAGGCCAAGGTCACGGCCTGGATCGCCGGCCGCATCGACCGGCTGCATGTCAATGCAGTGGGACAGTATGTAGGGAAAAATCATCCCGTGGCCGATATATACTCACCCGAATTGCTGGCATCCCAACAGGAATACCTGCTGGCAGTGAGGAGCCGCGACCAGTTGAAAAACTCCCCCATACCCGCCATCTCGGGTAACGGTGACGGTCTGGTGGCATCGGCCAGACAGCGGCTAATGCTGTACGGAGTCAAGGAGAGCCAGATCACAGATCTGGAGCGGGCGGGGAGGCCGAATATCCGCCTCCCCATCTACACCACGCTCTCCGGGGTGGTGATAGAGAAGCTGGTCCAGCAGGGACAGTATGTGAACACCGGTGACGTGCTTTTCAACATCGCCGATCTCTCCTCGGTGTGGATTGAGATCGAGGTCTACGAGAACGAGTTCCCAAATGTCAAGATCGGCCAACGGGTGGAGATACAGTCTGAATCCTTCCCGGGCAAGCCGTTCATCGGCCGGGTCTCCTTCATTTATCCGTTTCTCGACCCCAAGACAAGGACAGTGAAGGCGCGGGTGGATATGCCCAATCCCGGCCTGAAACTCAAGCCGGACATGTTCGTGAAGGCAACCATCAAGGCTCAGCTGGGCGCGGCAATCGTTGTGCCAGTAACCGCGGTCATGGATACTGGCAAGTCCCAGACTGTCTGGGTGGAAAGCTCGTCCGGCATGTTCGAGCCCCGTGAGGTGCAACTCGGCCAGCGCACCGATGACAAGGTGCAGGTCATGTCCGGTCTCAAGGCGGGTGACAAGGTGGCGATCTCCGGCGGCTACCTCATAGACTCCGAGGCTCAGCTCAAGGGCGGCGGCGGTGGCCACGAGAACATGCCGGGGATGAATATGGACGAGAAGAAACCCGCAGCACCGGCACTGCAGCCGGCCAAGAAGGATTCTCTGAAGATGGATGATATGAAGATGTGATTTGCAGGGGCGATCCTTGTGATCGCCCAATGATGGGCAACAACTGGGCAAACACAAGGTTTGCCACTGCATGGAACCGATAATGATAGAAAAAATCATCGAATACTCCGCCCGCAACCGCATCATCGTCCTGATGATCTTTGCCCTCATCATCGCCTGGGGGGTCTGGTCGGTCTACAAGACTCCGGTGGACGCCATTCCGGACCTGTCGGACAACCAGGTGATCGTGTTCACCGACTATCCCGGCCGCTCCCCTCAGGTGGTGGAGGACCAGGTCACCTATCCGCTGGCTGCCAATCTGCAAGGACTCCCACAGGTTCGTGCCGTGAGAGCGTCGTCCGCCTTCGGCTTCTCCATGATCTATGTGATCTTCGACGACAAGGCTGACATCTACTGGGCCAGAACGAGAGTGCTTGAGCGCCTTAACTACGCCGCCTCCCTGCTTCCGCCCGGGGTGGTGCCTGCGCTCGGCCCGGACGGCACCGGCGTGGGGCATCTGTTCTGGTACACCATCGAGGGGAAGGGGTACGACCTGGAGCAGCTCCGCACCCTCCAGGACTGGTTCGTCCGCTACCAGTTGAACACCGTAGCGGGGGTGGCCGAGGTGGCCTCCATCGGCGGCTACGTGCGCGAGTACCAGATCGACCTCGACCCGAACAAGCTGTTTACCTACAACATCAGGGTTGCCCAGGTGATGGAGGCGGTGAAGCGCTCCAACAACGACGTGGGGGGAAGGCTCCTGGAACAGGCCGACGCCGAGTACCTGATCCGTGGCAAGGGGTATGTGAAGTCCCTGGCCGATCTGGAGAACATCGTGGTGGCAGCGGATATGCGCGGCATCCCGATCTACGTCAGGAACCTGGGCACGGTCCAGATGGGGGGCGCCATCCGGCGCGGCCTGCTGGACAAGGACGGCCAGGGGGAAGCGGTCGGCGGGATCGTAGTCATGCGCTACGGTGAGAACGCCAAAGACGTCATCGACCGGGTCAAGGAGAAGATCATCTCCCTGGAGAAGGGGTTGCCGCCCGGCGTGGCGATCAAGGTCTCCTATGACCGTTCCGACCTGATCGAGCGGGCCATCAGCACTCTGAAAAAAGCACTGATCGAAGAGTCTGTGGTGGTTTCCCTGGTGATCCTGCTCTTCCTGCTCCACTTTAGAAGCGCCCTGGTGATCGTGCTCACCCTCCCGATTGCGGTGCTGATCTCGTTCATCACAATGAAGCTCATGGGGGTAACCTCCAACATCATGTCCCTGGGCGGGATCGCCATTGCCATCGGCGTGCTGGTGGATGCCGGGGTGATCATGGTGGAGAACTGCTATCGCCACCTCTCGGAACTCCACGAGGAGGAGCGGAAAGAAAAACGGCTGGAAGTGATCATCGCCTCTGCCAAGCAGGTGGGCCGAGCGATCTTCTTCTCCCTGGCCATCATCATCCTCTCCTTTGTGCCGGTATTCCTCCTGGAGGGGCAGGAGGGGAAGCTGTTCCACCCGCTTGCCTTCACCAAGACCTTCTCCATGATGGGCTCGGCCTTCATCGCCATTACCCTGGTGCCGGTGCTCATGTACTTCTTCATGCGGGGCAAGATGCCGCCGGAGAGCGCCAACCCGGTCTCTTCCTTCTTCATCCGGCTCTACTCGCCGGTCATCCGCTGGGTGCTCAAGTGGAAAAAGAGCACCATCGCCCTCAACATCCTGGCTCTGGCCGTCGCCATCCCCATGTTCATGCACCTGGGGAGCGAGTTCATGCCGCCGCTTGACGAGGGTTCGCTCCTCTACATGCCGGTGACCCTCCCCAACGTCTCCATCACCGAGGCCAAGCGCCTGATCCAGGTGCAGGACACCATCATCAAGAGCGTGCCCGAGGTGGATCAGGTGCTGGGCAAGGTGGGGCGCGCCGAGACCTCCACCGACCCGGCGCCGGTCTCCATGTTCGAGTCCATCATCATCCTCAAACCCAAGGACAAGTGGCGGCCCGGGATAAAGAAGGCCGACATCGTGGCCGAGCTGGATTCCAAGCTCCAGATACCGGGGGTGCGCAACGGCTGGACCCAGCCGATCATCAACCGGATCAACATGCTCTCCACCGGTGTCCGTACCGACCTTGGAGTGAAGATATTCGGTCCCGACCTGAACGTGCTGAAGGACCTGGCCGTGCAGGCCGAGGGGATACTCAAGACCGTGCCCGGCGCCGCCGATGTTGTTGCCGAGCGCATCACCGGAGGCAATTATATTGATATCGACATCGACCGGGAGGCTGCTGCCCGCTACGGCATCCAGGTGGAGGACATCCAGGATGTGATCTCCACTGCCCTGGGTGGTGAGACGCTCTCCACCATGGTGGAGGGGAGGAACCGCTTCCCGATCCGCATCCGCTACGAGCGGGATTACCGGGACAACATCCCGGCCATCCGCCGCATGCTGGTGGCGAGCCCCGACGGCGCCCAGGTGCCGCTCTCCCTGGTCACCAGGCTCAAGGTTTCCACCGGCGCCCCGGAGATCAACAGCGAGGGGGGCCTGCTCCGCTCCATCGTGTTCCTCAATGTGCGGGGCAGGGACATGGGGGGCTTCGTGAACGACGCCAAGCAGGCGCTGGAGAAGCAGCTCAAGCTCCCCGCCGGCTACTACGTGGCCTGGTCCGGCCAGTGGGAGAACCAGGTGCGCGCCAAGGCGAGACTCAAGATGCTTGTGCCGGCCGGCATGCTGATAATCTTCATTCTTCTCTACTTCACCTTCCATTCTGCCCTGGAGGCGGGCATGGTCATGCTCTCTGTCCCCTTCGCCCTGGTGGGCGGGGTCTACCTGGTGGCGGCTTTGGGCTACAACATGTCGGTTGCGGTCTGGGTCGGCTTTATCGCCCTCTACGGCATCGCCGTGGAGACCGGGGTGGTGATGGTGATCTACCTGCACGAGGCGCTGGACCGGAGGTTGGCCAAGGGGCCGATCACGGAGCAGGATATCTATGATGCCACCTTTGAGGGGGCGGTGCTCCGGCTGCGTCCCAAGCTGATGACCGTGGCCGTGGCACTGATCGGCCTGATCCCGATCATGTGGTCATCCGGAACCGGGGCCGACGTGATGAAACCGATCGCGGCCCCCATGATCGGCGGCATGATCTCGTCTGCTGTCCATGTGCTGATCATGACACCGGTTATCTTCGTGCTTATGAAGAAAAGGGAGCTGCAAAAGCGGACGTTGAAATACAGCGGGATGAAGCATTAAGACGGCCGCGTCTTTTCCGCGACCCCTGCGTCAGGCTTCACCATGCTCTTGTGCGGCGTACCTCTGTAGGCCTCCGCGCAAATCCTCGATTTCCTTNNATCCGGAGTTTCCGGATGGAAACTCACTAAAAAAATTGACACAACGAAACCATTAAAAAGGAGAATACTATGAAAAAACTGGTACTCACAGTTGTCGCAACTCTTGCCTTGGCCGTGCCGGTGGCATTCGCCGCCGACCATGGCGGTCATGACATGGGAAGGGATGCCAAAATCGGTGGTGCAGCCCATGAAGAGGTGATCGACGGCGTCAAGGCGGCCTTTACGGTAAAGACCATGAAGGAGGCCATGAAGGCCATGGGGATGGAGATGCCCAAGGGAGTCAAGGAAACTCACCACATATCCCTAGCCATCAAGGATGTAAAAACCGGCAGGGAATTGACCCAGGGTGAAGTCAAGGTCAAGGTGCAGGGGCCGGACAAGGTGGAGCAGACCAAGGATATGATGGAGATGCACGGCCACTTCGGTGCCGACTTCGTCATGGCTGTAAAGGGCAAATACGGCGTCATGTGCAAATTCAGGACACCTGACGGCAAGGTGCGCCAGGCCAGGTTCTGGTACACGGTAAAATAGCTGTATTATGAAAATAACCGGAAGAGGGGGATATGTCGTGCAGCCGACCGGCAACCGCAAACAGTGATTTCACTATTCTTCTCTTCCGTCTCACTCCCCTTTTGTCTTGACTTGCTCCTCTCGCTATACTAATTTTTCTCAATTATTCTTCCGCCAGGAGATTTGTTAAAATGCCATACGATAAGCTGCAGGAAGGTCTCACTTTTGACGACGTTCTTCTTTTGCCCGCCCATTCATCCGTTCTTCCGCGCGAAGCCAACCTGACTACAAAAATCACCCGCAACATAAGCCTCAATATCCCTCTTGTCAGCGCAGCGATGGACACCGTGACAGAGGCCAGAACAGCCATATGCATGGCGCGCGAGGGGGGGATCGGAATCATTCACAAAAACCTTCCGATAGCCGAGCAGGCGCATGAGGTCGACAAGGTTAAAAAAAGCGAATCCGGAATGATCGTGGACCCGATTACAATGCGCCCGAACCAGAAGATAAGCGAGGCGCTGGACATGATGAAGCGCTACAGGATTTCCGGCGTTCCTATCACAAAGCCGGACGGGAAGCTCGTGGGGATACTGACAAACAGGGATCTCAGATTCGAGACAGATTACGATCTCCCGATTTCGGCCAGAATGACCAGTAAAAACCTTGTGACAGTCGAGGTCGGAACGACTCTCGAACAGGCCAAGGAGCATCTCAAGCATACGAGGGTTGAAAAACTTCTCGTGGTTGACAATGAGCGCTACCTTAAAGGGCTGATCACCATCAAGGATATCGAAAAAGTCAAAAAATACCCCAACTCATGCAAGGACTCTCTCGGGCGCCTGAGGGTTGGCGCGGCCGTAGGGCCCAGCGCGGAAATGGATGCAAGGATTGAGTCGCTCGTCAAGGCCGGAGTCGACGTAATTGTAATAGATACCGCCCACGGCCATTCACAGGGGGTGCTGGATGCCGTGAAACGCGCCAGGAGCGCATTCCCGACAGTTGACATAATCGCAGGAAACATTGCAACCGCAGAGGCGGCCGAAGCCCTTATCAAGGCGGGTGCTGACGGCGTGAAAGTGGGGATAGGCCCAGGCTCAATCTGCACGACACGAGTTGTCGCAGGTGTAGGAGTGCCCCAGATAACGGCAATTTCTGAATGTTCGCGCATTGCCCGCAAATACGGCATTCCGGTAACTGCCGACGGCGGCATAAAGTTTTCCGGCGACCTGCCGAAGGCTGTGACTGCAGGCGCAGACTGCATAATGATAGGCTCTCTTTTCGCAGGGACTGAGGAATCTCCGGGGGATACTGTCCTCTACCAGGGGAGAACATACAAGACATACAGGGGGATGGGGTCTATCGGCGCAATGAAGGATGGGAGCAAGGACAGGTATTTCCAGTCCGATGTAGGGGAAGATATCAAGCTGGTTCCAGAAGGGATCGAGGGGATGGTTCCGCTCCGCGGGCCGCTTTCGGCCAACATCCATCAGCTCCTGGGCGGGCTCCGCTCCGGTATGGGATACACCGGATGTGCTACGATCAGGGAGCTTCAGGAGAAAGGGAGATTCATAAGGATAACCGGTGCCGGCCTCAAGGAGTCGCACGTTCATGACGTGACCATAACCAAAGAAGCCCCGAACTACAGAGTGGTAAGCTAAATGTCAGATATTCATTCGGAAAAGATTCTAATACTAGATTTCGGTTCCCAATACACGCAGCTCATAGCCAGGAGGGTGCGTGAAGCGCACGTTTACTGCGAACTTCGCCCCTTTGACATGAGCATGGACGATATAAGGAAATTCGCCCCGAAAGGGATAATACTCTCCGGCGGGCCCGATTCCGCATATGGAGACAAGGCGCCGTCAGTTGCAGGAGAACTTTTTGAACTCGGGGTGCCGATACTCGGGATATGTTACGGCATGCAGCTCATGGCGCTTCATTTCGGAGGTTCGGTAGTTCCCGCAGGCAAGCGGGAATTCGGTCACGTATTGCTGCGCCCTGCCGGCAGACCTGGCAGACTCTTTGAATCGTTTTTTTCGGAAGGCGAAACATCTGTCTGGATGAGCCACGGGGATCAGGTAACGGCACTCCCGGACGGTTTCGAAACTGTCGCGGAAACCTCCAACGCTCCGATCTGCGCCATCCAGAATCTGAACAGGAACATTTACGGAGTCCAGTTTCATCCTGAGGTTAACCATACGCCTCGCGGCGAAATGCTCTTAACATCTTTTGTCCGGGTCATATGCGGCTGTACCGGACAGTGGACACCTGGAAGAATAGTCGCTGATGCGGTAGATCGTATAAGGCGGCAGGTCGGAAATGAAAAGGTCATACTTGGCCTCTCGGGGGGAGTGGACTCCTCTGTCGCCGCCGCTCTCATACATTCCGCCATCGGTGATCAGTTGACATGCGTATTCGTGGACAATGGCCTGCTTCGCCTGAACGAGGCGACGCAGGTCATGTCCGCTTTCAGAGAGAACCTGGGGGTAAACGTCATAATGGTCAACGCTGAAGAGCGCTTTCTTGAGGCGCTCGGGGAAGAGTCCGACCCGGAAAAGAAGCGAAAGATCATAGGGGCGCTATTTGTCACCATTTTCGAGGAAGAGTCCGCAAAAATCAGGGACGCATGCTGGCTCGCACAGGGGACGATATACCCGGACGTCATCGAATCGGCCGGAGCGTCAACAGGCAAGGCGCACAACATAAAGAGTCACCATAACGTGGGTGGGCTTCCTGAAAAGATGAAGCTCAAGCTGCTGGAGCCGCTTCGTGAGCTCTTCAAGGATGAGGTGCGGCTGATCGGAGAAGAGCTTGCTCTTCCGCACAGGATGGTATGGCGCCATCCTTTTCCAGGCCCCGGCCTTGGTGTCCGTATCCTGGGGCAGGTGAAAAAAGAGTATGCCGATATTCTGAGGAAAGCTGACGCGATATTCATGGAAGAGCTGTACGCCGCCGGCCACTATGACAGGATAAGCCAAGCATTCGCTGTTTTTCTGCCGGTGAAGAGTGTCGGTGTGATGGGGGACGGGAGGACGTACGAGCATGTCATAGCCTTGCGAGCCGTAGAAACCAGAGACTTCATGACTGCCGGGTGGTACCCCCTCCCTTATGATGACATGGCCAGAATCAGCGGCAGGATCATAAATGAAGTAAAAGGCGTAAATCGGGTGGTTTACGATATATCAAGCAAACCGCCCGCTACAATAGAGTGGGAATGAAATTCTGCAGAAGGTGATGCATGAAAAGGTTTTTATTCAGCACGTTTGCCGCGTCGCTATTTTTTTTCTCACCTCTGATCTTGCACTCCAAAACTCTTGTCCTTGAAGGAAAACTCAAAAGTTCGATAGAGGTCAGCCAGGAGATGGAATTCCGCGCTGACAAGGGGAAAGTTAACTCGTTTTCTTTCAAGTTCGCCCTTCCGGCAGATTTCGAAAGCAGAAGCGTAAGCCAGTCCATTGAATCGTTTTCCGCCAGTTTCAAGCCTGAACCTTCCATTTCCACCATTGAGCGAGACAGATTCGGCAACCGCTTCCAGAATGTCGTCTGGGACAACGTCACCGGCGATATCACTGTCAAACTCGCCTATATCGCAAATATAAATTCAAGACTCTCACTCATGGAGAGCACTGCTTCTTTCCCGCTGGGGACCCTGCAGGAGAGCGCCGCAATCTACCTTAAGCCGACAGTAATGGTGCAATCCGAGAATCCGGAGATAATCGAACTTGCACGTTTTCTGACAGCAGATTCAAAGAACGAGTATGAGGCTGTAACATCCATAGTCAATCATGTGACAGACCTTGTTAAATACACTTTCAACCCCCCTCAATATGACGCTCTCTATACGCTCAGGACAAAAAGCGGCAACTGCCAGAATTTCGCCCACCTGTCGATAGCTCTCTTGCGTAGCGCCGGTATACCTGCCCGGATTGTGGGGGGGATAACTATGAAGGAGTCATGGAAGGTGCCTGTTGAGAACAACAGCTTCATAGTGCAAAGCATAGGGCAGGGGGGGCATGCGTGGATCGAGGTCTATTTTCCGGACATCGGATGGCTCCCTTACGACCCCCAGCAATCAAGACAGTTCACTTCTTCCCGACATATCAAACAGACTCACGGCATGGATTCCCGCGATATAAACGATAGCTGGCGCGGCGCCCCCTATCTTCCGGTTTACTCGGAGAGTGTAGATGGAGTCATGAAAAAAGATGAGATAAGCCTTAAGGTGAAAAAGTCGGGAAAAGATCCCAGGCCGTATGTAATAAGCAATCTTTTTTCCGCGAAAGCCCGGGTCGCCTCTGTTGCGCCACCTTCTGCCATATCACCCCCACTCGCTGAACCGGCTCCGGAGAAGCGCATAAAGACGATGGAAAGTGACCGGCTTGAAAAAGAGAAGAGAGATGCTGAGAGAGCGGCAAGACTGAAACAGGAAGAAGAGAGAAAAGCTGCTGACATTGCTGAAAAAAGGCGATTGGCAAAAGAGAAAGAGGAGGCTGAAAGAAAACGGATAGAGGCGCTGAAAAGAGAGGAAGAGCGCAGAAAGCTTGAAAAAGCCGAGAGAGAGAGAGCGGAAAGGGAAAAACGGGAGGCTGAAAAGATAAAAAGAGCAAAACTCCCCCCCGGCTCTCCGGTTCTGTTCGGAAACATGGAGTTTCCCAATCTTGTTCAGAACTACAGCGTGAGCGGAAATACCGGGACGCGGATACTCGACAAGGAGACCTCCGAATACGTGACTTCCGGTCATATATACGCCCAATCGGTATTCGTCCGCGACAGACTTGAACTGTTTTTAGTTTCTCTTGCAATGAGGAAATTCGGCGGGGATGGAAATATTTATGTCGATGTAGTAAAAGATTTGAACGGCAGGCCGAATATACTTGACGGGATAAGGTCTGATATCCTTTCACTCGAAGACATTTCGCGAAAGCCCGGTTATTACTGGGTCGATTTTACTTTTCCGGATTCTGCCGAAAAGAAACTTGAACCGGGCAAATACTGGATAGTTCTGAGATATTCCGGCGACGCCATAATGAACTGGTTCTATATTCCCGGAAAACCATACAGCAACAGTGACGATACCCGTTCAACGGCAAAGGGCTTCCAGTGGGAAGACATACTTAACTGTGATTTCGTATTCAGGATAGCCGGAAAAGCTCTCTGAACAACCGCCCGGCTCAAAATTACAAAACAGGAGAAATTCATCATGGCTGCTGCAATTTCATTTGAAGAGATTATGTTCACAATAATGGCCGCCACGCAGGACACTTTCAAAAGTTACATGAACGTAGATCTGCTTGCCGGCAAGGTTGAAAAGAAGGTCGATCCTGAAGATTCGGATGTCACAGGGATTGTCGGAGTAGCCGGGGACAGGGTCGGATACATCATAGTTTCAACAGACAAAAAATCCGCCCAGATAGTGGCAAGGGAACTGATGATGATAGAGGAAGCTGATGAAGAATCCATACGTGATGCGGTAGGAGAGCTCTGCAACAACATCGCAGGAGCATTCAAGACCAAGTATCATGAACAGTTCGGAAACGTGGCTCTTGGACTTCCGCTTGTAATTTCAGGGCAACTGAAGGCGATCTCAGAGCCCCCTGGAGCAGATGACCAGGCGAGCATCAATGTGCAGTGCAAAGGTGTTACAATTCCGTTTAAAACCGCCGATTCGTCTCTCTCTGTCAAAGTCATGGTCTATATGTGAGGAAGGGTGAAGCCGCAAAGATAACCGGCCTGCTGGAGAGGTACGGAACGCTGCTTGATGAGGTGGATCGCTGGTTCAACTCCTGCCTGGATAAATACCCCCAGATGATCGACTGCCGAAAAGGATGCTCATACTGCTGTCGAGGTCTGTTCGACATAACTCTTCTTGATGCATTCTATCTTAAAGAGGGAATTGATCTCCTTCCTGAAGAGACCCGGAAAAGTGTAATCCGGAAATCTGCGGAGAGGATCAGGGAAATAAACACAAAAAAGCCGGCCTTCGTCCATCCCTGGATACTCAATGACATTGCCGAGGATGAATGGGAAGAAATCATGCCCGAGGATGACGAGGCTCCATGTATCCTCCTCTCGGACGCCGGAATGTGTCTGGCCTACCGGCATCGCCCGATGACATGCAGGCTCAATGGCATCCCTCTCATAGACGTGACCGGAGAGGAGATGTTCGACGACTGGTGCACAATGAATTTCATCGGTGCAGACCCGGTAAAGATGAATGGCCTGCGCCATGATTTCAACTCTCTCTTCAGGCAGGAACTGCTCCTCTTCAGGGAATTTTCCTTTCAGCTTTTAGGCAGAAGAGTCAACGAACTTGACACTATCATACCGGCTGCAGTTTTTTATGATGTTCAGGAGTCTGATTCCCTCGCTTATTCTCTTCTCCGCTCCGTTTGCAACTGAACCAGACGGCGGAGGTTCTTGCAAAAGTCATAAATCAACGGACATGCTCTTCAGGGTAAGCGCCGATTTTATGTATGCTCAGGTCTGCTCCGTGATACTCATCCTCTTCATGCAGCCTGATTCCTGTGCTCCACTTAAGAATCGAGTATACTACGGCGCTGTTTGCAAGAGCATAGATGACAGCCACGAGACTTCCCGCCAGTTGTGAGACAAAACTTACTCCACCCATCCCACCGAGAAATTCCTGGCCGAAAATCCCCGCCGCGACTCCTCCCCATGTCCCTATCAACCCATGCAGCGGCCAGACACCCAGAACATCGTCTATCTTCAGCCTCTCCTGCTCGAAACGGAAAGCGTAGACAAAAATTACCGAAGCTATGCAACCGACGGCAAAAGAGGCCAGCGGATGCATTATGTCGCTTCCCGCGCAGACCGCTATCAACCCGGCAAGCGCTCCGTTGTGTACAAAACCGGGATCGTTTTTTCCGCAGACAAGGGCGGCCAGAACCCCCCCGATCATCGCCATAAGAGAATTAACCGCCACAAGCCCGGAAATTTTGTCAAGGTTTGCCGCGCTCATCACATTGAATCCAAACCATCCGACTGCGAGTATCCATGAGCCAAGCGCCAGAAACGGAATATTGCTCACCGGAAGCGGCGTTGATCTGCCGCGCAGATAGCGCCCGAGTCTGGGGCCAAGCATGATGACGGCAGGGAGAGCAATCCACCCGCCTATGGAATGCACAACCACTGAACCGGCATAATCGTGGAACTCAGCTCCACCCGTCTTTTTGAATATCTCCTGCAGAAGCTTTGAATTCTGTCCCCAGACGAAAGATTCAAAAACAGGATAGGAAAGCCCGGCAAAAAAAGCGCTCGCGATGACTTGAGGCCAGAATTTCGCTCTTTCAGCGATCCCTCCGGAAATTATTGCCGGAATGCAAGCCGCGAAGCATAAAAGAAAAAAGAAATGAACAAGATCATATCCCTTGGCGTCAGAGATAAGCTCTTTGGCTGGCTTCAAGAAAGATATTCCGTAAGCTACCGGAAATCCGACAAGAAAATAGACTATTGTAGATACTGACCAGTCGGTCAGAATCTTTACAAGCGCATTCACCTGGTTCTTTTTCCTAACTGTTCCGACCTCAAGAAAGGCGAAACCGGCATGCATCGCAAAAACCATTACTGCGCCAAGCATCAGAAAGAGCACATCGCCGCTTTGCATAATCATTGTCGTCATTGACATTGATTCCATCTTGAAACCTCCGCTGTTTTATGCTGTTATCGCTGCTGGCAAGGCTCGATATTCATCAGCCGCCCGCCATAAGTTTATCTTGGAGCAATACGCAAAAAAGCGGCCAAATTTCAGTTCAAAAGAAAAACTGTATGAGCCGCCGTTTCAATCAAAAGTGAAAAAGCTTTAAATTCAGTGTAAAAGCCGTTTAGAGCAGGTATAATTCAAAAAAATGTAAAACCTCATCAATTCCGGATGGAACACGCATTTCCATAAAATGCCCAGCAATGTCAGGAATTCAATATTCAATCTGCCTTAAAAAAAAGCTTCTGCCTCCAAAAAAGGCATTTTTATACTCCCGAGGTTCTTGAAAAAGAGATAAAAGATGTCATTCCCGAAGCGCGTAATCGGGAATCCACTTTTTCAACTGTCTTAAAAAGCTGGATCCCCGATAGAATAATTCGGGGATGCCCCCCTTTTTGCAAGAGCCTATCCTGTTAAAAATAAACGCGGAGGTGATATGAAATGTCAGCCAATCTTCTTATTCCGTCAGTGGACAGGCGCATTGCAGCTTTCGAGGAACATAACCGCAAACAGAGAATCAAAACATCCGTCATGGGGCAAAAGGACAGCTCCCCCTCTACTGTTACACTTTCGAGGGAATTCGGATGTGAAGCCTACCCGGTAGCGGAGATTTTGTCCGGGATACTGGCAAAAAAAACCGGCGTTGAATGGATGGTGATGGACAAGGCGCTTCTAGAGGAAGTTTCAAGGAGAGAGCATGTCTCTGAAGAGATTATTCGCTCATTGGGTGAGAAGAACAGATTTCTTGACGAAGTCCTGGCTACTTTTTCACCACGCTGGAAGACCGACAGAGACAGGTTCAGATCACTTGCAAGCCTGATCCTGTCACTCGCCTCTGACGGAAATGTGATCATAGTAGGGCGCGGGGCAGCAATCATAACGGCGCATCTCTCCAACTGCCGCCATTACAGGCTGTATGCGTCCGATAAGTTCAAAAATGCCTCGATTGTCAGGAGAATGAATATCTCAGAGGATGAAGCTGCGGATATGATCAAAAAAAGGCAGAAGGAGCGGGATCATTTCACCATGAGTTTTCTCGGGCGTGACGCTCATGACAGCAACTACTATGACCTTTGTTTCAACAACGACAGGAACAGCGCGGGAAAAATCGCATGGACAATCGCAAGGCATCTGATGTTCGGAGTTGACGATGAATCGAATAAAAAATGAGATTGGCTCCGTCAGTAAGGAAAAGCGCCCTTTCCGGATGAAAACAAGTTGGTCAGCACCTTCATGAAATTCACTGATACTGTATGTATAGCGGTTCAGGCTTGAGTTTCAACACCTCTTCAGGTTTCATCAAAGGGTCCCCCTTTTTGGTGTCATTGTGGTAGAAGAGCTTGAAACCGGTATACTGTACAGGTTCTGCAACCACATAATCCTTGTAGGAATCCCTCTTGAGGCATGGCGCTCCCCACCCGTCCATATGTATTACGATCTGCACTTCAGGCCTTAAGACTATTTTTCTTGCGTTTGTCACCCCATTGCGGGTGAATCTGTGCACGACAAGTATCTTGGGTGGAAGATTCTCCCTCTTTACAAGCTCAGCCAGATAAGATGACACATAATTTATATCAGACGCATCATACGTTCCGATCTTTTTTCCAGGAACTTTCCCGCTGGAGGCAAGATTGAACTCAGGGTCAATCCCAAGATGCACGTCCCTATTTTTAAGAAGCCATTCAAAACGTGGCAGAAGAGCCCTGATATCGTCATGTCCGGTCTGGATATCTATAAACATGAGCGCCCCCATCTCTTTGGCCCATTCGTAAACCTTGGCCACATCCGCGTCAGGAACCACCATCCTGTATTTTCCGGACTTGCCCGGGCTCCCCTGCGCAACCACGGCAATCAGATGCAGCGCAGGTTGAACCGGCAAAGAGGGGTCGGCATCTTCCCATTTTGCAATCTCTCCTTTTAATCTTGCCAGCATCTCGTCTTTCGGAAATTCTCCGAGAACCCCCATCTTTCTTGATAACGGGTTGCCGTAATACGCCACGATCCGTTTTCCAGGGAGTATGGAGCCGTTCAGAGGAGGAGGAGTTTTGACCGGCCACCCCATGTTCTTTGCGTACTCCGGACTTTCTCCCGCGTTGTATTTGATTTTCGGGGGGATATTAGCTGCAGAGGAACTGCTGCTCTGTAACTGAACCGGTAATGCGCTGCCAGCGGATGAAACCGCAGCCTGGGTTATTTCACTGGTGCCGGATTTAAGTGGAACAAGATTCAGCACTGATATTCCGTTGTCATGATTGCATGCCGCGAACACAGATGCGGATATGATCAGGAGCATAGCCCCTCTGACCGCAAATCTCTCTTTATTATTCACAAGGTGCTCCCTTGAAATTCATGCTTTTTTGATACTTGACGCCGGCAAAAAGCAGGTTTGCCTGTTCCTGCAAGCCATGCCCGCCGTCAGTATTTCAGAGAGGAATAAACTCTTCTCTGGAAACGATCTTTCCCAGCGTCGCGACAATTAGTTTTGCGGCATTCTCGATATCCGAAAGCGAAACGGTTTCGACAGGGGTGTGCATGTAACGAAGCGGGATCTTCACAAGCGCTGTAGCAACACCGTTTCTTGAAATCTGCATGACATTTGCGTCTGTGCCGGTTCCGCGTGGCGCCGCAGTATGCTGCACGCTGATTTTCTCCTCCGCAGCGCTTTTTTCAAGGAGATTAAAGAGATACGGATTTATATTGGCTCCGCGTGCGAGAATCGGTCCTTTGCCGAGTGAAACCTCGCCATTATGTTTTTTTTCGACATCAGGCTGGTCAGTCGCAAAATCAACTTCAACACATATTCCGACATCAGGATTCACCTTATAACTGCTTGTGGTGCCGCCTCGGAGGCCTATCTCCTCCTGAACTGACGAAACGCCATACAGATCTGCATGAATTTTTTTGCCAGAACTTCTGACAAGGCGAAGAACTTCAGCAACCACGAAACAGCCCGCCTTGTCATCAAAACCGCGAGAGGAGACACGGTCGTTGGCAAGCCTCGAGAAAGCGCTTTCAAAAGTGACCGCATCCCCTGTCCTTACCATTTTTTTCGCTTCTTTTCCGTCTTTTGCCCCGATGTCTATATACTGAGCATCCAGTTTTACGACGGTTTCCCTGTCCTTAGTATCCATCAGATGTATCGGTTTTTTCCCTATAACGCCAGGTATTGCGCCGTTAGAGGTATGCACATGAACTCTTTTACCCGGGGTGAGATGGGCGTCAACCCCGCCAACAGGTGAAAAATAGAGGAATCCCCTGTCATCGATATATTTGATCTGAAGGCCGATTTCGTCAGTATGCCCGATAATCATGACTCTCGGCACGCTCTCTCCCTTCCCGCATATCCTGGCATAAACGTTTCCCATTACATCTGTAGTCACCTCATCTGCAAACTGTGACACATACTCGCGGAAAATCCTCTGTGCCGGCTGTTCGTAACCGGATGGGCTGGGGGCGGCCAGCAGTTTTTCCAGAAATCTGATCGATTCTTTACGCATTTCGTCAACCTTTCATTTTCGCTCTGTTCATTCAATTTCCCAGAATCGGAACTATTTGCTCTTTGCCGTATAAATCCCCTCCCATTCAGCGCCAGGGGGTGTTTCAAGATATTCGGAACATCTGTCTCGATAAAGCCTGGATGGGCCATCGCCGTATCTGTCGGCAATATCCGTGAAAATTCCGCGGGCGGTTTCAAACTCCTGACGGCGATAAGAGCCAAGCCCCTCTTTGAAACGTTCGAGAATTTCAAAATTCTCAATCATCAGTTCATATATCAAGACAGGTTTATGTTTCCCTTTCACCCTTACCAGATCAACTTCCCTGAAGACGAATCTCGCATCATTCACAAGGTTTCTTGTATCCTCGCTTGCAAGAATATGAGTACCGTAAAACTTGTTAAGCCCTTCGAGCCTGGATGCAAGATTAACAGCGTCTCCTATTGCGGTATAGTCAAATCTTATATCCGCCCCCATGTTTCCTACAACCGCCGCGCCTGTATTGATCCCTATCCCTATATCTATTGCATTCATCCCTCGAACCTGAAACCCGCGGTTGAGCAATTTCAGCTCTTCAAGCATCCTTATGGCGGTAGAGCAGGCATGCGCGGCATGTCCAGGAACATCCAGCGGCGCGTTGTATATAGCCATAACGGCATCGCCGATAAACTTGTCAAGTGTCCCCTGCTCATCCAGAACTATCCGGGTCATCGGCGTGAGATACTCATTCAGAAGCGTTACAAGCTCCTGTGGATTCAAACTTTCAGATACGGTAGTAAAACCTCTTATATCCGAAAAGAGAATCGTCAGCTCGCGCTGTTCGCCGCCAAGAACGAGTTTATCCGGGTCCCTTTCAATCTGCTTGACAAGGTCAGGTGAGACATAGCTTGAAAAAGCCTTCTTCAACTGCCTCCCCTTCCGCTGGACAACCAGGTTTCTCCACGCTTCACACCCAATGTAGGTCAAGGCCATCCCGACGAGCGGGTAAAGAATGGTTATATCCCGAAAAAACAGGTTGAACATCTGGTAGTTAAAGAGAGCGAAAGAGAGGGTAAACGCGGCGAGCATGCCCATGCCTGCGAAGGAGCCCGGAACAAATGCGAGGAGAGCGGCAAGCAACAGAGGAAGAGCCGTGATGCAGGCTATCTCCATCTCACTGGTTATGCTGTCATATTTAAGGGAGCGCTTTTCAAGCACATTCGCTATCATGGTCGCATGATTTTCGACACCAGGAAAAGTCGCATCAAAAGGCATAGGTCTCAGATCATAAATCCCCATCTCCGTTGCGCCTATCAGGCATATTTTCCCACGCAAGGCGTCATGAGGGAGGCGTTTGTTTATTATCTGTTCGGCTGATATCGTCCTGAAGGTGCCGGCATGCCCGTAGTAGTTGAGCGACATGGCTCCGTCTTCGCGGGGAGTCAACATCACATCCCCTATAAACAGGGAATCAACGCCCCATTTTTTTATGTCGATCATGATGTCTGAACCGAGATACGAACTGAGCGCTTCAAGCGCCAGTGAGGGGAATAGTTCGCCGTTGAACATGAGAACAAGCACAGATCGCCGGTATAATCCGTCAGAGTCCGGAAAAGAGTTGAAAAAGCCGAAATCATTGGCGCTTGAGGCTATCAGAGGAATATTGGTGTCAATTCCGTTGAGTTCCCTGACAGGGATGCTCTCTGTCCCCTCTGCGATTCTTAGAAGCTTTATCCTGCTTTTTTCAAGCTCGGCCGGTATTCTGCCCGAAGCGTTTTCCCCCTTCTCTTCGCGAAAAAAATAACCCATTACCACATTGCCTGACCTGCTGATGGATTTCGCCAGAGCAATATCGGCACTGTCATTCTGCTTTTCCGAAAAAACAATATCAAGCGCGACAACTTTCGCCCCGTAGTATCCCGAGAGATTTTCAACAAGCTTCCCCGTAGTCTCCCTTGACCATGGCCAGCGTCCGATATTCTTTATGCTCCGGTAATCTATCGCGACAATGACCACATCGTCTCCAGGCCTGATAGCGCCGCGGAGCAGAAAACGGTTGTCCTTAAGTCTGAAATCGACATGCTGCATCACCGGATTCGCATGCTTGTAAAGCAGAAACGAAACTGAAGCGGAGATGATGCCGAAGAGGAGAAAGAAGAGTTTCTTGTTCATCATCTGCCGTATTCCGGATTATCCAGAGCCCGGAGCAGAGTTTCAACATTCCCCCTCTGCTTCCCTGTCGGATATTCACGGAGATACTGCTTGAATCTGTTTCTGGCCTGAAAGGTGAACCCGCTTTCAGCAAGAATCTGGCCGACATTGAAAAGCGCGGTCTCGGTCTGCGGCAGGCCCGGGTACTCCTCAAGAACCAGGAGATTTTCGGCCAGAGCCAGTTCCGGATTTCCAAGATATCTCGCATAAACCGATCCTCTTGCCAGATGAGCGTCGCTCCTTATATCGGCGTTAGTTGAAAGATCCAGCGCTATCTGCAGAACAAGGAGAGCCTCGTCATATTTTCCGGAGTCAGCCAGATATGCAGCCCTGTTTATGTTCCACCTGGCTATGATTTCCCCTATGCGTCCGGAATCTGTCCATTCATCCGGGGGTTCCGCCGCTGTCACCCTGTCAAATATACCTTTGGCCTCCGCAAGCGGCGTGCCTGGCTCTACCGGCGTCACCTCCGCAGGGGCGAATCCCCTGGTGTTCTGTGTCATTGTCCCCGCCAGGAGCGGCCGGTTCACCCCTTTCGGATCTCCTGAAACAGCTACCACCCCTTCATTTCCAAAAAAAACGTTGGCCGGACCATGCGAGAGCATGAGAAATTCCGTCCCTTTAATCCCCGCCACGGCAGTGCCGCTGTTAACGGTCATGCCGCTCTGTCTTCCAGCAAGCTTTACCACCGATGCCCTCAACTTCCCCTGAAGAAGCTTGAAATTCCCCTCTCTTCTGCTGTTGTCGAGCAAAAACCGGGTCACTTCAAACTCTGTATTATTGGAAAGAGTGAACCTGCTTTTGTCCGGCAGCGTAAGCTCGGCCCACCCTGTTTCACCGGTTCTGATCCAGTTCCCATCCTTTATGGCCCCACCTTTTTTTAGCGGCGAATAGGGGAGACCCGTCTTTGCCCGGAAGAAGACATCCCCCTTCAAGCCGGTGACAACTCCGGCATCCGCCGCAAAAAGCGAAAAGGGGAGTACAAGCATGATGGCAAGGGTAACAATAAGAGATTTCATTTTTAACCTCGCATTTAATATTTTCTTTCAAAGATGGCAGATTGTAACAGCTAGTTGCAGACAATCAAAGGATTCTTTAAGTCATTGCTTTCAGTTATTGCTTGTTAAATCAGGCGAATATGGTAATCTTACAAAATTCTCACATACTCCTTTTACGGAGATTATGCCATGCCACATGACAGCGACACAATCGCGCAGCAGCTTGAATATCGAAAACGCATGATGGATAAAATCAGTGAAATCCACTCTGCCGATAATCTCAACACTATCCTGATCAACATAAAAGAGACGATAGCCGGACTTTTCAATGCAGAGCGGATCACGATATATCTGGCCGATTCAAAACGTAACCTCTTGATATCCAAGGTCAAGAGCGGCTCCGAAATCACACAGATCATAATCCCTATCAGCGACAACAGTCTTTCCGGCTACTGCGCCATCACCGGAGAAATCATCAATGTTAAAAACGCCTATGACCAGGAAGAGCTGAAACGGATCGGCTGCAACCTGAGGTTTGACGACAGCTGGGACAAGAAAAGCGGCTTCACGACAAGGCAGGTGCTATGCGTTCCGATGAAGTTCCAGAAAAACCTTATCGGAGTGATACAGGTAATCAACAAGCTTGACAATACCCCTTTCAGCGATCTCGATGTAGGGTACGCGATTGAACTCTCCTCCTCGCTTACGATAGCCATTCACAACATATACCGCCTCTCGGCGACTACAAAGGTGATAAGGCAGAAGACCCGTTACAACTACCTGCTGGACAAGGGGTTAATAAACGATAAAATTCTGGAAAAGGCTTCTGCTCACATAGATACCCCGAAAAAAGGGCTTGATCATGTTCTGATTGACGAATTCAACGTACCGCGGGAGGAGATGGCGAAAAATCTCTCCTTATATTTCGGCGCTGAATTCATAGCATACGATCCTGCACAACCTCTTCCGGATCAGGAGCTTCTGAAAAGAGTGAAGCCGGAAAGACTTGCAAAGGAGCATTGGGTTCCGATAAAAGCAGAGAACGGCATCCTTCATGTCGCAATGGACGACCCGACCGATCTGGCCAGGCACGACACCATAAAATTCGTTTTTCCGGAATACAAGCGAATCAGCACTGTCGGGGCATTCCGCGACGATATCCAGAGCTGCATAAATCTCTTCTACAACAGGGGAGCGTCTACCTTTGCAGACAACGGCAGCATCAACGATCTGATCAGCAAGCTCGATTCTACAGATGAGCCGGAGGTTGAAAATGAATCGCAGAAGGTTTCGGAACAGGACAGCGTAATCGTCCAGCTGGTGAACAAGATCATAATTGACGCTGTCAAGGGGAAAGCTTCCGATATCCATATCGAGCCTTACCCGGGCAAGGAAGATGTCCAGGTAAGGATAAGGATAGATGGACGCTGCAAGGTCTACCAGAAGATACCGTACAAATACAAGTATGCGATCCCGTCAAGAATAAAGATCATGAGCGGCCTTGACATCTCCGAGAGGAGAAAGCCGCAGGACGGCAAGATAGATTTCAAGAAATTCGGGCCACTTGACATCGAGCTGCGTGTTGCAACTGTTCCGACCGCAGGCTCGCTTGAAGATGTTGTGATGCGTATTCTCGCCTCAGGCGAGTCCGCCCTCCCTTTCAATACGCTCGGGCTGACCAGGCACAATGAGGAAGTGCTTGAAAAATGCATAAAACAGCCGTACGGGCTCATTCTGGTCGTAGGCCCCACCGGTTCTGGCAAGACTACTACCCTTCACTCCGCAATCTCGGTGATCAATACGCCTGAAACCAAGATATGGACGGCTGAAGACCCGGTCGAGATTACACAGAAAGGATTGCGGCAGCTGCAGGTTCACCCGAAAATAGGGCTTACATTTGCAGCCGCTCTGAGATCATTTCTTCGGGCTGACCCTGACGTTATCATGGTCGGAGAGATGCGCGACCAGGAGACGGCCGAAATAGCGGTGGAATCATCTCTTACCGGCCACCTTGTGTTCTCCACGCTTCATACAAATTCGGCCCCAGAGACCATAACCCGTCTGCTCGACATGGAGCTTGACCCTTTCAGCTTTTCGGATGCGTTGCTCTGCATCCTTGCCCAGCGTCTTGCCAGACGCCTCTGCTCCAGTTGCAGGGAGGAATACAGACCCGGAAAAGAGGAGCTCGATGAGCTTATTTACGAATATGGAACGGAAGAGTTCAGGAAGACCGGCATAGATCCGTCAACAATAAAGCTCTACCGGGCAGTAGGCTGCTCCAAATGCGGGGACATCGGTTACAAGGGGAGATGTGGTCTGCACGAACTCCTTGAAGGGACAGACGCCATGAAAGCGCTCATAAAGCATAAATCGGAAATAGAAAGCATAAGAAAACAGGCGATTGATGACGGGATGACTACCCTGAAGCAGGACGGAATACTGAAGACGATACAGGGGGTTACCGATTTGAAGGAGGTAAGAAAAGTCTGCATCAAATAGTTTCCGTCCGGAAATGGTTTCAAAGAAGCTCTATCTCATTAACCCGGATTATCACCAGATTCTGCCTGAAATCTGCTTCAAGCTTCTTCCTGTAACTCTCCCACCATTTCCTCTCTAGACTTTCTGTCATTACCTCGTAGATAACTATATCGTCATGCACCGGAGCCGTTTCGCTTGCCTTCCATAACCCCTGCGCCGGGGAGCGGAGAAAAGCTGTTACTCCGCCGAACCGCTCGGCCAGCTCATCACGAAGGGTTTCGAAATTCTTGTGCGGGAAACCGATTCCGCTGTTGTCATAAAGCGGAAGAAGAAGCTGAATCAGAAACATTTTCACCTCATACGCATGATCGATCCATGCGGCAATCGTCTGGAAATGTCTGCAAAAACCGAAAAGACCCGCCAGCTCTGACGGGTCTTTTCTGACAATAGATCACACTGCCGGATGCACTCTACCGGTATTCAGGCATTTCATCAAATTGCAGATATCTGTAAATCTTCTCCCTGTTAGGCTCTATTTTCTCATTGTAGAATTTCATATATTCGGTTGTCGTCGGCAGTTTTCCAAGAAGCGCGGAAACCGCCCCAAGCTCTGCGGATCCGAGGAAAACCTTTGCCCCGTCCCCCATTCTGTCGTCAAAATTTCTTGTCGATGTTGAGTAGACCGTAACTCCGTCAGGGACACGCGCCTGATTCCCCATGCAGAGCGAACAGCCGGCTATCTCTATTCTCACACCGAATGCGCTGTAGACCGAAAAATAGGCCTCATCCTTCAACTGCTGCTGATCCATCCTTGTCGGCGGACATATCCATGTGCGCACTGCCGGATTGAATCTGCTGCCTCTCCATATCTCCGCAGCAGCGCGGAAATGCCCTATGTTCGTCATGCAGGAGCCGAGGAATACATCCTGTACCGGGGTGCCGGCGACTTCGGAGAGTAGTTTCACGTCATCCGGGTCATTCGGACAGGCAACAACCGGTTCTCTTATTTCAGAGAGGTCAATTTCTATGACCGCGGCATATGAGGCGTTTTTGTCCGCCTTCAAAAGAGTCGGTTTTTCGAGCCATTTTTCCACATCCCTGATTCTGTTCCGGAGAGTATCCGAATCCTTGTATCCATCAGAAATCAGTTTCTTCATGAGCGCCACGTTCGAGCGAAGGTAGTCGGCAACTGATTTTTCCGAAAGCTCTATGCACCCGGCTGCGGCGGAACGCTCGGCCGCCGCGTCGGTAAGCTCGAAAGCCTGTTCCACCGTAAGGTCTGGAAGCCCCTCCATTTCAAGTATGCGACCATTGAATACGTTTTTCTTGTTTTTCTTCGGCACGGTGAGGAGCCCCTCCCTGATAGCCTGGTAAGGGATCGCATTTACGGCGTCGCGAAGGGTTATCCCCGGATTGAATTTGCCCTTGAAACGGACAAGCACCGATTCAGGCATGTCAAGCGGCATGAATCCCATCGCTCCGGCAAAGGCGACCAGGCCGGAGCCGGCCGGGAAAGAGATCCCTATCGGAAATCTTGTGTGAGAATCGCCGCCTGTCCCTACGGTATCCGGAAGCAGGAGCCGGTTAAGCCACGAATGTATTACGCCGTCGCCTGGACGGAGAGCTACTCCCCCGCGCTCGGCGATGAAATCTGGCAGCGTCTTGTGCATCTTCACATCTGCGGCCTTCGGGTATGCCGCTGTATGGCAGAAAGACTGCATGAACATCGGAGTCTGGAATTTCAGGCAGGCGAGCTCTTTCAATTCGTCAGCCGTCATGGGCCCTGTTGTATCCTGAGAGCCTACAGTGGTCATTTTAGGCTCGCACGCCGCGCCAGGGAGAACACCCGGAAGACCACACGCCATACCGACCATTTTCTGCGCCAGAGTATACCCCTGACCGTCAACCGGAACAGGATTCACCGCAATTGTAAATACGTCAGACTGTCCGAGGCCGAGAGCCCTGCGCGCTTTTTCTGTCACAGAGCGTCCGATTATCAGCGGGATGCGGCCACCTGCGCGATATTCGTCAGCCAGTGTGTCGGGAGTCAGTGAAAAAGTGGAGAGCTTGTTCCCGGATTCATCGGTGATGACCCCGTTTTTAGTGTCTATTATTATCACATCGCCTGTCTTCATCCCTGTCACGTCGGCTTTTATCGGGAGCGCTCCGGAGTCCTGGGCTGTGTTGAAAAAGATAGGCGCTATAACTCCGCCTATGATGACGCCGGCAGTCTTTTTGTTCGGAACACAGGGGATTTCCTCTCCGATAGCCCAGAGGAGGCTGTTGCAGGCAGATTTTCTCGATGATCCCGTCCCTACGACGTCGCCTGCGAAGGCAACCTGATACCCCTGTTTCCTGAATTCTGCGATAGTTGCGAGACCATCCCTGAAGCGGGTTTTCCCCATGGCAAGCGCATGAAGCGGGATGTCCGGGCGGCTCCAGGCATCCCCGGCGGGTGAGAAGTCATCGGTGTTGATTTCACCGTCTACTTTGTAAACCTTGACTTTAATAATGTCAGGGACACCTTTTCGGTGGAGGAACCAGTCAGCGTCCGCCCACGACTTCATTACCTTTGAAGCCCCGCGGTTGCCAGACTTCGCAAGCTTAGCGATTTCATCGAAAGCGTCGTAGACAAGAGTGATTCCGGAGAGGGCGCATGCCGCTTCATCGGCAAGCTTCTCGTCTTTAAGAGCCAAGACCAGGGGAGTCACGTTGTAGCCGCCTATCATCGTGCCGAGCATGCGGATAGCTGCAACGGCATCGATAAGGGGCGACTTTTTGCTGCCATTTACTATTTCAGACAGAAATTCCGCTTTTACCTTGGCGGCAGGATCAACCCCGGGGGAGACACGATTCCTGATAAGGTCAAGGAGAAACTCTTCTCTCCCCTTTGGGGGATCAGTGAGGAGTTCGCAAAGCCCGGAAGTCTGCTCCGGATTAAGCGGCAATGGTGGTATCCACTGTTTTGCTCGTTCTGCTTCATGCTGAAGGTATGCTTCGATCATTATTTTCCTCCTCTGTGCAGTATTTTCTATATATGAGATGCCTGGAGAACCGGACACCTTTCCATCTGTTAAATCCGTAGGAGAGGCGAAGCAGGTGAACCGGAAGCCTGATTGTGTATACACTTTTATCCCGGGCAGTGTCAATCAAATCGCCAGAATCTGCAAACCACGGATGTCTCCATCAGAGCAGGGGTGTGCCTTCTGATGCCGTCGATTATGAGAATGGCTGGTTTCACAGGAGTCCATTTGTTTCCAGATCGGAAACAGACTGTTTCTTGCCGGAAGTTTCCGGATTGAAACTATCTTGGAAACAGTCAAGCATGAGGGGGGGCGCAAGCTGAATGAAGGGGTCATGGATTCAGAATGGAGTCAGCTTGCCGGCAGCCTCACCACTATCGTAGTCCCAGTGCCGACCTCGCTCTCGGCTTCAAGCGTCCCGCCGTGGGCCTCGATGATCTTCTTTGTAATGGCAAGTCCGAGGCCGGTGCCGTCCCGTTTGGTGGTGAAGAACGGCTCGAAGATGCGTTCGCGAATTTCCGGTGGTATACCGGGGCCGGTGTCTTTGAAACGAATCACACAAGTGCTGTCGGAAAGGGAGGCCGAGATTGTTACGCTGCCGCCGACGGGGGTTGCCTGTATGGCGTTTATGACGATGTTGAGAAAGGCCTGGCGCAGTTTTTCTCCGTCCCCGATGATATCAAGCGATTTCAGCTGCGGATGCATGGAGAGATGTACCTTGCAGTCGTTAGCGTTTTTGGCGGCCAGAATCAGTATCATCTCCAGCTCGTCCCGCAGTGAGCATGGATAAGGCACTACGGCCTGAGGCCTGGCCAGTCTGAGAAAATCTTCCACCACCCGGTTCAGGCGTTCTGTCTCTTTTATCTGGATTTCGATGAATTCATACTTTGAATCACCCGGACGGTAGTCGTCCCTCAATATTTCAGCCGTTCCCCGGATGGAGCCGAGCGGGTTCCGGATCTCATGAGCAAGCACCGCAGCCATCTCTCCCAGTGTGGAGAGGCGCTCCGATCGGCGAAGTTGCTCTTCGATCGCTATAAGCCGTTCAGAATTTTCCCGGAGATTGCGATATGATTCTTCCAGCCCCTCTGCGGTGCGCTGCAACTCGCGGCTGCGGCTCTGTTCCCGCTGTGCCAGCAGGCCGGTGATCCCTCCGACGACGTTATACATGACGATCTCCAGATATTTCTCCATCCCGAGCGCGAACCCTTCGCCCCACTGGAAGAGGATGTGCGGAGCATAGACTACGCTCACCGCCAGAGCGCAGGCCAGGCCGCCACGGAAGCCGAACCAGAGAGAGGAGAGGATTACAGGGAGATAATAGAAACGTTGGAAGATGTCGTGCAGGTAATGCAGATGCAGGGGAGTAAAATAGTGAAGCAGGCTGATGCCGAGGATGGAAAATGCCAGAAGGAGAACGCGGAGCAGAAATGGTTTCATCTCTGTTTTATAGCGCAGCTTTCAACAATTCACAACCCTCCCGTCCTTGAGGATTATGGTCCGGTCGCTCTGGCTGCCGATCTCAGGGTTGTGGGTGACCATGATGATGGTCTGGCCAGCGCTGTTCAACTCCCTGAACAGGGTCATGACCTCGCCGGCGGTGCGAGAGTCCAGGTTGCCGGTCGGCTCGTCCGCCAGGAGGATATGGGGATCGTTGATCATAGCACGGGCAATGGCCACTCGTTCCTGCTCGCCGCCGGAGAGTTGGTTGGGAGGTAACCAGGGTTGCACCCGCCGGTGGCATTGGGGCCGAGTCTGCCGATGGCGAACTTCTGGTTGCAGTTTCTGCAGTTCATCTTGTCTCCCTGTTTTTCGTACCCCTTTTTCGATTTATAGCAGGCGTCGCAAGCGTCAAATGCGGCCTTGAAGCTGCCGTCCGCGCTTTTTACCACGAAGAAGGCGATATCCTTGCCGCCATCCCCGAACTTATAGAAATGGGCATTGCCATCTGAGAGTTTGGCAGTTGATATGGCAAATACCCCATTAATTGCCTTGACCTTCTCGTATTTTCCGAAAGAGAAGGGGTACGCGGCGACAACTCCGATTGCCAGGATCGCAACTGCAATTATTCCGGAGATGCTCCGTCTCAACTTTTTCCCTGTCATTTTAAATCTCCCTGTCAGTTTTGTTTTTCATCCCGCAGCGTGAAGCTCCACCTCCGCACCCCCCGCAGCCGGCCGTTGAAAATATGATTTCACCAGCGTTTTTTCCTGTCACGCGTTTGAACTGTTCAGGCGACATGACTTCTGAAACCGTGCTGCGATAGCCGGTTTCACTGATTTTTTCCGCGAGCTTTTCAGGAGTTGTAGTTCTTGTATCATACAATATGAATACACGTCCCTGTACCGGGTCAATTTCTGTCCCGGCGACTCCGGCCATCCCCTCCAAGGTCCCAGATACCCTGCCTATGCAATTTCCGCAGGTCACCCCTTCCGTTTTCAATACCGCGACCGAATCGGCAGATGCTCCTGCGTCTACGCGAAATGCGAGGGTTACGATAAGTGATGCTGCTGCAAGCAGAAGAATAACGGTTAACGCTTTTTTGTTTCTCATCTGTTTTCTCCGATCGATCTGTTTTGCATTCCAGAAAGAGGACATCAATATTTGTGCCAGTTATTCTTATGCTTCAACTGTATGAATTTTCAGTTTTTTCAGCTTTTACGCATTTTCTTTCTGATGGGAGGGTGAAGAATTTTCTTTGATTGTGAACAATATTCCACACCGGTTATGAACTAGTTTCCATCCGGAAAAGGCGCTTTTTCCCCCTTACGGCGTCAATCTTCGGATTTTCTTGTGCGGCGTACATCTGTACGCCTCCGCGCAAATCCTCGATTTCCTTGTCAGAAGAAAAAATCCCCGCTTTCCGGATTGGAAACCTACTGTTTCTCATCCGGAGTTTCCGGATGAAAGCTATGTAACGGATAATTTTCCCTTATGAAACCTGGCTGTGACTACCATTTGCTACTCTCCGCGAGTCTGTTGCGGCATGTGAAGCGTGAAAAAAAATCTGAAATGGAGAGATAAAAATGGATTCCAGAAATATCAACGCGAATTCTCTTGCAAAAATTGCGATTGAGGCTCTCAGGAAGGCCTATGAGAAATGTGATGAAAAAACGGCTAAAGATTCTATTGTTACGGCTTTCAAGGCGGTAACAGCGATGCGTCTTTATTTCCGTAATGGGAGTTGCCCTGTCGAGCTGAATGAAGCCGAGGATCATGACCCTGCTGAATATTGCTCGGCCATCTGAACAGCTGTGTGAAAGGGGAATGAGCAGTTATATTTGTCAATCTTGAGAGGCTCTTGCAAAAAGGGTGTCATCCCCGAATGATTCTATCAGGCATCCAGAATACTGTCATTCTGCGCGGAGCGAAGCGTAGTCGCAGAATCCATCTGAAGAGCTCGATGATGTTTCCTGTAGACCCTGCGACTTCGCGCAGGGTGACGACTCTTTTTCCCGATCGCTTATCTCGTTTCCATCCGGAAACTCCGGATGGAAACTACCTCGGGAATGGCAGCTTTTATGACTTTTGCAAGAACCTCAACCGGCAGAACAAAACGGAGGCGAAACAACCCTTGAAACCTGTGAAACTTTCATCAAGCGCAAGGATATTCACCCTCGCAGCATCATGGAC